>JAEESW010000029.1 GCA_016290135.1 bacterium
AACGCGGGCGCTCTCACCGCCACCTACACTGCATCCCAGGGCCTGCTGCTGATGATCCCCAACATGTACAAAATCGCCGGCGAGCTTCTTCCGGGCGTTTTCCACGTTACGGCAAGAGCGATCGCAAGCCACGCGCTTTCGATTTTCGGCGACCACACCGACGTTATGGCATGCCGTCAGACAGGCGTCTGCATGATCTCCAGCACATCGGTCCAGGAAGCTTATGACCTTGCGCTTGCGACACACGTTTCGGCGCTTAAAGCAAGACTTCCTTTCATCCACTTCTTCGACGGCTTCAGAACAAGCCACGAAATCTCAAAGATCGAGATACTTGACGACGAAGATATCAAAACGATAGTTCCTTACGATGCTATCGCTGACTTCAAAGAAAGAGCTCTCCGCCCCGAAAGACCGGTTCTCAAGGGCTCGGCTCAGAACCCCGACATCTTCTTCCAGGCAAGAGAAGCTTGCAACACCTACTACGACCAGGCTCCTATGATCGTTCAGGAAGCTTTTGACGCAGTTTCGAAGCTTACCGGCAGAAGCTACCACCTTTTCGACTACTACGGCGATCCGGAAGCTGAGAGAGTCATCATCGCTATGGGCAGCGCATGCGACACGATCGAAGAGACCATCGACTACCTGCTCAAACAGGGCGAGAAAGTCGGTCTTGTCAAAGTTCGTCTTTTCAGACCGTTCAGCGCGGAACACCTTATGAGAGCGATCCCCGCATCTGTTAAAGCTATCGCCGTTCTCGACAGAACAAAAGAGCCGGGCAGCGAAGGCGAACCGCTTTTCAAGGACGTTTCGACCGTTCTCTACAACAGAAACGAATCGATCAAAGTTGTCGGCGGAATCTACGGCCTTTCCTCGAAAGAATTCACTCCTGGAATGGTCAAGGCTGTTTTCGACAACCTCAAATCGAGAGAGCCGAAGAACCACTTCACAGTCGGTATCGAAGACGATGTCACCTACAGATCGCTCAAATACGGGATCCTCGACACAGTTCCGAAAGGAACCGTTCAGTGCATGCTTTACGGTCTCGGTTCTGACGGTACTGTCGGCGCTTCGAAGAACGCGATCAAGATCATCGGTGACGAAACCGAGCAGTACGCACAGGGCTACTTCTCTTATGACTCGAAGAAATCTGGCGGTCTCACTGTCAGCCACCTCAGATTCGGCCACGAGAAGATCAAATCTCCGTACCTCATCACGACAGCTGACTACATCGCATGCCACAACCAGGCTTACGTAAATATGTACGACCTCAGCAAGAACCTGAAAGACGGCGGTATCTTCGTTCTCAACACCAACTGGAACGCAAAAGAAGTCGAAAAGAACCTTCCTGCTGCGCTCAAAAAAGACATCGCGAAGAAGAACGGCAGGGTCTACATCATTGACGCAGTCAAGATCGCCGAAGGACTTGGCCTTGGAAAGAGGATCAACATGATCATGCTCACCGCTTTCTTCAAACTTTCCAACGTTATTCCTTTCGATCAGGCAGTTGCAAGCCTTAAAAACGCAAACCAGAAGTCATACGGCAAGAAAGGCCAGAACATCGTTGACATGAACAACGCTGCTGTTGACGCTGCCGGCACGGAAATCAAGGAACTCAAATACGATAAAGAAGCTTGGCTCAACTCCAAGGAAGTCGCTATCGACATCCACAAAGTTCACGAAGCATACTCGAGTGACCTTGAGCAGTATATGGTCGAAGAGATCATCAACCCGATCGCACGTCAGAACGGCGACGACCTTCCTGTCAGCAGATTCGCAAACGACATTCACGGCGAACTTCCGGGCCCGGACGGCTCATTCCCGACCGGCACCACGAAATTCGAGAAACGCGGCGTCGCGATCAAACTTCCGAAATGGATCCCCGAAAACTGCATCCAGTGCAACAAATGCTCCTTCGTCTGCCCGCACGCTGCGATCAGACCTGTCCTTTTGACAGAAGAAGAAGCTGCTGAAGCTCCTGAGACCTTCAAAACGATCAAGGCTATCGGCAAAGGTCTCGAAGGTCTCAAGTTCAGAATGCAGGTTTACCCGATGGACTGCCTCGGTTGCGGAAACTGCGCTGATGTCTGCATCGCGAAGAACAAAGCACTCGAAATGGTTCACTTCGGCGAGATCGTTGACGAAGAAGCTGCAAACAACGACTTCTCGATCAACGTTCCGGTAAAGGACGACCTCCTTCCGAAGAACACGGTTAAAGGCAGCCAGCTCCAGCAGCCGCTCTTTGAGTTCAGCGGTGCATGCGAAGGCTGCGGCGAAACTCCGTACGTCAAACTCATCACTCAGCTTTTCGGCGACAGAATGATAGTTTCCAACGCAACGGGCTGCTCCTCGATCTACGGCGGAACCGCTCCGACGATTCCTTACTGCAAGAACAAAAACGGCATGGGTCCGGCATGGGCGAACAGCCTTTTCGAAGACAACGCAGAGCACGGCTTCGGTATCGCTCTCGCTGTAAAACAGAAAAGAAACACTCTCGAAGCTCTCATGAAGAAAGCTATCGAAAATCCGACCTGCGAATGCGGCGACACCCTCTGCGAAGAAGCTAAGAAACTCTTCCAGGAGTGGATCGACAACAAGGAAGACGCAGAAAAGACGAAAGAGCTCTACCCGAAGATCATGAACGTCCTCGCAAACGGCGATCCGTGCTGCGAAACGCTCGACAGGATCTACGATCTCAGCGACTACATCGTTAAGAAATCGATCTGGATCCTCGGCGGCGACGGATGGGCTTACGATATCGGTTACGGCGGTCTTGACCACGTTCTCGCAAGCGGCGAAAACGTCAACATCCTCGTTCTCGACACAGAAGTTTACTCCAACACGGGCGGCCAGGCTTCAAAGGCATCCCAGTTCGGTCAGACTGCTAAATTTGCGACAAGCGGAAAGAAAGTTAGAAAGAAAGATCTCGGAATGATCTCGATGACTTACGGTTACATCTACGTTGCAAGCGTTGCAATGGGTGCAAACCACGACCAGCTCGTCAAAGCTATGACCGAAGCTGAGAAATACAACGGACCTTCACTCATCATCGCTTACGCTCCGTGCATCAACCACGGTATCGACATGTCACACAGCCAGAACGAAGAGAAACTCGCGGTCGAAGCCGGCTACTGGCCTCTTTACAGATTCAATCCGGAACTCAGAAAGGAAGGAAAGAATCCGTTCCAGCTTGACAGCAAGGAACCGACACGCGATCCGCAGGAACTCCTTGACAGAGAAGTCCGCTTCAAATCGCTCACCAAACTCTTCCCGAACGAAGCTGCTAAACTTCACGCTATGCTCAAGGCTGACCTCAAAGACCGTTACGAGAGACTCAAAAAGCTCAACGACAACGATATACTTTAATCGTTTATTGCATGACTTTACGCGGGGGCTTCGGCCCCCGTTTTTTTTGACCTCACTCTAAATCCATCGCCCGCAAATCTTGCATTTTTCTCAATTTTCCTTAAAATATTGCAGTTTTTTGTTAGTAAGGAGATTTCAATGAACGAACAGCCCAATGAACTTGATTCAATGTGCGGCATTTCAGATGACGAGCTGACAAAACGCTTCAAGGAAGCCGTCAGAATCGACAATGAAATCAAGCGCATAAAAGGCACTCCTATCGCCGGTTACGACACCGAGAAAAAGATGGCTTATCTTGAATACGCCGACGGTCACCGGGAATATATCCATGCAAAATCAGAAGAAGCCTGAAATAATCGTTTTCGCCGGTCCTAACGGCAGCGGAAAATCGACCATCACACGATTCGCAAAAGTTATCGAGCCTTATATCAACGCAGACAACATCAAAAGCGTCAACCACTGTTCTGATCTTGAAGCTGCACAACTTGCCGAAAAAATGCGCGAAGAAGCTCTCTCCGAGCAAAAGAGTTTTACCTTTGAAACAGTGCTTTCCACAGAAAGGAACCTGAATCTGCTCAAAAAAGCAAAAGAACAAGGCTATTTCATCCGCTGCATTTATGTGCTTACCTGCGATTATGGCATCAATATTGCCCGTGTAAAATCACGCGAAGCAAACGGCGGTCACGGAGTTCCCGAAGAAAAAATCGTTTCTCGCTATAAAAAGGCTCTCGCTCTCATTCCAGGAATCGTAAAAGTCTGCGATATCGTTCATATTTATGACAACTCGACAGTTCCCTTCAGAATATTCAAAAAACGCAAAACAGAGTTTTTTTTCTGGCCGAATGAATATTGGTCTGAAAGCAAAATCAAAGAGTTGGTAAAACTCTGAACCATCTTAACAAAAACTTGCCTTTCTCTCGCCTTTCCTTATTATATGCAGCGTTTGATTTTTTGAGAGGATTCGCTTTGTTAATAGAAAATACAAATTTTGTGAATCAGGAATCAGGAATCAGGAATCAGAAATCAGGAATCAGGAATCAGGAATCAGGAATCAGGAATCAGGAATCAGGAATCAGGAATCAGGAATCAGGAATCAGGAATCCGCTTTTAATTATATCTAATTTTACATTAAAGTCAAGTTTTTCAGCCGCATTTCTGCAACTTTTTTCAATAATTTCAGCAACTTTTTTATTTCAGGAGGTTTAAGATGAAAAGATTTTTTGTGATTTTAATGTTGAGCTCTTTCTTTTTCTTTGTGAACTGCGGAGGAAGCAAATCCGATCCGGTTTACGATGAACAAAACGACTCCAACGAACAAAGTATTTCAGACTCGGATGATGAAAATATAATCTCGGGTCAAGATTCAGATCAGGAAAATACTGAAGAACAGGAAATTTCTGACGGCAAAGAAAACGAAGGAAAAGAGAATGGTGAAAAACCATGCGAAGAGGAAAATCCATGTGAAGAAATGCCGAATTCGACCGGAGAATGCAAAATAAAAAATAATGCTTTCATCTGCGGCTGTGAAGAAAACTATACATGGAATGGCGAAGTCTGCATGGCAAATTCCCGTTCAGCAAAATGCAGTGAACTTCCTAAGAATGCGGAGTGGAATACCGTTTCGGAAATCATTCAGGTTTGGAACGGTGAAAAATGGATTCCATCAAAGGAAGGTTCTTACTGCGAAAACGAAAGTGAAAGTGAATGTTGTTTCAAATGTAAAAATGGACATCATTGGATAGATTCGAATTGTCTTCCAGAATGTTCACCTACAAGCGCGACTCCGTGCATTGATATGAACACAGATTTGATTTGGTCAGCAAAATCGGAAAATACTATGCACTGGAATGATACTTTTGAATACTGTGCTAATTTGAACGAAGGCGGATTCGATGACTGGAAACTTCCTAGCATAAAAGTCCTTAACACTCTCGTCAGAAACTGCGACTCAGCTTCCGGCTGCGAAGGGAATACCGACGGACTTTACAGCGAATTCGGCGAAATCAGCCTGCTGTGGTCTTCAAATTCGGTTGATTCCAGCAATGCTCAGGGAATCAATTTCCTTGATGGAAGCACCGTTACAAAAAGCACAGACAACTCTTTCTATGTCCGCTGTGTCCGCGGAAATCTCTCAACAAGAACCGTCAAATGCAAACTTAATCAAGAACATGCCGAAATAAATAGATTCGCAAAAATAGAACAGACTTGGGACTGGAATGACATGTGGGTTCCATCGGACATCGCAGTCTTCAACAACGAATCCAAAGAAGGCGAATGCCGCTTCAAATGCGATGAAGGCTACGGCTTTAACGGATCTGTCTGCGTTGATAAAGAAGGTTTTCAGGAATGCGACGGTACTCAGGAGGAATCTTATCTGTGTAAAGACCTTATTACCGGATATTTCTGGTCGAATCCGTCAAACAGTAAAATGGATTGGTCTTCGGCAAAAACCTACTGCAGCGGTATTTCAGACGGTGGTTTTCACGACTGGCGCCTGCCAACTATCAGCGAGTTCAGGACAGTCATAAAAAACTGTCCGAAAACAGAAACCGGCGGAACATGCCAGGTAACTGACACTTGCACGAAAAACGAGTGTTACGTTAAAGAAAACTGTTCCTGTGATCAGAACAATACTCAGGGGTACTACAGCAAACTGAATTTCAGTGCAGACTACTGGAGTTCTACATATAACGCCAGCGCGAGCGACAACAGTTGGAATTGGTATGTTGACTTTAAAAATGCAGAGCTTATGGATTGCAAAAACGGAAACGCTTTCCTTGAATCAAGTGATTCTCACAAGGTTGTCTGCGTCAGAAATTAATGTATAGTTTTTGGGGATAATGATGGAAAAAGAAGTAAAAGTAACAAGCACCATTAAAACAGGTGATATCGGTTATGTAAGCACCTTTCTTCTGTTCGGTTTCATTTCTGCTTTTTCACTTGCAATCAAGATCTGCGATATAATGAAAATTTCAACTTACCTGACAATTGCTATAGGCTTAGTTGCCAGCATATTCGGACTTTCACTGTTTTTATTTCTTGCACTGCCTTTTTTCTCTACACCTGACCATCGTGAGTTTCAACCTAATTTTCAAATGCTATATTTTAAGCTGCTATTTGCCTTTTTTGGTCTAATCACCGGCTTAGGCATTAGTTATCCGATTTTAAAAAATTATTTTGAGACTTTACAAATTAGATTACTTTGCACAGTTTTCTGCGGTTGTTTATCTGCTTTTGCATTACCTGCCTTCAATCTGCTTGTAAGTAAAGTATTTACAAGAGTTTTCTCTGGAAAAAACAAGGATGATGTTGTCCTGCAACTTCCGATACAATTGACTTATGAAGTTGCTCTAGCTCCGTTTATTATAGTAATCGGGATACCTGTTATTCTAATTCTTTTAGTGATTTTTTAACGACACTGAAGTCTACTCCAACACTGGCGCCTCAAGTTTCCCGTTTTTTTTGCCGGAGCGCGGGCGGCTCGCCTGCAAAAAGTTGCCTTTCTCTCCTGAGAAACTCACCTTTTTCCTTGACAAAGCCACTCTCTCAATTTACAAATAACGGCTTTTTAGCGTTTATTAACACGGTATGAGGAGAAAAAAATGCACAAGATTAATCAAGATGTTTGCGTAAAATGCGGCGCTTGCGCTGGAACCTGCCCGGTAGAAGCTATCATCGAAAAAGACGGCGGCTACGAAGTTACAGATGCATGTGTTGACTGCGGCGCATGTGAAGACGGCTGCCCGGTAGAAGCTATCAAAGCTTAATCCTGACCAGCTTTTTTTCAGGCCCTCTTCGGAGGGCTTTTTTTTTATCTTTAAGGTGAAAACATGATCGAACTTAAAGAATTGAATATTGCGGGCGAAACGTCAAAAGCCCTTAAAATATCTGAAAAATCGGTTCGTGCCGTGCTTGAACTCACGGAATCGGGCTGCACGATCCCTTTCATCGCGAGATACCGCAAGGAGATGACCGGCAATCTGGACGAAGTCAAGGTCGCGGAAACAATCGACTTCGCGGAAAAGATTTCAAACCTCGACAAGAGAAAGCGCGCGATACTAAAATCACTTGAAGAAACGGGGAATTATACCGATGAACTCGGACATTCTGTTGCCGGTGCAGCCGACATGACGACTTTGGAAGACATCTATGCGCCTTTCAAGCCCGGACGCAAGACCAAGGCTGACAAAGCGGTCGAAGCAGGGTTACAGCCGTTTGCGGAATACATCATGCTGAACGATCCGACCGAAGCCGTGATGAACGAAAAGGCGAAGGCGTTCGTGTGTGACGCCTACCCCGATGCATCTGCGGTAAAAGAGGGTGTAAAGGAGATAATCGCGCAGAAAATAGCCGATAATGCAGAAATAAGGGCGGTCGTGAGAAAAAGCACGGAATGCGGAACGGTAGTTTCCAAAGTCAAGCGCGGAAAAAAGGAAAGCGGCACACTTTACAGCGACTACTTTGACTTTAGAGAAAGTGCCCAGAAGATAACTCCGCACAGGATAATGGCTTTGAGCCGTGCCGAAAAGGAAGAAATTCTGAACCTCTCCATAGAGCCTGCGGCCAGCGCCGAAGAGCTTTCCAAAAAGGCGGAAAGCATGTTCTTCGCAAAAAGATCCCCTTTTTTTGAAGAGTGCTCCGCATACGCCGTTTCAAGCAGGATCTTAGGCTCTCTTGAGACTGAGACATTTAGCAAGTTGAGGGATCTGGCGATAGAAGCATCCCTTGACCTTTTTCATAAAAATCTGGAACAGATCCTCCTTATGCCGCCGTTCGGCGAAAAAGCGGTCATCGGTATCGATCCGGGCATCAGAACAGGCTGCAAGGCTGCCCTGCTTGACGAGCACGGAAACTTTGTTGAATCAATGCTGCTCAACCTTCATCTCGACAAAAACGAAGCAAAAAAGCTCGAAAAATGGATAGAAAAATACAATGTCAAAGGGATCGCTGTCGGAAGCGGAACTTTCGGCCGAGAGGCGCACGAAATTCTGAAAAGTTTCTTCGGCAGGACTCTGGTCGTAGCCTCTGTCAGCGAGGACGGAGCTTCGATCTACAGCGCGAGTGCCGTTGCCAGAGAAGAGTTCCCAGATCTTGATCTTACAGTCAGAGGGGCGATATCGATCGGACGCAGGTTTCAGGATCCGCTTTCGGAACTCGTCAAGATCCCCCCTGAAAGTCTGGGCGTCGGGCAGTATCAGCATGATATTCCGGCTAAAAAACTCTCAGAAAGGCTCAAAAGGACGGTCGAATGGGCTGTAAACCGGGTAGGCGCGAACTTGAATACCGCAAGTCCCTACCTTCTCGCCTACATTTCGGGGCTCGACAGCAAAAAATCAGCTGAGATCGCAGCATACAGACAGGGCGGAAGGCGCTTCAAAAATATCGAAGAACTTAGAAATATCAAAGGGATAGGCGCAAAATCGTTTGAGCAGTGCGCCGGATTCCTGCGTATTTTCGGAGGCGACGAAATCCTTGATTCGACCGGCGTCCACCCCGAGAGCTACGACCTTGTGAAGGATACCGCAAAAAAATGCGGGATTTTGCTTGAAGATTTAGTTAAAAATCCTGAAATCATTGATAAAAACCAAAAACTCAAAGAACTTCTGCCGCCTTCAGTAATCGAAGAACTTAAAAAGCGCGGGCTCGATCCGCGGGAAAAATTCGAGCAGGTGGAATTTTCCGAAGAAGTCCGCACTATCTCAGACCTCAAGGAAGGAATGATCCTGCACGGGATCGTCAGCAACATCACCGATTTCGGCGCATTCGTAGATATCGGCATCAAGGAAAAGGGACTTCTCCACATCTCAGAGATCGCCGATAAATTCATCAGACATCCCTCCGAGTGCCTGAAACTGGGTCAGAAAGTCACAGTCAGGATCAAAAATATCGATATTGAACGAAAACGCATCTCCCTTTCAATGAAAGACCTGTAGAGACGTTTCATGAAACGTCTCCTGAAACGTCTCCTGAAACGTCTCATTCCCGGATATCGTGATTATTGTTGAAAAAATATAGGTTTTTCAAGATCAAATTATCAGAACAGAACAGCCTGAATCGTCGTCATCGTCTAAAAGATCAGCACCGTTGCCGCCGTTGCCGTCAGAGGCGTCGTCAGTATCACCGGACTGAGCCTCATCGCCGTCATCGTAACAGCCTGATCTGTCCCAGTTCATGCAGTCGGAAGCGCATTTTGCCTCTCCATTTTTGGGAGCGTTTGCAAGCTGGCTGCAAGGGATCGTATTGCCGTCGCAGATCTCGTTTGCATCAACGCTGCCGTTTCCGCAGTTTGAATCGACTGGAGTGTTACCTGTATCGCCTGTATCGCTCGGATCTGCCGGAGTGTCAGTATCAGCGGTATCTGCAGGATCTGTCGGATCTGACTGGTTGATCGGGCCGCCGCACTCGATACTTGAAACATCCGTTCCAGACAATTCCAAAGCCCTTTTGACAGCTTTGCATGCGTTTATCCTGCCGTAGCCGTAATTCTGGTTGAAGCCGTTCGCGTCATAAGTCTCGCCGCCGACTTTGTCGGAAGTCGTCTTGAAAATATCATAGATCTGGTCTTTCGTGAGATCCGGATTCGCAAACATAACGAGCCCTGTGATCCCTGCTACGAGCGGACATGCCGATGATGTTCCGCCGAAACCGTTCGTGTAGTTTCCTGCGGTATCGCCGCCGTTTTCGTTGCCTCCTGCATTGTAGCCGCCGCTACCCATATTGTCGGTAGTCCAGATGCCGTCAATCGTTGTGCCGTTCTGCCAGCCGTCGCCTTCCGTATCGCAGCTTGAAGCCGTAAAATCAAGCGCAGGACCGAAATTGGAATAAGAGGCCCTTTTCCCGTCCGCTCTGGTCGCCCCTATCGTGAAAACATTCGGATTGCCTACATAAACGTTGTCAGTGACGGTCAAATTGCTGTTGCCTGCCGCAAAAAGAATGACCGTTCCTTTACCGTTTCTGCCTGTTGTCGTAATGTTCGCGACAAGATCTTTCAAAGTCTGGTTCATGTCGGCGCTATTGTTGGAAGGCCCCCAGCTGTTCGAAATGATGTCGGCACCTGCGTCAATCGCCCATTCAAAAGCTTCGATACCTATTTCATCAGCCGTGGTGAGTCCCATTCTTATCGGAATGATCCGGCAGTTCGGGCACGCTCCCGAAATCCCTGTCCCGTTGTCCGTGTTGCCTGCCGCGACTCCTGAGACAGATGTTCCGTGCATGTCGAGCTGCGTCTGACGGACTCCGTGTGTCGGATCGTCGTCGTTGTCAACGAAATCGTATCCAGGCAGGAAGCGACCCTGCAGATCTTCGTGATCGAGGGCAAATCCGTCATCGACTATCGCAAGTTTTACATTCGTTCCGCCGAGATCTCCCTTGATCTGACGCAGGATGTCCCACGCTTCGGCGACATGCGTGCTGTCAGAGCCGGTGAGAGTCGTGTCGGAGCCGTCATTGTAGAGATGCCACTGATTCTTGAAAAGCGGATCATTCGGCTTGTATGTCATATGTTCAAAAGTCATGAAAAAACCAGGCTCTGCCTGCGCAACGATCTTCTTCTCGACAAGCTCGACCGATCTTTTTACCGGATCTCCAGTCGTCTCGGCAAGAGACCAGTCGGTCGCGTATTTGAATCTTTTAATGAAACGCAGACCGTTCGATGCGCACCATTTTCCGACCGATCTTTCATCCATTCCCGGAAGTTTCACGAAGATCCTGCCGGTCGCGTAAACTTTTTCCGTCCCGTTTCTCTTGTAGGCGGGCAGGATCTTTCCGACTTTTTCAAGTTCTTTAATGTTTTTCGGACTCAATTTGTCGAAGAGGTAGATGTTACCTTGTCGATGCCTGAATTTGAGACCGTCCGGCAAAGCTGCGTTTTTCGTCACTCTGCCGTCAATGAAAGTGTAACCTGAAGTTTCGGCAAGCTGGATTTTTTTACCGTTAGAATAGTAGTAAAGATTTTCCGCAAACATAAAAAACGGAAGAAGGACAAACAAAAGCAATGTGAACTTTTTCATTTTCATCTCCATTTCAAAAAAACGGACTGATTGTAGGAATATTTGATAAAATGACAAGATTTTGCCGCGGCTCAACGCGGGTCCCGCCCCTTGTCCAGGATCGTTTCAGCGATCATTTTTGCCAGTGCTTCGGAGTTTCTGCTCTGAAAATAATGCGAATCACTTTCGATATAGCGGACAAAAACTTCATTTGCCGTATATTTTTGCCAATTTTTAGCAGCCTTTTCGTGATTACGGGTAAAAATGTCGTTTTTATTAAGAATAACAAAGATTTGAGATGAAATTTCCCGGTTCCTTGATTTAAAGAAATCAATGAAAAAATCACTGTCCTTTCTGAAAGATCCGAGCTTTTCCGAAGAGCGTGACTTGTCAAGCTCCCCTATTCTGCTGCCAGCTTTTATCAAGATCCTTTTGAGTACGAAATCGGGAACGATATGCCACCAGTTGTATCTGAAAGGTTTTTCAGGCGGAATGTTCGCGCCCACGATCAGCCGCTCCACGCTCTTTCCGTTTTCTTCAACAAAATCAGTTATTTGCATAGCAACAGTATCACCTATGCAGTGAGCGTAAAAATATAGATCACAAACTTTTCCCACGTCCAGGATCTCTTTTGAAGCTGCACGGCATTCTTCGATACTGTGCAGAAAACGGACAAAATAGACGGCAGTATCCGGCATCTGTTTTCTAAGTTCAGGTATCAATTCCGAATAACTTTCGGCATTTCCTCCGGCATACGGGAAAAGCACAAGCGCCCTCTTATATCCTTCAGGAACGAACAGCTGCTGCAAATAGTCGTATTTATCAATGTTTTTATTTTCAATCAAACTGCAGACCCCGGCAGGAGTAGGATTTGCGATAAATTCCGGTGCCGAAATATTTTTAAACCTCTCATCAGAGAGAAACAAAAGGAGATCTATGCTCGAACCACCCGAAAAAAAGAAGTCCGTATCCATGCTGACTGGTGAAATATGCAGTATTTCCGAAAACTTACTGCAGACCATAAGTTCATTTTCCGTTTTTGCTTCTATAAACTCCCTGTCGGAGAGAGTGTTTTCGAGGTCGACTTCCGGCAGCGAAAGCCTGTCGATCTTTCCGCTTGAAGTGAGCGGCATCTCGTCAAGATGCGTGATTATATGCGGGATCATGTATCTCGGCAGCTTCCTGCCAAGTTCGTTTCGGATTTGGCGGCCTTCCTTTTTTTCTCCCGAATAAAATGCGCAAAGTATCTGATTTCCTTCATTATTTTTTCTTGCAACGACAGCGGCAAGGAGGACTTTATCGATTTCGGACATCGCGTTTTCGATCTCGGCAAGCTCGATCCTCTGACCGTTCAGTTTTATCTGACTGTCTTTTCTGCCGCAGAAGATCAGCTCGTTCTCGCTGTTGATATAACCAAGATCGCCTGTTTTGTAGATCATGCCCTCCCCGAACGGATTTTTTCTGAAAGCTTCGTCAGTCTGCTCCTTGTTGTTCACATAGCCTGAACCGACATTTGCTCCGCCGGCACAGATCTCTCCAACGATACCTTTCGGCAGAGCCTGCATATTGTTGTCGAGAATGAAAATACCGGTGTTGTATATCGGTCTTCCGATCGGAAGAGGATCGTTTTCATTAGTTCTGCAGTCATAGAATGTGACATCCACCGCGCATTCAGTCGGACCGTAAAGATTGTGGATCTTGACCGTTTCAGCCGGGAAGAGCGCGTAAAATCTGTTTGTCAAAGTTGCGCTAAGAACTTCTCCCGAGACAAAAACATCTTTGAGAGTCACTATTTTTTCCAGCTCTTTCGGATCGTTTTCGAGATATTTGACGAAAAGATCCAGCACTGACGGCACGAAATGGATTGTTGTCACTTTTTTGCTGAAAATTTCATCTGCTATCTTTGCAGGCAGGAAGTGCTCGTTCGGCTTCATGAACGCCATTTTTCCGCCGTAAACACCCCACCAGAGTATCTCCCAGAACGAAACATCGAAAGTAAACGGAGTTTTCTGCAGGATCACGCTGTTTTCATCGGGCGGATACTGTTTTTCCATCCACAGGATCCGGTTGAGCAGTGATCTGTGGCTGACTTCAGCCCCTTTCGGTCTGCCGGTAGAACCTGAAGTGTAGATCACATAAGCTGCATCTTCGGGAAGCGCCGAGACCTGAAGCCCTTCAGCAGGAACATTCCCTCTTTTAATAATTTCCGAGACATTCAGACATTTAATTCCATTGAATAAACCGCAGAACTTATCCTGCACGAGAACGAGTCCGGCTCCGCTGTTTTCAAGCATATATTCAATACGTTCTTCCGGATAAGCCGGATCTATCGGAAGATATGTGTTCCCTCCGCGCATCACCGCATAAACAGCGGCATACATCTCGATGCTTCTTTCCGCAACGACTGCTATCGTCTGCTTTTTTCCATTGGTGATTTTCTTTATTTCAAAGTCGATCAGCTTCACGAGATCGTTGAATTCTGCAAAAGTGTAGCTCTTATCGTCAGTAATGATGCAGATCTCATTACTCTTTCGTGCCGCCGTTTCCTCGAAAAGCGAAGGGATCGTGGCTGATCCAGGCAGCTTTACGGCATCACCGCAGATGATGGAAAGTTCTTCTTCCGGCGCGATCTCAAGTTCTCCGATCTTTTTGTCAGGGTTTCTGACCGCGTCCTCAAGCAGCCGCATTATGCCGCAATGGAGCCTTAAGATATCGTTCTCAGCCAGAATATCTGTGAGATAGTCGTAAAGCAGTTCGATTTTTCCGGTATTGTTGTGGTCGATTATATGGATCATCAGATTTTCCTGCTGCATTCCGTGAAAGTGGAGCTGCGTTTCGACGCAATTTGCAGCCACAGCATTCTGATAATCGATCATCACATCGAAAAGTCTGCCCGAAAAACCGAATCTGGATCTCAGATCTTCGAGCAATTCGCTATACGGAAACCTTTGATGGCGCAGGATCTTGAGAGCAGCACTGTTTACATGCGCAAGGTTTTCAGAAAAAGTCCCGTCGTAATCAAGCCCGATAAAAAGAGGGACAGTATTCACAAAGTCACCCATCGTGTTTTTTTCGACTGCTCCGCTCCGGTTCAAAACCGGGACTCCTATATTGACATTCGCAGCATTCATTTTTATCCGGCTTATGTATATTGAATAAGCCGCGGCAAACAGGCTGAAAAAAGTGGAACCGTGCTCTTCGGCATATTTTGAGAGGAGAGCCGTTTTTTCGAGATCCATTCCGAACACTTTTCTCACAGCTTTGAAAGACAAAGTTTTTTTGCCGGAAAAGCTGAGATGCTCCCCCATTTTCAGAAACTGTTCCTCATAGTAGGCTCTATCCTGTTCGTACCGTTTTCCTCCGCGGTATTCCGCCTCATTTTTCAAAGTGTCGAAGAAAGAATAAGTTTCAAAGGGCTCTCCTTTCAGAGTTTTGCTCAGCTGAACTCCTATCAAAGCAAGTGTCCACGCGTCTCCTACGATGTGGTGCAGTCTGCATATCGCCCCCGTGTTGTCAGGAAGAACGAAAACTTTTATCTCGCACAGGCGGCCTTTGAGACCGACAGCTTCTCCGGCCCATTTTTCCCCGAATATTTCCAGCTCTTTTCTGCTTTCAAAATGAAGGACTTCGATCTCCTCCGGGCAAAAATCCGTCAAGTACTGAACAACTTTGCCGTTTTCCTCCCTGATCCTGATCCGCAGCGCGTCGTTGAGTCTGAAAACATTCAAGATCGCCCGCTTTATCTCATCTACGGAATGTTTCTCGGGAAACAAAGTGCTGACACAGATGTTGAACGCACTTCCTCCGACAAATTTTTCAAGATCGTATATCTCTTTCTGAGGTGCTGTTAAAGCTGCTGATCTCATCATTTTTTGTAGAGAGACTTTTCGATTCTCAAATAAAGCCCGGCAAAAGCGCTGTCTATTCTTTCGCCGTATTTTTCAGCAAGGACAAAACCGGCAGAGCCGAGAAGCGCCCCTGCAATGCAGAATAAGTGAACACATTTGAGCGGTCCTAAAATATCGGGCTGCGCCCTGAAAAATTCGCTGAAAAACCGCATCACCGAATACAAAACAAGGTAGAGAGGGAACATCGTCCCCGTTTTTGCCTTTTTTCCGACTTTCATGAGTATGAAAAAAATAAGCAGAGCTTCCGCGCTTTCCACGAGCTGGACAGGGAATTCCACCCTTTTAGTCCTGTAGTTGAAAAAACCATAGTCCGTTTCGATCCCGTTGCAGCAGCCCGAACAAAAACATGCAAGCTTGAAGTATATCAGTGAAAGAGAAAATCCCGGGACAGAAAGATCGAGAGTTTTCAAAGGCCTTACACCGAGCAGAAAAGCGCCTGGCAGAAAAAACGGTATCAGGAAAAGAAGGCATCCGAAATAGAGGACGGCTCCTGTCCTACCGGTAAAATCATAGAACAACATCGAAAAAGGACGGGTAAACGTCCAGGTCGGAAGAGCTGCGGCAAACAGAAGCAGGATCAATGCTTCAGCGGCTGTCGCGACAGAGTGCCATCTTGAACCGGCATCTTTATTTCGAAGCAGGAACCTGGAATAGAGACCGCGTGTGCCTGTCTTTTTGAGCTGCATGAATATAAACAGAAAGAGCGCCAGAGAACTGATGTAATTTATCAGGTCATATAGAAAATTTCTGTAATTGAAGAAATTCAGATAACGAAGCAAGGAACCTCCTGAAAGCAAGCAAACTGTTTTCTATGAAAACTCTTTGGGAAAGAGCAGGTCTTCTTTCCGTGTGAAACCGCCCCCCAAAAAGACAGATATGGATTTTAGGGAACTTTGTGAGATTTTCAAGATATTGTCATTTCAGATTTTCGGAAAGTTCGGTGTGTTTCGCTTTTTCTTTTTCGACTACTTCGGGCTGCGCTTTTTCGAGGAAATTCGGGTTGTTGAGTTTTTTGTCGCAGAGGTCGAAATCTTTCTGGAGTTTCGCGATCTCCTTTTCAAGACGCTTGATCTCGTCGGAGAAATCGATGAATCCTGCAAGCGGGATGTAGAGCGTTCCGCCTTTGACGAGGGAACTTGCGGTTTCTTTGTCCGGAGTAAACGGCAGACTCTGCCAAAGTTCTTCGGTGACATGCGGCATGAAGGGGTAAAGCAGTTTGAAGCTTGCGTCAAGGACTTTGAGAAGGACCTTTTTGCCGACGGTTTTCGCGTTTTCGTCAGTGCCGAAGAATGTCGGTTTTATGAGCTCGATATACCAGTCGCAGAATCTCGTCGCGTTGTATATCTTGTTGATGGTTTACTTTACCACCCGTCATCGGAGCAATTATTCGTGTTGTAGCCGTCGCAGGTTGCATTGCATGTTGCTATTCCGCTGACAAACCCTGAATTTGTAGAGACGTTTCCTGAAACGTCTAATTCCGTACAGTCAATCTGGCCTCCGTCGCAGACTTCGTCACCTTCGACTATGCCGTCTACAAACATCATCTTTTTCATAGCACACCTCCATAAAAATGTGATTATTCCTCAATATCTTTAACACATCTAAACCCAGTATAAAACGAATGAGTCCAAGGGGTTCTTGGATATCTAGTTTTTAATTCGGGACCCGTGAAATATCCTCCGCCTTTACTTACGACCAAATCACTTCCAAATTTACCAAAACACGGTGGAGTATCGCATAAACTTTCTGTCCACTCACTTGTTGTCCATTCACTCACATTGCCGGACATATCCATGATACCACCGACTGTTTTATCTTTAGGGAAAGTTCCGACTTCTACTACATCCCAATCGGTCATTTGGGGATATCCTCTGGTTGTGTTTGCATAAAAAGTTTCTGGATAAGCTTCATAATCAGGTTTTTCCTCTCCCCACAAATATGTCTTTTCTTCACCGTCCCAGGTCGCTTTCATCCACTCAAATTCTGTCGGCAGTCTTTTTCCAAGCCAGTTACAGTAATTCTGTGCTTCGAACTGATTGATGTAGAGCACGGGGAAATTCTCATAGAATGGATTTCCATAATAATTCAGGACTGTTAAAGACCTTTTTCTTAGTGGTTCAACACAAGCTTTTGCTTCAACACATTCGGCATATTTTCCGTTAGTGACTTCAAAAACATCCATTTTGAAAGGTTTCTCGATTTCATATTCCTTTCCGTCATAAAGGAATTTTCCTGCTTCAACAAGCACCATTTCTTCATCAGTGCTTGTTCCGGCAAACCCTTTACATACGCCCTCAATACAGATATCGAAAAGTGTTGTGTCGTCATCATCGTCACATCTTTCGTGATTCGGGATGAAGTGACATTCGCCGTCCGTCACAAAATATCTGTTATCCGTGCAGGGATTGTTGTCTTCACAAAGCTCATCTGCGTTTTTAGGCAGTTTCGGTAAGGCTGGAAGTTTGGCTATACCGTTTCTTATATAACCTCCGAGTAATAAATATCCGTCTTTAATATACGGCCACCATTGACCTATCTCCTTAAACAACTCAAAAACTTCACCAGTTTCTATGTTTAAAACATAGCTGTTTCCTGTTGAAGTTTTCTCCGTTTCATTTGCAACATAACTGAAATATGGATATTCGAAACTTGGCAAAGTGAAATTTCCTTTAAAAATCTCTTTTATTTCCGGAGTCCACTTTTCTTCCCGTTTAGTTTTCAGGTCGAAACTATACACTTCCATTCCACTAAGTTTGCCGATGGCATTGGAATAATAAACACTGTCTCTAGCCGATTCAAATACAGCAAAGTTATCAGAAACAGTCAAGTTTACGCCTTCATACGTGAAAACACTCAGCGGACTAACTTTAAATGTTTCCATATTTACCAGCCATGCGGTTTCATTTAATTCATCTTTTGACAAACCTTCATCATCATATCGACCCCTACAAACAAGATTTTTGCCGTAAATCCTCGGATAATCCCAGCATTTTAAATTCGGTATCTTTGTTGAAATGTTTGTTTCTAAATTAAATATGATCAGTTGATCTGAAGTGTCTTTAAAAGCAATATAAGGAAAATTTATCTGCATCTGGCTGTATGAACCCCAACTTTTAGTAATTTCAAAATTTTTTTGCGTCTTTAAATCAGCAAGCATAATTTTTGATTTAAAATCGGGAGATATCCCGTTTACTACATTGAAAACTATTATATCACCTTCAACAGCAAAGAAATGATGCATGAATTTTGAAGATACGATTTCATAAACATATTCATCTTTTCGGTTGCATCCATAGATATTCGGACAATAGGTTTCGCCGTCAAAACACTGTTTCTTATCTTTGGGATTAAGTGAAAAAAACACAAAGTCGTCATTAATATCCATTGGCTCATCAATGTTACCCAAAGAATTATCAGATTCAATAACTGTAACATATTCGTTTTCTGCAGGATTTGCCTTGCATCTAACATTGGTTTTTTTAGGTCCCAAACATAGACGGGAATTTGCTTTTCCGGGATAGACTTCAATGCAGTTGTCGGGGAGAGGACCATAGTCTTCATCATTTGTGTCGGTGTCAGAATCGTGTTTTTCGGAATCCGAATCTTGATCGGCATCCTGATTTGGTATCTTATCCGAATCATCAATAAAATCCAAATCTTCTTCTGAATCGGTGTCGTCATCAATAGTGTTTTCCGAATCGTCGGTATCGGAATCAGGCAGAATGTCGGAATCGTTTGAAGAGTGCGATGAAGAGCAGGAAATGAAGAAAAACAAACCTAAGATAGCTAAAAATAGTCTTAAATGGATTGGCATTTGAACCTCCGGAGAATGATATCCAAAAAGACATGGAATTATACTTTTCATTGAAAATTTAGCAAGCGAAGAAATAAAAATTTTTTAAGAAAAATCAAAGGTTTTGACGGGAAAAGAACCTTTTCAGGAAATGTTATCTTACACAGCGGACTGAGAACGCGCCATGTGTATTTTCCGGAACTATATCGACAGAATTGCTTAAACTGAAACGAAGAGTCCATACTGAATTCTCAATATCAGTTACGGAAGAAGATGACCAGAGCTCGATATTGCTGTCATCCACCTCGCTGAAATAACCTGGGACTTCCGGGTATTGCGAACCGCTGCATACGCAGCTTCCCTCGCCACACTCTGCTTCCCACTCACCTTCGCAAGTGCCTTCCCAAGCTCCGGCTTCTTTTGCCTCCATATCGGAAAGCAAATCGTTTTCACTTATTCTGCATTCTCCTTCCGGTGCTATTTTCCGGCAGTTTTTAACAAGTTTTCTGAGTTCGTCTATATTTGGAAGTCTCCAGTCGTCATGACCGCATACGGAGAGGTTTTCACAATAATCTGCGGCTTCTTCCCAATTCATCGTGCCGGAAGAAAGCGGCGACCAGGTGTTATCGTCAATTGTATGGCATGCGTTGTATGTATCATCAGACCATTTTACCGTTTTGCAGTCAATCAGATCACCGCCGGAATCGAGGCATTCACAGAGATCATCTGCAGTTGCAAGGTCGTAGATCGCTGCAAGCTCTTCCTTGTCAAGGGTAAGTTCTGCTCTCATAGCGAGTTTAAATGTCTCTCCTGCGGCAAAATTCTCGTTTTTGCCATAGCATACCTGAGTTTTTCCAAGAGCGTTTTTTTCACCGTTTTCCGAAGCATTACTATATTTGTTTGCCGCAATGAGGCATCGTTTAGTACTGAAGTCTTCTGAAAAAGCGGTGTCAAAGATCAGTGTTTCCGGAGCCACATCAATTGTGTAGACTCCGTTTGCCTTCATTGTGTCGATGTACTGAAGCGGAACAGTGAAATAGACATCGGTCGTCGTACGCCATTCGTAGTCTTTGTTTCCATCGGCAAAAATTCTTGCATTGATACCCTGTTCGTATTCTACAAAAAATGTATTCTGCTCTCCCTGAAAAAACTGTTTACCGCCGATATCGGAAAATCCGAACGATACTTTCGTGTGGTCGGCAGGTTCAGGGTTATTGATTATGTCAGCATTTATTATTCCGACACCTTTGAAAGCGAAATATTCCCCGCCGTTTTCGCTTGCGGCAAGAAGCGAATCGTCAAGTCTGCACGGATCATCGTCTGTGTCGGTATCAACGTCATCAGGAGACGCGCCGTTCTCACCTGAATTGGAACTGCCTGTATCAGCTGCGGTGTCACCTGTGCCGGCAGTTTTTTCTCCCTTTTTGTCACTTCCGCAACCTACAAAAAGCAGAATCGCCAGAATGACTGCAAAAATCATCGATTTTTTCATAACGACCTCCATAAAGTAAAAAAACGAACTTGTCTTATATTTAGTACCACAAAATCCGATTTTTATTGAAAAAATTTTATCCCCCACGAAAATTTCAACAACCACCTGATTTTATTAAGAAATTTTTGCACAAATTTTTATGGTTTTTTGCCTAAAAAGCAAAATTCTTAGGCAAACAGCTTAGAACAGCCGTCGGATCTGTGAAAATTCAAATATCGTTTAGGAGCAAAATTCCTATTCTTCCTTAAATGTTTCGTAGAAATATTTCCGAAATTCCTTTTTATTTTCCTTGTAGCGCTTTTCAGATGAAACCGGATCGTTGTTTTCATCGTATTCAAAATCAATGCCGTATTCTTCCCATGCCGAGCCTTCAGGTTCAAGATATTTTTCCGAAACGACATTGCCGTTTTGATCGTACTAGAATTGTGTCGGAATCGTTTGAAGAGTGCGAGGAGGAGCAGGAAACCAAGAAAATCAATCCTAAAACAACTAAAAATGCTTTTAAATGGAGCTGCATTTGAACCTCCGGAGAATGATATCCAAAAAGACATGGAATTATACTTTTCATTGAAAATTTAGCAAGCGAAGATATAAAAATTTTTAAGAAAATCAGATGTTTCCGATCGTTATGAGCCGTGTCAGGTCAATTCAGACTTGAAAGTCTCCGTTAAGTTATTTCTCGTTACAAAAACATCGCCATGTAGTGCGGAAGGGTGATCCTGCCATCTGAATTTCCGATGTTCCCCTCCACGAATTTGTAGGCTGCGGCCGGATGGAACTCATCAATGTAACTGTTAAGCGAAGGAGTGCTGCCCTTACCGGCCTTGACCTCGATCGGAACAACACCGGCGTTTTTTTCGATGATGAACTCGATTTCAAGGGAGCTGTTGGCGGTTTTGTAATAATTCAGGTTGTAGCCTTTCTTTATCAGCATTTCGGAAATAATATTTTCATAGATGCCCCCTTTCGCGTTTCCGACAAGCTTTCCTGTCAGCAGTGCAAGCTTCGTCTCTGTGCCGTAACGTGCCATCAAAAGGCCTGTATCATTGAAATAGACCTTGAATTCATTCTCCTTTGCATTTGCGCTGAGCGGCAGGCATGGCTGAAAGACATTAAAGCATATATGGACAAAGTTTGCATCCTTCAGCCAGATGAGACTGTCGCCGAACTTGCGGGCATTGGCGTTTCTTTCGACCTCGGAATATTTGAATTTTCTGTTTTCCCGTGCCAGTTGCTTCGGCAGACTGTCATAGCATGCGCGAACCTTTGTCTTTTCCGAACCCTTGACGTGGTTTGAGATGTCGTCGTCGTAGGCTGCGAGTATCTTTTCCTGAATCCGCTGCACGTTTCCGAAGTTTTTGTTTTTTGTGAAATCGGCAACCGCCTCCGGCATTCCGCCGACAACAATAAATTCACGCAGAAGCGACTCAAATTTGTCGTTGATGTCGTTCGGAACCTTCGTAAGAGAGTTAAAAAACGAGTGCAGATAGTCAACGGTCTCCTGCGTGTAGCCGCAAGCCCAGAGAAACTCCTCGAAATCGAGCGAATACATGACAATCTGGCGTTCGTAACCGACAGGAACCGATTCCGCCTCTTCGACCTCGCTGTCGGCATCCTGCCCGTAATGCAGCCCGAGCAGGGAACCGGATGCGATTACATCGAAGCGATTATCCTCGGCAAGGAATTTCAGCGCAGTCCTCGCCTTTGCACACTTCTGAATCTCGTCAAGAAAAATCAATGTGTCATGCTCGACGAACTCCGCCTCAGGAAAATGCGCCGTGATACGCTTGTAGATTTCCGAAGCGTCAAGACTTCCCTCAAAAATCTGCTTCAAGTCAGGATGCTGGACAAAATTCAGCTCGATAAAGCTTTTGTATTCGGCTTTTCCGAAACATCTGACGATGTATGTTTTCCCTATTTGCCTCGCACCCTTCACCAGAAGACATTCACGCTCTTTTTCTGCCTTCCACTCAAGAAGATACTGATAAATCTTTCTCTTTAACATGGCCGCCTCCGTATCGTCGAAATTATATTACTGAAAAAACTGATATTTTCAACATTTTTGCATGTTTTATGACTATCAGAACTTCATTTTTTGCATATTTTTGGACCATTAGAAAGCCGAAATTTGCATATTTTTGGACACTGTCGCCGAACTTTACAGTTGGATGTCTGAGAACATATTTCAGAAATGTTTGATTGTCTACAATACAGATCCTTATCCGTTGATTTCCTCTAGTCTCGCTTTGAGGTGAGCCAGATTTTCGGAAAGTTCGGTGTGTTTTGATTTTTCTTTTTCGACGACTTCGGGCTGCGCTTTTTCGAGGAAATTCGGGTTGTTGAGTTTTTTGTCGCAGAGGTCGAAATCTTTCTGGAGTTTCGCGATCTCCTTTTCAAGACGCTTGATCTCGTCGGTGAAATCGATGAATCCTGCAAGCGGGATGTAGAGCGTGCCGCCTTTTACGAGCGAGCTTGCAGTCTCTTTGTCTGGCGTGAAAGTATCAACAAATTCAACATCTTTCACTCTTGCGAGCTTGATTATGTATTCAAGTTTTTCAGAAAGCGCGCTCTTGAGTTCGTCCGCAAGATCGAGCTTGAGCGGAAGTTCCGCCGACGGTTTGATGTTGTTTTCTGCGCGGATCGTTCTGATGACGGTGATGATCTCTATGATCTCTTCCATCGTCTGAGCGTCTTTCTCGAAAACGGGGCAGTCGCCGAGTTCGGGGAAGCGGCTTATCATGATCGACTCCTCGCGTCCTTCGAAGCTGAAAGGCAGGCTCTGCCACAACTCTTCGGTGACGTGCGGCATGAAGGGGTGAAGGAGTTTCAGGCTGGCATCGAGAACTTTGAGGAGGACTTTCTTCGAAACGAGTTTCGCGTTTTCGTCAGTGCCGAAGAATGTCGGTTTGACGAGCTCGATATACCAGTCGCAGAATTCGTGCCAGAAGAAGTGATAGATCGCTCCTGCCGCATCGTTGAGCCTCATTTCGTCGAGGTTTTTGCGGACTTCCTCTGTTGCCGTTTCGAGTTTTGAAAGGATCCACTTGTCTGCAAACGCGAAGTCGTCCTCTTTGTAGTTTACAGGGTTGAATCCGTCGAATTTTTCATTATCCGCAAACTGCATGAGGCAGAATCTCGTTGCGTTGTATATCTTGTTGATGAAAGCCCAGTAGCCTTCGAACCATTCATCCGAAAGTTTTACGTCGCGCCCTGCGAGCGGCATCATCGCGAAGGTGAAGCGGAGAGCGTCAGCGCCGTATTTTTCGGTGACAACGAGCGGATCGATGACGTTTCCTTTGCTCTTCGACATCTTCTGTCCGAATTTGTCGCGGACAAGACCGTGAAAGAAGACCTTTCCGAAAGGTTTCTCGCCCATGAACTTGTATCCCATCATTATCATTCTTGCGACCCAGAAGAAAATGATGTCGAAGCCTGTTTCCATGAGTGTCGTCGGGTAATATTTCGCAAGTTCCGGCGTTTTTTCGGGCCAGCCTAAAGTCGAGAACGGCCAGAGCTGAGAGCTGAACCATGTGTCAAGCACGTCAGGATCGCGTCTGAGCTTCTCGCAGCCGCATTTCGTGCATTTCGCCGGGTCTTCGCGGCTTACGATCATTTCGCCGCACTCCTCGCAGTACCATACCGGGATCTGATGTCCCCACCAGAGCTGGCGGCTGATGCACCAGTCTTTGATGTTGTACATCCATTCGTAGTATGTCTTTTTCCATGTCTCGGGCTGGAAGACGATCTTTCCCGTTTCTACAGCTTCGATCGCCGGTTTCGCGAGATCTTCCATCTTGAGGAACCACTGGTCGGAAAGTATCGGTTCAACGATGGTTTTGCATCTCTGGCAGTGGCCGACAGCGTGCATGTGCTTTTCGACTTTGAGGAGAAGCCCCAGTTTGTCGAGGTCTGCAACAATCGCCTCTCTCGCTTCGGTCGTCGTCATGCCAGCATATTTTCCGCCGAGCTCGTTGATCTCGCCTTTTTCATTTATGACGTTGATCTCTTCAAGATTGTGGCGTTTTCCAGTCTCGAAGTCGTTGAAATCATGCGCTGGAGTAACTTTTACAGCACCTGTTCCGAATTCGATATCGACTAATATCGCATCTCCGATTATCGGGATCTCTCTGTCGGTAAGCGGAAGTTTGACCTTTTTGCCGATGAGGTGCGCATAACGCTTGTCTTCAGGATGGACTGCTACCGCGCTGTCGCCGAGAAGGGTCTCAGGACGCGTTGTAGCGATCGTAAGGAACTCATCGCTGCCGGAAATCGGGTATTTGATGTGCCAGAGGTGACCTTCGACATTTTCGTGGTCGACTTCAAGGTCTGAAAGTGCCGTTCTGCAGTGCGGACACCAGTTGATGATGTATGTGTTTTTGTAAATGAGCCCTTCTTCGTAAAGCGAAACGAAGACTTCGCGAACTGCTTTGGAGAGGTTTTCATCCATCGTGAAACGCTCTCTTGACCAGTCAAGCGATGCACCCAAGCATCTGAGCTGGCGCGTTATCGTGCTGCCGTTTTCCTTTTTCCACTTCCAGACTCTTTCGAGGAATTTTTCACGGCCAAGATCGTGTCTTGAGATCCCTTCCTTGTTGAGAGCCCTTTCAACGACCATCTGCGTCGCGATCCCGGCGTGGTCAGTGCCCGGAAGCCAGAGAACGTCGTAACCCGACATCCTTTTGTAGCGGCTCATCGCGTCCTGAACTACGACCATTACGGCGTGTCCCATGTGAAGGACGCCCGTGACGTTGGGCGGCGGGAGAACTATCGTGTAAGGCGGCTTCTTGCTGCTGGGATCAGCCTTGAAAAAGCCCTTCTCTTCCCAGAAAGTGTACCATTTTTTCTCGATTGACAGGTGGTCGTATTTTTTGTCGATTTCCATTCTATTCTCCGATTTTCCTCTTTTCGTGTCCGTTGTATACAGCAGCCTTCTGGTCGATGTTGCGCATCGGTTTCTGCGTCGTCTTTTCTTCGACATAATGCGCCATAAGTCCGGGAACTCTCGAGATCATGAATATCCCGTTTGCAAGTTCCGCCGGAATGTCGAGAGCGAGCAGTACTGCGCCGATCATTCCGTCAACGTTGACCGGAAGTTTCGTTCCCTTTACTTTGAAGATGTTGGCTTCGATCATTTTTGCGAGTTTGATGAAGAAAAGTTTCTCTTCCGGCAGGTTTTTAAAGCAGATCTCTGCAAGTTTCACGCTTCTCGGATCTTCGGTGTGGACTCTGTGACCCATGCCCGGGAATCTGAATTTCTGCTCGAATTTCATCTTTACGAATTCTTCGACTTTTGCTTCGTTGAGTTCGTTTCCGCAGTATTCCGCAGCAGCTTTGAGCATTTTCATCGTGTTTTCGATCGCTCCGCCGTGGAAAGCGTTGATAGCCAGAAGTCCCGAAGCAACAGCCGCATTGAGCGGTGCGCCGGTCGAAGTTGCGTTCAAAGTCGCAAGTGCGCTCGGAGGAGTTACGCCGTGGTCAACGGAAGAAACGAGCACAGCCTGAAAAACACGTCCTTCTTCTTTTGTCGGAAGTTCGCCTTTCAAGATCAGGTAAACCGTTTCTGCATAGCTCAGATTTTCCATGATATCTTCTATCGCATAGCCTCTGATCAAAATTTCGTTCGGTTTGATAGAAGTAACAGCCGTTGTCCACTCTGCCATAATTGCCTCCAAAATTTCAATAAATTAAATAAGTTACGCATTTCAAAGCAGGAGAACCGAAAAATCGGAAAAAACCTGCTTTCCTAAAAAACCAAATATATTAGCAGAAAAGATTCTTTTTTCAATTATGATCCGCGGGATGTCACAGCCTGATTTTTCCGGTAACTATCGCGACACCCGTCCTGAAGATATTTTCCTGATCGAAGTCCTTGGCGTTCGGGATCCTGCCTCCTGCCATGTCGACATGACCGCCGCCGGACCCTATGCCGGAGAGAAGTTTCTGCACAGCCGTATTTGCAGGGATAGTGTTCATCTCGCTTCTGACACAGAAAGATATTCCTTCGGAAGACTGTGCCGAAAGAACGACGAATTTGATCTCTTCCGCTGAAATAATGTAATCCGCCAGAATGGCGAGAAGATCCTTGTTGCAGCCGTCTGGAAAGTGGCAGTATGCGAAAACGCCGTTAATCATGATCCTGTCAAGAAGATAGCGGTATTGCCTGAAATCATCGAGTTTTATCGAGTTCCTTACGAGCAGATTGACGAATTTTATGTCACTGACATGGTAAAGCATCGCGACCGTTTCGATGTCGAGCGGATTCACATTGCGCGTGAACTGGTGAGTGTCGAAGACTATTCCGGCATGGAGCGCCGTTGCGACTTCCCGGCCTGGTTCGAGCATCAGTTCGGCGAAATAGGAAAAAATTATGCTGGCGCAGGCTCCGTAATCACTTCTTATGTCACAAAATCCGACATCCTCGTGCTCAACGCCGGGGTGATGGTCGATGACTGCGACGACTTCGCCTTTCAGCTCAGCGACATTCTTGTTCTTTTTATTTGCGTCGACTATGACGATCGAATCATCGTCGTTAAGTTCATACTTGTAGTGAGGCTGTATCGGGATGCGAAGCGTGTCGATCATTTTCTGGAGCGAATCCCGGAGGATATCCCCGTGAAATATGATGTTCGAGTCGATCTTGAAGCTTTTGAGCAGATAGTGCAGAGCAAATGCCGACGCCACAGCATCGTGGTCGGGATAGTTGTGAGTCTGTATGAATATCCTTTTTCTGCCTTTAAGCGTTTTTATCAGTTTCTTTATTTTCTGCATTCAATTTTCCACCGAGTTTTTCCGCCACCACCTGAATATCGTGCCAGCCCGGCTGCTGATAGAGCCTTAGTCCGAAGAATACCGCTGTCGAAATCAGATGGTCGAAGATATCAGATTGAACCGCCTCGTATGCAGCCCATTCCGTCGTCTTTGTGAAAGCGTAGATCTGCAGCGGGAGTCCGTACTCCGTCTGCGGCATCTGCCTTACCATGAGCGTAAGATCCTGTCTCAGCAGTTCGCTGTGCATGAGATACTGCTTTGCATATTCGCGGAAAGTGCCGATATTAGTGAGTCTTCGCATGTTCACCGGAGCCGAAGAGTCTGCCTTTTCGTTCCACTTTTCAAGTTCTGCTGTTTTTTCTTTGATGTAGCCCGCAATAAGATCGATCCTGCCGAGTTTTTCGATCTCTTCATCGGTCAGTCTGCGGACAGACGAAACATCGAACAGCATGTTCCTGCTTATCCGGCGCCCGCCTGATTCGACCATGCCGCGCCAGTTGATGAAGCTCTCTTCCATGAATTTGTGCGTCGGGATGTTGGCGATCGTTTTGTCCCAGTTCTGTATTTTTACTGTGTGGAGAGCTATATCGATGACTTCCCCGTCGGCGTTGTTCTGCGGCATGACGATCCAGTCGCCTTTGCGGATCGAATTGTTCGCCGCGATCTGCAGACCTGCGACAAAACCGAGTATCGTGTCACGGAAAATCAGCAGAAGAACAGCCGTCATAGCGCCGAAACCGCTGATGAGCAGAGCCGGAGATTTGTCAAGCATGATTGAAATCATCGCGATGAGACCGACACAGTAGATCACGATGAGGATTATCTGCATAAGTCCTTTGAGCGGTCTGTCTTTCGATATCTCAAAAGTATCGTATATCTCGAGCATCGCCTTGTTGGCAGCACGCAGGATGTCCATAATGACAATGATTATTATGCAGAAGGAGAGCTTTTTGAGCCAATGCCCGCCGCGCTCGAACGAAAATGCCGACCAGTAAAAGACAAGCGCCGGGACCATGTTCACGAATTTAGAGAAGACACCGTGGTTGAAAAAGACATCGTCCCACTTGGTCTTTGTCCGCGTAACGGCAAATCTGATGATGACGTCGACTATCTTCCTTGCCGCAAAAGTGAGGAGCACGGCAATCAGCGTTACGATAACAAAATTGAAAAGGGCGTGGAACAGAGGGTGTGCCGCAAAAATATCTGAAAGCATATCAGGAGCTACGATCTTAAAAAGAGTTTTCATTTTCACCTCCGGACCAAAACGCTGGATTGTAATGGATCAAAAAAGAATGTTACAGACTGCTGTCTGAATCAGCTGAGTCGGAGTCTCCCGAATCTGAGTCTCCTGAATCCGAAGTGTCGACAGAGTCCGTATTGGCAGAGTCGGAATCTGTGGTATCGGTATCAGTGTCGGTATCAGTGTCGGTATCGGTGTCGTCCTTTTCAAAAGGATGTTCGTCACACGCATCTCCCAGACCGTCACCGTCACTGTCAAGCTGCGAACCGTTGAAATCTGCCGGACAGTTGTCGACACAGTCGAGAACGCCGTCGCCGTCAGTATCTGTTTCAGCGACTCCGCAGCCGCAGATACCTTCTGAAATCGCCTTGTCATTGTCTTCGGGACAGAGGTCGCAGACATCTCCGGCACCGTCGCTGTCGAAATCGGCCTGATCCGCGTTTTTATCGTTCGGGCAGTTGTCTTCGGCGTTAACTATCTCGTCGCCGTCGATATCGTCGTCGCACGCATCGCCGATGCCGTCATTGTCCATGTCGGGCTGTTTTTGAGAGAAGAAACTCCCCTCTGGCGGATTTGCGACTTTGACACAGTTGTCTTCCATGTCTCTGACGCCGTCGCCGTCGAGATCGTCATCGCACGCATCGCCCAGGCCATCGCCG
>JAEESW010000030.1 GCA_016290135.1 bacterium
GTTGCGGATAAGTTTGTGCCTGATCGTCGTCGCAAGTGCGATGTAAACGTCCCTTGCTTTGACCGTCGTTTTGTCCTTTACCTGATTGTATTCGAGCGTTTCGAGCAGATCGCGTTCGAAAAGTGTCGAATTTTCATCCAATGTATCAGTAAAAAATATCGAATCCTTGAGTTCATCCCTTGTTTTAGCCATAAAATCCTCCAAAAAATCAAAAAAAGCAGAAAAAACAAGCCGCCTTTATATTGTTTTAAAGGGAAATTTCAAATTTTATGACAAATTCGATGAGAGAGTCCGCTGCAGAGCCGTCTTTCAGCTTTCCGGGGGAGAATTTGTAGCTTTTCACAGCCTGCAGAGCCGATTCGGAGAAAAGTTCGTGGTCGCTTTTTATGACTTTCGCTTTCAGAACTTTTCCCTCTTTTGAAATCAGAAGTTCAAGCGTGACGCTCCCTTCGATTCCTTCATCCTCGAGAGTTTCGGGGTAGGGCGGTGTCTTGGGATTCAGAACTTTCGGGATGACGGCGAGTTCGCCCGATCTTCTTGGCGCGCCGCCGCCGTCGTCATTCCGTGATTCCGTGATTTCGTTATCCCTTGGCGCGCCGCCGTCGTCATTCCGTGATTCCGTGATTTCGTTATCCCTTGGCGCATCGCTGTTGTTGTCATTCCGTGATTCCGTGATTTCGTTATCCCTTGGCGCATCGCTGTTGTCGTCATTTCGTGATTCCGTGATTTCGTTATCCCTTGGCGCGCGCTTTCTGACGGGATTCCGTGATCCGGTGATCATGGTATCACGAGGGGTGCTTTCCGGTTTCACGATTTCCGGTCTTGCAGGTTCCTGAAAGATCGAGATCTTCGTTATCCTTTTCAGATAATCATTCGAATTTATTTCACTTTTTAATTCCGGAGCAAAAATGAAAACCAGAATGTGCAGCAAAATGGAAACAGCGAATGCAGTTAAGAGTATATGCTTTTTTTTCAAGCGGCACCTTTTGCCAAAAATCTAAAAAACGAGTGATTATACGCGATATTTTTTTTTTGCAATTGCCTTTGTCTGATATAAATTCTGCTGTCTTTTGTGCGGGGTGCGATGATATATTATCTTTCAAAGAGTTCTATCGGTTTTCCTCCGGTCGAAAATGCCGAGCCTGACGGTTTTTTGGCTATCGGCGGCGATCTGAGACCGGAAAGGCTTCTTTTGGCTTACAGATCGGGGATATTCCCGTGGTATTCGGAGGAAAGCAGGATCTCCTACCAGGGAAGCAAGATACTCTGGTGGTCTCCGGATCCCCGTTTTGTCCTTTTTCCTGAAAAGATCCATGTGTCGAAAAGCATGAAAAAAGTCCTCAGATCAGGAAAATACACTGTAACTATAAACACTGCATTTCCACAGGTGATAAGCCGCTGCCGCCACGAAGTCCGAGTCCGTCAGGAGGGGACATGGATAACCGATGACATGGAAAAAGCCTACAACCGCCTTCATGTTCTAGGTTATGCGGTGAGTGCCGAAAGTTGGATCACAGGCACTGATATCCTCGCGGGCGGGCTTTACGGCGTGATGATAGGCAAGGCTTTTTTCGGTGAAAGTATGTTTTCGACTTATCCCGATGCGTCAAAGGCGGCATTCATAACATTTGCCGGCAAGTTGCGTGAGATCGGGTGTCCGGTCATCGACTGCCAGGTGGAAACCGATCATCTGAAGTCGCTCGGAGCCGAATTTATCCCGAGAAAGGATTTCCTCAAGATCATCGGCAAAGCTGCTGAAGCCGGCAGAGTCGATTTTTAAGAATATTTCAAAAAAAGCTGATATATTTTACGGAGTTTCGCCTGTTTTTTATAAATTTCCCTCACTGTCTTGATTTTGGATCGTTAAAAAATTATATTCCCGCGCCAAAAACGGCGCCGTTTTTCCATTAGTTTAGTTTGTTTACAAATTTTTTATGGAGAAAAAAATGAAATACGGCGACAGAATCAAGATCTTACGCAAGGAACTTAGGATCACTCAAAAGAAAATGGCTGAAAAACTTGAAATCTCGCAGGCTTATCTCTCTGATATCGAAAACGGCAAAATGGAGGCAAACGCAAAAACACTGTTCGGACTCAGTAAGAATTTCGGCGTCAGAATGCTTTGGCTTATGGATGGGATAGGAGAGATTTTCGTTCCTTCTTTCGGTGATTTTAGAATGACTGTGTATGAAAAGAAAAACGATAACAACTGTTCTTTTATAAATAATATGTCTTCATTTATAGAAGAAGGAAAATTCATGGTGTTCAAATTGGATGACGACAATATGGAACCTTTTTTTCTTGCCGGTGACGAGATCCTTGTCGATGTTGAGGCCAGAGGCATGGAAGATCGCGGAGTCTACCTCTTTGAGATCGGATCCAAAATGGTGCTTAAGCGCTTCGTCGTCGGCAGTGTGATGAAACTTACAAACGACAAGCCTGTGAAAAAGAACAACGACATCATCTTCAACAGTTCGATGAAGTGCATCGGACGGGCCGCCTGGATCATCAGAAAAATATGAAACTCTTCTGAGCTCAGGAATGTCCGGCCGGACTGCGGTCCGTGCCGACTGCACTGAATGCCCCGGAAAGTTACCTGAAAAGACACTCCGTGATGACAGGTGATCCCGCTTCGGGAGAGATAAAACCTTTCAGCAGAAAGATCTCAAATTTAATAGGTAAAAAAATTAGTTATTTTTTTTTATTCGGCTATAATATCGCGTTTTGTTTTTTACTAATCGTTTTTTATGGAGTTTGAAATGGCAGAAAAGAAAGCGGCAAAGAAAGCCGGAAAATTTGATCCGAAGACCCTGACTTATTCCAAAAAATCTGGCTGGGACGGCATCAATGAAGCTAAGATGAAAGAGATCATGAACTTCGCCGAAGGCTACAAGGATTTCCTCACGAAGGCAAAGACCGAGCGCGAAGCTGTAAACACGATCTTCGAACTTGCAAAGGCGAAAGGTTACAAAAACATCGAAAACGCAAAACCGACTGACAAGAAGATCTTCATCAACTTTGATAATGTCGCATGCGTTCTCGCTGAGATCAACCACACCGATTTCAGCAAAGGCTGGCTCATGGTCGGCTCGCATATCGACACTCCGAGACTCGATCTCAAAGGCTACCCGCTTTACGAGAGAGAGGATATGGCTTACTTCAAAACGCACTACTACGGCGGGATCAAGAAATATCAGTGGGTCACGAGAGCTCTCGCGCTTCACGGCGTTGTAATCACAGAAGAAGGCAAAACACTCAATGTCGTTGTCGGTGAAGACGAAAACGATCCGGTTTTCACGATCAATGACCTTCTTCCGCACCTCGCTCAGGAGCAGATGGAAAAGGGCGCAAGAAAAGTCATCGAAGGCGAGAATCTGAACATCCTCATCGGTTCGATCCCTTATTCCTTCAAATATGACAAAGACAGCGTAAAACTCGCGATCCTTGATTTCCTCTACAAAAAATACGGTTTCAAAGAGGAAGATTTCGTTTCGGCTGAACTCCAGCTCGTTCCGGCAGGAAAGGCGAGAGATGTCGGCTTCGACAGAAGTTTCGTCGGTGCTCACGGTCAGGACGACAGGATCTGCGCTTACAGTGCTCTGCAGGCTATTTTTGATGCAGGTAAAACGAAGGAAAACAAGTTTGCGATGTTCTTCGACAAAGAGGAGATCGGCTCGAAAGGCAACGCAGGCGCAAACTCCAACATTCTTGAAAGAGCTGTCAACAAACTTATAAACCTTTACGGAAAAGGCGACTACAACACCCTCATCGAATCTCTTGCAAACAGCAGATTCCTTTCATCCGACGTAAACGCAGGGATCGAGCCGGAATGGGCAGGTGCATTCGAATCGATGAATGCGGGCAAAGTAGGCTGGGGCGTCTGCCTTACGAAGTTCACGGGTGCAGGCGGCAAAGGAAACTCCAACGAGGCTCACGCTGAATTCGTTGCAAAATGCAGAGCGGCATTCAACAAAGACGACGCGCGCTGGCAGACGGCTGAACTCGGAAGAGTCGATCTCGGCGGCGGCGGCACGATCGCTATGTTCATCGCTGAATACGGTATGCAGGTCCTTGATGTCGGCACACCGATCCTTTCGATGCACAGCCCGTTCGAAGTCGCTTCGAAGGCGGACCTTTACAACACTTACCTTTCTTACAAGGCATTCTACAAATATCTTTAACGGATCAAAATGCGTATAGTCTTCATTCTTTCTTTTATTCTCTTGATTTTTCCCGTTTTTGCTGCCGATGATTCTGCTAAAAAAAGCGAAAAAAAAGAGGCAAAATGGGAATTCGTCAGTGAGGACAACGGACTTAAACTCTACGAACGCGAACATGAAGGTTCGGATATCAAGGAAGTTAGGGCTACGGTGACATACCAGGGCACTATCCAGGAAGCTGTCGATATCATGTTCGACAGGCTGAAACATCCCGAGATCTTCAAGTATATCAGTTATTCCGACGTCCTCAAAAAGAACGACAGGTGCGATTGGTCGTATAACAGGATATCGGCTCCGGTGGCGACTGACCGCGACTACTATGTCAAATCGTGCAGAGTCGACAACAAAGACGGCTCGGTCTCGATAACGTGGGTCCCTTTCGACGATCCGAAATATCCTGTGACAGACAAGTTCGTCCGCGTCAAGGAGAATAAAGGGTTCTACAAATTCACGCAGGTCGAGCCCGACAAGATCAAAGTCGATTACTACATTTACAACGATCCGGGCGGTTCGCTTCCTGTGTTCGTCAAGAATATCGCTTCAAGGCAGGCTGTTCCTGACACTTTGTGGACGCTTCACAAAGAGATCATGAAACGCCGCGCCGCGTCGAAAAAGTAACCGAAGGAATTTTCCAACAATACGCGCTTTCAGGGTGATCGTAATGTCTGATCTTTCAACTAAAAAATCGTCAAAAATTTTTACCGGATCAAAAATTATGGTGAAAGAGCCGGAACTTTACAAAGTCGTGATGCTCAACGATAACTTTACGACGATGGAGTTCGTTGTCGAAATCCTTATCGACATTTTCGGAAAAACTGAGGCCGAAGCCCGCAAGACAATGCTTTCCGTCCACAAACAGGGGCGGGGAGTCGCCGGAGTTTATGTTTACGACATAGCTCTTTCCAAGATCGCGAAAGTCGATGAAGCTGCGAAAGAAAAAGGTTTTCCGCTCAAATGTATAGCTGAAAAGGAGTGATTATGTCAGAAAATGTAAGCAGGTCTCTTCCGTTCACGTTTGAAGTGGCAAAGATCTTCAGCATGGCTATCGAGGACGCGAGCGACAATCAGGACGAGTTCGTGACGCCGGAGCATATTCTGTTTCAGATGCTTTTCAACAGAAAAGTGATCGAGATCCTTGAACATTTTGATGTCGACGTCTCTGAGATGCGGCAGAATGTCAGGGAATATCTTGAAAAATATGTTCCTAAAAACTCGAAAAACCTGCGCGTTGTTCCGTCGGAATATCTCAACATGTGCCTTCTTGACGCCGCGAACAATGTTTTCGGCTCGCAGAGGACTCGTGTCGAAGTCACTGATCTTATAGTCGCGATCTATGATCTTGGTGACAAATCCTATTCCTCGAATCTTTTAAGAGCGGCCAATATCAAGCGCTACGACCTTTTGAGCACTATCGCCCACGGCGGATTTTCAGAAAGCACGGCTCCTGATTCGGCTGAAAAGACCGGAAACGACCAGGAAGAGGCCGAAAAATCTCCGACGGTCCTTGATATCTGCACCGTTGACCTCACTGAAAAGGCGGAAAACGGCGAACTTGACCCTGTGATAGGCAGGGAAGATATTATAGAACGGACGATCCAGATCCTTCTCAGACGCAAAAAGTGCAATCCTGTGCATGTCGGAATGCCGGGGGTCGGAAAGACTGCGATAACCGAAGGTCTGGCGCAGAAAATAGTGCGGAACGAAGTGCCGGGACAGCTTTCAGGCTATCGCATTCTTTCGCTGAATCTTTCACGGATCCTCTCTGAATGCAGATTCGCAGGAGATTTGGAGCGGATCATGAACAAGTTTGCCGAAACTTTGAAAGAAAAGGAAAAAGTTATTGTTTTTATTGATGAGATCCACAATCTTGTCGGTGCTGGAAGTGCAGGGAATTCATCAATGGATGCTTCAAACATCTTAAAACCGCTCCTTAGCGACGGAAAAATAAAATTCATTGGTGCAACGACCGATTCTGATTACAGAAAATTTTTTGAAAAGGATGCTGCGCTCTCAAGAAGATTCCAGAAAATCAATGTAGCGGAACCTTCTAAAGAGGAAACTTTCCTGATTTTGAAAAGCCTAGCCCCGAAATACGAAACTTTCCACAGAGTCAAATACAGCGACGAAGCTCTTCGCGCGGCTGTAGAACTTTCTTCGCTCTACATTTCCGACAGGTTCCTTCCCGACAAGGCTATAGATCTTATCGACGAAGCCGGAGCCGCATGCAATATGCAGGTAAAGAAAATAAAAGTGGTAAGACCCGAACATATCGAAAAAGTTACTGCGTTTATCACCGGAAAAAAGGAAAAAGCTGTAAATTCCGACGGAACGAAGCAGCTCAAAGGGCTCGAAGCGGCTCTTTCGACAGAGATCTTCGGTCAGGATGAGGCGATTTCAGAAATCGTCCGGGCGATAAAAAAGAGCTATGCGGGTTTCAAAAATCCCGAAAAACCGGTCGCATCGTTCCTTTTCGTCGGTTCGACCGGAGTCGGAAAGACAGAACTTGCCCGTGTTCTCGCAGACAAAATGGAGCTTCCGCTGATACGTTTCGATATGAGTGAATATCAGGAAAAGCACACTGTTTCCAAGCTTTTCGGCGCTCCTCCTGGATATGTCGGTTACGAAGAGGGCGGCCAGCTCACCGAGGCTGTGCGCAAGCAGCCGACGGCGGTGCTTCTTCTTGACGAGATCGAAAAGGCGCATGCCGATATTTACAATTCACTTCTTCAGATCATGGATTATGCGACGCTCACTGACAACGCAGGACACAAGGCAAACTTTAAAAATGTAATAATTATCATGACTTCCAATGCCGGAAGCAAAGATGCCGCAAAAAAGCAGGTCGGATTCGAAGCAAACACTGAGAACAGATCCGCATTTAAAGATGCTGTCAAAAATACGTTCTCCCCGGAGTTTCTGAACAGGCTTGACCACATAGTCTACTTCTCACGCATTACGCCTGAAATCGTTAAGAAAATCGTTAAAAAGAATGTTTCGGCGCTTGCAGGCAGACTTGCTGCAAAAAATATTGAGCTTTCGATCACCGAACCTGCTGTCGCACACTTGGCAACGCTCGGTTTCTCACCGGTTTTCGGTGCAAGAGAAACGGCGAGAGTAGTGGATAAAGAGCTCGAAGACCTTCTTCTTGACGAGATCCTTTTCGGAAAATCCAAAAACGGCGGAAAAATAAAGATCGATTTCAAAAACGGAAAACTTATAACTGCTATATAGAGGCAACACGATGAAATTATTTGCAAAAATGTTCATTTTAGCACTTTGTGCGCTTATTCTTTTCTCATGCGCTTCGGCTCCGAAAAACGAAGGACAAGGGAAAGCTGACGACGGTTCGATGAGCGCTGAGGAACTCAGCTACATAAACGACACCGAAAGAAGACATCTTCTGCAGAACAATGTCGAAAAGGATAACGAGATCCTGCGCAAAGTCTCGATTCCGGCAAAACTGGGGGCAGAAGGTTACGATGTTCTCGAAAAGTTCATGCTCGAGTCTTTGGGTACCGGAGTAGGGATCGCGGCTCCGCAGGTCGGCATAAACAGGCGCGTCATCATGGTTCAGAGATTTGACAAGGAAGAAAAGCCGTTTGAATTTTTTTACAACATAGAGATCAAAAAAACTTATGGCGAAAAGGTGGTCGGCTGGGAAGGCTGCCTCTCTATTCCGGCAGGTTTCGGACAGGTCGAAAGGTGGCAGGATATAGACATTGAATACGATGCCGAAGCTGACGGGAAAATAGTCCGCAAAAGTGAGAATATCAAAGGTTTTACTGCTGTTATTTTTCAACACGAAACGGACCATTTGAACGGAATTCTTTTCATCGACGTCAAGACTGCCGATCCGCTGATGACTGCCGAAGAATACCGCGAAATGCGAATGAAGGAAAAGGCGGCAAAGGAAGCTCAGGAAGAAAAAACCGAATAAACCGGGGTTAAAGAAGTTCTATGAATTTGCTTTTGCTCAATCGAAGCGATCTGATCACTGAAAACAAGGCTGAGATTTTCGGTGAAAAAGTCCGCCATTTAAACGAAATTTTGAAGGTAAATCCCGGAAACGAGATCAGAGTCGGCATTTTAGACGGAAAAAAGGGAAAAGCAGTTGTTGAAAAAATTGAAACGGAAAAAGCTGTTTTATCTTTTGAGCTGAATGAAGATCCGCTGCCGAAGATCCCTCTTTTTGTGATAGTTGCGCTCGCCAGGCCGAAGGTCCTGATGCGTCTCATTTCCGACCTTGTTTCATACGGAGTTTCAGGAATAGAGATCATTCAGACCTATTTCGGGGACAAAAGTTATTGGGAAAACGATCTGTTTTCAGAAAAAGGATTGAAAGAGGCCGTTGTCAAAGGTCTCGAGCAGAGTATGGACACAATAATGCCTGAAATAAACTTAGTTAAGCGTTTCGGACCGTATTCAAATGACATTCTGCCAAAATATTCAATAAATTCGAATTGTTACATTGCTCTACCCGGAGAATTCCCGAAAATCGGGGAAATTGAAAAAGGAAAATCGAACATTGTTGCTGTAGGACCCGAAAGAGGGTGGACAAAATACGAAGCAGCTCAATTCATCAAGGCAGGATTCCAACCCGTTTCACTCGGAAACAGAGTCGTCAGAACTGAAGCCGCAGTTCATGCGTGCGTCGCACACTTTATTTAAGGTCGCTCATTCCATTTTTTGCTGCACAAATTTAATGAACGGATTTATGCCCCTTGTGTATATCTCATCAAACGAGTCTATTTCTGAAATCATGCTAAACGCTGCATCGTCTATCCATTTTATACATTCCAAAAGTTGGCTGTGCTGCTGAGCTAAATCTTTCCAATGAAGAATGCGTTCGTAATGCGAAACACTGTTTCTGAGAATTCGTATCTTTTCAAAAATTCTCTGCAAATTCTTTATGTTTTTTGATGAAGTAGGGCATTTTTTCAAATTATTTTTTATAATATAGCTTTGAAAAGCTGCCTGAGAATAACGCGTTGTTATTATTGAAGTCCAGAATCCGAGAGTAAATTCGGCCACAATTCTGTCGTGAGTCAAAGTTTTTCCTTTTTTGCATATTTTCTTTTTTGCTTCAAAAATTTTGTTTTTACTGCTGCTGTCAAACGGAAGAGTGTCATACCAATCATTATTCCCAGTAAAAGCACAAAGCGATTGATCAATTGTGTTACGCAGAGAGATTTCAAAAATGTTCAACGGTGCATACAATGATTTGCACAATTCAATATTATATAAGTAACGAGCCAAGGCAGTTTCATTATCTGCAAAGTCCTTTTTGTAAGCTGAAAGTCTTGATTGGGAGAATATCTTTTCCAAATCGCTGTAAAAAGTACTGTCCATATTAAAAACTCCATTTTTTTCTTGATTATAGTGCTTATTTGCCTATAATATCGCCCGTGAGCCGCAGTGATCCTTCTCCCGTTTAGGCGGTGTCAGGGCCTGCGGACCTCTTTTTTATTTCCTTTCAAATCGCAAAGAACTCTTTTCGATGATTTAAATAGTTTGCAGTTTTGTGTTTGTAAAGTTTATTGAAGTTCTATTTGGGAATAACTGAAAATTATTTGAAAAATAAAAGATGCATCTAAGAAGAAAAGGAATGCATTTTAAGTTTTAGTCTAATTGTTTGAAATTTATTCAGATCTGTTCTGCCGCATCAATGCGAAAAATACCGCCCATGCGAGAACTGCGAGCGGTGATAATGTTGCTGTAAAAACAAAGCCGAAAACTATGAATATTGCACTAATAGCAAGCAATATTGCAGTTGAAATTAAAAAAAACGGAACTTTCGGGTATCTGATAAACAGATATAAAACACAGAGCATGGAAGCTATGATCGATGCTATAGCAAGTGCATTTTCAATCGGGTCAGTTCCAAATAACATCGGGAAATGCGGTGATACATGCGGTTCTATCAGAAATGAAATTGCCCAAATCAGCGTGTATCCGATCAAAACTTGAATAATAAGAGTGACCGGATGGATCTTGATCTTTTTCTTTGTCTGATTTTTGTTAATAGTTTCAGACATTTTTCCTTATTTACATTAAAAACCACAAAAATACTGCAATTATTCCTAAGAAGATTGCAAAAACTACCGGCAGGGCACACATGACAATCAGAATCACCAACAGATGTTCTGCAAAATTTCCGGCTGCTCCTTCAGCAAATACAAATGGTTCGATGCAGGCGGCTATGCCGAACATTATTGCAAGCACAACACAGACAAACAAGGCGCATGATGCTGGAGAATAGTTGACAACTTCCCAGAATTTCTCAAAGAATCCGCGCTTGTCAAAAGATTTTTTGCTGAATTTTTCTTTGAATCTTCCAGCCGTTTTTGGAATTTCAGCTAAAACTTTGATAATTGCGACGACGATCAGAAGAATAATATCGCATCCAAGTATTATATGAAAAGCTTCGGTATAAGAATAGGCGAGTTCCGGATCGTTATTCCGCGGATCAAAATACCAGAGCAAGGTGAAGAAAAGCCAGATCAAAAAGAAAAGTGTTAAAATATAGTGTTTTTTGAAAAAGCCGATAACACCGCCGCGCTTCGCGGTTTTCTCTTTATAAGAAATGTTTTCCAAAGTTTTCTCCATAAATAGTTGCCAAAAAAGCGAGAAATTATAGCGGGAATTATTTCAAAAACAAGGCAATAAAATTGGACTTGGTGAGAAAAAAAAGGAGGAAAAATGACGACAGCTTTGATAATCATCGGAATAATAGGCATTATAATTCTTTTGGGATTTGCAGTTGAATTTTTGAGTGAAATTATCTTTCAACTTAAATCATTGCGATCCCAAATTGAATATTTCGCCGCATGGTACACAGTTCCGAGGCACTTTCATTGCCGTTCCGTAAAGCCGGATGAGCGAATGCGGGAGACGATAAAGAAAGAAGTGGAAAATTTGAAAATGCAACCGAATGAAGATACAGTGTCAAAGGAGGATGAGGATGAGTAAGGAAATTGACTGGAACACAGTTGAGACGGTCTGGGATTACCAACATAAATTTTCAAAAGCTGATTATTTTGGTTACCATAATTCAAAAGCTGAATATATTGAATGGGTCAAAAAGAACGGCGGCAATAAAACACGATTGATTGATCTTTTAGATTTCTTTTGGAACGATCTGGATAACAGCATCAGACTTGAAGATGAAATGGCATCTATATCACCCGAATATAAAAAAAGACTGGAACATAACCGCGAACTTGGGAAAAAAGGCGTTCGGGAATAGTTTATTTATTGAAAACTTCATGCCGAAGTCTGGTTTTTATTCGTTCTTCCCTAATCCTTTTTTGTTCAGATGTTTCTCCTTTAACCTTGGTTTTTTCGCACATCCAAATAGTTAAATTCTTATAAGCGTTTTCGGCAGGCTTTTTTGTATGAATTTTTATAAGCTCTTTTAGGCTCTCCGGCGTATCGAGATTATATTCACGCATCATTTCGGTGAAAGGAATAACAAATCGAGAATATCCGCCTTTGGGGTTATCTATTATTTCTTGCTGATGCTGCATTTTGGTATATCCTAAACGATCCCAAAAAATATTACAGGTTCTTCGGCTTATAAATTCAGTCAAAGTTTCATGCCCGTTTTTTTGCGCGTCTGAAAAAAGATCCCACGGCATTTTAGAGGGGGCTTTGTTGTGCCAAATTTCGTGATCAAGATTTTGACCTGCATATTCTTCCTCAAATGTCAGCATTCTGCCATTCTGAATCTTTAAAATTGCGCGATTGAATATGCTGGCACTTTCCTCGGCCATTCGATATGTTCCCCTGGAATCTGTCTCGGCAAGCGCGGTACTGCTGGTTAAACCTCCGACATGAAATGCCTTGTATCCGAACTGAGTTTCGTCTCCATATTTATCCATATAACGCTTCATTGTATTTTGGATATTGATTTCGACCTCATTCCCTTCCGAAACAAAATTTTCAGGATGTGAGGAACGCCCACCTTGATCTTCAATTTCTAGTTTCGGAACAATACCATTAGGATCGCTGAAATATGCCACATGCGTGGTTCTGCAGCGGAAGTGGTAAGGCGGCAGTTTTATTCCGAGCTTTTTGATGTCTTCCTCGCTGATTTCGCCTTTCATGGCTTTACCGCTCACCATGGGCTGGGCGGCTTTATACGCCTTGAGATCGTGCTTTTCGGCTGCATGGATTATTTTGTCATACTGTTTTCGGAAGTCGGCGACTTTAAAGACTTTGTTGTTCATTGCGCGACAAATGGGTGTGGTTTTGTTGTCGATAACGGCAACGATTTTGACGTATTGGACTCCGGCGGTTTCATAACCGGAAACATGACCCATGTTCTGAATTTTGGTGAGTGTATGGTCAGCGAGCAGTTCCCAGTAGGTTTTGGATTCCTCGACATGACCTTCGAGCGCGGTTTCAAGGGTTTTGGCAAATTCGCGCTTGGTTCCGCCGCGTTCCAAAAGATCTCCGAGCTCACGGTTTATGATGTCGGATGTGTCTTTTGAGAACTTGTCGCGGATGTACCAGCCGTTGAACTCATCAAGGGTGTTAAGGGCTCCGAGGTCAGCATCATCAAGGGAATAATCGATTTTGAAGGGTTTGCAGACTTTGCGCTTGCCTTCGGTATAGGCTTCCATTGAGGCTTGCAGGAACGGAGCTTCGGCAAGCGATTCGAGTTTCTGACCGAGAGTTTTCTCAATGTCTGATAATTTTTGCTAAACTTTACTGATTTTATTCAGATCTGTTCTGTCGCGTCAACGGTCAAGCCAGTCTTTTAACATTTAGTCCTTCTTTCTGCTCACCGGACATACGCGGACGCAGTCGCCGCATTTAATACATTCGATGGAATTGACTTCTTTTACGGGGTCGATACCCATCGGGCAGTGTTTTTTGCACGCCGAACATGAGACACATTTATTTTGATTCAATTTGATCTGCAAAAGTGAAATACGGTTAAAAAATCCCAAAATGAGTCCGAGAGGGCAGATGTAACGGCAGAAGGCTCTTTTTTCGCGCATAAAATAAATTACGAAAATAATCGTGAGAGCAACTTTCCACCAGAAAGTGAGTCCGATCGAAGCGCGCAGACCCGAATTCGCGGCGATTATCGGGATTCCGGCGACTATCAGACCTGAGGGGCAGATGTATGCGCAGAAGCCCTGAGCGAGCCCGAAAGCGGGGATCAGCAAAACGAAGAAAAAAAGGTTGAACCACTTTATATAGCGGAATTTCTGCGGCAGTTTTGCTTCTATATTTTTCCAAGGCGAAATCGAATATAAAATCTCCTGAAAAAATCCGAAAGGACAGACATAAGCGCAGGTCGCTCTGCCGAGTATCGCACCAGCTGTGGAAAGCGTTCCGAGTGCGAAGAACGGGATCATCGAGGCATATTTGATGACATATTGCAAAGTTCCGAGCGGACATCCGAAAGCCATCGACGGACAACTGTAGCAGTGGAGTCCCGGAGCGCAGAAAGTCTTTGTCGGACCGCTGTAAGGTTTGCCTGTCAGGAAATTCGACACAAACGGGTTTTGTATTATTAGAAAGAGCAGTTGTATCAAACTTCTTTTGGCAAACATGTTTTTTACGCTGTTTAAAATTTTCATTATTTTGACTCTTTTTCTTTATTGCTGCTGAATTTTTCCTTTATCTTTGCGAAGATATCTTCGTCATAGAGTCCGATGCAGCTCATGCAGATGTTCTTTCCTGCCGCTTTGACAAGATCGGTCTCTTTCGTGCCGTATTCATCGATTTCTGCCGTGAATGTCCTGACGATGAAAAGTGCCGAAACAATGAGAATTATGACGATCGCGATGATTCTTTTCTTCATTTTTTCTCCGTTTCCTTCATTGCAAAGAGTGCTGCTCCGAGAGCGCCCATAAGTTGTGAATTTTCATCGGTTTTTATTTTGTTACCGAAAAGTTTTTCAAGGTGGAATCTTACAGGTTCGAGCTTTGAAACACCGCCAGACATGAAAAAAGGTGCTTCCGGGCGCGTTTTGCGGGACAAGAAAAATGTGTTCGCCGCAACCATTCTGGCAAGGGATGAGGTTATGACATTCTGCGGAACATCGCGCGAAACCATTGAGATCACTTCACTTTCGGCAAAAACGGTGCAGGTGGAATTGATTTTTACAGGTTCGACACCGGAGACATCAAGAGTTGCGAAATCCTCTATCGAAAAACCGAGGCGTTCCGTCATAACTTCCAAAAAACGGCCTGTTCCGGCGGCGCAGCGGTCGTTCATGGCGAAATCCTTGATCCTTCCGCTGTTGTCCACTGTTATGACCTTGCTGTCCTGCCCGCCGATATCGATTATCGTTTTCGTTCCAGGGTGCGCACAGAGGACTCCGAGGTAGTGGCAGGTGATCTCTGTCGCCGAAAAATCACACAACGCCGCAGTGCTCTCCCGGCCGTAACCTGTGACCGCGGAGGCTGAAATGCTTTTTTTCAGATCTTCGGGGATCAAATCAACAAGTTGAGAATAGGTCTTTGTTGCAGACGCTACAGTTTTTATGATATCTGAAAAAATTATTGTCCTGTTTTCATCGGTCAGAACGATCTTCCCAGTTCTCGATCCGATGTCGATCCCGCAGAAAATATTTTTCCCGTTTTTCATTTCTCCTCCAAAAAAACGTCCAAATATACACAAATATTCTTTATATCCAATAATTTTTCTTGAGAAAATCGCGAACGAAACTAAAATCCCGCGGTTTTTGTTTTTTTAAGGAGAAAAAGATGGAAAACTGGACGATAGACAAAGTCAGAAGGACTTTTTTGGATTTCTTCAAGGCTAAAGGGCATACCGAAGTTGCAAGTTCGCCGCTTCTTCCGGCGGAAGACAATACTCTTCTTTTCGCGAATGCCGGAATGAACCAGTTCAAAAAGCTGTTTTTAGGCCTTGAAAAAAGAAGCTACACCCGTGCATGCAGCGCTCAGAAGTGCGTCAGAGCGGGCGGAAAGCACAATGACCTTGAAAATGTCGGCTTCACGACGCGTCACCACACGTTTTTCGAGATGCTCGGAAACTTCTCTTTCGGCGACTACTTCAAGGAAGACGCGATAAAATATGCGTGGGAACTTGTCACTGAAGTCTTCAAACTCGACAAATCGCGCCTTTACGTCACGGTTTTCAGAGAGGATGACGAAGCCGAGCAGCTCTGGCTCAAGAATACCGACGTCGATCCGAAGCACATTTTCCGCCTTGACGAACACGACAACTTCTGGGCAATGGGCGATACCGGACCGTGCGGCCCGTGCAGCGAGATCCACTATGATCTGGGTGAAGGTTTCAAAGCCGAAAGACCTTTCTTAGACAACGGGATGCCCGATTTCGACTGCGGCAGGTTCGTCGAGATCTGGAACCTTGTCTTCATGCAGTTCAACCGCGACGAGACAGGCAAAATGACTCCGCTCCCGAAGCCGAACATCGACACCGGCATGGGGCTCGAAAGGATAACTTCTATACTCAACGGCAAACTTTCGAACTACGACATCGACATTTTTCAGGATCTTATCCGTTTCACCGAAGACCTGCTCGGAAAAACTGTTCCGGCTGAGCTTCGTTCAAGCCTCAACGTCATCGCCGACCACGCGAGAAGCACGTCGTTCCTCATTGCAGACACGATCACGCCTTCGAACGAGGGGAGGGGATACGTTCTCCGCAGGATCATGCGCCGCGCCATCAGACACGGTCACAAACTCGGTTTCAACGAGCTTTTCTTCTGGAAAGTCTGCGGAGAAGTCATCAGAATAATGGGTGAGCACTATCCGGAACTTGTCGAAAAGCAGGAACTCATCCTCAACATCGTCAGAGACGAGGAAGCGCGTTTCAGACAGACTCTGGACAAAGGTCTTGCACTTCTTGACGACGGCATCAAAGAGATGCTTGCAAACGGCAGAAAAGAGTTCCCCGGCGAGCTTGTTTTCAAACTTTACGATACTTACGGATTCCCGTCAGACCTCACTGAAACGATCCTTGAAGAGAAGGGTTTCTCCTTCAATCAGGCTGAATACGAAAAGGCGATGCAGGAGCAGAAGCAGCGCGGAAAGGCTTCTTGGAGCGCAAAAATGGATTCGCAGAAGCTTTCGGCGGTTAAGGAACTGCTTGACGGCGGCATGAAGGAGCCCGTTTTCAAAGGTTACGATATGGAAGAGTGCGAAGGAAAAATAGTCGCGCTTTTTGATGATGAATTTACGAAGAAAGAGAGCGTAAGTTACGGAAACTGCTACGCAATTTTTGATCCGGTAGTTTTCTACGCGGAGTCCGGCGGCCAGCTTGCCGATACCGGAAAAATCATGAAAAACGGAAAGATCGCGGCGAAAGTCGTTGATGTGATAAAAGTCCACGATGTAAAAGTCGCTAAACTCGAAGTCCTCGATATACTGAACACAAACGACACAGTCCAGCAGGAGCTCGACCATGAAAGGCGCTCTGCTACAAGGCGCAACCACTCGGCCACCCACCTACTTCACAACGCTTTGAAAAAGGTCTTGGGAACTCACGTCAACCAGGCAGGTTCTCTTGTCGGCCCCGAAAGGCTCCGTTTCGACTTCAACCACTTCCAGGCGATGAGCAAAGAAGAACTCAAGCGTGTCGAAATCGAAGTAAACCGCATGATCGAGGCAAATTCTCCGCAGAACACCGTCGTAAAAGGGATCGAAGAGGCCAAAAAAGAGGGTGCGATGGCACTTTTCGGTGAAAAATACGGTGAGAACGTCCGCGTCGTAACGATGGGAGACAGCAAGGAGCTTTGCGGCGGAACACATGTCAGAGCGACGGGCGACATCGGCCTTTTCAAGATCGTGAAAGAGGAGGGGATCGCGGCGGGAGTCCGCAGGATCGAGGCTGTCACCGGGCTCGGCGCACTTTCTCTTTTCCAGGAATACGATGAGACTATCAATGCAGTCGCTGAAATGACGGGAAGCGAGAAGTCGCTTGTGATCAAAGGAGTCGAGAAGCAGATCGAAACGGCAAAACAGCTCTCGCGAGATCTCAAAGAGGCTGGCAGAAAACTCGCCGCGATGCAGACTGCTTCGCTTGCTCCGCTTTGCGAGAAAGAGGGGACCAAGATCTTTGCTGTAAATTCGGGCAAAAACCGCGCAGAGTCGCTTGAACTCGTAGATTCACTCAAGGCTAAGTTCGACAATGCGGTTATAGCAGTTGTAGGCGATGACGCGGGGAAGGCACTTGTCATAATTTCGGCTACAGGCGAAGCAAAGACCAGATTCCACGCAGGAAACATCCTCAAAAACATCCTCGCTGAATTCGGCGGTCGCGGCGGCGGTAAACCCGACATGGCTCAGGGCGGCGCACCGGCTGTTGATTTCGATAAGTTCTCTGAATTGCTTAAGAATATCTGAATTTAAATCGAGATACAGATATCACGATATCATCAATTGAACAAGGCGACAATTTTCTTTATTAGTCCGACATTGAATTCGTGAATAGCTGGGATCACACCAGCGATCCCGAGAAGGACAAATATCAAAATGGAGACAAGCAGGAGTGTGATGAACCTTTTTTTCATAATTTCTCGCGGACGTATTTGACTGCGTTGGAGAAAAGTTTGAGTCCGAGAGCTTCCGGCATTTTGTCCATTCTCGTCCACTCAGGGTGCTGAGTCGGATTGATGAAGACTTCAGGGTGCGGCATCATGCCGAGAACGTTGCCTCTTTTGTTGGTGATGCCGGCGATCGCAAGTTCAGAACCGTTCGGATTTTCGGGATAGTTCTGAGTGATCTCGCCGTTTTTATCGACATACTGGAAAGCGATCATGTTTCCTTCCTTTATCATGCGGAGGTCATGCTGCTGCGCTATGAATTTGCCTTCGCCGTGACGGATCGCGACATCAAAAATATCGATACCTTCAAGGAAAGGCGAGGGGTTGTTGGGGTTTGCCTTGATCCTGACCCATCTGTCTTCGTATTTCGCCGAGTCGTTGTGGGTAAGAGTCGCCACCTGTTTTTTGAAGACTTCCTTTTCATCTCCCGGAAGAACGCCCATTTTGACGAGAGTCTGGAAGCCGTTGCAGATTCCGATCACAAGTTTGCCGTCAAGGATAAATTTTTTGAGCTTTTCGCCCATCTCTTTCTTGACTTTGAGTCCCAGAACTCTGCCTGAAGCGATGTGGTCGCCGAAAGAAAATCCGCCGGGGAAGACCATGATCTGAAAATCATCCGGGTTGACTTCGCCGTTTACGACGCGGTTGACGTGGACTCTTTCGATCCTGTCGGCACCAGCCATTTCAAAAGCCCATCCGGTCTCGACATCGCAGTTGATCCCGTAGCCTGTAAGTATCAGAACGCTCACTTTTTCCATAATTCCCTCCATTAAAAAACCGCGGGAATATAGCACAATAAAAGCTGATTGCAAACTTTGAGGATAAAAAAAAGGCGGCCTTTCGACCGCCTGAAATATTTGAGACTAAGGAGGTTAGACTACATCATGCCGCCCATTCCGCCCATGCCGCCCATATCGGGCATTGCGTGGTCGCAGGTGTCTTTCTTCGGAGCGTCAACGATGACAGCTTCGGTCGTAAGAAGTGTGGAAGCGATACTTGCAGCGTTGGTAAGTGCGCTCTTTGTGACTTTTGTAGGATCGATGATGCCGTTTTCGATCATATCCTTGTATTCGTCTTTTGCAGCGTCGTAGCCGTAGTTTTCGTTTTTGTTGTTGAGGATCTTGTTGATGACGATGCTTCCGTCGATTCCTGCGTTAGCCGAGATCTGGCGGATCGGAGCTTCAAGCGCGCTTTCGATGATTTTGACGCCCGCTTTCTCTTCATCGTTTTCGCATTTGATCTCTTTGAGGACTTCTTTGCAGCGAAGGAGGACTGTTCCGCCGCCTGCTACGATACCTTCTTCAACAGCAGCTCTGGTTGCATGAAGAGCGTCATCGACTCTGTCTTTCTTTTCCTTCATTTCGACTTCTGTTGCAGCGCCGACATTGATTACCGCTACGCCGCCTGCGAGTTTAGCAAGTCTTTCCTGAAGTTTTTCCTTGTCGTAGTCAGAAGTTGTCTCTTCGATCTGAGCCTTGATCTGTTTTGTTCTTGCAGCGATCGCGTCTTTCGAGCCTGCACCGTCAACGATCGTGGTGTTGTCCTTGTCGATCGTGACTCTTTTTGCGGTTCCGAGCATCTGAACGGTCGTGTTCTCGAGCTTGTTGCCGATCTCCTCGCTGATGAACTGGCCGCCGGTGAGAATTGCGATATCTTCAAGCATAGCTTTTCTTCTGTCGCCGAATCCCGGAGCCTTTACTGCCGCGATGTTGAGAACGCCTCTGAGTTTGTTGACAACGAGTGTAGCCAAAGCTTCGCCTTCAACGTCTTCAGCGATTATGAGGAGAGGACGACCCTGCTGAGCAACGCCTTCAAGAAGAGGAATAAGGTCTTTGAGGTTCGAGATCTTCTTGTCGTAGATGAGGATGAACGGATTGTCCATGACTACCTGCATTTTTTCAGCGTTCGTTACGAAGTAGGGGCTGAGGTAGCCGCGGTCGAACTGCATACCTTCGACTGTGTCGAGGTAGGTGTCCATTCCTTTTGCTTCTTCAACCGTGATGACGCCCTCTTTGCCGACCTTTTCCATAGCCTGAGCGATGATGTCGCCGATCTCCTTGTCGTTGTTTGCGGAGACTGTTCCGACGCTTGCGATCTCTTCAGGAGTCGAGATCTTCTTTGTTATCTTATCAAGTCTTTCAACGACCTTGGCGACCGCTTTGTCGATACCGCGTTTAAGCATGATCGGGCTGTATCCTGCGGTTACGTATTTGAAGCCGTCCTTTACGATAGCCTGTGCAAGGACCGCAGCCGTTGTGGTTCCGTCACCTGCTACATCGTTCGTCTTCGACGCTACCTCTTTAAGAAGCTGTGCGCCGATGTTTTCGATTTTGTCTTCAAGTTCGATCTCTTTCGCGACTGTAACGCCGTCTTTCGTGATCTTCGGTGCGCCGAAGGATTTTTCGATTGCAACGTTTCTTCCTTTAGGTCCAAGCGTTGTTTTTACGGTGTCAGCCAGTTTGTTTACGCCGACAAGGATCTTTGATTTAGCTTCGTGGTCAAAAACGATGTGTTTTGCGCTCATCTCAATTTCTCCAATTAAATATTGTTAATAAATTTTATTCAACAACTGCAAGAATGTCGTCTTCTCTGAGGATAAGGTGTTCCTCGCCGCCGACCTTTACTTCGGTGCCGCTGTATTTGCCGAAAAGGACTTTGTCGCCGACTTTGACCTGCATCGGCTGTCTTGTGCCGTTTTCAAGCATTTTGCCTGTGCCGACAGCTATTACTTCAGCTTCGACCGGTTTTTCCTTTGCGGTGTCGGGGATTATGATCCCGCCGAGTGTTTTTGTTTCGCTTTCTACTCTCTTAACGATGACTCTGTCGTTCAAAGGTTTAAGTTTCATAATTGCCTCCAATATAAAAAGTTAAATAAAATTAACAACATCGGGGAATTGCTTCCCGAAAGCGCCGTTATTTATAAGCATAAAAAGCGAGAGTCAAGGGAGAAAATGAAAAAAAATTTCATGTTTATGTGCGATTCCCGCGGCTTTTTTTGATTTGACTAAATTCTGCGTATCGGTAAAATTTACAGTTTTTTGTTCGGAGGTTGCTTGTTATGGTAAAAATAGGTGTCGTATCGGCGGGAAGCTGGGGGACCGCTCTTGCCGGAATGCTTGCGGAAAAACAGTATGAGACAGTGATCTGGGCGCGTGAGCCCGAGATCGTGGAATCGATAAACGCGGAACACGAGAACAAACTTTTCATGCCGGGAATAAAGCTGCCGGAATCTTTGAAAGCTGTTGCAGACATCAAGGACGCGGTTATAGGCCGTGATCTTGTCGTTGTGGCGACTCCTGCGCAGCACATCAGAAAGTCGATCGAGCAGATCTCAGGGATAATTTCAGAGAAAACTTTCATCGTTCTTGCTTCGAAAGGGATCGAAAACTCGACTCTTAAAATGATGTATCAGATCGCCGAGGAGATCCTTCCGCCGGCACTTTACAAAAATATTTTCGTTATTTCAGGGCCGACTTTTGCCAGAGAACTTGCCATGAAGATGCCGACATGCGCCGTTGTGGCAGGAAAGAACTCTGAAGACATCGGCAAGATACAGAACTTTTTCAATTCACCCTACATGAGGATCTACACTTCGAGAGATGTCGTCGGAGTCGAGCTCGGCGGTTCGCTGAAAAACGTTTTTGCCGTTGCAATCGGTGTTCTGGAAGGACTTAAAATGGGTAAAAACACGCAGGCGGCAGTCATCACGCGCTCAATTGCGGAGATGACCAGACTTGTCGTCGCTATGGGCGGCAACCCGAGAACTATCGCGGGCTTAAGCGGAGTAGGCGACCTTGTTCTCACCTGCACAGGCGATCTCAGCCGAAACAGACAGGTAGGTATCAGGCTCGGACATGGTGAAAAGATAAATGATATTCTCGATTCGATGATCATGGTCGCGGAAGGTGTGCCGACAGCCGCTTCAGTCCACGATCTTGCGGCAAAAATGAATGTCGAGATGCCGATCACTGAAACTCTTTACGATGTGCTTTACAACGGCGCTGACATTAAAGAGAGCATAAAAAAACTGATGTCGAGAAGCCTCAAGGACGAACTGCTTTCTTATGGAGGAGACAATGATTAGGATCCTCCTCAGCGGTGCTGCCGGCAGAATGGGGAAAGCTATAGCCGAAGCTGCTGAAAACTATCCCGACATTAAGATCACGCACAAAGTCGATGTTGCACAAGGTTTTGAAAATATTGAAGAAATATCTGGGGACGATGTCGATATCGCAGTTGATCTGAGTTCCCGCGAAGGCTTCAGAAAAGCTCTTGCGTGGGCTGAAAATCACAAAATGCCGCTCGTTGTCGGGACTACCGGACTGACCGAAGAAGACCACGCAGCGATAAATGCTGCAGCAAAGGAGATCCCTGTCCTTCAGGCGTCTAATTTGAGCCGCGGCGTCAATATCATGTTCGAGATCCTGAGATCTGCAGCACAGTTCACACACGATGCCGACATCGAAATAATAGAGATGCACCACAACAAAAAGAAAGATGCTCCGAGCGGAACGGCTCTTGAAATGGGAAATATAATCTCCGAAATCCAGTCTGAACGCGGTCTCTCAAGGCGTGACGGCAGAAGCGGCATGGTCGGTGCAAGAGAGGCAAACGAGATCGGTTATCACGCTGTCCGTTGCGGGGATGTTGTCGGTGAACACACGGCGATATTCGGTTTTGCAGGCGAAAGGATCGAGATCTCGCACAAATCGGGAAGCCGCTCGGTTCTGGCGGAAGGAGCTTTGTGCGCAGCACGTTTTCTTGTCGGAAAAAGAGCGGGCAGATATTCGATGCGAGATGTTATAACTGCGGAAAAATAGATGGAAAACGACGTTATACACATAGAGTATGAAAAATTCTCCAGTTTTATTAAAGACTGCATAAAGAACTACAGCCGCGGACATTTCTTTCTGATCTCAGACGAAGAACGCGATGCCGGTGAAACTTTTCCGTTTATGATCGAAGTCAAAGGTCTGAAAAAAACGCTGGGAGCTGTTGCCACTGTGGTCTCATCCGGCATGAACGAAGCTGGAGAAAGGGGCGTTGAAGTGGAGTTTTCTTTTGATGATGAAAGCAGAAACTTCATAAACGGAACTTTGAAAGAGATCGTCATACGCAGATACGGCGGTCTTTGGGGAACAAAACTTTCGAATTTGTTTTGACGGGGTGTTGATATGAAGGGAACTTACTGCATTCTTGATGATGAAAAGGATTTCCTGACTGTTGCAGAAAAAGAGATAAAAAAATTCCTGCCTGACATGAAAGGCGTTTTTACAACCGATCCGGAAGATACCATCAATTTGGCAAAAAAGGACGATCCGGTCATTTTCATAATCGATATCGTTCTCGGCGGAAAGACAGGAATGGAGATCTATCAGAGGATTTCCGCAGTTTCCAAGAAAGTCAGGGTAATTTTCATCACGGGAGACGAAAATTTCGTAAACGATGACAACATCAGGAACCAGATCCTTCTTGAAGGAAGTATCGATCTTATGGAAAAACCGATAAAGTGGCATGAACTTGCGATAAAAGTGAAGAACAACATGCAGCTTCTCCTTTACCAGTGCAACCTTGAAGATATGATAGCAGAGCGCACGCAGCAGCTGATCCACGCCGACAGACTTGCTACGGTCGGAACAATGGTCAGTTCAATAATTCACGAAATAAATTCTCCGCTTACATTCATAAAGGCAAATCAGGAGATGTGCAGATACGCCTTCGACAGGATCAAAACCGTGACGAAAGACAAAGAAGTGCTTTCAATATTTGAAATGCTGATAAATCCAAGCGTCAACGAGTCGATGAAAGGGATCGAGCGCATAGAAGAGCTGCTCCGTTCATTCAGGCGCTTCTACAAACGCGACGATGTTGCGAGCGAAGTCGATTTTTCGGAACTTATGGAAGCGGTCAAGAATATAACTTATTACAACATCAAAAAGAACAACATAAATTTTTCTTTCGAAATCTCCAAAAGCGTGCCGAAAAAGATAGTCTGCAAAAAACAGGAACTTATTCAGGTGCTTACGAATATTGTGAACAATGCCGTTGATGCTTTTGAAGAAAACGACGGGGACGGATCAGCAAAAAACAAGGAACTGAAGATAACGGTCTCGGGAGACAGTTTTATGACGAATATCGTTGTTTCCAATAACGGACCGGAGATCCCGAAACACGTGATCGACAGGATATTCGAACCGTTTTTCACGACAAAGACAGCTGAAAAAGGAACAGGGCTCGGTCTTGCGATAGCAAGGCAGATAATCAGATTCATGGGCGGCACGATTTATGTCGAAAACAAGAGCAAAAAACATCTGACAGTCGATTTTATCATAACGATTCCAATGACTTACAACGCATAGAGAGGCAACATGAACATCGAAGCCATTATCCTTGCGGCAGGCAAGGGAACAAGAATGAAATCCGATCTCCCCAAAGTTATGCACAATGTGGCGGGAAAGCCCATGATAGCGTGGATCATCGAGGCTCTGACGCCGGTATGTGACGTACTGAATGTCGTTACGGGCCACGGCAGGGGCCTTGTTGAAGAGTATATCGGCAAAAATTTTCCCGATGTTAAATTCTCATTCCAGGCTGTTCAGAACGGTACCGGCGGCGCGGTCAGAGCGGCAATCCCCAATGTTTCGGGCAACATTGATTCTGTCCTCATCTGTGCAGGCGACACTCCGCTTGTAAAAACAGAAACTTTTGAAGGGGCGAAAAAATTCTTCGAAGAAAGCGGTTCCGACCTTGTAATCGTCAGCACGATCCTTGATGATGCGGGTAGTTACGGCAGGATCGTGCGTACTGCGGATGGCGATGTCGCAGGTATTGTCGAATATCTCGATGCTGATGAATCGCAGCGCGGGATCAGGGAGATAAACAGCGGAATATACCTCGTGAACAAGCGTTTTCTCATTGAAGCAATATACAAACTCAAAGACAACAACGCAAAACGGGAATATTATCTCACAGACATTGTGAAGATCGCGGTAAACATGCACAAAAAAGTCACTGCTTATGTCGAAAAGGATTCCTTTTCCATTTCCGGCATAAACGATCAGGAGCAGCTTAAAGAAGTCGAAAAAGTTCTTATGACCCGCTGAAAAATTTGATCCATGTATCTTTCAGACGCGATCCAAGTTGTTGATTTTCTTAATAAATTTTCTTCAAACTCTTTGGTGACAGCTGTATCAAGATCCCGCGGTGGAACACTTGTTAAACTTTACGGCTCTTCTGAGATCGCAGGTTTTTTCTTTCACTTGAAGGAAAAGATCATAATTCCTGTGAAAACCCCCGGCGCTTTTCCGAAAGAGCCTGTGACCAGGCTCGAAGAGGGCTTAAGAAGCAACTTCTTCGGCAAGATCACCTCTTTTTCAGTGATGAAGGAATACGGAAAAGTCGTGAAGATAGAAACCGGAAACATTGATCTAATTATTCCTCTTTTTGCCGGAAAATCAGTCGTGATCCAGGATAAATCGGGGAAAGAATTGTGGCGTGACAAGAAAGATAACGGCTTGAATTTACTTAAAAAACCGATGAAGGATTTTCCTCTTACTTTTGAAGATCCGCTTTTCTGGGAATCGTGGTTCATCGAAAGATCGGATAAAGAGCGCGCAGAGGAAAAAAGAAGAAAATTCGAGGAAAAAAGGAGCAGGATCCTTTCCGCGATAAATATTGTCAGGAAAGATATAAAAAAGCATGAGGAAAACCTTGCGAAATTTTCGGGATTCGCGGCGCTTCTCAAGGCAAATCTGTGGAAATTCGATCCGTCGGAGCACAAAAATTCAATAATTCTTGATGATTACGAAAACAAAGAAAAAGAGATAACTCTTGATCCCGCAAAAACTCTCCTGCAGAATATGGAACGCTTTTTCCAAAGCATAAAAAAGGCTAAAAACGGTGTCGAAAACTCAGGGAAAAGACTTGCTGCACTATCGGAAGAGCTCGAAAAGATCAGTTCGGTGGATAAACTGCCCGAAGAACCGAAAAGTGTTTTCAAGCAGAAGAAAAAGCAGCAGGAACATATCCCGTATCACGAATTCCACGCAGCAAACGGGCGCGTTTTCTTAGTCGGAAAAGAGGAAAAGGATAACGACGAGCTCACTTTCAAAGTCGCGCTTCCGCACGATATCTGGTTCCACGCGAAAGACTACCACGGAAGCCACGTCATCATGCGGATGAAAAAAGGGGAGGAACCCAAACAGCAGGATATCCTGACTGCCTGCGCGCTTGCCATTCTTTACAGCAAAGCGAAGAAGGGGAGATGCGGCGAAGTGTGGTATACCGCGAGGAAAAACGTCACCAAACACAAAGGAATGGCCGCAGGACTCGTCAATTTCAAGAATGCGAAAGTCATCTACATGAAAGATGCCGCAATGCCTGAAGGACTCGTGAAAGTGTGATCGGACCTCACCCGGACACCTCAGGCGCTTGCGGCCAAAGATTATTTGACAACACGTTAATTAATTGTAAGAATATGCGGCTATTTTTTTCGGATAGCGGGCTATTATGAACTTTACACGGAGGTCGAGTTGGACGCGTTCCCTACATTTCAAGTAGTGGGAGTTATTATCTGCATTATCATGAGTGCCTATTTCAGCGGCACGGAGACAGCACTTACAGCACTTTCGGAAGTCAAATCGGAGATAATGAAAGATAAGTATCCTTTTATTGCGCCTGTTCTTAAAAAATGGAAAGAAAATCCGAGTCTTATCCTTTCAGCATTGCTCGTCGGCAACAACATCGTGAACATTTTCGGCGCACTCCTTGCCGGAAAGGTCGCTTCGTTTGCCCTTGCAAGCCGCGGTCAGGCTGTCGCGGATGCTGCTGCTGTTGCGGTAATGACGCTTTTCGTTCTTATCTTCGGCGAAGTCACTCCGAAGACTTTTGCGAAACTCATGCCGGAGCGCTGGCTTTTCCCGGCTCTTCTTCTTTTCAGGATCTTCAGCTGGATCCTTCTGCCGTTCGCATTCGTCCTCTCGAAATTTGCAGGATGGGTTGTCAGATTCATGGGCGGAGATACTGAATATTCCGAAATGACGCAGAACGAAATCGAATACATGATCCAGAAAGGAAGCGATGAAGGCGTTTTCGAGCAGGAGGAGCAGGGCGAGCTTCTGACGAGCGTTATCGAATTCAAAGACACTCTCGTCAAAGAGATCATGACCCCGCGGACCGATTCCAATTTCCTCGAAGTCGATACGACGATAGCCGAAGCTATGGAAAAAATAGAAGAGTGGGGGCACAGCAGGATCCCGGTCTATGAAGATTCAGTCGACAACATCAAAGGGATCCTTTATGTCAAAGACCTTGCGATGCTCATCACAAAAGACAAATCGGTGCTCGACGACAATATTCTTTCAGTTGCAAGAAAAGGCGTTTTTTATGTTCCCGAAACTCAGAAAATAAACGAAACTCTGAAGAAAATGAGAGCGGAAGGGAACCATCTCGGCATCGTAGTTGACGAATTCGGCGGAACTTCAGGCATAATCACTCTTGAAGATGTTCTGGAAGAGCTTGTCGGAGATATCCGCGACGAGAACGACAAGGACGAGAAACAGTTCGAAAAGATCGGCGATGACACAATTCTTGTCGATGCACATATTTCAATAAGCGACCTCGAAGAAGAGCTCGACATCAAGCTGCCGGATGACGGCGAATACAACAGTCTTGGAGGTTTCATCGTCAGCGAAAACGGCGAAGTGCCGCAGACAGGATTCGTTCTCAACTATGAAAACTACGAATTCAAAGTCGTCGAGAGCAACGAAAAAAATATTTTAAAAGTCGAAATCAGAATCCTTAATTCAGAAAAAGAATCTGAAGAACCCGAAAAATCCTGAAATTTCAACAAATTTGTAAAGACATAACCTGACATGTCTCATAAAACATAGATTAAAACAATCGGATGATATGTCTGGATTTGCATTGATGAGGATACTTTCGGATTAATCAACGAAAAGGAGCGAGCAGCCGGAATCTCCGCCTTCTTCTTTCTGATTTTCTTCAGGTTTGAGACGGCACTCGGGATCATCTTCTTTGCAGGAATATTTGAAATTCTCGGTCTTGATCGTGGGACCGGCGATTTTCTGTTTGGTCCTCATGGTCACATCGGATTCTGTGATGTAAAAATAGGTGTTCTGGTCTTTGTAAAAGTTGAGTGAAGCCTTGATGACCAGATATTTTTCTTCGCCTTCGTTAAGAGAGACCTTTCCGGCCGGGACCTGAAGGATGACAGACTGCTGTTCCTCGGCGAAATCCGAAAGTTCCGCAATGACTTCACCGCATTTACCGCTGCCGTTCGGATCTGTGCAGAGAGAGATCTTTTCGATACCGTTTCCGAATGATACCGCTGTGCCGTAAAGTTCGACCTTCAAATTTGCAAGTTCATTGGCACCGTCAAGAGCTTTGAGTTTAAGATGCATGATCTCGTGTTCTTTGTTCATTTCCGTCCAAGCGGGAGCTTTCGGGAAACGGCTGCCGGCTGTGAAGAGGAAATAGCCTCTTCCCGGTTCGAATGAAAACGACGGGAATGTTACAGGTGCGGTCTCGGCTACAGCGCCGTCTCCGGTGTAAGTTTTTACTTTTATATAATTGCTTCTTACCGCCGCGTTGAATTTGGCAAAATCGCTCAGTTCCGTTTCTGACGAAAAAGATCCGATGATGAGGAAGTTCTCGACCTGATTCATTTTGAAAGCCTGATATCTCTGGTCGATCTCGAATTTTATGCTG
>JAEESW010000031.1 GCA_016290135.1 bacterium
ATGACTGCAGCGGCTGGGATGAAAGCTCATGCAGGACTCAGACAGATCCGACTGACGATCCGACGACAGATCCGACCGGCGATCAGGACACCGATTCTCAGGATGAAGATACTGCGGAAAACGATGAAGACGAGATTCCTGATGAAGAAGTCGAAACCGGTTCCTGCACCTACATTACGAACGCTTTCGTTTCGAACTGGACGGACAACTTCCCGACCGGCTGGTTAAACAAGTACGATCCTACAGGTGCGAATACCCCCGGCGGTAAGAAGAATTTCATTGCTTATGAAAAAATCGACCGCGGCGCAGGTGACTACGCTCTCAGAGCTTATATCAACGCTCCCGAGGGCAACCTTTACGCATTCGAACTTCCGCCGTTCACTCCGGCAGACGATGCCGCTTTCCCGACGAAGCTCACATTCGATCTCAAGGCAAGCAGCACATCCAAGATCTCGATAAACTTGAGATGCGGAGATCTCGGAACAGTTCAGGATGACTATCAGCCCTACAACTGGGATCAGGAGAGCGGATCGTTTGTTAATGCAGGAAACAACGCTTACAATGCAGTAAATCTGGGCGACAGCAGTTTCCACAATGTCGAGCTTGTTTTCGGTGAAGAAATCAAGGCAGAAGGCTTCTGGCGCGGTCAAAACTGCCGTATCGAGTTCAAATACGGCAAAAACTCGGCTTTCGACATAGTTGTCGACAATTTTGTAATCCATACCGCAACAGAAGACTGCATCGGCGAAAACATCCCTGACGAAGAAGATGACGACGACGATGTTCTTACAGATGAAGATGTCTTTACCGACGAAGACATTGAAACCGACGAAGATATCGAAACAGACGAAGACATCGAAACAGACGAGGATATCGAAACAGATGAAGACATCGAAACAGACGAAGATGTTTTTACTGATGAAGATGTTGAACCGATTGATCCGGCTTGTGTTCAGATCCCGAACGGTGACTTCAATGAGTGGACAGGTGAAATGCCTGATAATTGGGAAAAACAGGGAACAACAATTCAAGCAGGAAATCCCGTAGTAACATTCTCAAATGTAAGCGGAGCTCTTAAAATCAGCTCAACATACGACGGAAATCAGAAAGTTGCGCAGACCATCAAATTCACATCCGCAGCTGATGCAGAAATTCCGGCCGGGATCAGATTCAAAATGGCCGCTGCTAAAGCATCTCCTGTTGTAATAAATTTATTTTGGGGAACAGGCGGCAACGATTATTACTCTTACAACTGGAATGCTTTGAGCAAAGCTTTCATTGTTGATCCCAAAGAAAATCACCGCACCAACGAATTTAGTGTTCCTGTCGACTTCGGTGACACCTCAGATCCTCAGATGCACGATGTAGTTGTTATTTTCGGAACAGAAATGAAAGACAAATGGCAGAACAATGCCAACCTGCAGCTTGCTTTCAGACTGGGCAAATCTTCTACTTACGGTGAAACAGATATAACAGTTGACGATTTCGAATTCGTTTATATCGGCGGAGAGTGCAACAACGCACCGGCACGCACAGTAGGCTGGGCTCATACGCAGTGGCCGACCTCTGTTGAAGGATATGAAGGACTGTCCGACACATTCTACGGCAGAGTTTATATCGAAGGACTTACCGATCAAACCGTCAACAAATCAGTTGCTCTGATGGGAGTCAAAGCTCAGTTCGCCTACAGAGCTAAAGGTTCAGATTCCGAGATCGCTGATGAATTCTGGCATGATGCTGAAATCAATATTGCGGAAAGCAACGATTTCGGCAATAACGACGAATATGTGATAAAAAATTACACATTCCAGTATGAAGGAGAATTTGAATATATGTTCAGATTCAGTGCCGACAACGGTCATACATGGACGATTGCGGAAAATTACGGGATTGCAAAAATTCTTCTCCCGGAAGCAAGTCAGATTCCGAACGGTGACTTCAAATACTGGTCCGACAACAATCCTCAGAACTGGACCATAGGAAACAATGTGGGACTTTCGAAATGGGATCGCGGCGACGCGAATGGATTCGCTGCCAAAGTAACAGCTGTAAGCAGTCTCAGCGCAAAGGATATTTTTACTTCAGGTGAATTTGTAGTTCCTGACGGCAAAATAGCCAAAGAAATCACTTTCGATATGGCAACAGATCAGGCTATAAAGCCAAAAATCGGAATTAATTGCGGCTCTACAAAATGGTATGGCTGGGATTCGACTGAAGGACACAACTATTTTTCGGCATCAAAATCTCAGTTTGTGTCAATAGATTTCGGCGACAACAATCAATTGCATCAGACATCAGTCCAACTTGACAGCACAACTACGACAGGCACATGCAAATTGATAGTCAGATATACAGCTGATGCCAACGCATGGGCAGCTTTCGACAACTTCACGGTTGTCTATGAAGACGCTGAATAAGACAAAAATCCTTTAAATAATCCCTTAAAATAGATTTTCAATTCACTTTCGTGTATTAACCAGCGAATTTTGTTTTTGCAGGCTGCAATGCGGATCCTTTTTGATTTGTTTATCACATTCGTGAAGATCGGTTTTTTCACTTTCGGCGGCGGTTACGCCATGCTCAGCGTCATCGAAGACAACTGCGTCGAAAAGAAAAAGTGGATAACCCACGACGACATGATGAATGTCACCGTCATTGCAGAATCGACGCCCGGCCCTATCGCCATAAACTGTGCGACTTTCATCGGTTACAGACAGGCAGGAATCCTCGGTTCAATCGCGGCAACAGTCGGAATCGTATTTCCTTCATTTGCAGTGATCCTCATCATTTCAGGCTTTCTCGACAATTTTCTTGAAATAGAAGTCGTGAAAAATGCCTTCCGCGGGATCAAATGTGCCGTCGGGATACTCATAATCAGCGCGGCAGTAAATATGATAAAAAACATGAAGAAAAAGCCGCTTCCTGTTGCCGTTTTGATCTTGTCAGCCCTTGCGATGCTTGCTATCGACATCTTTTCGCTCGGATTTTCGGCGATCACGATCATTGTTTTCGCGGCAATACTTGGACTCGCCGTGTTTGCAGTAAAAGGAAAAAAATCGGAGAAAATATGATTTACCTCGATCTTTTCTTAGGTTTCCTCAAAGTAGGCTGCTTCGCTTTCGGCGGGGCTTACGCCGCGATCCCGCTCATCCGCGACGTCGTGCTCTCTTACGGTTGGGTGACGGACGAGACTCTGACCTACATGATCGCGGTAAGTGAAATGACTCCTGGACCTATAATGGTGAACCTCGCGACTTATGTCGGGCGCAGTCAGGCAGGATTTACAGGCGCTTTTGTTGCAACTTTCGCCGTTGTTTTCCCTGCATTTCTCATCATGCTCCTCTGCATGTTCGTCTTCAATTCACTTATGAAAAACCGCTGCTTCAATAGTGTAATCAGCACGCTGAAACCCTGCGTCACAGGACTTATTCTTGCAGTCGGAATTGTTATGACTGCTGAAGCCTTTTTCGATCTGAAAGGGGAGGGAGGCTTTGATCCGAAGGCGCTTTTCATTACTGTTTTGCTTGCCGCGGCGGCGTTTCTTCCGCCTGTTTTCGGGAAAAAGAAGATCTCTCCGATAATGCTCATTGTTGTGAGTGCGGTTCTGGGTGTTGTTGTTTTTTAATTGACAAAAATCGCGAAAAGTATAGAAAAATGCGTTTTTTTTAGGTTGAATCATGGCGAACGCGAGAGTTTCACACGAAGGCACGGTGATAAACGTGGCTGACGGAAAAGTTTCTGTAAAGATCGAGGTCAAAAGTGCGTGCAGCGCGTGCCACGCCAAGAGCATGTGCTCTGTTTCGGAACTTTCCGAGAAGGTTATCGAAGCTCTTCCGGCGGAAAGTCTCTCCGTAGGCGACAGCGTGCTTGTCGAAATGGAGGAAAAATTCGGCCTGAAAGCAGTTTTTTATGTTTTTTTCATACCTTTCGTTTTGATGGCTTCAACACTTTTTGTTTCGTCGAATTTTGTTTCGGAAAGTATTGCGGCACTTTTTTCTTTGTTGATCCTGGTGCCTTACGGTCTGGTCCTGATGCTTTTGAGGCCATATTTTGCGAAGCGGTTCGTGTTTGTATGCCGGAAACTTTAATTGGAGGTTTTTATGGACGGCGTTATCCTTTATTCAGTCGTAAGTTTGGGTGTTATCGCGGTCGTTTCCGCGGTGATCCTTTTTGTTGTCGCAAAGAAGTTCAAGGTCGAGGAAGATCCGAGGATCGACGAAGTTCTCGAATTTTTGCCCGGCGCCAACTGCGGCGGATGCGGTTTCCCCGGATGCCGCGGACTTGCCGAGGGTATCGTAAAAGCGGCGGCTGCAGGTTCTTCCGATATTCCGTGCTGCCCCGGATGCAGTGCTGAGAACCGCAAGAAAATAGGAGAGGTCATAGGTCTTGCGATGCAGGAGGCGACTCCGAAAGTTGCAGTCGTGAGATGCGGCGGGACATGCGAAAAAACTACGAGAAAAAGTGATTATGACGGTCCTGCGAACTGTGCCGTAGCCGCTTCTCTTTTTGTCGGCGAAAAAGGGTGCCAGTTCGGCTGTCTTGGTCTCGGAGACTGCGTTTCAGCCTGTGCTTTCGGCGCGATCTCTATGGATAAGACCACGGGACTTCCTGTAGTCGACGAGGCAAAATGCACATCCTGCGGCGTCTGCGCAAAGAAATGCCCGAGAAAGATAATCGAGATCCGTCCGAAAGGGCGCAACAACAGACGCGTTTATGTCGGCTGCCGCAACACCGACAAGGCTCCTGCAGCAATGAGCGTATGCAAAGCGGCGTGCATCGGCTGCGGAAAGTGTGCGAAAGAGTGCCCTGAAAAAGTTCAGGCGATCACAGTCGAAAATTTCCTGGCTTATATTGATCCTGCGAAGTGCATAGCTTGCGGAAAATGCGCCGCAGCATGTCCGACCCATGCGATAAAGGCGACATTCGAGATCAAAATCCCTGAAAAAACGGAAGTCGCATAAATTCTTTTACGAACCGGAGACCGATGAAATTATCTGTTCTTGTTCCTGTGTATAATGAAGAAAAGACTCTTGACGCTATTTTCGGAAAAGTTTTTGAAATAGAAAGATCCCCTTTGATTGACGAGCTCGAAGTCGTTGCTGTCGATGACTGCTCGAAAGACGGTTCGCTGAGTATACTGCGCAAATATGCCGATACCGGCAAAATAAAACTTTTCAGACATGAAAAAAATCAGGGCAAAGGCGCTGCGGTCAGGACTGCCGTTGCGAATTCGACAGGCGATTATGTCATATTTCAGGATGCCGATCTGGAATACGATCCGCAGGATATTCTGAAAATGCTTGATTTTGCGGTCAAAAACGGAGCCGATGTCCTTTACGGAAGCAGATTTTTGGAGAAAAAGACGAGTCCGCTGGGGAAATTCCACTATTTCGTGAATGCGGGACTTACGACTTTCTCCAATCTTTTTACCGGGTTGTCTCTTACAGATATGGAAACGTGCTATAAGATGTTCCGCGGAAAGATCATAAAAGAGATAAATATCGAAGAGGACCGTTTCGGTCTTGAGCCTGAGATCACGGCGAAAGTTGCGAAAATCTGCACAGAAAAAGATCTTGTTCTCAAGGAGATCCCCATCAGCTATAGCCCCAGAAGATCTGAAGAAGGCAAAAAGATCGGGGTCAAGGACGGACTTCGTGCCGTCTATATCATCTTGAAATACGGGTTATTCTGACGCTTCTTCGTTGAAGGTGTCGAGCATCGTCTTGACGGTCTCCGGCGGAAGCCTGAAGTGAAGCCCTTTCGGTATTTCGATAAGTTCGTGCGGATAGAATGTTTCGATCCCGACAAAATTCATGTTCCTGTCGAGTATCGCAGCTTTTCCCTTTCTTCCGGTCGTCCTGAAAACATCGAGCGAGCAGGCCAGCTGCTGTTTGCCGATGACGCGCAGCACTGTTCCGGGCGGGAAGATCCCAAGCGCACTGAAAAGCGCTTTGACGGTGACTTTTGCGAAGCAGCGCATATCCGCCATTTTGAAAAGCTGTTCTATCGCTTCAGGTCGTTTTATCGGCATCGTGTCACGGGCGGGCCACCAGCGTGTCACCAGATCGTAGTAGTCACAAACTTTGATTAGTTCGCCGAGCGGAGTCGACATTATCGGTTTTTCAGGCGGTATCGGCTTGCAGTCGAAAGTGTAGGTCGTATGGTGCAGACCTGCCGTGATAGCCGCTTCCATCATCGCGAAGTTAAGTGAATTGAGTCTGCTCAGGACTGCAAAACCGTTCTGGCAGTGCTCGATGACTTCGCCGCGTGAATCTTCAGGAAGGTCGATGTCGTGAAAGTATGCCGCCATGCCGATCCTTGTGAGAAGAGAGCGGTCGATGCCGAGCTGGACTCCTGCCGCAATGCTGAGTATTGCCGTGTTTGTAAGGTGTGTTGCGATCATTTTGCCGCGAAGACTGTTTATTGAAGCCAGAACAAGGATATGCGATTCCTGCGAGTCTTCAGAACCGTCGCACATCATATCGATCGTGTTCTGGATATTTCTCATCGCCTTTCTGAGCGGCATCGGGCGGTTTTCCCTGATCTTCGTTTTGAACATCGCGTGGTCGAGGACCATGTTGCGGTAGGTTAGGCGTGCGAGCTGGCTTTTGTTCAGGATGTTGAAAAGGTCGTCGCCGCCTGAACTGTCCCGCTGGGTTATCTGGATCTTTATGTTTTTGTTCCTGAGTTTCTGCTCGAAGCGGCCGAACACGACATCCGGTGAAGCATTCGACTTCATGACTTCCTGACCGGTGAGGATGAATTCTACGATCTCGCTTATTCCGCTCGTTTTCGGGAAGATCATGGTCGCGACCTGAAGATGGATGAAAAAATCCTCGAGCTCTTCAAAAGAGATGCTCGAACCTTTTTTTCTCCTGACTCTGACATCGTTAAGCATGAAGTCGTTGCCGTTGAAAGTAAAGTCGAAAAAGGCTTCTGTCGTGAACAGGAATTTTATGTTTTCGCTCAGTTTCTCGGTGTTTTTTTCGACAGTGTCGTTTCCGGAGCCGTAAAGGCGGAGAGATTTCACAAGGGCATTGAAGGCGACCGTGAAGTCATACATCCTCGCTCTTTCGATACGGTCGGAATTTTCGAAAAAATCCGATGATATGACGTTTTTCTGCTGTTCTTCACTCATAGGTATTTGTCCTTGATTTTATTGACTATCTTTGTTGTTTCCTTGTTGCCTGCAGAGAGCGATCTGTCGATGAATTTTCTCGCTTCAGGATCGTTCCGGTAGTAGAAGATCGCCTTGTAAAACTCTTCTTTCGCCGTAGTTACGGTTTTGTTGAAAAGGCTTCCAGAAGCTGTAAGCATTCCGCCGGAAGCTGCAAAAAGTTCCGGGAAAATTTCGGGTTTGAGAAGACGGCAGAAAGCCTGAAGCTCATCCGGTTTCATTTTTGCCAGTGAATTGATATCGGCCGCGCGGACGATGAATCTTGAAAAATGAGTCATAGTCGTAGCTTTTTGTATCGCCTGAATTGCAGAGAGCCTTACATCATGATCCTCAGTCAGCAGGTGCTGCCCGAGAAGGTCGAAAAGGTCGTATCTGCGCATCGAAATTATCATATTGAATATTTCGTCGATCTCGTCAGGATCAAGTTTTTTGAGGTTATGGACTATAAGGAGTCTGTTGACGATCGGTTTTATCGCAGTGTTGTCCCTGAGTTCAAGGATCTTTTGTATCGCCGCGCTTCTGACATCCCTTGCCGACGAGAACGCCGCCCTTTCGAGAGCCGGAAGGGCCTCTTCGACCGAAAATTCCATCAGGAGCGCAAGTGCCTCGATCCTGGCTTGTTTCTGCGGATGCGATACTGTCGCCCTTATCGCCGGAAGGATCCTCGGATCTTTTTTCTCTTTCATCAGAGCGAGGGCATTACGGACTACCTTCCAGTCGGAGTGTCTTGTGAGGGCGATGAGCTCATCGGTTATCGGCAGATACTTCGCACAGCTTCTTATCACGGCGATTCGAGTGTCTTTCGAATCTATGCCGTTTATTTTAGAGAGAAGGAAATCCATTTTTCTTGAAGGGATCAGAGCGAAAAATTCGCCGATCACCGCAAGTTCCTCTTCGGGAATATCTTCGACAGAGAAGAAAAAGTCGCTTAAAAACTCCTCGTTCTCCAGGTCGGAAAAAGTTTCTTCTATCTTCCTCGAGTATTCCGGCTGAGTCGTCTTGAGCTGCTCTGCAATGGTCTTCAGTGTCCTTATGAAGAGGATCGCTCCGCTCACGGAACCGAATATGAGCAGTTTTTCCCACAGAGAGACCGCAGTTTCGAGAAGCTCCTTGCCGGCTTTCGTTCCCTGGCTGTTCATCAGTCTGGTGGAAAGTTCTTTGAGAAAGCGGTTTACGACAAAGGCGTCGCTGTTCCTTTTCAGCTCTTCGTCGAATTTGAACATTTCCATCTTGCCGACGATGTAGTTCGAAAGTCTCTGGTTGAGAAGTTCCTTGCGCTCGTTGAAATCGACCTGAATATTCTCTTTCAGGATCAGTTCCGAGTACTTTTCAAAATCGGTCGTCTCGAAATTGGCTGCTTTGCCCATTTCGTAAGGTGAATTTCCCGATCCTTCCTTGCCGTCTTCCCTGTCTATCTCGCCGATGCCGCCGAAACCTGCGCCGTATGAGAGTTCTTCGACAAGAAAAGGGGAGAATGTATTGTCGGAATCGTTTGATATGGAAATATTCTGACGTATAAGTTCGTCTTCGGTGATGTATCCGATATTCGTGAAGTTATAGTCCCAAAGCAGGGTCGAAAGGTCGTAGTCCTCGTTCGCGAACAGTGTGCACTGGGCCAGGACATTGAAGAGCTGGCTGATCTCTTCTTTTGTGGTCCCTTTCTGGAAAAATATTTCCCGCAGACCGTCATTGTAGAGGAAAAACACGACTTCTCGGTCCTTTTCGCCTGTATCGAGAATGTGGTTGCCGAGCATGAAGCCTTTTGTCGATATCCTCAGTGAAATAGAAGGGATGTCGGAAAGGATCTCGTCGAGTTTGACTTTGAACTGGTCTCCGAATCTCGAAAACGCTGGATTCGTCCTCGGATAAAGTCTGTATCCTCTGATGACTTTGCCGAAAAGTGTGACGAGTTCTTTCGTGGATTTCACCAGATCGCTGTCGTCGAACAGCCTGTCTGAGTTGTCTTTGAAGAAATCAAATATCTCTCTCTTTTTTTCGCTTGCCTTGACCATTTTTTCAAAACCTCAAAAATTTCCGTGTATTTTAGCTTTTGAGACTCAAAGCACAATTTTTTTTGATGTTTTTGACTTTTTCCTGCTATCTTACAGCGCTTAAGTGTTTTCGGAGTCTGCATGATTTTTCTTTATGACGGCACGTTTGAAGGTTTTCTGAGCGCGGTTTTCGACGCGTTTTTAGTGAAAGAAGAAGTGGTGATCGGGAAAAAAAACGGTTTCCAAAGGCAGTTTTTCGCCGAGACGCGCGAGGTCGAAACTTCGCCGGAAAAAGCGGAAAGGGTAGCCTCAAAACTTCTGGAAATATGCGGGAACCGCGGATTTACCGCGATAGTCTATATCTTTCTTTCGGAAGAGGAAAATTGCGAAACTTACGATTTTTATCTGATAAAAGCTGTCTTGAAGAACGGAAAAAGGGCGTTCTCCTGTTTTCAGGATGAAAAGATCGCCCGTGCAATGATGATGCGTAAAAAAGTGTCGCGTGAATACGACAAAATGCTGGGGCTGCTGCGGTTTTCCGAGCTTTCGTCTGGGATATTCTATGCCCCGATGGAACCTGACTTCAACCTTATGCCGCTGCTCGTTCCCCATTTTTACGAGCGTCTTTCGGGAACGAAGTGGATGATCCACGACCTGAAACGCGGAATTGCCGTCTACCATGCTGACGGAAAAACTGAAAATGTTGAATTTGTTGATGAAATGACATCTCACTTGAACATGGAAACACTTTTCGGGAAATCGGAAACCGAGGATTCTTTCGAAAAAATGTGGAAAAACTACTTCAAAATAATCGCGATAGAAAGCCGCATAAATCCTAAACTCCAGCTGCGTTTCGTGCCGGAGCGTTACTGGAAACACCTGACGGAAAGGAAGAACGAAGTTTCTGACTTCAAAGTCTGAAAGTCTGCGAAAAATAAAAGTTTCTGACTTCAAAGTCGGAAACTTGTTGAAATTCTGCAAAAGTGTGGTATAAAGAGTTTTGTTTTTTGTGCTTGGAGGCAAAAATGGCGGAACTTATAGCGAGAGAGACGTATTTGAGGCGGCTTGCTGCAAACAAAGATACCGATGTGGTCAAAATCATAACGGGAATGAGGCGCAGCGGAAAATCCTCCCTGCTTTTGCTTTTTTACGACTATCTGCTCGCCGAAGGAGTTGCACCGGAAAACATAATTATTATGAATTTCGAGTCATTGCGCTTCGGAAATATTGAAGACTATCTTTCGCTTTATGAATTTGTCTCGGCAAAAATTCCTGAAAAAGGAAGGACTTATCTTCTTTTTGATGAAATCCAGCAGGTTTTGCATTGGGAAAAGGCGGTGGAATCTTTCAGACTTGATTTCGATGTCGATATCTATATCACAGGCTCGAATGCCAGAATGCTTTCCTCCGAGTTTGCGACACTGCTTTCCGGAAGGTATGTGGAAATAGAGGTGCTGCCGCTTTCCTTCAAGGAATTCCTCTCTTTTTACAGTTTTGAAAAGAGCGTCTCGGATGAAGAAAAATTTATGAAATATCTCCGCTTCGGAGGAATGCCCGTTCTTCGTGAATACAACTTTGACGAGACGGGCTGCAACCAGATTCTTGAAGGGATTTATTCCACGGTCCTGCTTCGTGATATAATGAGCCGTTACGACAAGGTTGACGGGGTTACTTTAAAAAAAATAATTCTTTTTCTGTGCTCGAATATAGGTTCTGCAACCTCTCCGAACAATATTGCAGGAGTCCTTGTCCATGAAAAGGATCTCGATTCCCCCAGGAATTTCGCCGGAAAGACTGTCGAGAAATACATTTCGATGCTGAACAGCGCCTATCTTTTTTATTCTGTCGGCAGGTATGACATAAAGGGCAGACAGCTGCTGAAGACTCTGTCTAAAAATTATATCGCGGATATCGGTTTGAGGAACCTGCTTTTGGGATACCGTGACGCCGAACGCGGACATATTCTTGAAAATATAGTCTATCTTGAGCTTAGACGGCGCGGATACCGTGTTTATATTGGAAAAGCCGGTGAAAACGAAATCGATTTCGTTGCCGAAAAAACCGATGAAAAAATCTATTTTCAGGTCGCAGAAAGCATAATCTCACCCGAAACAAGAGCACGGGAAATCCGTCCCTTGCAGACAGTGCGCGACAACTATGAAAAAATCATCCTTTCAATGGACAGGAGCTTCATAACCAGCGAAAACGGCATAAAATTCGTCAATATAATAGACTGGCTGTCGGAATAATGTCTGCCGGTGAAGGAAGGTAGGGGCGGCTTTTCGTGAAAAATCCGAAAAAGATTTAAAAGTTCTTGACTTTGATCATTTTTTTCTTATAAACAACAGCGTTTTTCGGAGATCATTGAAAACTGAGGAACGGAGTAATTGAGAGTTTATCGTGCTGTGTGAAACAGTTGTTTCGATTGCAGTTTCAGCCGTCATGGGTTGACACGGTGAACAAGTTACGCTGAGTGAAGAGCTCAGATCGGCTTGCGAGGCTTTTACAAGTTACCGACAGTTGTCAAAGAGTCTTATTTTTCCCATTACAACAATCCAAAGTTTCTAAATTTTCCGAAGATGTGTTTTTAAAATTTATCATTGGAGGAAAAAATGAAGAAATTAGGTGAAATTCCTAAACAGCTTTTGAATAAAGCTGCAAAAATTATTGAACTTTTCCAGAAAGGCATTCGCCACGGATGGAAAAAGCTGGCTGGTCTGAAAAATGAATTTTATTCCTTCAGGCTCAGCATGAACTACAGGCTCCTGACTGACGGCAGGACTTTCTTTGTCGGAAGTCATGATGCTTACGAAAACAAAATAAAGACCATAAAAAAACATGGTCATTAGGCAGTGCTCCCGCAGGAAACTGCGGGAGCTTTATTAACTCAAGATTGAAGAGGTTTATATATGAGAAATTCATCAGAAAAATTGAAAGTTCTTCTCGTTTCGACGAATTTCTGCCGTCCTGACGAAGTAAGAATTCCTTACGGAATCACATGTTTGGTCAATGCGTTCATGCAGGGAAACAACAACGGCAGCATTGAAACTTTTACCTATGATTTGAATGAACATTTTAATGAAAACCTTAGAAAATTCTGCATCAATTATGAAAAAACAGCAGCTGTGATTGCAGAAAAAATCATGGAGAAGGGCTGCAATATCGCGGCTTTCAGCGTCTTTGCATGGAGCGATGAGCTTTTTAAAAAGACGATGGAGATTCTCGGCAGATGCAAAAAAGGCCCGATTATCGTGATGGGCGGACCGATGGTCTGCGGAGGGCTTGAAACGCTCAGAAAAGAGTATCCTTCTGCTGACTTTTTCATTGAATCTTACGGAGAAAAAGTATTCGCGAATCTTGGAGAATATCTTTACCGTGCTGAAAGAAGCGGGAATCCTCTCATAAAGGAACTCCCTGTGTTCGAGGAGCTGACTTCACCGTATTTGTCCGGTCTTATTCCGCTGAAAGAGGGAATGACGGTCAGAATGGAACTCAGACGCGGATGTCTTTTCAACTGCTCGTTCTGCCGTCACCGCAATCCTGAGAAAAAGGTTTTCTGTGTCGGTTGTATGGAGACCCACAGAAGGGAACTCATGCTTTTCAAGGCTGCAAAAGTCAGAAAGATCAATGTTCTCGATCCCTATTTCAACGATGTGCGCGCTGATTTTAAGGAAATCAGCTTCGAGTTTTTGACGCTGCTGAAAGAGTTGAAAATTACAGCGGCAGTTTCTTTGCAGATACGCCCTGAAACGCTTACAGACGAATATCTTGATATTGCAGAGACAATGCCGAACCTCATTTTCGAGATCGGAGTACAGTCGCTTGACGAAAAAGTTATGAGGGAAATCAACCGCGGCGGATGCGGAACTAAAGAAAAAGTGCTTGAAAAGTTGAAAGAAGTGGCAAAACGCAGAATCAGGACAGAGATCACGCTCATTTACGGATTGCCTTGTCAGACGGCGGAATCTTTCAGGAATGATGTTAATTCGCTGAGAACATTAGGCTTTTCTAAAATTACAGCGTTTCCGCTTCAGATCTACAGAGGAACTGAAATGTTTGACATTTATAAGAGTTACGGATTAAAAGCAGAACCGAATGATTTGGAAATCCTTGAAGTTTGCGATAATCCGGCTCACGATATTGAGGAGATGAGAAAAATTGCATGTCTGCTTTCGGAATATCCGGAAGAGGCGGCGGCATAACACAAACACTTCCTGCGGTCGGCTCGTCCGGCCGCAGGGCTTTAAATGGAGAATAATATGAGTAAATTCGGTAAATTTGACGAGAAAGAGACAAAAGAAGGAAACATCAGGCGCATAGTTTCAAGATGTCTGGAAAGGATGAAACACGGTAATGTCCGCTCATGCGAAGATGAGAAGATCGAAGATATGATCAAAATTTTGTCCGAACTTCTGAGCGAGAAAGAAGTTAAGGACCTGCTCAGCATTGCAAATTACGACAAGATTTTGGGAAAAGATGAAGAAGCCGGTTTTTGGGAATTGGCAGACAAGTTTTTTGAATTAAGTGAAAAAACGGGTGATTATGAAAAGTTCCTGAAAGGTTTTTATTGCTATGTCCTGCCGACGGTAATGACTGCCGATTTTCGCCGTTTCGGAGAGGTGAGAAATGATTTTCTCCGCTATTTTATCCTTTGGGACAACTTCGCCGAAAAACGCAGAAGAACCTTCTCTGCGGAATGGATTCCTGAGTATAGTTTTGAAGCGGCAGGCAAAAGCGCAAAGGAAAGACTCGAAAAATTTAATAATATTAAAGTACTGTATGAATTCGCGGCGCGTGAGATACAGTTTCTTTCCTACGATCAGCCGTCGATTTGGTGTTTTTACGATGTTTTCAGGGGATTATTCAATAATATTGCTCTTTTTAAAGCTTTGATTGAAGAGAAAATACTCTCGCCGGAAGATGTTCTCGATATATTCGCTTTTCGTCCGGAATTGTTTGATTATCAGGAAATACATGAAAGAGCGGATAAGGCTAAGTTTAAATTTGAGGTTTTTGACCACAAAACGAAAAAACAGCTCGCAGAAATACTTTTTTCCTGGGGTGAAATGACAGCTTGTCTTGCTGACGGCGATGCTTTCAAGAGTTTTGAATGCGGAATGAAAAACAGGGACTTCTATTCTCTGATGATGAAACTCGATTACGAATATAAAATGCCCTTGATCAGGCGTGTCGCCGAAAGAGAAGTTAAAAAAATCGAAGATCTGGAAACTGCCTGCTATTTTGCATCACGTGTCGCGCATGTTCTTGTCGTAAAAGTCAGTGAATGCTGCGGCGAAGAGGCTGTCGGATCTGATGATGTTAAAAAGATGCTTCTTGAAATTTTTCTCCGTGATAAAATTGTCGGGAAAGAGTGGTTCAAAAATCTGCCTGAACTTTTTCAGAAGATCGTCATTGTCGAGCAGGCAAGAACAATTTTCAATAAAGCGGAAATAGTGGTCCTGCCCGGTATCCCTGAAACGAATATCGATAAAAATGTCTTGAAAAAAGAGTTCGATGATTTCTTGAACGAACTGAAAAAAATAGCGAAATCGGGAGGAAAGCCCTCTGCTTACTATGCAGGCGAGCCTTTTGAAGCTGAAGGTGTTCCTGATCCTGAATCGTATCTCACGACCTTGATTTTTGATAAGGCAGTAGCATTTTTGAAGGATTCTTTCGGCCCGTGGAAAGCGGTCAAGCCGCTGCTTGCGATTTTCAGGAATCTCACGGAGCAGGCTTATTCGATAGATATGAAGCCTTACGAAGATTCCCGTTTTGTCTGGGCTTTCGTGCCGCTGCGTCTGACTCCGCTTCTCGGCAGTCTGGAAAGCGAAAAAGCAGCGGAAGTGTGCGAAGAGTGGTTCAAGCATCTTACAGAGCAGCTCAAATCGGCGGATGATTATGCTGTGAACAAGCGCAAGGAAAACCCTGAAGATGTGCCGGAAGAGTTCAGGGAAGGCTACGACATAAAAATTATCGAGCCGCATCCGCTCTGGAGGGAGGCTTACTGCGAAGCGGCGGGAGATCTTAGAGTCAATCTTGGATTCAACAACTGTAAAATTTTCAACCACTTGAAAAAGAACGATATCGACAAAGATGTCAGGGAAGCAGCTGAAAAAACTCTTGAGCGCATTGAAAAAATCAAAGAAAAATTCGATTCAGGCTCAAGAAAAAGGGCACTTCTCAACGCGTGGTGGTGGTACAGAGTAGCACACTTGAAGAGTCTCGGCATTGATTTCGACTGGGTTGCCGCGCAGAATCTCAAAATCAAGGAAGTCAAAATAAATTACCCGAAAAATTATTAAGGTTGACCGTCATTCTGAGCGTAGCGAAGAATCTAAACATAACCAAAAATTTTTGTTTTTTCTCATAATTCCCCCTTTTTCTTTCTTGACAGTTTTTCAACAAAAAATATAATTATTTGTTGTTTTTACATAATCATTCTCCGGAGGTTCAAATGCCGCTCCATTTAAAAGCATTTTTAGTTATTTTAGGGTTGTTTTTCTTAATTTCCTGTTCTTCCTCAAAATCACAAAATGATTCCGACATTCTGCCGGATGCCGATTCCGACGGCAGTGATACGGAAACTATCGATGATGATTCCGATTCGCAAGGTTCTGAAATCGCTGATGATTCGGATGAAACTCCGGATCGGGACACTGATTCAGACACCCCTGAAACAGTAGAATGTCTCGATCTGCGCTACAACGAAAACACGATCAAAACCCCGTTTCCCTTCAAAGATGCAAACGGCAAGCCCACTTTCTGCCGCCCGGGCTGCGACACTCCCACCGAAAACGATCCTCAGTGTGTCCGCAACATCTGGGAATGGGACAACTGGGGCGAATATCAGGATTATTTGAAGGAACAGGAAAAAAATCAGAACCAGACAAAAGAACGAGAATGCTATCCGTGGCCGTGCAAACTGCCGGACATGCATGCAAAAACAAAAGCTGAACTCAACACATTTATTAGCAGTTGTGACAGACTGCTCACGGTAAATGATTTCAGTGCAAACGACGGAACGGTTTGGTCTCACGGAATGTCTGACGGAGTTGCAGGGATGAGTTTCGGACATTCTACCAGGGTTGTTGAATATGATCCTAAAAAAGATGAGTATTCGACTCTCGGACATTCATATTATGTTGCCTTTAATGAAAACCGATATGTTATTCAAAGCTATGACAGAGATCCTAATTTAGATGCTAACGCAAGATTTTTCGTTGTTTCTGTTTTGCGTCAAAACGGTAATTATCACTATGAATTTATCTATGATTTAACCGTAAAAAATGAAAAATTTTCCGATCCGCCGTTTGCAGGGAAAAACTGGGTTCTGTTGCGTCTTGAAGGTAAAAAGACAATTTATGCCTCTGCCAAAGACTGGAAATGGCATGAACTCGCCGGAATCAATAATTATGCAGGAGAAGGTAATATTGTCGGCGATCATCTGACTTTTATCACGAACAACCGTGAACTTTACTACTGTGATTTGCGCAAATATCCGCAGCACATTGACGACTGCTTCAAACTCAACCGTAAGAATGAATCAGGGAATGAAGAACTTGGTCACAGCCCAAGGATAGATCTGGATGATGAATACCGCGTTGTTTATAATGTTTATGGAAAACCTACATTTGTTGAAGTCAGCTTGAAAGACTTGGAAAGTCCTAAATATTCAGAGCACGCGATAGATAAAAATAAGGAAACTACTTATAGTTGGGAAATAGATATGCTAAAAGGTAATCGAATTTCATATAGTGATTTTTTTACTTTGTTGAACGGAACAACTGATGAGATGGGTTGTTTTTATAGATTTGACAGGAAAGAATCTTACTGCCCTAGTGATTCAACATTCGTCACACATAGTTCAGATTTAATGGGATTTAATGTTTTTTGGGGAAAATGGCACTTGTGGAAGATAACAACAAGCATTCACGCAATCATGCGCGATTGGGAATGTTACTGTAAAGAAAATAATGTTTGTCCACTCGAACAATAACTTTTTTAAGGAGAGAAAAATGAAAAAATTTATGTTTTTTATTGTTTTCATCAGTTTTGTTCGCTTTGTTTATGGCGATGTCTGTATGGAAGGAAGTTCTTCATGCAATAGTGGAGAAGATGAAGATGGGTGTATCTCAGCCGAGACGATGGCGGAAATACGCAGAACAAATCTTTATTTGGAAAGAGTGCCTGAAATTACGGTTCCGGCATTACCTTTTTTAAGGACTATTCCGTTTAATGTTGTGATGGATAATCAACAATATGAAGTCTATTCTCTAACAAATTACGCAAACATAAACGGTAATATCGTTGATTTGGTTTCAAGCATAAAAAGTCAGGGATCTTTGAGAGGATGTACAAGATTCGCATCTACCGGAGCGATAGAAATCAAACTGGCCAAACAATATGCCGACATTTTGCATGATGCTCAAACTACAGCAAATAGTGCAGCCGTTAATGGTATAGCAGGAGATGTGGAAGCCAATCTTTCAGAGGCTTACGCCCAGGAAATCGCCGGTTGTGAATCCCATGGAACCAATACGATGATAAGGCTCGCAGCAAGAGGAATTATTCAGGAAGAACATTACCCGTATCATTCGAGTTTTTTCTTGGAAAACAACTATCACAGTAAGCGTGACACCGATAGATATGGGGATTTCAATCAAAAAGATTATTGCGTGGGAGAGGAGGATAGCTGGAACAGAGGACTCAGAAACAAAGCTAAAGAAAATCATTGGCTTAGGTTTTATCCGGGATTTCCAGAGACTACTACCGACATAAATGTTGTAAAAGATTCTATGCGTATCGGAGAACCTGTTGTAATGACCTACCAAGCCAACTGTATGTTTGAAAACGGCAATCCAATTGATGTTACTTCAGCTCCATGGAATATGGGAAAGTTTCTTTCTCTTATACGTATGGATAATCGGGCCGCTCCGGAAGGTGAAGGATATCATGCAGTCATAATTGTCGGATATATGAAGCCTGTGAACAACGGAAACGGACCGGAGTATTTCATAGTAAAAAACAGCCATTATTTTGAAAACAAACTTGAATTGTTTAAAGTTGATCAGAATTTTGATAACAATTGTCATCCAGAATACAATGTCTTTTCAGGAAACATTAAAGTTTTCCAATATGGTTCAGAATGTTCACATGTTTTAGAAGTGTTAACTGAAGTAGACAATTTATTAGCCCAAGCCATTAATGAACAAAATTCCGGAGATATCGCCAGATTTCAAACATTAAAAAACGATCTGCAAGATTTAGGAGATTGCGAAAATAATGAATTACCCGCACAAGGAAGTTTTTTGTCTTCTGATGAGTTAAGAACTCTAGATTTTGATAACGACCAAATCCCCGATATTTTTGACAATAGTGTCTACTCTGCACTCTACGGGCCTGGCCTTAGTTCCGGTAATACTGCTCAAAACGGTGCAGACGGAGACAGATACCAATTAGAACTTGACGGTTGCCCGTACTATCCAGACAGTGCCTTTTGGAATATGGATATGGACAGCTTCGGAGATTTTTGCGACTTGGATATTGACGGAGACGGAATCAGCAATATTGACGAAGGTTTAAGCGATGAATACTTTTTTCGTGTAAAAGATCACTTGGAAAACAACAATTCCACTTTGCATGTGAATGAATACGCGGCATTGAATCCGTTTATAGACGGAACAACCGGAAAAGTCATTAACAAATATTTTATATCCACAAGTTTTGTACCTCAAAATGAGAGTACTCCTGCTTTCACATTGGAAAAAAATTCCTATTTTTCAGAGAATGATTTCTATTTAATGCCGTTTAATGATCCGAGAAATGAAGAAGTAAAAACATTTAGGTTTGTTAATGACTCAGGCTTTTTTCATTTGTGGTATTTAGGCTCTGGCAATTCTGGAACTTGGAAACGGGAATTTAATTACGAAGATGAACACGGCATGCTACAAACTCGATACGGTTTCAAATGGAACATTCCCGGATTGTTTGAGATGTCCAATGTCGACCCTCAAGATTACATCGCTAGAAATTATGGGGAAAATGAGCCTGAGAGTTTTTTCAATTGTGTTTTGCATTGCAGGAAACTTGCCGACTCTTATGCTCTCTACAGTTTTATAAATTTCGAGAATTGTGAACTGGCATGCAGGAATGCTTATCAATGTATCCCGGGACAGGGAGACGACACGGACTGTGACGGTGTTAGAAATGAATATGACAACTGCCCCAACTATAATCCGGATCAGGCAGATAATGACGGAGACGGCATTCCTGACGCTTGCGACAATTGTCCGAATACCTACAATCCAGATCAACTTGATACAGACGGAGACGGAGTAGGCGATTTATGCGACAATTGCCCGAATACCAAAAATCCTCTAGTAGATTACGAACTGGACAACGAATTTATTCTCGGAAATTCAACTGATCTAAACCACAAAGGTGCAATAGCAAAAAATATGGGAACTATCGTCAGGGTTCCGATGTTCAAGATACTGCCTTTTTCTACAAACATAAACAGAAACAATATTATCCAACCGAGTCGTCTGATAATAATCCCGATGAAATATGTGTACAGAATGCAACCTGACAGCGATCTAGATGGAATAGGTGATGCCTGTGATTTCGGGAACAACGGAGGTGGTTTTGCTAACAGCAAAATAGCAGATGCCAAAGGTGATGGGTGGCAGCTGCCGATTTCTCCGGCAGGATTGATTAAATGGGAGTTTAACAAGTATGCGACAGTTAAATTGGAAATGCCATATAACAGCGGAAGAGGCTTAAATTTTTGCGATGGAGTTACTTTTCCTTTAAACAACTTTTATTTGTATTCAGGAACCTGCAATGCCGCAGTCCATTTTTGTGCTGTTTCTTCAAGATTCCATTACCTTTGGGGAACTCGAGGCAATTGTTCAACTTCAGAAAAAGAAGGCGCTTCTTCAATGCCTAGCAAAAATTTCGGCTACAGCCACGGAAGTGATGATTTTTCGCAAAGATCTATTGAAAGTTGGCAAAGAAGAATTTCAATTGTTGAAACCTCAAGCGATTTAAATTTTTCTTCCTTGATTCAAGAGCCAGATCCGCTGATTCCGAGAAATATAGGAAGCAATGACAGCGACCCCAACAACGATGAAGCAAGAAAACCAGTCAAGGTCAGCAATTTTTGGGGAGGCGAAGCAAGGTGGAACTGGAGAAAAGACTGGCTTGAACATAATAAATGTTCAGATATTCCCGATACATCAATTTGCCAAAGCCTTATTAACGGAGGAGCTTATGATGTTAACAACACGATGTATTACGCACTTTCGACAAGTATTCTGCCAGTAGACGATAATACTGAGCTGGAGGATATTCCATCATACATAATCACTGAAGCCGAAGATTCCGATGCATTGGAAATGGATGATTCTGACAACTTGGAAACGAACGATGATGACAATGATAACAATATTGTCATCAACGATGCCTATTTCCCGCCGACAAATACCAATAAATTCGCCCGTGCGGCACGATACATGATTGAAGCATTGGAACTCAACTACCACACAAAAATGTTTACTCCGCCGGTCTCTGCACCGATTGAACTGCCGAATGTAGAACTTTGTCCCTCATGCTACTATGACATTCCTATCAAATTTATAGGAATGAATGAGATTTATCCTTATGACTATGTTTCAAGGCATATGCTCGCAAAAGATTTTGAAAACAATGTCGTGCTTCAAAGCCAGAGGATAGTATTTCCGCAGAATCTGGTTACTTTCAGCGAGATTTCACCATCAGAAATGATGGGCGTGTTGAGTGACGGAAATGAATATTTCCTTGCTTTGAACACTTCAAACAGCGGGGCAAACTGGAACAAACTCGGTGTGATTGAAAACTGGAGCGAACATATTTTTTCAGGGAACTCGATCAAAACTTCTTCTGCTAATTTCTTCATTGCGGAAAGAAGAGACCAGACGAAACATCTTTATGCAATCGAATCAGCAAGCGAAGTTCCGCAAGTCCTCAACAATGTGAACGAACTTCCTGAACTTGTCTACACTCTGACCGATTTGGGAACTGTTTCAGTCAGCGGAGATCCGATAAAACTGGTTTATCTGAACGGTAAACTTTATCTTCTCGAGCAAAGTTCCACCAACTTCAAAATGTATTCATTCAACGGCTCAAGTTTCGTGGAGATTCAGGGCACCATGCCGCCGCAGAGAAAGATTCTGAATGTTGCAACAACAGGCAAATATATGTTCCTCGCAGGTGGAACGGATTTCAGCAACAATGCTCTTTCCGATTTGTGGAGTTTTGATTCCGAAACAGATACATGGACACTTGTCACAAATACACTGCTGGGCGATTTCCGCAAAGTTATCATGCAGGAAGTTGACGGCGAAATTATTGCATTCAATCCGGTAATCAACGGCAACAGAACTTTCCCGGCCTTTGAATTTGTAAATGCAGAACTTGTTGAAAATATTAGTATTTCGAGTTTCACAATTCCTGTTCCGTATGATGAATTATTGAACGGCAGCTACTGTCTGAAAGAATCCGAAACAGCACTTCAAGGCGGCCTTGAAACAAGCGGCGAATGTGTTCCGTTCACCCATCAGTGGTATAACTCTTTCTCAGCAGGAGCAAGCGTTTACAGCCTTGCCGGAAAAGGAAACAGGCTCTATGTCGGAACAAACAATGCGATAAAAGTCTATGACATCTCCGATCCGACCTCTCCTGTTCTGCTTTCATCTTTTTCGACAAGCAGCAGGGTCAACGACATTGAAGTTTATGGGAATTCTCTTTTTGCAGCGACAAACGGCGGACTTTACAAACTTGATGCAAGCGATCCCGCCGAACTCACTCAAATCCTTTTCATATCTGCTTTCCTCAATTCTCAGTACAAAGTCGAAGTTTACAACGGCAAACTTTACGTCGGGGAAGACAACGGAATCAAAGTCAGAGACCTTGAAACACTTTCAGTAATTACCTCGGTAAACAACGGCTCAGTGCTTGATTTTGCTATAGAAAACGGCGAAATCGGACTTTACAAAGATGCTTTATTCTCTCCGGTAGAAATCCGCGACGCTGATACGCTTGCCTTGAAAGCTAACGAGTTCTTCGGATGCTTCGAAATAGAAGTCGGAAGCTCTGACGGCAGATTTTATCTTTCCTGCGATGATGAAACCTATAAATTTGAAGACGACGGCGACGGCGGAATTTCTTTCACCGAGCTTTCTGGTGATATCAGGGAACTTCAGGATGTCTACACATTTGACGGATATACATACTTTTACGATGAAAACACTGTCTGGATTTCAACCAGCAACGATGTTCCGGCCATCTGCGGAAACGGCATAGTCGAAGGCGACGAAGTCTGCGACGGAGCGCCGATAGATTGCAGTGATTTGGATTCAAATTATGTTAGCGGAACAGCGGCTTGCAATTCGACCTGTGACGGCTACAACACGAATAATTGCTCAGATGACGGGTGGTAAACTGACAGATGTGGAGAACCCCTCTCAGTCAGCAAACTGACAGCTCTCCCTCAATGGCGAGCCAAGAAGTGAGAAGCAAGGCGGGCGAGCCGCCTGCGCTCCGACAAGAAAACTTGATTTCCATCTCAAAATCACCATAATTTCTGCGTTTATTGTTGCGCTGTGAGCAGCAGATGTTATTTTGTGCGATCTGGGAATGGTTTCCCGCTTTTCGCGAACGGCGAGCATTTCACCGGCAGGTAACGGAGTTGCCAAAAGGCATTAAAAGGTTTTTTGGACTTCGGATGGTTGTTTATCGCAGGTAAACAGTCATTTATTTCAGCTTAACAATCGGTCGTTTTAAAAATTCAGGGCTTGGTTTTGTTTTAGAGCCTTTTTGTCAGCCGATTGCGCCAGGATCCAAAACTCTTTGCAACAAGTTGATTTTATTAACTTTTTGTGAGTCGTCAGAAAAAACTTTTATGCCAAAATGGTAGGGATAAGCAAAATCGGTTTTTTTTGATGCAAGGAGGATTATGGAAAAGATTTGTGATGCCGAAACATTGGTGCTTTTCGATTTTATTCGGGAGCTTGGTTACGAAAATCCGGGAAAGCTTGCAAACTGGGTCCGTGAGATTATCAAAAACAAAGAGGACTTCGACAAGCGTTTTCATGTTCCGAGCGCGGACAGTTTTTTCAACAGGCGTGAAGACAAGTTCATGCTTTCGCAGGATGCCAAAATCCTTGTCGAAAATCTCTGCTTTCTGAAACCTTACATGTCGTGTTTCGGAAAATCTCTTGAAAGTCAGCGGGAATTCCAGCCTTACCGCGTTCTTGGCGGGGAAAAGGCGGACAAGGCGGCTCTTGAGAAAAAATTCGAGCGGCTGAAGATGGAACTCCAGGCGGAAAAAGAGCGGAACGAACGCGCAATGGCCAATCTGGAGTATTTTCACTCGATTCTTGTCGGAGACAAACTCATTGATATTACTGAAGAAAAACTGATTAAAGAAAAAAAAGACGAATGATCCGGGATTTTTTTTTGCGTACCAAATTGGCAGCTTTAAACAAAATCGTTTTTTGTGTTTTTATTAACTTTTGGAGGTTAAAGATGAAAAAGTTTCTTGTTTGCGCAGCAATTTTTGCTGCGATGATCCTGACGGTTTCATGCGGCGGCGGAAGCAGCAGCGACGACGGAGAAAGTTCCTACTACAAAGAATGTTCTTACGGTGAGTATGTCTGCAAATACGGAGATTCATACTACTGCGGTTATTCAGGGAATGATTTGATGTGGCAGCTTTCGGAACGATGTGATTACTGCGATTCATGGACTGGAAAATGCGACAACAGTCAGTCTGGTTCTTCAAATGAATGTTCTGCTGGTGAATATAAATGTAACAATGATGCTTCCTACTCTTGTTATAACGGTTACTGGAGTTATGATAATTACTGCGATTACGGCTGCAACGCTTCTACAGGAAAATGTGATAATTCCCTGAATTTATCATGCACATCAATTTACAGCTGCTACGCTGATTGTGAAGACAACGCATGTGTGCAAAAGTGTGTGGACAACGGTTCTGAAATCGGTCAGAGTCAGTTTTACGCAATGTATAACTGTTGGACAGATAACTGCTCGGATGCAACAACAAATGAAGAATTTACAGACTGCGTATACAGTAACTGTGCAGAAGAAATGGAAGATTGCGGATTTACTGTTCCTGATGACAATGAACCGGAACCGGCGGATGATGAATGCGCTGAAGGTTTGTTCTACTATCAGGGTTCATGCCAAAGTCCGTGGGGTAAAAAATGGATAGTCACTTTCATTGACGCAAAAGTTACTGAAAAAAATGCTGACGGTGAAGCGTGGGATGCATTAGGCGGTCTGCCCGATCTTTTTGCGGTTGTGAAAATCAACGGTAAAGAAGTTTTCAGAACAAATAGCGGCGAGGATTCGACTTCAGCAAGCTGGAATGAAAGCTCAACGATAGATTTTTCGGCAAAAACCGACACGATTACCTACTGCCTTTATGACGGCGATGCTATCGGAGGTGATACGAGTTCCGATCTGGCATCTTCAAACGACGAGGTCGGATGCTGGGAACATAAATTCGAATGGTTCAGTCTTGGTAGTCTGACTATTAATTCCGCGGTAGTTGATCACTTTAATCTTTCTCTTGAACCGGCCTGGTAATCCCAAAATCTGATTTCTTCACTGCATCCCTAACAAAAATTGTATTTTTTTAATTTCTGCTTAAAATCTATCGGTTTTTTTATTTATGGAGGCAAAAATGAAAAAAATTTCTATGTTCATGCTGATGATTTTCGGAGCTTTTATTCTTTTCGCTCAGGAAGCCCCAAAAGAGGAACCGAAAAATGAAGAGGTAAAGGCTGAAGCACAGCCTGCCGAAGCGGCTCAGGAAGCACCGAAAGAAGCGGAAACTCCTGCTCAGGAAGAGCAGAAACCGGCTGAAACACAGCCTGCCGAAGCGGCACCGCAGGAAGAGCAGAAACCTGCAGAGCCGGAAGCACCTGAGAAAGCCGAAGCGGCGCCGCAGGAAGAACAGACTCCTGCAGAAACAGTTGAAGAAGCACCTGCTCAGGCAGAGCAGCCGGCACCCGCAAACGCACCGCAACCGTATGTCTACGGCAAAACGCAGAAGATCAAATATTACAGACCTTATCTCGGTGCAGGCGTTCCGCTTATAGTCATCGGTTCGGTATCTTTCTTGATCATGATGCCGGCTATGGGAACTATGGCTTTTGCCGCTTCCGACGCTTGCGAAGGCAAGGACTGGGATTTCTGCGAAGAGCTTCATAAAAACAACAAAAAACACCACACCGCATGGACTGTCGGTTCGGTTATGACAGGTGTCGTCGGCGCCGGTATGATCGCAGTCGGATCGTGGCTCACAAGTATTCAGAAACCGAGAAATCTGCCGGTTGAGATCAGCGGATTTTCAATCCTTCCTTCCAACAAGGGAATGTTTGCATCCTTAGGATTGAAATTTTAATCAACAGAAATCGCGGTCAGTATGATCCCTGTCAGAAAAAGTTCGTAATTTTCTACTTAAATACACCTGACTCGGCAAAAGATTTGAAAGGCAAAAAAACGGGCGGATCGCTCCGCCCGCGTTGAAGGCTTGTTGAAATCTATCTAAATTGCGGTTTAGAAGTAGAGGTCTCTTTTGCCTTTTTCGATCTCGCCGAGAAGTTCCTGAGTTTTTGCTCTTCTCTCGGGATTTTCGATGTCGTTCATAAGTTTGACGAGAAGTTTTTCGCCTTTCGCCTTGGTTTCAGGGGAAGCGAAGTCTTCGAGATATTCCTTGAATGTGAGCATTCCGTTCGGGAGGCAGAATTCGTGGATAAGTCCCGGTTTTGCGAGATCCATGAAGTCTGCGCCTACGCGGCCTCTGCGGTAGCAGCCGGTGCAGAATGAAGGAATGTAGCCGCCGTCGATGAGCGAGGAAACGACTTCGTCAACAGATCTGTGGTCGCCGAGAGAGAACTGTGCGCCCGCTTCGTCTTCTTCGTATCCGCCCGGATTCGTTCTGCTTGCTGCGCTGACCTGGCTGACACCGTAGTGGAGAAGGCGCGTTCTGATCTTGTCGTTTTCCCTTGTCGAAAGGATGATCCCGGTGTAGGGGAGCGAAAGCCTGATTACAGCGACTAAAAGCATGAATTCGTCATCGCTTACCGGATGCGGGATGTTGTATGAAAGCGGTGCTCCTTCTGCCGGCTCGATCCTGGGAACGCTGACAGTGTGCGGTCCGATTCCGTAAGTTTTGTCAAGGTGGTTAGCGTGCTCGAGAAGTGCGAGAGTCTCGAAACGGTAGTCGGTAAGCCCGAAAAGTGCGCCGATACCGACATCGTTGAGTCCTGCGCGGAGAGCTCTGTCCATAACGAGAAGTCTCCAGCCGTAGTCGGCTTTAAGGCCGCTCGGATGGAACTCAGGATAGAGTTTCTCGTCGTATGTCTCCTGGAAGCAGATGTATGTTCCGATCTTCTCTTTCTTCAGAAGTCTGAAGTTGTCTTCGCTCTGAGGCGCGATCTCGACATTGATCCTGCGGACTGTGTTGCCGTTCCAGTTGGTCTCATAGACTTTTCTGATCGAGTGGGCGTAGTATTCAACGTCAGTTGCTCTCGCTTCGCCGCCGATGACGAGAAGTCTTTTATGTCCCATTTTGAGGAGCAGTCTCGTTTCGTCCTGGATCTGCTCGTCGGTGAGTATCGCACGTTTGAGTGCTGTGTTATCCTTTCTGAACGAGCAGTAAACGCAGTTGTTCGTGCAGACGTTGCCGAGATAGAGCGGCGCAAAGAGGACTATTCTCTTTCCGTAAATTATTTCTTTTGCCTTGCCTGCAGCCTCGAAGACTTTGTTGCGCTGTTTTTCGTCTTTGATGTTGAGCAGTATAGCCGCGTCTTTAAGGTCAAGCCCTTTGAGCTGCATTGCACGGTTGAGGACTTCATCGACCTGGCTGTCGGTGACTTTCTGGTCGATAAGGCCGTAAAGTTTCTCTCTGTCGATGAAAATCTTTTCAGTGTTCAGTGACTTCATTGTTTTCTCCATCATCTTCTACATACTTGCTTAAAACTGATTTTACTTCAAAACCTTTGAGTTTGCCGATCTTTCCGGTAAGGGAAGCGATCCTGTCGGTATTTCCGTGAACGACGAGCGAAATGACCTGCGCGGATTCAAGACCCAGGTTGAGCCCCATCCTGCCGACAATGATGTCGCCATGCTGCGAAAGGATCGAATTTAACTTTGAAACATTTTCTTTTTCGGTAACGATGATCAGAACCGATCCGACTCTCTTTTCCATCAGACACCTCTTTTGGATAAGTTGATAAAAAAACTCTTTAGTGCCGAACCCTCAGCACCTCGGAACGACGCGATAATACGGTTTAAAAACTCCGTGTCAACTAAAAATTTGTTTTTTTGGCATGCTTTTCAATAATAATGCGATTTTTATTTTTGACAGAGGAAAAAAATGAAAAGATTTCTGCTCGCACTGTTTTGTCTGACAGCGTTTTTCAGGCTTTCTGCTGTCGATGACACCTCTCTTCTGAAGTCCGACGAAACTCAGAAAAGTTACGAAAGAAAGGCAGTCATGGGCTTCGGAGACATAGGTTTCATGCAGGATTCGGTAAGGATCCCGATGCGATACTGTGAATACAACGAAAAAGGTGAGGGGAGATGCATTCCGTGGAGTTTT
>JAEESW010000032.1 GCA_016290135.1 bacterium
ATTCTGCTCCAGATACTTGAAGACGGCCGTCTTACCGACAACCAGGGAAGGACTGTTTCCTTCAAAAACACAATAATAATCATGACTTCGAACCTCGGAAGCGACATGATCGAAGGAAAGGACGGAAAACTCAGTGAAGCAGAGCTCGATGCCGTAATGCAGACGATAAAAGGAAGGTTCAAACCTGAATTTATCAACCGTATCGACGATATCGTGGTCTTCAACCCGCTTTCGACCGATAACCTGAAGGAGATAACAGCTCTTCTTCTCAAGAACATCAACAAGATCCTTGAGGACAAGGAGCTCCACCTCGACCTTGATGACAAAGCAATGCAGAAAGTCATCGACGAATCCTTCAACACCGAATACGGCGCAAGACCTGTCAGACGTTACCTTGAAAAGAATGTCGAAACGCTTCTTGCGACCGAGATCTTAAAAGGCAACCTGCCGCCCAAGACAAAAGCCGTCATCACAGTCGAGAACGGGAAATTCAAACTGGTCAAGAAATAATCGCCGCCGCCAGATCTCGTCGATATTTCGAAATTTCGATATTCCGATATATCGACATGGCGGCAACAATATTTCGAATGGCGGCGGAAAAAACGTGACGGCGACACGACGTAACGATTAAATTTCTATGATTTTCAGATTCTTTAAAGATTCTTCCAGAAGACCGAAAATTTCAGGTTCAAGTTTCTTTTCCTCGTCAAGGACTCTGTCGAGTTTTCCCTTTATTATCGGAGACTTAGGCAAAAATGCCGTGCAGCTGTCGGGGCAGTTTCTGATCGAGATCGGGAATGCTCCGATCTTTTCCGAAATTTTTATCGTATCGTTTTTATCGTAAGTTATGAGCGGTCTGATGACCGGCAGAGTTTTGACTGCGTCGTTTATGCAGGTGAGGTTTTCGATCGTCTGGCTCGCGACCTGCGAAAGCGATTCTCCGGTGATCAGAGCCTGATAGCCGTTTTCGGTCGCTATCCTCTCGGCGATCTTGAACATCATTCTTCTGAATAAGATCGTGCGGTAACCTTCGAAACACCTTGCGCGGATGAGGAGCTGTATGTCGATGAGCGGCGCGATGTAAAGTTTTGTCGAAACTCCCTGATATTTTTTGAGATGACGTGCCAGATCCTCAAGTTTTTTCATACTTTCTTCGCCTGTATAAGGCGGTGAATAAAAACTTAAGTAGTTCACCTTTCCGCCGCGGCACATCGTGAGATACGAAGCGACAGGGCTGTCGATCCCGCCCGAAAGAAGCGAAAGGTATTCGCCTGCACAGCCGACAGGAAGCCCGCGTGTTCCGGCGATCCTCTTGCTGAAAAGATAGATCCCTGAGCTGTCGATCTCCATTTCGAGAGCAAAGTTGTAGTCTTTCATCGAAACTGTAAAAACTTTGTCCATTATCGAAAGGACCGCACCGGCAAGTTTTTTCTGAATGTCGATCGAATTGCCCGGATAAGCCTTGTTAGAGCGGGTGCAGATGACTTTGAGGACTTTCGTTCCGTCCTTTTCTGCTATTTTCGCGAGTTCGACCGCCTTTTCGACGATATCGTTCCATTCAGCGTCGAGCGGAAGCCTGAAAGCTGGCGAAAAACTTGAAATTCCGGGTATCAGCGAAAGACGGTTAACGACATCGTCAAGCGAATCGGCGCTTTTGAGCTCGACTTCCATCCTGCCGCGGAACTTCCTTGCCGAAGCGACTCCGGCGACACTCGATCTGATGTTGCTTAAAAGCAGATCCTCGAACCATGCGCGGTTGCGTTTTTTGAGAGCGATCTCGTCGTAACGGACCAAAATGTGCGTAAACATCTTTTTTCCTTAAGTTTAATTAACAAAAAAACGCGGGATTTAATGAAAATCTGCTGTTTTTGTCAAGAGAGCGTTCGTAATCTCCCAAGATCTCTTGTTTTTTGAGATTTTTCTTTATATAGTGCGGCGTTTGAGCTTTTAAAACCTGGTGAAAAATATGGATTTCAACAAATTAACAGCAAAATTCAACGATTCAAAATTCGACCCTATTTATATCTTCATGCTTGTCTCTTTCGTGCTCAGGCTCGTGACTTTCATGGGGATCTCGGAAGGCGACGACCTTTCCTACACACTGCTCGCCCACAGATTCGCAAACGGGGACATGGCGGCGAATTTTATTTTCGACATACGCTGGGTCGTCTTCGTTCCGGTAGCCGTCCTTTACAAAATTTTCGGCGTGAACGACATCACTTCCATCGCGCCGACTTTTATTTACGGCATCGCAAGCGTATGGCTGGCATACAAGATCGTGCTTGAGGAAACCGACAAACTTACAGCTTCGATCGCGACTCTGCTCTACCTTTCGTTTCCGATCGTCCTGATTTACGGCAACTTCCTGCAAGTCGCGCCTTCGCTTGAATTTTTCACACTTCTTACCGTTTATTCGTTTCAAAGGGGTCTGAAAAGCGAGAAAATCGGATGGTTCATTCTCGGCGGCTTGGCGATAGGAGGGATTTTCTTCGCAAGAACGACAGGACTTTTCATTGCCCCGCTCGCCTCGTTTTATGTCTGGTACCGCAAAGGTTTCAACAGAAAAACTATCCTTTGGATCGCGTGCGCAGCCCTCTGCTCGCTCGTTCTGCCGATAGTTCAGGGATTTGTCTATCTCAATATCCACAACGACTTTTTCCACCATATCGTCATAAGCAAAAAGGGAATAGAATATCAGGACAGGATGTTCGATGTCGATCCGAAAGACCTCTTCTTCTACATCAGAACGATGTTCACGCACGGCAACTTCGCCAACTGGAGGATGTTCGGCCTCAACGGATACTGCATCGCCGCGTCGACTATTGCCTGCATCGTCCTGATTTTCATGAAAAAAGCGGGGAAAGAGGTGATTTTCCTCATCTGGTTCCTCTCCTATTTCCTTTTCATGACATTCGCCCCGACAAGTTTCTCGCCGTACACCACGCTGATAAGAAACACCCGATACGCAATAATCTTCCTTCTCCCCGTCTGCGCGATCTACGGAATATTTCTGGATAAAATGCTGAAGAGCGGTAAAACGGCGCTTCAAACAGCCGCGATCGTCGTTTTTCTCGCTGTTTTTATAAGCAACATCGCCTTTTCTGTCGACAACAGCCGGCGTTTCAAAGACCGCAGGGTCGTGCAGAAGGCATCCATCGATGAACTGCTTAAGGCCTATCCTGACACCCGGATATATCTTGCAGACAAGAACATCGGCCGCAGGATCGCCTACTATTCAGGATATAAAAACAATAATTACAAGCACATACGTTCTTTAAAACAGATAAAGGAACCTGGTGTTTTTCTAATTCTGAAAAACATGCCTGCAAGCGTCTCCCGTTTTTACATTCCGAAAGAGGAACTTTTGAAGATGAGAAAAAATCCGCCGGAAGGAATGACTTTGAAGAAAGGACTCCCGTTTTTTTATGTCTACGAAGTTGATCCTGAAATTTTAAACAAGAAAAAACAATAATAGTTACAGGTGATTATCTATGGAACAATACAAATTTTTCGCTTCAGTGCCGCGCGGTCTTGAAATGCCGCTTTCACTTGAACTTTCAAGGATGGGGGCATCGAATGTCAAAATGACGGACGGAGGAGTCCGCTTTTCCGGAAGTCTTGAGATATGCTACAAAGCGAACCTGCACTCACATACCGCAGGCAGGATCTATCTTGAAATCGCCTCAAAAGTCTACAGGACAGAGCAGGATATCTACGATCTCGCTTTTTCGGTCATGTGGAACGAATGGTTCTCGGTAAAGCAGAGTTTCAGAGTCGATGTCGTCGCAACGAACTGCCCGCTCAAGAGCCTCAATTTCGCGGCACTGAGAATAAAGGACGGTATATGCGACAAATTCCGCAAGACAGACGGCCTTCGTCCCAATGTCGAACCTCACACGCCGGACATGAGAATAAGAGGGTTTCTCGATGAAAGCCAGTTCACGATCTTTATCGACACGAGCGGAGAAGCCCTTTTCAAGCGGGGATTCAGAGAAAAGACGAATATCGCTCCGATCAGAGAGAACTTAGCCTGCGGGCTTCTCTTTCTTTCAGGCTGGGAGCCGGGGATACCGCTGCTCGACCCGATGTGCGGAAGCGGGACATTCCTCATCGAAGCGGCAAGGATCTCGCTCAATATCGCTCCCGGAAGTTCACGAAAATTTGCTTTTGAAAAACTTAAGAACTTCGATCCTGATCTTTGGAACGCTACCCTGCAGGCAGCTCTGGAAAACGAACTCGACGATGCAGACCTCCCCATTTTCGGAAGCGATGTCTCGGCACTGGCAATAGAAGCGGCAAGGAACAACCTTGAAAACGCAGGACTTGCAGACATGGTCAAGCTCAAAAAAGCCAATATTTTAGACCTCACGGCTCCTGCCGAATCGGGAGTCATGATTGCAAACCTCCCTTACGGCGAGCGCATGGGAGAACTTGACGAAATGCGCAGACTCTATCCGAAGATCGGAGACCTGCTCAAACACAGCTTTGCCGGATGGAAAGCTTGTTTTCTCACGAGTGACCTCAAAATGCCGCGCTTTATCGGCCTTGCGACCTCTAAAAGGGTCCCTTTCAAAAACGGCAGTCTCGACTGCAGGATGTATGAATTCAAAATGGTGACTGGAAGCAACAAACCGTCGAAACAGGCTAAAGACCAGTCTGAAGACGCTGAATCAAATTGATAATGGAGAAGATCATGGCAGGAAAAACAGGGCTCGTGCTCGAAGGCGGCGCAATGCGCGGAATGTTCACAACAGGCGTGCTCGATGTATTTATGGAAAACGGGATCACTTTCGATGGAATGATAGGTGTTTCGGCAGGTGCGACTTTCGGCTGCAACTTCAAGTCGAAACAGATAGGACGCGCCATACGCTACAACAAAAAATACGCCCACGACAGACGCTACTGCAGTTTTTACTCCCTTTTCACATCAGGAGACCTTTACAACGCAGAATTCTGCTACAACATCCTGCCGAACCAGCTTGACTTGTTTGACTATGAGACTTTCGACAATGATCCGATGGAATTTTACGTCGCCGCGACAAATGCTGACACAGGAGAACCGCTCTATCAAAAAATCACGAAATCAAAAGAAGGAATGGAATGGATCCGCGCTTCCGCTTCGATGCCGGGAGTTTCAAGACCTGTCAGGATCGGAGATCTGACTCTTCTTGACGGAGGCATCGCCGATTCCGTTCCGATCGAATATTTTGAAAGCATCGGCTACACAAAGAATGTCGTCGTTCTGACACAGCCGCGTGATTTCACGAAACAGCCGGTAAGTTTCTTTCCTTTGATGAAATTTTTGCTCCGCAAATATCCTAAACTTATCGATGCCGTAGCGATACGCCACGAGAAATACAACAAACAGCGCGAATACATCCTGTCGAGGGAAAAGGCCGGCGCTGCCCTCCTCATCTGCCCGGAACAGGCTCTCGGGATCAGCAGGACCGAGAAAAATATCGATGAACTCGAGCGCGTCTATCAGGAAGGACGAGCTGTCGCAATGAAACGTCTGGATGAGATCAAAGAATTCTTAGCCGCGGCAAAATAATATCGGGATAACGGGATATATGCGGCTGCAGGACCGGCGCCGCGGAATCATTCGATATCCTTCACCGGAAGGAATCCCTGACCGTAGATCTCATTTGTCTGGAAAATGATGATGAATGCCTGCGGATCTATCGATTTGATGTATTCTTTAAGAAACGCCGATTCGCGTCTGCTGACTGCGGTAAAGATTATTTTGCGCTCGTCGTCCTTGAACATCCCCTGCCCGTGTATCATCGTTCCTCCGCGCCTGAGCTGTGTCAGCAGCTTTTCCTTGACCTCGTCGTAGCGGTTCGAAATGATAAAGATCCCTTTGTAGTAAGAGGTCCCCTCGAGGATGACATCCATAACTTTCGAGGTGGTGTACTGAGTGATTATTGCATAGACTATCATTTTAAAGAACTCGGTCGTCTCGGGATTTTTCATGTGGATCGAAAAAGCACCGAGCGAAAGGAATATTATGTTCGTGAAAAGGACGACTTTTCCTGTCGAGAATTTGAATTTGACATGAAAAAGCTGGGCAATGATGTCTGTTCCGCCGGTCGTAGCCTTAGCCTTGAAAATCGATGCGACCCCTGCTCCGACAAGAGTTCCGCCGATTATCCCGCTCAAAAATATGTCGTCCGTCAGTTTAACATCATGCCAGAAAAAGTTCATTCCGTCGTTGAAAAGCGAAAGGAGCGTCATTCCGAGTATCGTTTTGTAGCCGAAGCGGTTGCCTAAGATCCGCATCCCGAGAAGAATGAGCGGAATATTGAGGATTATCGTCAGCATTCCTACCGGTATCCCGAGCAGATGATAGAAAACGCTGCTGAGTCCCATGAGCCCGCCGGGGATGATCTTGTGCGGGATCAGAAAAAAGTTGTAGCCGAAAGCGGCGATGATCGCTCCCTGGATTATCAGGTAAAGACTTTTGAACCACTCTTTCGAAAAAAGTTTATCTGCATAGAGAAGCATCGGTGTCACCCCTGACTAGCATTGTTTCTGACATACCAGCGGTAGACTTTTTCGATCCCGTCGGTGAGAGTCGTGCGCGGTTTCCAGCCGAAACTTTTGATCTTCGAAATATCGAGCAGTTTCCTCGGCGTTCCGTCAGGTTTTGAGGTATCCCACACGATATCGCCGTCGTAACTTACGATATCCTTGATGATGAAGGCAAGCTCATAGATCGTGAGATCCTCGCCTGTTCCTATGTTTATGTGGGTGTTGCGGATCTCGTTCATCCCTTTTGTAAGATCCTTGAAAGAGACATTTTCCATCAGCATTATGAGAGCCTCCGCGAGATCTCCGCTATAGAGGAACTCCCTCTTCGGCTTTCCAGTCCCCCACAATTCGACAAAATCGCGCCCCTGCACTTTCGCTTCGTGAAATTTTCTTATCATCGTCGGCAGGACATGTCCGTTTTCAAGATCGAAAGTGTCGTTTTCACCGTAAAGATTGGTCGGCATGACCGAAATGAAGTCGGTCCCGTACTGGATATTGTATGATTCACAGAGCTTGAGGCCTGCGATCTTGGCCACAGCATAAGGCTCGTTCGTGTATTCGAGTTCGCTCGTGAGAAGAAAATCCTCCTTCATCGGCTGCGGCGCAAATTTCGGGTAAATGCAGCTCGAACCGAGAAAAAGGAGCTTTTTCACACCGTATTTCCACGCGAAATGGATGATATTAGATTCTATCATCAGATTATTGTATATCATTTCTGCACGAAAGATATTGTTTGCCCCTATTCCGCCGACGCGCGCCGCCGAAAGAAAAACATATTCAGGCCTGTTTTCGGCAAAAAATCTCTCAGCCGCCGCCTGATCCCTGAGATCGAGCTCCGAAGAACTTCTGAAAATGAGATTGTTATACCCTTTTGAGCGCAGTTCGCGCACTATCGCGCTTCCGACAAGCCCGCTGTGGCCTGCGATAAAGATCGAAGAATTTTTTTCCATTGTCCACTCCAAAAACAGAAAACTGCGGCAATATAACACTTTTGATCAAAGATGTCGAGATTCCGGCAAGAGTGTGCGGCCTGATTTGATTTTTCCTGCTTATTGCGTAAAATATATTGTTTTATGGTGTTGATTTTGGAGTTTCAGATGAAAAAATTTCTAATTCTTTTATTTTTGACGACTTTTACACTCATTCTGGTTTCCTGTTCAGATGATGAAGACGGAGGTGAAGGCGGCGACCGCGGCGAAGGTCAGGCATGCGAATCCTCTTTTGATTGTCCGATAGGATATACATGTGATACTGAAAAAAAGACTTGCACGAACGGATCAAAGAACAACGACGGTTCCGGTGATCCTGACGGCAGCGGAAACGGGGACGGAAACGGAGACGGAAACGGAGACGGCACAGATCATTCCGGCAAACAGGACGGCGACGACGATCCGATAACCGGCAGCTGCACGCCCGGCAAGAAGCAGACATGTCCTTACCAGGGTCTTCCGGAGACCGAAAATGTCGGTCCGTGCAAAGCGGCGATCAGAACTTGTCAGGAAGACGGGACATGGGGCAAATGCGAAGGCGGATACGAACCTGTCAACGAGATCGGTGAATTGTGCGATGACGGCATAGACAACGATTGTGACGGGATCGTAGACAACGGACGCGACTTCGACGGCGACGGCTACGGCGCATGCAAAGACTGCTGCGAAATAGCTGACGACTGCAAAGGATTCGATCCTGCCGGAGTATATCCCGGCGCTTACGAAATGCAGGAAGACGAGATCGACAACAACTGCAACGGAGAAATCGATGAAGCAACTTCCTGCGACGGTTCTGACAATGCCCTTGCCATCGGCGACTACCCCGGAAACGCGGTAAAACTTGCCCACGCAATGGGAATCTGCGGCGACCAGCTCGTTTCGGCCGAAATATCGCTTGCAGGAGAGCCTGTCAGTGAAAATATAGCAGACAATTCCTGCTGTACAGTCTTTTGTAGCAAATCGGACAGAATGAGCCTTACGATGCCGTATTTCGAAACCGATTATCAGACTTTTGCAGCGGAACCGAAATTCGGCAACAACATTGATCCTGTAGAAGGCTCAAAAATCGCCATTCTTTCTACAGGACCATGGAACAAACCGACAAAAAATGCCGGCTGTGCAAAAATGGACGGCACCTACGGCGACATGAAAACTTCGAGCAAAGTTCCCGAAGACTGGATAAACCTGATGCCGGGCTGCACGATTCCCAAATCTCCGGCATGCGGCGGAACAGTTGTTGAAGACGGTCTCACGAACCAGTGTGCGGACAAAACTATTCCGTCAGTTCAGGATCCGATCATGCTCACGCTCAAAATCAAGGCACCTATGAATGCAAGAGCTTTCCAGTTCAATCTTTTCTTCTTCTCAGCTGAATATCCCGGAACAGCCTGCAATCCGAGCAACTACAACGATTTCTTCATTGCTCTTCTTGATTCGGAACACAACACTCAGTATCCGGATGACGAATTCCAGAATCCTTACGACAAAAACCTTGCTAAAGATTACAAAGGCAACTTCGTCGGTGTAGACCTCGCTCCGGAAGGACTTTTCATGGTCTGCAGTCAGAATGACGGCTCCAACTACGCTGCCAACTGCACACAAGGTACGACTCTTCTCCAGGGAACAGGCTTTGACACTCACGGTGCAGGCGGAACAGGCTGGCTCACGACGCGCGGAAACGTCGTTCCTGGCGAAACGATAACTTTGAGACTTGCTCTTTGGGAACAAGGTTCGGTAACTTACGGTCCTGACCACTCATACGATTCGACAGTTCTTCTCGACGGTTTCAGATGGCTTCCAAAACCTGCAAAAGCCGGAACCGGACAGCAGTAGGCACCATCTTTTCAAATCATACTTTTTGCCTTGTATTTTTTCCGTTTTTCCTTAAAATAGTATAGTTGATCTTTTTTGGAGGATACCATGAAGTTACTCAGATTTACTTTGATCATTTCGGCTTTTATTCTCTGTTTTGTCTCGTGCGGAGGCGACGAAGAGGATTTTACCGATTCAGGTTCATCTTCAGAAAAAAGCTGTGAATCGAACTTTGACTGCCCTCTCGGCTACACCTGCGACTCTGAAAAAAAAGTGTGTACTGACGGCTCTGACAGCGGCGATACCGCCCATCATGACGGAGGCGACACTGCGAATCCCGACGAAACCGACAGCGACACCGGCGACACTGCTCCCGGCCCGCAGGACGGTGACAACGATCCGATAACAGGCAGCTGCGAACCCGGAAAAAAGCAGACCTGCCCTTACCAGGGAAATCCTGAGACCGAAAATGTCGGCCCGTGCAGAGCCGGAATAAGGACCTGCAAAGAAGATTCGACATGGGGCAGATGCGAAGGCGAAGTACTTCCCGAAAAAGAGTTCGGCGAAGAACTTTGCTCAGACGGAATAGACAACGACTGCAACGGTGTTGTTGATGACGGCACCGATTTCGACGGCGACGGTCACGGTGCATGCTCTGACTGCTGTGAATCGACAGACCAGTGTCCTTTTCCTGACAAAGCGTGGGATAATTCATCCGATCTTTGCGAATACGAGGTGATCGAAACTGAGTGTGAATCGGGTGTTTCGGAATCTTCGACCAATCCTTTCGATTACGCAAAAGCGATCGGTATCTGCAAAACAACGACTGAAGACTCCAACGACTGGGGACTTATCAGCGCAACGATATCGTTTCCGACCGGCAGCGGGACTGCACACTCAGGCAGCAACGGACTGCTTTCGGCTTTCGGAAATGTTATCAAACCTAAAGAAGGCAATCTGATGCTGGCTTTGACTTCAAGCAAGCTCGGGAATCCTGTTACGGATCCTGATTACAACGGCGGAACGACATCCGGCGCTCCGGCAGACTGGGTCGCAGCAAACGGCGGCAAATTCCCGTCGGCGGCTTCATGCTCAACATCAGGAACAAGCGGTGATGTAAACGATGCCGTAATGCTTCAAATGAAAATAAGAGTTCCCAAGACTGCCAGATCATTCAGTTTTAACATATACTTTATCACTAAAGAGTATCCGAGCTTTATTTGCAGCAGATATAACGACTTTTTTATTGCACTTCTTGATTCTAATTATACAAGCAATGATCCCAATTTGCAGAATCCGAAAGATAAAAACCTGGCGATGGATGCAGCAGGCAATCCGGTCGGCATAAATCTGGCTGCCTCTGGGCTTTTCACCCAATGTTCCCCTGTAAACGGTTATCCGGCAACCAATGAATCATGCATAGGAACTGAGGAACTTAAAGGAACCGGCTTTGCGTCAAACGGCGGCACCGGCTGGCTCACGACACGCGGAAATGTCATCGGTGGCGAAGTCATAACTTTGAGACTCGCGATCTGGGATCTCTACGACCATATATACGACTCTATCGTTCTTATCGACAACTTCAAATGGGATGCCGCTGAATACAAGCCGGGAACAGGTCAATTCTAAAAAATCTTTAAAAAATATATAAAAAAATTGCGTTTTCCGCAAAAATCACTAAGTTCGCCGCGGTGTTGGTTTTATTTTTTATGTTTTGGATTTTACACCTATTCAATTTTTGGAGGATCTTATGAAAGAATTTGTTGAATTCATTGCAAAAAAATTAGTCGATGCTCCCGAAGCAGTCGAGGTCAGCTACCTCGAAGGAAAAAATACGGCTATAATCGAACTCAGGGTCGATCCTGAAGATGTCGGCAAAGTCATCGGCAAAAGCGGCAGAACAGCAAACGCTCTCCGCACACTCATCAGCGCGGTAGCAAGCCGTCAGAATCAAAAAGTCGTTTTGGAAATCATCGAAGAGAACAAGTAATGTCTCCCAAAAGAAAAGTGCGCGCCTCTGAACTTGCAGCAGGCAGAAACAGAAATTCCCACTGGCGGTACCTCATTCTCCTCATCATCGTCGGCGGACTTTTCCTTTATTTTATGGTCAGATGGACTGGTGACAAAGATTACGACCGTTTCGCAATGGCAAAACAGTACTCCGAATATTACAAGGATTTCTTTGTTGAAAAACCCTTAACCTACACCGTCTTTGAAGAAAGCAAACTTGTGATTCGGGCTACGAATTTAGGGTCGGAATTCTGGAGCAAGGACTTCTACGCGATGATCAGACAGTCTGAAAACGAAGTAAACGAGATGCTGAATGTCGCGAAACTCATAAACGAGACCCATTCGCAAAACGGCGAATCAGTGAAAGAAGAACAGAACTTGTCCTCTTTTCCGGCACTTTACGATCTTCTTGAGACCGGCAAAAAAATGTCCGAGATCTCATATTACAATCTGGCATCAGGTGAAATTTCGGAATTTTGGGAAAGGCAGTATCGGAATTACAAAAGAAAATCAACGGCTTATGCAAAAGCCGAAATCGTTTTGAACTATCTTTTCGACAATCCGATGCTGTCGCCTTCCGAGATCCAGAACCGGAAAAGACTTCTTGACACTCTGACGAAGGAGAAGACCGATTCGACTTCTTCCGTGGACGATATCGCCAACCAGATATACGCCATTTCGGACAAAACTTTCACCAATATGCTGAAAGAAGCCCTTTCGAAGCCTTCCTCTATTTCGGAAAACGAGAAAAAGGCCCTTCTGCTCAACATTTTAGGCAACATGAAAGTCCGTTCGAAGGTCGACAAAACGCCGGATTTCGAGAGCGCCAAGGAGTTCATCCCCTATGCCGACCCCAGGAAAATCGAGCTCAACACCGAAAAGAAAAGCGTGAAAATATTGAGCCCGAATATCAGCATCGACGTGAATTTTTTCAGAGAGGCGCTTTTCATGAAACAACTCAAGGAAAAGCTGCCGAAAGTGAAATTCAACTATCTCATCTATCTCGGAGACCGCCACGGAATGTGGAAGCTTCCGAAAGAATATGTCCGCTGGTCAGTCTCCATCGACGATCCGTTCTCTGTAACGGACAAGATCCGCGGCGCGATAAAGCTCATGCCCGAAGAAGGCTATTTCGTTATCACCCGCAGAAACGAAAATGTGATAATGACGCGGCTCGAGGAATTGAGCGAAAAGATCAGGAAGGATCTTGATTCGATAAAGGAATACGATGCGAAAAACGCATACCTCCTTCAGCTCAAGAAAGACTATCCCGACAAAATCTACTTTTTTGACCCGATCAAAAAGACTATGTTCCGGAAATACGATACTCCGGTCGATTGGAGAACGGCGACCCAAGTTGAAAACAACCTGGCAGCCTTCGTTATCGACGAGGAGGATCCCGTCAGGGCACGGATGCTCTCTTATTCACTTTTCATATCGGACGACTCACGGATTTCAGACCACGAAAAAGGCTTCCCTGATACGATCTTCGCAGTCCTCAAAAACGATTCCACGGTATTCGTTCCTGCGAAACACAAAGAGCTGTTCATGACTTCGGAAGAGGTCAAAGAAGCTAAAATCAAAGCAGACTACAAGGCGCGCGGTCTCAATCCGGACGGATCGGTCCCTACCGCTAAGAAATGAACGATTCTGCCTACATTCCTCTGTATTCGGTGCTCAGGCCTGAAACATTCGATGAAGTCGTCGGTCAGCAGAATGTAATACGCCTGCTGAGATCTTTTCTGAAATCAGGTTTCCTGCCATCGATGGTCTTCTACGGTCCTCCCGGAACGGGAAAAACAACGGTAGCACGTATCGCAGCCGGGCTTTACGGCGCGAAACTCTATAAATTTTCAGCAGTTACAGACAGTTCGGCCGACATAAAGAAGATACTTTACAAAGACAGAGAGTCGGTCTTCGTTGACAAGCAGATCGTCTTTATAGACGAGATCCACCGCTTCAACAAGGCGCAGCAGGACATTTTCCTGCCGATGATCGAAAACGAAGGTGTTATCTTTATCGGCGCAACTACCGAAAATCCGTCGTTTTACGTCAACAACGCCCTTCTCTCGCGTGCCAGAAGCGTCCGTTTTTCGAAGATCTCAGTTTCGGACATCGTCAAAGTGCTGCACCGCGCGGTCGATTACCTCAAAGCGGAAATCGATGAAGAACTCCTTGAAATAATTGCGAAAGAGGCATCAGGCGACGTGAGGATCGCAGTTTCCATCATGGAAAGCGCGTTCCACCTGAGCGGAGGCGGCAGGATCACGCGGGAAAACGTTATGGAACTTGTCGAAAACCCGAATCAGTACGACAAGACCGGCGATTTCCACTACCGCACGATCTCGGCTTTCATCAAAAGTATGAGAGGAAGCGATCCCGACGCAGCGCTCTACTACCTCGTAAAAATGATCGAATCGGGCGACAACCCGCTGTTTTTGCTTCGCAGAATGATAATTTTCGCTTCCGAAGACGTCGGAAACGCCGATCCGAGGGCGCTTGAGCTTGCAGTCGCGGCGCTTCAGGCATTTCAGGCTGTGGGATACCCCGAAGGAAAGATAATTTTAGCGCATATCGTGAACTATCTCGCCACCGCTCCAAAAAGCAACGCAAGCTATCTGGGACTTCATGCCGCGGAAGATTATTTCAAGGAAAATCCGACACTTGAGATCCCGAAACATCTCATCAACGACTCCTCTTTCGCTCCCGGCGAAGAAAAAGGCGACTACAAATATCCGCACGACTACGAAAACCACTGGGTCGACCAGCGTTATTTCCCGGGCGATGTCGAACCTCCCCAGTTCTACAGGATGAAAAACATCGGCTACGAAGCCAAAATCAAGGAATACTGGGAAAAAATCAAAAATAAAAGTTGAGTTATTCTTAAAAAGTGCCAAAATCCGCCGATTTTTAGGTTTTTGTTCAATTTAAATGAGGTAAAAAAATGGGACAGACTTTTGCTGAAAAGATTTTTTCGAAAATGGCGGGAAGACCGGTCGTTCCGGGAACGATCCTGACTATCAGACCGGACCACGTTCTTACGCACGACAACAGCGCGGCGATCTATTCGACTTTCAAGAAAATGGGCGGAAAAAAGGTCGATGATCCGAATCAGATCCTGATAATTCTCGACCACATCGTGCCGGCTGCAAACGAAAAAGCAGCTACGAACCACCAGACAGTGAGACAGTTCGTCAAGGAACAGGGAATCAAGAATTTCTACGACTGCGGACGCGGTATATGCCATCAGGTCACGGTCGAAGAAGGCTTTGCGCTTCCCGGCAAATTCATCGTCGGCAGCGACTCCCACACTGTAACCTACGGCGCTCTCGGTGCATTTTCGACAGGTATCGGCAGAAGCGAATCGGCAGGGATCTGGGCGACGGGAGAGATCTGGCTCAAAGTTCCGGAATCGATGAAGATCATCCTCAAGGGAAAGCCGAAACCCTACGTTTCCTCGAAAGACGTTCTCCTTCACATCGCAGGACTCATCAAAGTTGACGGCGCACTTTACAAAAGCGTGGAATTTTCAGGCGATTACATTGAAAATATCGAACTCGCCGACAGGCTTGTTTTCACGAATATGTCGGTCGAGATCGGCGCGAAAAACGGATACATGGCGCCCGACGAGAAAGTTTTCAGCTTCCTCGAAAAACACGGCATCCCGCGTGACGCCTACACTCCGATCTATCCTGATTCTGATGCGGAATACGCCGAAACTTTAGAGATCGACGTTTCTGAGATCGAACCGATGGCAGCGATGCCGCACACAGTTGACAATGTCAATAAGATCAGCAACTTGCATGATGTAAAAGTTAACCAGGTCCTTATCGGCACCTGCACGAACGGAAGGATCGAAGACTTCAGGATCGCCGCTGAAATCCTCAAAGGCAAACATATCGCGAAAGAGACAAGACTTCTCATCCTCCCGGCAAGTTCCGACATCTACCTCAAGGCTATGGAAGAAGGACTTTTCAAGATCTTCGTCGAAGCGGGCGGGATCATACTCAACCCCGGATGCGGACCGTGCTTAGGCGCTCACGAAGGCATCATGGCTCCAGGTGAGATCACTGTCAGCACGGCAAACAGAAACTTCAAAGGGAGAATGGGCTGCAACCAGTCCGAAATCTATCTGGCAAGCCCGGCAACAGCCGCAGCGACCGCGATAAAAGGCTTCATCTGCTCACCGACCGACCTCTGATCGGGATTTTTTCCAAAAATCACCATTTATCCGCAAAAAGAGCCCCTTTTAGTTTGCATTTTTCTTATATATCAATATATTTTGGCCGTATTTTTGTTATAAGCTTTTATTACAAGCGGAGAACAGCATGAAAAATTCGAAGATTTTGACCTTTTTGACATTGTTCACATTACTCTTTGGAACCCTTTTCGCTCAGGAGACCGCACCGGCGGAAGAACCCAAACCGGCTGAACAGCAGCCCGCAGCGGCGGAAGAACCGAAACCGGCTGAACAGCAGCCCGCAAAAGCTGAAGAGCCGAAACCGGCTGAACAGCAGCCCGCAAAAGCTGAAGAGCCCAAACCGGCTGAACAGCAGCCCGCAAAAGCTGAAGAGCCCAAACCGGCTGAACAGCAGCCCGCAAAAGCTGAAGAGCCGAAACCGGCTGAGCAGAAGCCCGCAAAAGCTGAAGAGCCGAAACCGGCTGAACAGCAGACTGCAGCAGCTGAAGAAGCTAAACCGGCTGAGGAAAAACCTGCGGAAGGAGCTGCCGCAAAGAAAGACGACGGCAAGGAAAAAATGATCAGGGACATCGAAAAGAGATTCTGGAAAGGCGAAGTCGCGAACATCGGCGCAAACGAGATCATTTCTCCCTACAACAGCGCAGGTCTCGCAGCCGGTGTCAAATTGATGGATGATGCCCTTTACCTCGTCATCACCCCGAAATTTTCAATGCACTTCGACAAACTCATAAAAGAGCCGGTCAGCGAAAAGGAACTCGACCTCATTTTCGGATTCCATGTTCCGCTCAATGTCCGTCTCGTAAACACGGACATCAACAACAACGACCACAGTGTCCGTTTCAGAAGCGAAGACTGGGATGAATGGCAGGATTACCTCAAGATCCTCAGATACTTCCAGATAGGAACTTCCGAAGACAACCTTTATCTGTCGATCGGCAGCAACTTCGCTCAGACTATCGGTCACGGAACGATCCTCAAACGCTACATCCCGAACCACGACTCGACCTTCTCGACAATGTCGGCAAAACTCAACTGGTATTTCGACTACGGCGGCTTCGAGGCACTTTTGGGAGATGTCGCGAGAGGAAATATCTTCGGCGGCATCGTCTTCCTGAAACCGTTCTCCGCGATCGGGAACTACCATGCAAGAAGCGTTTCGTTCGGATACTCTTTCGTAGGCGACAGAAATGCTCCGACAAAATTGAAATATGAAAAATACTACGATTACGATCCTGATGACTATATAAACGGAAAAGACAGCAGACTTCCAAGGATATCGGTCGATTCAAAAGGACGTCCTATCGTTGAAGACGACGAATTCCTCTATATGCAGGGCATCGACTTCGAGCTCAAACTTTTCAAAAACGAAAAAGTCGACATCAAGACTTTCGCCGACTACTCATGGTTCAAAACAGATTTTGTGAAAGGCGGTTTCACTTTCGGACTTTTGGGAAGATTCAACCTCGATGAGAAGAACCAGCACGCGATCAGGGTCCAGCTTGAGGGAAGAGCCCACCACGACTCGTATCTCCCCTCTTTCTTCGATACTTTCTACGATGTAGAGCGTATGGAAATGATGACCAACATATACGGCAAAAGCAATTTCCAGCCCGACGGCCGCTCGAAATACTGGCACCTTATGAACGATTCCGACGACAAGTTCGTAGGATCTTTCTACGGAGAACTCAGCTACAGTTTCAGGACCTGGATCGCCCTTTCGCTCGGCTATGAAAAACTTCCCGACTCCTCTTCCCTTTTCGCACACTTGGAACTTCCCGACCTTTGGATCGTAAAGATGATGGTCTCCTACTACAAACGCGGTTTCGGCAGTGCAAAGGAACTTTTCTCCGACAGTCACGTCAGCTCTCTTTTTAGAGGTGTCATCAGACTCCAGATACTTCCTTTCCTCTACATCAACGGTTACGCCGGCAAGCACTGGACGTTCTGGAACGCAAAGAACCCGCGTCCGCACGACAACCTCGAAGGTCACTACATCTCCTCGTGGGATCTCGGCGCAGATGTTGAATTCGGCTGGGAATGGGGAAGATCCGGCAGAGAGGACAAAAACAAAAAGGCTGACAAAAAAGCAGACGGCAAAGAAGAGAAAAAATAATTCTCCAACGAGGAAAGCTTGAATAAAATCAAATTATTACCAATACTTTTCATTCTTTTTCAACTTCTCGTATCGTGTTCTTCGGCAGACACGAAGACAATAAGCGACGAGCGAAAGAGCGACGGCCACTACCAGCTTGGTCTTGCCGCTTTGAATCAGGGCGACTACATCAAGGCAAAGCGCGAGATCATGCTTGCGATCGAAGCCGCTCCGGATCTGCCGCAGTATTACAACACGCTCGGACTAGTCTTCATGATCGAGCACGATGATAAAAAAGCTGAGGAAAATTTTAAAAAAGCCTTGAAAATAGACAAAAAATTCACCGATGCAAGAAACAATCTCGGAGCTCTCTACCTCGAACAGGAAAAGTTCGGCGAGGCTTTGGAAGAGTTTCAGGCGGTACTGGCGGACACGATGTATCCCAGGCCGCACTACGCCGAGACAAACATCGGGATAGTCTACAGAAAGCAGAAGCGCTATGATCTTGCGAAACAGCATTTCGATGCCGCAATAAAGATGCGCGGAACTCATTCCGAAGCATACAAACAGCTCGGACTTATGTACGACGAGCAGAACCTTCACGAACTCGCGGCCGAAAACTATAAAAAGGCGCTTGAGTATTTCCCGTTCGATATCGAGGCTCTCTACCGCGGTGCGCTGAAGATGTATATGTTGAAAAACGAGGAGCTCGGTCAGACTTATCTCCGCCGCTGTCTCGATGTCCAGGCCATGAACACAAAGGAAGTGGCGATGCCGTTTCTCACCGAATGTGTCGAACTTGCGAAACAGTTAGGGGTGACGAACGAAATCGAGCGCAAAAAACCTGAAAAGAAGCAGCAGATAGAGTCGGTAAACTAACTGATGTATATTGTGCAGGGAACGATCACTTACAAAAAATCCCACGGGTCCGGATTTTTTCACACCATTTCAAAAGAGGGCGAAACTTTCCGCTTTTTTTCGAAGAAAGACAACTTCTCCCTTTTTGAAAACTGCGAAGTCGTGCTCAGCAGAAAGAACAACACCTACTTCCTGGACGATTTCGTGTCGCTTGAAGAGACCGCTCCTCTGCGCAGGAACCCGGGCAACTTCATCGCAGCCTCATGGCTTGCCGAACTCGCCCACTCCTTTACGATGCCCGACCGTTCCGAACTTGAATTTATCAAAAAATGCCGGACATCGCTGTTTTCCGACTTCGATTCCGAGACTCTCGACTCGATAGAAAGCGACTACTGCGCAGTCTCCGGCTTTTCCAAAGACGAAAAAAAGGAAAACATCCTTTCAGACTATTTTTCGAACTCACTCAACATACGAAGATCATTATTAAATCAACTTAAAATAAGGGGGAACGCATGATAACTCTTCCTAAACTGGATTTCGCGGAAATCGAGAAAAAACTCACCTCGTTTCTGGTTACGGAAATCGAAAAAACAGGACAGAAAAAAGCGGTCCTCGGACTTTCCGGAGGACTTGACAGCGCACTCGTAGCAGCTCTTGCAGCAAGAGCTTTGGGAAAAGAAAACGTCACCGGCATCCTTATGCCTTACAAAACGTCGAGCGCAAAAAGCATTGAAGACGCTCTCAAAGTAGTCGAAAACACCGGGATAAACAGCCTGAAGATCGAAATATCGGCCGTTGTCGACACTTTCGCGGCAAACAACATGACAAATCCCGATTTTTCGAGAAAAGGAAGACTCGGCAACATCATGGCGAGAACGAGAATGATCACCCTTTTCGACTTTTCGGCGGCAAACGGCGCGATAGTCCTCGGCACCGGCAACAAAAGCGAGATCGAACTCGGATACTTCACGATGTTCGGCGACGGCGCATCGGCTCTCAATCCGATCGGCAGTCTCTACAAAACCGACATCTTCGAGTTTGCACGTTTCCTCGGGCTTCCGGCGAGTGTGATCGAAAAAGCTCCGAGCGCGGATCTTTTCGAAGGTCAGACCGATGAAGGCGAGATCGGCTATTCCTATCAGACGATGGATCCGGTCATCCACGCTATTTCAGACCTTGGGATGAGCGGGGAGGAGATCGTCCGCGAAGGCTTCGACGAAAAACTCGTAACTTTCGTGAGCAGGCGGATAAATTCAATGAAATACAAAAGAAAAGTGCCTATAATCGCAAAAATATAACGGAGATTTCAAATGAGAAATCTGATGCTCAAAATGGTTCAGGGAAATGTCATTTCTTCGGAAAATGCAAATAAGATCCTGAAAATGAAGACCAATGTCGATCCTATCTGGTTTGCTATTTCAAAAGGAATGATAGAAGAGAAAAGACTTGCGAGATTCTATGAAAAAGAGGGTTTCGGAGTGATGTATGAAGAGAAAAAGGGATTCATGTCCGACGATTTCTTCGCAAGGTTCTTTACTCCCGACGTTATAACACGGCTGCTTGCGCTCCCCGTAACTTTCAGGAAAGAGAGCAAGGAGATAGTTATCGGGTTCATAAACTCCGCTCTGATAGGGCAGATAAGGGAGACGATCCTCAAAATATTCCCCGGATTCAACATCGACTTCATACACATCCCCGCCTCTATTTTCAAAAGGATCTCGGCGAAACACTTCCTTTTCGACATCGACCGGTTCACATCCGTTCTCATCCAGCTTGAACCGAGCAACGAGCTTTTTTCCGACAAAGTCGTAAAGATAATGACGATCAAGAAAAAGCTGAAAGAGATCTCAGAGCAGCTTTTCACTCTCGAGCTCGAAAACAGCGAATCTGTCATTTTCAAGGAAGATTCTTTGACGAGCCGCTTCCCTCTGAAGTCGCTTTCGACTTTCAGAACGATGTTTGAAAGGACTTATACCGAATTTGTCCCGGAAACGATCCTTAACTCGCTCAGCCACACCGAAAAGATCCTTCTTTTCACGAATATCGGCATCAAAAAGAGCGACAAAGTGGTCCTCGTCGCCACGGACGAATCAAAAAAATTCTTTTTCATGCTGATAAATCCGAAATCGGACAAAGATCAGATCGAATTCACGGTAAGATAGAACTCTAAGCTTTCAGCTGTTCCCCAGTCTTGCCGAAGCGGCGTTCCCTTCCGGCAAAATCCTTGAGCGCTTTCACGAACTCTTCTTTATTGAAATCGGGCCACAAAGTGTCGGTGAAATAAAATTCGGAATAGGCTATCTGCCAGAGCAGATAATTTGAGATCCTGTATTCACCGCTCGTCCTGATAACGAGGTCAGGATCCGGCATATTGAACGTGTAGAGGCTTTCCGAGATCAGCTTTTCATCGATATTTTCCGGATCGATCTCATGCGCCGCGGCTTTTTGAGCTATCTTCCGGACTGCCTGAGTGATCTCCTGGCGGGAACCGTAGCTGAGAGCAAGGGTGAGCATCATTTCAGGCTCGTATTTCTCAGTTTCGGCAATAGTTTCGTTCATGAGTCTGAGAAGTTCAGGCGAAAATCTCTCTTTGCTTCCGATTATGTTGAGGCGGATCTTCTTGTCGATGAGAAGCCCCTTTTTCGAGATCAGGAATTCTTTGAAAAGCTCCATAAGACCGGACACTTCCGATTCGGGACGATTCCAGTTTTCAGTTGAAAAAGCGTAAAGCGTAAGGTATTTCACACCGATCTCACGGCACAAAGTCGTAACAGCATCGACCGCGTCGGCACCGGCACGATGGCCTTTAAGCCTGTTCCAAAGCCGTTTCTTTGCCCATCTGCCGTTTCCGTCCATGATTATGGCGACATGGCGCGGCAGGCGCTCTTCGTTCAATCCGTATTTTGCGCAGTATTCATTCATTCAGACACCTTTATTGAGAGAGTTTCTGAGTGACTTCTTCGATAAGCCTGTCGATGTAGGCGTTGTTCTTCTCCATAGAAGCGGCCATTTTGAGCTGTGTGAGAGCAGATCTGTAATCCTGGATCTCCATCGCCTTCACTGCCAGGATCGCGAAACGGCGGGCCTGGTTGTTCTGGATCGTATCCTCCGGAGATTCGTTGTAGGAGACCTTTATCCTGAAGTCGAAACGCTTTGTCTCCGGATTCTCCTTGAGCATTTTGTCGTAAATGACTTTTCTCGAAGGATTCATCAGCACTGAGTAAGCCTCATTCGCCCGTTTGGTGACCTCATAGGCCTTTTCACGTATGTCCGCCGGAATGTTCCTGAATTTATCGGGGTGGAATTTCCTCGCCATTCCTATATATTTTTTCTTGATCTCGGCAAGAGACGCATTCTTGGGAAGCCCGAAAAACGTGTAGTAGTCATAACTGTCCATGTTCGCCGAGAAATATGTGATCTCTTCAAGCATATCGACAGAGACGGCATTCGGGATCTTCGTCTGCTCCGCTGTGCTTTCCACTATCTCTTTGATCTTAGCAAGAAAGCTGTCACTGTTGAGCGGAAGTTTGAAAAAAGCCGCAGCGCCGTATTTCTCGGCAATGTCGGCATTGAGTTCCGGACCTTCGGGAACGGCAAGCAGAACAAAACTTTTCGCCTTGCGGATGACAGGAAGGGCTTTCAGCCATATTCCGTCGGTCAGCACTGACGAAACTATCAGCGTGTTGTAGGAAGAAAGGTCCTCTGTAAGAAATGTCCTGACATCCTGCGAGATAAGACACTCACAGTCACTGATCTTAGAAGTCAGAAATTTCTCCAATGATCTCAAATACTTTTCATCTTTCATCAAAATTGCGATCTTCTTTCTCATTTTCGCTGCTCCAAACCAAGAATATTCAATGAAATCTTCTGCATCCTTCCTGTGTCAAGATCGACCGCGCTTACATTGAGGACGCCGTTGGTATCGATCTCGAACTTGACCTCTATCTTGAGCTCGCCCCTGCGCGCCTTCCTCATTTCTGAAAGGGTAAGTTCTCCCATGAGGTGAGAATCACGCTTGCTTTTGGCATCTCCCTGATAGATCTCGACCTTCACCGAATCGACATCGTCAGCCGCGTTGGTGAACACTTCCGTCCTTTCAAGCGGCAGAGGCTCGTTCTTTTCCACCAAGATCTCGATGTAGTCCCCTACACTGCCGACACCGATCGAAAGCGGAACGACGTCGAGCAGGACCGGAGCCTGATCGCTGTAATCGCTGACGAGCGAATTTCCCATGATGCTCGCTCCCATCGCGATGACGAGGACTGATTCTATGCCGAAGTAAGGCTGTTGTTTGAAAAATTCCGAAACACGCTCCTGAACACGCGGGATCTTCGACGAACCGCCGACAAGAATGACCGCATCAAGTGCCGATACATCGAGATGGGCGCTTTCCATGGCATCTTTGCAGATATCGAAAGCCTGCGAGACTATCGGATCGATTATCTGGTTGAAAAGTTCCCTGTCGATTATCCTTTCGTAGTCCGCGAACCTCTCCTCTCCGAGCGGGATCATGCTGCGGATAAGGACTTTTATCTTATCCTGACTTGAAAGCGCGATCTTTATACGCTCGGCTTCTGCGAGGAATACCGTCATCATCTCGCTGTTCATCGAAATTTTGACACCGTAATTGACTTCGATGTCATACATCATGAACTGTACTATCGCAGCATCAATGTCGTCACCGCCCAAAAAGCTGTTGCCGGCAGTAGAAAGGACTTCAAAGACATTGTCCTTGACTTCGAGAACAGTGATATCGAAAGTTCCGCCGCCGAAATCGAAAACGGCTATCTTTTCATCTCTGTTGCTGCCGAAACCGTAAGCCAGAGCCGCAGCGGTAGGTTCGTTGATGATGCGTAGAACGTTGAGTCCGGCAAGTCTTCCCGCTTCCTGTGTCGCACGCCTCTGCGCCTCGTTGTAGTTTGCCGGAACAGTGATGACTGCATCGCAGACTTCTTCGCCAAGATAATCGGCCGCCGCCTTTTTCGCCTTTTTCAGAACAAGAGAGGAGATCATCTGCGGAGTTATCCGCTTGTTGTAGATCTCGATCTCGACCGAGTCGTTCTGACCGCCGACGACTTTATACGGGAATTTTCTCGCATATTTGACCGTTTCTGGATGGCTGAACTTGCGTCCGATGATCCTTTTTATGCTATAGATCGTGTTTACCGGATTCAAGTGCCTCATATCCTTAGCTTTTTTACCGACTATGATATTCTGGCCCTCATTTACGAAAGAAACTACCGAAGGCATTATCTTGTCGTCTTCCTCTCCCGGAATGGGAATAACCGTGGAAAGACCGTCCTGAACGACAGCTACCGTTGTCGTCGAAGTTCCGAGATCTATTCCGAGAACATACTTTGACATAACATCCTCACAAAAAAAACAACTGCACACCCCTTTTCAAGCAAAGGGGCAAAATGATATATTTTTTTTGCATTTTAGCAATTATTCGCAAATTTTTGCCGATGCCGCACTGAAATCGAGATTTTTCTTGAAATTGAGGAAACTCTAAATAAATTACGCGCGTTTTTTTGGAAACGGTCTTTTAATGAAGGAAACAGATGGGCAATTTAGTAAGAAACGACAAAATCAGGAACGTGGCGATCATCGCTCACGTTGACCACGGCAAAACAACTCTCGTCGATGCGATGTTCAAGCAGAGCGGCGTCTTCCGCGAAGGTGAAGTAGTAAACGACAGGATCATGGACAACATGGATCTTGAGCGCGAGCGCGGCATCACGATCGCGGCGAAAAACTGCTCGGTCGTCTGGAAAGGGGTCAAGATCAACATCATAGACACTCCCGGACACGCCGATTTCGGAGGCGAGGTCGAGAGAGCACTTTTCATGGCAGACAGCGCGATACTTCTCGTCGATGCGTCGGAAGGACCTCTCCCGCAGACGAGATTCGTTTTGAGAAAGGCTCTCGAAGCGAAGCTCCAGATCATGGTCGTAATCAACAAGATCGACAGAAAAGATGCCCGTCCGCAGGAAGTTTTGAACGAGATAGGCAATCTTTTCATAGATCTGGGAGCAGACGACGAGCAGCTCGACTTCCCTGTCCTCTACGCGATCGGACGTGACGGTATCGCTCAGGAGACTCTTGAGGAGAAAGGCGAAAACCTCCACATCCTCATGGATAAGATAATCGAATTCACAAAAGGCCCGCTCTACGATCCGGAGCAGCCCTTCCAGATGCTCGTCACCGATCTGAGCTATAACGACTATCTGGGCAGACTTGCGATCGGAAAAGTCGTAAACGGCAGCGTCCACTGCAACGAAACGCTTGTCTGCATCAAGGAAGGCAACGAACAGGCACGCCTCAAAGTTTCGAAACTCCAGCTTTATCAGGGCGTTAAACTCGTTGACGCAGAGATCGTCGAACCCGGAGACATCGTTATTCTTGCAGGAATCGAAGACGTTCACATCGGCGACACGGTAGCGACTCTCGAGCAGCCCGTCGCACTTCCGAGGATCAAGGTAGACGAGCCGACAGTCAGCATGGTCTTCACGATAAACAACGGTCCTTTGGCCGGAAAAGACGGAAAATACGTTCAGCTGCGCAAGATCAAGGAGAGACTTCACAAAGAGACTCTGATGAACGTTTCGATCAGACTGGAAGAGCCCGAAACGAACGATTACGTCATCGTAAAAGGGCGCGGCGAGCTCCAGATGGCGATCATCGTCGAGCAGATGAGACGCGAAGGCTTCGAACTCTGCGTCGGCAGACCGACCGTTATCTACAAAGAGATCGACGGCAAGAAATACGAGCCGATAGAGCACGTCTACATCGAATGTCACGAAATGTTCACCGGCATCGTCACCGAGAAACTTTCGGCAAGAAAAGGAAGGATGACGAATCTCGTCAACTCGGCGAACGAACGCGCTTTCATGGAATTCACCGTTCCTTCCCGCGGACTTATCGGCTACCGTGACCAGTTCCTCACCGATACGAAAGGGACAGGAACTCTCAACACGCTTTTTGAAGGATATGAAGAATACCGCGGCAACTTCCCCGTCAGATTCACAGGTTCGATAGTTTCCGACAGGCAGGGCGAAGCGATCGCATACGCTCTTTTCAACCTTGAACCGCGAGGAGAGCTCTTCATAACTCCCGGAATGCCGGTCTATGAAGGAATGATAATCGGCGAGCACTCGAAAGACCTTGATATCGACGTCAACCCGTGCAAGGCGAAGAAGCTCACGAACATGCGTGCAGCAGGAAAGGACGACGCCGTAACGCTCACTCCGGTAAAACCGATGACTTTGGAAAGGGCGATACACTTCATCAACGAAGACGAACTCGTCGAAGTCACCCCGAATTCACTCAGACTCAGAAAGACCGTTCTTTCGGCGGCTCTGCGTCACGCGATGCGCGGCAGAGAATACACCGAAAGCCTCAAGGAAAACAACTGATACTCTCCTTGACAGACAAATCTTAAGTTACAGTTCCAATTCCTCTGCGATTTCGGCAACAGCTTTCCTTCCCTCTTCCAATGTGCCGTAGAATGTGAATCCTGCCGCATTTTTGTGGCCACCGCCGCCGAATTTCCTGGCTATAGGAAGGCAGTCGATATCACCTTTGCTCCGGACACTGAATTTCCACAATTTCCCTGGCTCGACTTCACGGATCCTGAAAACGATCCTGACGCTCTTTATCCTGCGGATCTCTTCTACAAAAGGATCTATCTCGTCGATCGAAAGGTTGAATCTTTCAAGCTGTTCAAGGGTCGTTTTCAGAAAGACCACTTTGCCGTCACGGAATTTTTCCATGCTTTGAATGACTTCGGCAAACATTGCAAACCAATTTTCGGGAAGTGTCTCAAAAAACTGCGAGCAGAACTCACCGTAGTTTATGATCTCCGCAAGTTCGGAAACAATGAAGAGCGACTCTTTGTCCGTGCTTGCATAGCGGAGTCCGCCTGTATCGCCGAAGATGCCGAAGCAGATATCCTCGGCTTCGCCTTTCGTAAGCTTGTGCCCCAGATCTTTCGCCCAGCGCCATACTATCGCTGCTGTCGCGCTTGCACTTTCGTCAGAGACTTCGGCATCGTAAAAATCCGTATTTTGGTGCCAGTGGTGGTCAAAAAGGATCTTTCTGCTTTTTGAGACCGACATTTTTGCAAAAAAGGCTTCCCCTGTGCGTTCCGGGGTCGCGCTGTCGAGAATAAAATAGAGATCCGGCTCAAAATCGGGCACTATCTCCGTTGCCGAACCTGAATTTTCGAGAAAGTCGCCGTTGTAAGGATATTTGTCGCTGCGGTAAAGCGTGACATCCTTTCCCATAGACCTCAGGATGGAACAGACTGCCAGGGCGCTTCCCATGCAGTCGGGATCGGGATTGACATGTCCCGCCACGATAATCGTTTTCGAATTTTCCAAAATTTCATTGATCCTGCTGAAATCGTCCATATTTACCTCCGTAGATCATTCGTTTTAACTGAAAGAACTTGAAAAATACGCCGTTTTTTTATTCGAGAGAGCGCTTCATGTCAAAAATTTGACTCTTTCCGAAAGAAGAATACCATTTTTGCGCCTGCCCGGTGCGTGAGCTTGGGGCGTTAGAAGTTTTTTCCTATTTAAATTTTGGGGTTTGTACTTACTACCGTGAAAGTTGATCGGTTCGGCTTTCCCCACCTGTGAGCACAGGATAAAGCTTGTTTCGGGCCACGGCTGCGGCGGGTTTCTTGTTATTTTCCGAAAATTGATGTTTTCAGGTTATTTTTTTGAGCCTTTTTTCTTGTCGACAAGATG
>JAEESW010000033.1 GCA_016290135.1 bacterium
CATATTCCTGACCTGCGCCTTCCGCAACGACGATGACGCAGAATTTTTTGCGGCGGAGCCTTTTTTCGACCGAATCAAGGAAGCCCCCTTCGCCTGTCATTCTGAAATCCATTTCGGGGATGAGACAGAAGTCGACCTGGTTCGTTGCAAGTGTAGCATTGGCTGCGATGAAACCCGATTCGCGCCCCATGAGTTTGACGATGCCGATCCCGTTGTGGATAGATGTCGCCTCGGTGTAGGCCGAATTTATCGATTCGCACGCTTCGGAGAATGCCGTTTCTGTTCCGAAAGAGCGTTCTATGTAGTTGATGTCGTTGTCGATCGTTTTCGGGATGCCGATGACCGAGATCTTGAGGTTCCTCTTTTCGATCTCGTTGATGAGAGAGATCGCGCCGCGCTGCGTGCCGTCACCTCCTATCGTGTAGAGGATGTTTACTCCGAGCTCGTCGAGCCTGTCGACCATCTTTTCGGCATCCTGATTGCCGCGGCTCGTTCCGATGAATGTGCCGCCCTGAAGCTGCTTGTTCTCTACCATCGCCGGAGTCAGGTGCTTGATCTCATAGCCCAATTCCTTGACGAGACCTGCATAGCCGTAGTTGATCCCGAGGGTGCGCTGGTTGTTGTAGCGGTAGTAGTTCATGACGACGATCCCGCGGATGACAGCGTTGAGTCCGGGGCAGATGCCGCCGCAGGTGACTACCGCCGAAGTCGTCTCTCCAGGCTCGAAAAAGAGTTTCGTTCTGGGGCCAGCCTTCTCGAACGACGGAACTTTGAATCCCTGTTCCTGGATCGATTCGACCACGCTTTTGTCTATGAAGGCGAGGACTCTTTCGTCTTCGGGTATCATCTGCGATTCATATATTTTTTTATTGGCCGTGAGCGGCGAAACAAAGTTCTGCGCTCCGAGTTTCTTTATTTCCATGTCGTGTTTAAAAAGCTCGTAATCCTCTTCGTAAAGCCCTTTGATCTGCGGAATTTCAACCATTTTTCACTCCTTAAAAAAATCCGGAACAAACACAAAACGGGAAATCATAATGATTTTTTAAAAAATTTCGACTTTATTAAAAGTATAATTATAAAGCAACGGATTTTTGTGTATGAAGACGGCAATTTGATGGATAATCGAAACATAATCTGCGTCACTAACAGAAACCTTTGCGAAGGCGGTTTTTTTGAAAGGATCGGGGAAATCGCGTCATGCGGGGTTAAAGCGATAATTCTGCGTGAAAAGGATCTGAGCGCGGAAGAATACAGAAATTTGGCTGAAAAATTCACTGAAATCTGCAAAAAGCACAAAATAGAAGCAGTTCTGCATACTTATACTGATGTGGCGATCGGGCTCGGGGTGAAATCAATTCATCTTCCGCTCCCTGTTTTTAAGGACTTGAGCGGTGAAAAAAAGAGCTTTTTCGAAAAGACCGGAGTTTCCTGCCATTCTGTTGAAGATGCTCTCGAAGCGGAAAGGCTCGGAGCGGCTTACATCATTTTCGGGCATGTTTTTGCGACAGACTGCAAGAAAGGACTCGAGCCTCGCGGTTTATCGGCTTTGAAAAAAGTATGTGAGGCGGTGAAAATTCCGGTTTATGCGATAGGCGGGATAAACAGTGAAAATATCGGACTTGTTTTCAGGAACGGAGCGAAAGGTGCCTGCATTATGAGCGGGTTTATGAAATGCCCGGACCTGAAGGATTTTGTTAAAAAATTGAGGACAGGAACTGAAAATGAATGAAAAGATCGGAAAAATCCATCTTCTTTTGCTGCTTTTCCTTTTTATTGCCTGCAGTACGCAAAACAAACCGAAAGAAGACGAAACGCTGTGCCGGCGCATCGTGAGCACTGCTCCGAGCATCACCGAAACGCTTTTTGACCTCGGGCTGGGTGATAACATCGTCGGAGTCACAGAAAACTGTCACTATCCTGACGGTGTGAAGAGCAAGGCGAAGATCGGAAAGGCTTTTTCTATAAGCGGCGAGGCAGTCGTTGCACTCAGGCCGGATGTCGTTTTTGTCCTCAGCGCATACAGTGATTTGTCCGCGAAAATGAAGACTGCCGGGATAAGGACAGTGATCCTGGAACAGACGGGTGTGCAGGGGTTTGTCGATTCGATAGATGTCATTGCCGAGACCTGTAAAATCGAGGAGAAAGGGAAAAATTTCAAAGCAAAATTCGAGCCTTACCTTAAAAAATCAGAAAAGGAGGGCGAAAAAAAGAAGATCCTGATCCTTGTCGGACGCGATTACGAGAACAGCTCGATAAAAGACGCATACGCGGTCGGAGACGACAGATTCCTCAACGAGATCATAAACCTTACCGGCGCAGTGAACGCATATACCGGAAAAATGGCTTACCCCAAGATCCAACTCGAAGGGATCCTTTCGCTTGATCCCGATATCGTGATAGACATAATCACCGCATCGGACCTTACTCCCGAAAAGTTGGATTTTATCGCCGGAAGCTGGTCGGATCTTGATATAAGCGCGGTGAAGAACGGAAAAGTCTTTATCAAAACCGAAGATTTCTGGAGTCTTCCCGGCCCTCGTTTCGTCAAGATCATCGAAGAAATAAAAAATATACTGGAATAGTTTTTCAAAACTGCTATTTTACGGCGGTCTTGATTTTTGCGGAGGCTGAAAAATGTCAGAGCTCACTTTTTTGGAAGCAATCAATGCCGAAAAGGCAAATATTGAAAAACATTTGAAGTTTTATCTTGATTCGCTTCATATCCCCGGAGTTTTGCATGAAGCGATGGCCTACAGCCTGAGTGCCGGAGGAAAGAGGCTGCGTCCGTTTCTCTCGATCGCGGTGTGCAATATGCTGGGCAAGCCGAAAGAACTCATTATGCCTTATGCCTGCGCACTTGAATTTGTCCACACTTTTTCGCTTATCCACGATGATCTTCCGGCTCTTGACAACGACGATCTCCGCCGCGGCAAACCGAGCTGCCACAAGGCTTTCCGTGAGGATATCGCTATCCTGGCAGGCGATGCCCTCAATACGGATGCGTTTTCGCTTCTCTTTGAATTCGGCGAAGGGAACATCAAGCGTGCGGGGCGCTACTTCGCAAAGGCTGTGGGCGGCAGAGGTATGACTTTGGGGCAGGTCTACGACTGCACGATCCCCGAAAACGAAAGGACCGCGGAAAAACTCGATTTTATCAACTACTACAAGACTTCGGAACTTTTCATCGCCGCTACCGCAGGTGCCGCGGCATGGCTCGATGCCTCGGAAAAAGAGGTCAAGGCGCTTGAAGACTTTGCAAGCGAAGCAGGAATAGCTTTTCAGATTTCAGATGATATTTTAGATATAACTTCGACGACCGAAAAGCTCGGAAAACCTGTCGGAAGCGATGCAGAACTCAATAAAACGACCTATCCGGCTCTGATGGGACTTGACGGTGCAAGAGCAGCCGTTGCCGAGAGGACTGAAAAAGCGAAAGCGGCGCTTGCTTCGGCATTTCCTGAAAGCGAGTGGATGAAGATCCTTATGCAGTTTGCAGATTACGTGAGGGATATGGCAAAGTAAAATGGCTGAAAAACTTAATATTCCGGCTGATTTAACAATCGAGAACAGCAAAAAGGTCTATTCCGAGCTTTCAAAGTCGTTCGCAAACGGAGCTGTGCTTGAAGTCGACCGCGACATTCAGCTCAATTCGATAACGAAGGCCCTGATCAGGCAGCTTTCTGATGATCATCCCGGACAGCTGGCCGTTCCGGAAGAGCTGAAAAACGACATTTTTTATTCAAAGGACGAGGGGAAAGGGGGAGACGGGAGCGAGAAGGCGAAAGTCCCGTTTCTTGAAGGTCTTGGCGGAAGCCTGCTGAAACTCAGGGATCTCGTTTTTTATTTCTGCGTTATCATGGTCGACATGATCTTCTATTCGCTGGAATCGATATTCAACCGCAAATTCATATTGAAAAACGATACTACTAAAAACGCTTATTATATCGGGTATTTGGCAGTCCCGATAGTGTTTTTGCTCGCTTTCCTCATCGGCTTTACGATCGCTCTTCAGGCGGCGATACAGCTTGCCAAAATGGGCGGACAGAGCATGATCGCGATGATGAGCACGATGGTTATGACCAAGGAGCTCGGGCCACTCATCACGGCGATAATCATTGCCGGACGTACCGGCAGTTCGATCGCTGCGGAAATAGGGACGATGGTCGTAATGGAAGAGGTCGACGCTCTCAAGACGATGGGCGTCAAACCCTTGAAATTCCTGCTCGTCCCCAAATTCTGGGCATTCACGACAGTCATGCCGGTCCTTACTCTGATAGCCGATATCGCCGGTATCTTCGGCGGATTCCTTATCGCTTCGGCTTACAATATCCCGCCGGGATCGTTCTGGGTCGATGTGATCGAATCCATCGAAATGAAGGATATTTTCTGGGGTACTATGAAAAGTATCTCATTTGCATGGGTGATCCTTGCAGTCGGCAGTTTCAAAGGACTTAATGTCCGCGGCGGAGCCGATGCGGTAGGACGCGCCACGACAGAATCCGTCGTTGTTTCGATATTCATGGTCGTTGCGATCGACGCGATATTCTCGCTCTTTCTTTACACATAGAAATTTCTTGTCAAAATGCCGATTTATATTGACTTTTAAATATTCAAGTGTAAAATCGCGCGTTTTTTTGAAGCACCTCCGTGCAGTGATCCCGTGCCTGTCTCTTGTTTGAGAGTGAGCGGGATGCGGAGGGAAGATTAACAACAGGTAATTCTTGGAGGAAAAAATGCCTGAATTAAGAGAAATGCTTAAAGCCGGTGCTCACTTCGGACACCAGAAGCAGAAATGGAATCCCAAAATGGCTCCTTACATTTTCACGGAGCGCAACAACATCCACATCATCAACCTTCAGAAGACGATGGAACTCATCGAAGACGCTAAAAAGTTCGTAAAAGAACTCGGTATGGCGGGCGAAATGATCTTCCTTGTCGGAACGAAAAGACAGGCTCAGGAAGTCATCAAAGAAGAAGCTGAAAGAGCAGAAGTTCCTTATGTCAACTACCGTTGGCTCGGCGGAATGCTTACGAATTTCGTAACTATCAACCAGTCGGTAAAGAAGTTCCAGAAGTTCGAAGAGATCCTTACCACCGAAAAGAGAAGGATGTACAAGAAGAAAGAGCTTGCCGATATCGAAAAGAGAAAAGACAAACTCGAAAAGAACCTTGCAGGCGTTATGAAGATGGACAAAATGCCGGGCGCAATGTTCGTCGTTGACCCGATGAAAGAGCATCTTGCAGTCCACGAAGCGCAGAAACTCGGTATTCCGATAATCGCTATCATCGACACGAACGGAAATCCTGACGGGATCGACTACCTCATCCCCGCAAACGATGACGGAATGCGCTGCATTTCTCTCGTAACTTCCGATATAGTTGACGCTTATCTCGAAGGTCTTGATATTTACAGACAGAAACTTGCCACCGAACAGAAAGAGAAAAAGGACAAACCGGCAAGAGGCGAAACGAGAAGTGTCGCGGGAAGAAAAGTCCGCGTTAAAAGAATCCAGACTGCTGAGACCGAAGAGGCTGATGCAGTTGAAGAAGCAGCAGAAAAAGAATAGGAGGAAACTATGGAAATCACTGCAGGATTGGTTAAAGAACTCAGAGAGAAAAGCGGCGTAGGAATGATGGACTGCAAAAAAGCCCTCATGGAAGCTAACGGCGACCTTGATGCAGCTATGCAGATCCTTAAGGATAAAGGCATTGCGAAAGCGGCTAAAAAGGCTGACAGAGTAGCTTCGGAAGGAGCTGTCCTCGTTTCTATCGAAGGAAACAAAGGCCTTATGCTCGAGCTCAACTGCGAAACAGATTTCGCTGCAAAAAGCGACGGTTTCAAAGCACTTTCGAAGACCATGCTCGACTACTTCGCAAAGAACGCGAAAGAAGAAAATCAGGTCGTTTCCATGGAAGAAAACTTCTACAATGCAGAAGTCGAGACCATGACGAAAGAGGCTGTCGCAGTCATCGGCGAGAACATCAAACCGAGAAGATTCGTCAAATACGAAGCAGGCGAAAAATCGCTTCTTCACTCTTATGTCCACATGGGCGGAAAGATCGGTGTCATGCTTGAGATCGAAGCATGCTGCGCTGAATGTGCAAACAAACCTGAAGTCGTCGAGATGGCTGACGGTATCGCTATGCAGATCGCTTCGATGCGTCCTGACTGCATCGATGTGGATTCTTTCCCGCAGGATAAACTTGCTTCCGAAAAGCACGCTTTCCTTGCACAGGTCCTTGAAATGGGAAAACCGCAGGCAGTTGCAGAAAAGATCGTTGAAGGAAAGATCCAGAAGTTCGTATCGGAAAACACTCTTCTCGAGCAGGTTTTCGTAATGAACAGTGATCTTAAGATCAAAGATTACATCAAAGAGACCGGAAAGAAAGTCGGCTGCGAACTCAAAGTCGTCCGCTTCAACCGTTTTGAACTTGGCGAAGGTATTGAAAAGAAAGTAGAAAATTTCGCGGAAGAAGTTGCGGCTCAGATGAAATAATTTTTTAATGAGCAAATTTTCTGATTTTACATTTTCGGGAGCGTCTTTTAAAAGGGCGCTCCTTTCTTTTTTTATAATATCGTTGCTTTTTTCCCTTTCTGCTGAATCGGCTGGTATAGAAAACGGAACATCCGGAACTTCTGAGAAAACTTCCGGAAATATAACTGAAACAAAAGACAAAGCGCCTGAAAATATTGAAAGATCTGCTAAAACTCCGGCTCAGACCGTTTACACGAAAGATGAATTCATCGAGAAATTCTTAGAAAAAACAGGTCTCGGAGACGCTTCAAAATATAAAATAGAAATGGCTGAAGCCGATTATGGTTACGTCATGTCTCAGATGTTTCCGAGATTAAAAATCGTGACTGGTATCGGTCCGCATCCGAGATATGTTTATGAGCAGTCCGAACTGCTTCCGGATGCTGACGGAGACGGTCTGCCGGAATTCAAAGAGAGAAAGTGGCATAAGTATTACAGTGATCTGAGCAAGTGGGGCGTAGCCATCAGAACAAAAGTAGAATTCGTTCTTCCCATATACACGTTCGGCAAGCTGGCAGCTGGAAAACATGCGGCTGAGGCGCAGATCGAGCTTAGAAAGGCGGAATCGAAAATCGCTGACCTGAAAATCAAAAAGGAGGCGGCTGCGATATACTGGTCCTGGGTCATGGCGCAAAGCTATCTCGATATTTTGGAACCTGCCATGAAAGAACTGGACAAGGCCGAGGAAAAGCTGCGTGATATGCTCTACGAGGAAAAAGAGGGGGTCACGCAGAAAGATCTCAACAAGCTCCTAGTTGAAAAAGAGAAGATCCAGTATCTATATGACCGCCTTTTGCTGCAGATCGACACTTTAAAAGCACTTATTACCGAAATCCTCGGTGAAGGCTGGGCTTTTGCCGACAAAGAAATGGTAAAGCAGGATTTTTCCAAAGAGATGCCGGAACTCGTCGATTTTATGAAGCAGAACAGTCCTTATTCAGTTTATCTTCAAAAAGGGCTTTACATCTATGAAAAACTTTACAGGCTTGAGATCAGGCGCACTTTACCGAATTTCGGAATGATGGGTTCTTATTCGTTCAGATACACGAGTTCGACAGATGAAAAATACTACCCTGAGGCAAACAGCCCGTACAACGGCTACGACGGCGAGATCGGAATAGGTCTGAGTTTCGATCTGAATATTCTTGAACAAGTGAGAAAAATAGAAAAAGCCAAGGCTGAATGGAACTACATGAAGACGCAGGCATTCTTCGCCGAGCAGAACGTTTCCTTACAGATTCACCGCAAATACAACGATCTCAAAGCTTTGGATTCGCATATCGGGCATCTGAAGAAAATAAGGAAGACGACAAAAGGGATGCTTACGGCTGAATACGCAAACTACGAATCGGGTCTTGCTAACGGCACGAAAGACCTGATAGATGCGGTCAAGGCCTTTTTTGAAAACGAACAGGAATATATAAAGGCTATCTACGATTATAATATGAAAGTTGAAGATATTATTGAGTTTACAGGAGCAAAGTGATGAAAAAAGGTGTGATGATGATCATTGTTTGCCTGTGCTTCGGCATTTTTGCGCAAACTGCTCCGGCAACGGAAGCCAAACCTGCCGCTGACGGTTCGGGGCTTGATGTGGCGGTAGCAATGAAGCTGCTTGAGACCAAAGAACAGGCTTTTGAAAAGTTGGCGAGCATCAATCCGAAAAAAGGAACTCCGAAGTATGCCGCAAAAGACAAAGAAATAAAGGATATCGTTGAAGAGATCATCGACTACCGTTTCATCGCAGAGTATATAATCGGTAAAAAATGGCTAGAGACCCCGGATCCAAAAAAAGAGGAATTATACAATAAGATCAAAGAGTTGTTTTCCGATGTCTATTTGGATAAACTTTTCTATAACAAAAGTTACGAAAAAAAATATCTTGAAAAGGGGACCGAGAAAAAATACTTGAAAGGTGTTCCTGAAAGTATCTACATAACATCTGAGGTGCAAGGTATTTTTAAAGGAAAAACAGTGGGTTACGAACTTGTTTACCATATCAGGAAAGTTGACGGCAAATACAAAGTCTTCGATGTCGAGCTCGATACCGTGAGCCTTGCCAGAAACTACCGCGAACAGTTTGAAAAGAATCTGAAAGAAAAAAGTGTTGACGAACTTATCGCAAATATCGACAAAAAGATAAAGTCTTCAAAGTCTGAAAAACAGGATAAAAAAGAAAGCAAACCGGCTAAGTAGCTTAAATGAGTGAAAAAATTCTTCTTCATGCCTGTTGTGCGCCTTGTTCAACGGCCACTCTTGAGAAAATTCTGAGCGATGATCCTGATGCCGATATTTCGGTCTTTTACTACAATCCCAACATTTCTCCGGCAGAAGAAGAGGAAAAACGCTGGGCGGAACTTGTCAGATATATTGATACCCGCTACGGAAACACGGTCAAAGTTCTGCGCGGGAAATACGACTACGATGCGTGGAATGCGCTTATAGAGCCTGTCTCACTCAGCGGCGAAGGCGGTTTCCGCTGCAGGATATGCTATTATCTGCGGCTTTTGGAGAGTTTCAAAAAGGCGGCGGAACTTAACTGCAGCGCGGTGAGCACGACTCTTGCGATAAGTCCATACAAAAATTTTGAGTGGCTTGACGAGACAGGGAAGCTGCTTTCCGCAAAATTCGGGATAAGATGGTTCCTCGAAAGATGGGACTACAGGCGTTCGATCGAACTTTCAAAAGAGTTCGGCTTATACCGTCAGAAATACTGCGGATGCAGTTACAGCAAGAAAAAGTGAGGTGGAGAATGGAAGAAAAAGTCCTTTTTTATGAAAAACAGAGACTTACGCAGTGGTGGCTCTATCTGATCGTTGTTTCGGTGCAGTTCATTCCTGTGATTCTCATTGTAACCAAGCCTTACCGCGTCGAATTTCTTATGACTCATCCTGAATTTCTTGCATCCAAAGCGATCACATGGGGACTTGCCCTGATTATTTCGCTTGGTTTGATCTTCTCAATAAAATTAGAGACCAGGATCACGGATCAGGGAGTCTATGTCAGGCTTTTTCCTTTAGGATTTTCTTTTAAGTTTTATCCGTTCAGCAACATGCTGGCATACTATGTGAGAAAGTATCACCCTGTCCGCGAATACGGCGGCTGGGGCTACAAAGGAAGCAGCGGCAACAGATCTCTCAGCATCCGCGGCGACAGAGGCCTGCAGATGGAGTTCCCGAACGGCAACAAACTTCTTATCGGGACCCAGAGGGAAAAGGAATTGGTAGAGGTTTTAAAATCACTTCAGTCAAAGTAATAAAAATGAAAAAAGTAACGATTTTTCTTTCGATTTTTCTTCTTTTTTTCTCAGTTTTCGCTGAAAAAAAGAGTGTGACGGTCTGGCATTCATACCGCGGCGACGAACAGACGGCTCTTGAAAAACTGCGCAATGATTTCAACGAGTCGCAGTCTGAATACAAAGTCGATCTGCTCAATGTGCCTTACGATGCCTTTGCAAACAAACTGACAAGTGCGATCCCCCGCGGAAACGGCCCTGACGCTTTCATCTATGCTCACGAAAGAGTGGGTGACTGGGCTGAAAGCGGAATAATTTCGGATGTTTCTGAAGTTTTTGGTGATGAAGAGAGGGGCGGTATAATTCCTTCGACTCTCGAATCTTTGAAATATGGCGGAAAATACTGGGGATTTCCGCTTTCATTCAAAAGCGCCGTTTTGTTTTACCGCACCGATATGGTTGAAAAAGTTCCTGAAACGACAGACGAACTTCTTGAGGCGGCTAAAAGACTGACAGATGCAAAAAGCGGGAAATACGGCCTGGCTTTTGAAGCGGCTTCTGCTTATTTCGCAGCTGGTTTTATCTATGGCTTCGGCGGTAAATTCTGTTTTGAAGACGGGAAGGAAAGAGAAGACGGACTTGCCTGCCTCAATGATCAAAACAATGTTAAAGCACTTGAATTTATTGATGATTTGGTAAATAAGTCAAAAGTAGCGCCCCAGGAAGCGACGGCCGCTCTCGTCACGCAGCTTTTCAACGAGGGAAATTCGGCTTTTGTCATCAACGGTCCCTGGTTTTTGGGGGAGATCGGGAAAAATGTCCCTTATTCTGTCGCGGTCCTTCCGAAAGTATCTTCCACCGGAGAATCGATGAGACCTTTCCTCACGGTCGAGGCTTATCTCATCTCGAACCACGAAACGACAGACAAAGCGGGAGCTGCGGCATTCGGAAAGTTCCTTGTTTCGCACAGTGCCGCAAAAGTCCGCGCAATAACAGGCAGACAGTCGGTAGCGACGGTTTCGGTCTATGAAGACGAAGAAGTTGCGACTGACGAGATCCTCAATGTCTTCAAAAAGCAGGCTGAAGTTTCGGTCCCGATGAGCAACAATCCCAAAATGAGAATGGTCTGGGAGCCTTTGGCCGGTGCTTTGAGAAAGGTCCTCCGCGGAGCAGACACGGCTGAAAACGCTCTTGACGGGGCCCAGCAGCAGTTCAAGATCTTCTCGAAACCTCTTCCGGCGGCGCAGAGCCCCGTGGTTTTCGTCATAATCCTCGTTGCGGCGGCTCTGGCAGGACTCGTTTTTACCGTCAGACAGATAAAAAAGTATAAATTCTTTGAAAAACTCATCTCTTCGCCGACACCTTACATCTATCTTTTCCCGGCGATGTTCTCGATGCTCGTCCTTGTTTTCGTGCCGTTTGCGGTCGGAACGGCTGTCGCGTTTTTTGCTCACAAAAGCGGAGAATACCAGTTCGTAGGCTTCACGAATTTCATCTCGATACTTCTTTCACGCGATTTTCCGATAACCGATTCGCTTTCTTTCTATTTCACGCTTCTTGTCACGATCTTGTGGACCGCGGTAAATGTCTTTCTGCATGTTTCGATCGGTCTTGCGCTCGCACTCATGCTGCGCGAACCGTGGCTCAAGCTCAAAGGGGTCTACAGGATGCTCCTCATAATCCCGTGGGCGGTTCCCAACTATATCACGGCACTTATCTGGAAGGGAATGTTCAACAGACAATTCGGTGCGATAAACGGGATCCTTCAGGCGATAGGGCTTGAACCGATAAGCTGGTTCAGCGGCTTCTGGACTTCGTTCGCTGCCAATGTCACGACGAACACATGGCTCGGATTCCCGTTCATGATGGTCACGGCTCTCGGCGCTCTGCAGGCGATCCCGCACGATCTGGAGGATGCCGCAAGCGTTGACGGAGCAAACGGACTGCAGCGTTTCAGACACGTCATCCTGCCGCTTCTCAAACCTGCGCTTCTTCCTGCTGTCATTTTAGGAAGTGTCTGGACATTCAATATGTTCAACATCATCTACCTCGTTTCGGGAGGCGAACCTGACGGCGCGACCGAGATTCTCATCAGCGAAGCCTACAAATGGGCATTCCAGCGTCAGGAGCGTTACGGCTATGCGGCGGCATATTCGACTTTGATTTTCATTGTTCTTCTTCTTTATTCCAAAGCGACCGAAAAGATCGGAAAGGAAAAGGGATAAGGGCCGGAAAACGGAGATTGTCTTGGATAGACCTGAAGTCATAAATTTCGACAAAGTTTCGTTTTTTTACGGCAAAAACGAGATCCTGCGCGATGTTACTTTTTCTGTGAAGAAAGAGGATTTTTTCGCAATAATAGGTCCGAACGGCGGCGGAAAGACGACTATCCTGCGTCTGATGCTCGGTTTTATAAAGCCGACGAGCGGAAAGATCACTGTCTTCGGTGAGGAACCGGGTAAAAATTTTGTAAAAATAGCCTCTGTTCCGCAGTTTTCGTCTCACGACAGGCTTTTTCCGATAACTGTTGAAGAGGTCGTGCTCCAAGGTCTGATAAAACAGGCTTCTTTTTTCCCTTTTTATACCAAAAACGAGAAGGCGAAAGCCGCAGACGCTATGAAAAGGCTGGGGATACTGGAGCGTGCAGATGCCCGTTTCGGGGATCTTTCCGGCGGGCTCAAGCAGCGGACCCTCATAGCAAGGGCGATAGTCAGTGATCCTGAGATCCTCCTTCTGGATGAGCCTGTGGCAAGTGTCGACAGTTCGGTCGAAAAGGATATCTACGAGATGCTTCTCGACATGAACAAAAAGATAACGATCGTCATGGTCTCCCACGACATTGGCTTTGTTTCGAGTTTCGTGAACAAGATCGGCTGTGTGAACAAAATTTTTGTCGAACACAGTTCAAAGGATGAGATGTGCTGTCTTGAAGAGCATCACGCCTACAGCGGAAAAACAACTATGATCCATCATAAATGCGGTATTTAAATGAATTTTTTTAGTGCGGTCCAAACATATTCATTTTTACAGAATGCGGTCCTTGCGGCACTTTTTGCGGCTCTTTCCTGCGGGATATCGGGAACTTTTGTCCATATAAACCGCATAACATTCATTGCCGGAGGAATAGCTCACGCCGTTTTGGGAGGAGTAGGAGCGGCTGTGTTTTTCGGTTTTTCACCGTTTTCAGGGGCTGTAGTCACGGCTCTCGTTTTTGCTGTCCTGCTCGGTCTGGTAAGGCTGAAGGCGACTCAGCACGAAGACACGGTGATAGGCGCAATGTGGGCATGCGGCATGTCCGCCGGGATAATCTTCATTTATCTCACTCCGGGATATGCGGTAAACCTCAACAACTATCTTTTCGGCAACATCCTGCTCGTTTCAAAAGGCGATATTACGGCTCTTTCGGTGCTTGCTGCCCTTGTGATATTAGTGACTATGCTGTTTTTCAGACAGTTCAAAGCTGTGAGTTTCGATGAGGAAAACGCCGCTCTTCACGGTGTCAAAGCCTCTTTTGTCTATATTCTCATGCTTTCTGTCATAGCGCTCACAGTCGTCGTTTTGATGAAAGTAGTAGGGCTTATCCTGGTCATTGCATTTATGACTCTGCCTGCCGCTACAGCCGCTGTTTTTCAACGGAAAGTCGGAGGAATAATCGTCCTTTCAATAATTCTGAGCTTTGTCTTCAGTATGGGCGGTCTGTTTGTATCATACACATGGAACCTTCCTACCGGAGCGGTCATCACTCTTGTTTCGGGCGCGGTCTATGCCGTTTCTCTTCTGTTTTCCAAGATAAGTAAAAATTAGATCTAAACCTCTTTGAGCCACTTTCCGGTAAGGGAAGCTTTACACTTCATAACTTCTTCCGGAGTGCCTGCCGCAACTATTCTGCCGCCTCTGTCGCCTCCTTCAGGGCCGATGTCGATGATGTAGTCGGAAGATTTGATTATGTCGAGATTGTGTTCGATGACGATGACGGTCGAACCTTTGTTTACGAGCTGGTTGAGGATGGCGATGAGTTTTTTTACATCGTCAAAGTGAAGTCCCGTCGTCGGTTCATCAAGGATGTAGACCGAGCTGTCGGAGCGTTTTTTCGAAAGTTCTTCGGCAAGTTTTATCCTCTGCGCCTCGCCTCCGGAAAGGGTGTGCGCCGGTTGTCCCAGCTTGATATAGCCGAGTCCGATCGAACTCAGGAGGTCGAGTTTCCGCTTTATCGCGGGGAACGGGGCGAAGATCTCGGCGGCTTTTGCAACATCGGTTTCAAGAATGTCGTGAATGTCATAGTCTCTGAATTTGACCTGCAAAGTCTCATCGCTGAAGCGTTTTCCGCCGCAGTCGGGGCACTTGACGAAAGTGTTCGGCATGAAGTTCATCTCGATCCTGATGATCCCTGCGCCCTGACAGGTCTCGCATCTGCCTCCTTTGACGTTGAATGAAAAACGGCTCGGTTTGTAGCCTCTTGCCTTCGATTCAGGCATCGCTGCGAAGATGTCGCGGATGTATCCGAAAAGCCCGACATAAGTTGCAGGGTTCGATCTCGGAGTCCTGCCGATAGGGGACTGGTCGATCTCGATAAGCTCGTCTGTCTTTCCGTCGATATTTATGCTTTTGAAATCAGCTTTTTCCTTTCGCAGTGCGGGGATCAGCGTCTCCATGATGAGGGAGCTCTTTCCGCTTCCGGAAACGCCTGTGACTGAACACAAAACACCGAGAGGGATCTTTGCCGTGACATGCTGCAGGTTGTTTGTCGTAACTCCGGAAAGGGTGATCCAGCCTGTCGGTTTTCTGCGTGTTTCTGGGATCTCGATCACTTTTCTGCCGCTCAGGTAATCGGCTGTAAGCGAGTTTTTGACGCTTAGAATATTTTTTGATTCTCCGGCAAAAAGAAGATTTCCCCCTTTTTCTCCCGCTCCAGGGCCAAGATCGACGAGGAAATCGGCAGCTTCGATTATCTCGCGGTCGTGCTCGACGACGATCACGTTGTTTCCGATATCTCGAAGATTCTTTAATAAATTCACCAACTTATCGGTGTCGTTCGGATGAAGTCCGATGCTTGGTTCATCGAGGACATAGGTGACTCCTGTGAGAGCGGCTCCGATCTGGCTTGCAAGGTGGATCCTCTGCGCCTCGCCGCCCGAAAGCGAGTTCGTCCGGCGGTTGAGAGTGAGGTATCCAAGACCTACCGAATTGAGGAATTTGAGTCTCGAGCGGATCTCTTTGAGCGGTTTTGCGGCGACTTCACGCTCGAAATCTGAAAATCCGAAAAAGGTGTCGTCTGAAAGTTTTTCATAAAGCTCGCGCACCGGAAGTTCGCACATTTCAAAGATGTTCATGCCGCCGATTGTTACCGAAAGCGCCTTTTTGCTGAGTCTTTTGCCTCCGCATTCGGGACAGACGCCTTCCGCCAGGAATTGTGTGAGCTCCTCGCGCACAGCCTCCGATTCTGTCTCTTTCCAGCGTCTTTCGAGCGACGGAACGATACCTTCGTATTTTTTTGTCATATTGAATTTCGTTTTTGTCGTCTCCATCGTGAAGTCGATATCGTCTTCCGAACCGTAGAGAACGGCGTTCTGAACTTTCGGCGAGAGTTTGTTGAAGGGGAGTTTCGGATTTTCGCCGTAGTGTTCTATCACCTGTTTTATCGTGAATTTCGTGAATGCCCAAAGATCTTTGAATGCTTTGTTCACAGGCTGCGACGGATCTACGAGGATCTTGTTCACATCCATGTAGGTCCTGAATCCGAGACCGCTGCACTGCGGGCATGAGCCGGCCGGGTTGTTGAATGAGAATGTGCGCGGCTCGATCTCGTCGTAGTAGATGTCGCAGTAGGGGCAGGCGAAGTTTTCGCTGAAAAGTTTTTCTTCACCGTCGAGTTCTTTGACTATCACTTTGCCGTTTCCTTTTTTGAGAGCCGTTTCGACCGAAGCCTGGACACGCACTGCGTCTGTTTCAGGTTTTATTGCAAGCCTGTCGACGACGAGGTCGATGTCGTGCTTTTTGAACTTGTCGAGTTTAGGCATCTCTTCGTCGAGCCTGTATTCTGTTCCGTCAATGATTATGCGGAGATAACCTTCTTTGTTGAGATCTTCGAAAAGTTTTTCGTAAGTTCCTTTCCTGCCGCTTACGACCGGAGAAAGGATAAGGACTTTTTTCCCGGTCTTGTTGAGGACGGTCTCAACGATCTTGTTCGCCGGAGTTTTTGTGATTTCGCGGCCGCAGTTGTGGCAGTGGACTTTCCCCGCTCTGGCGAAGAGAAGACGCATATAGTCATAAATCTCGGTCGTAGTGCCGACGATCGAGCGCGGACTTGCATTGAGGCTGCGCTGCTGGATAGCGATCGACGGCGAGAGGCCTTCGATGAGGTCGGCATCCGGTTTTTCCGAAAGTTCAAGGAACATCCTTGCATAACTTGAAAGGCTTTCGACGTATCTGCGCTGCCCTTCGGCATAGATCGTGTCGAACGCGAGCGTCGTTTTTCCGCTTCCAGAAACGCCGGTAACGACTACAAGCTTTTCATGCGGTATCTCGATGTCGAAATTTTTCAGATTGTGGTGTCTCGCACCTTTTATAACGATTGAACGAAGCATTTTTACCTCCCGAAACTTGGCCATTCTTATATTTTTTCGGAATGAATATGCAAGATAAATCTTTTTTTCCTAAATACTTGTTATCCTCTCAAAAGGTTATAATATCTCTGCCGGTTTTTTATTAACTGTTTTTTTTGGAGATGAAAAATGTCAGAAATTATCAGAGTTAAAGGAAGAGAAGTTCTTGATTCAAGAGGAAACCCGACTGTCGAAGTCGAAGTCGAACTTGCAAACGGCGTTACCGCATCGGCAATAGTTCCGAGCGGTGCAAGCACGGGCGTTCACGAAGCTCTTGAACTCAGAGACGGCGATAAAGAGAGATACCTCGGCAAAGGCGTAACAAAAGCAGTTGAAAACATCGAGAAGATCGCTGCTGAGATCATCGGCATGAACGCTCTCGACCAGAGAATGATCGACGAGACGATGATCGGCCTCGACGACACCGAAAACAAGACGAACCTCGGTGCCAACGCAATGCTCGGCGTTTCGATGGCAGTTGCAAGAGCAGCCGCTAAATCGCTCGGTCTTCCGCTTTACAGATACATCGGCGGACTCAGATCCGACACGCTTCCCGTTCCGATGTGCAACATCCTCAACGGCGGACAACACGCAGACAACACCGTCGACATTCAGGAGTTCATGGTAATGCCGGTCGGCGCAGACAGCTTCAAGGAAGGTCTCAGAATGGTCGCTGAAGTTTTCCATTCACTCAAGAAGCTCCTCAAAGGGATGAAACTTGCGACAGGCGTAGGCGATGAAGGCGGTTTTGCTCCTGATCTTGCAAACGACGAAGAAGCACTTCAGGTGATCATGGCTGCTATCGAAAAGGCCGGCTATGTTCCCGGCAGAGACATCGTTCTTGCACTCGACGTCGCAGCTTCCGAACTTTACGATGCAAACAAGGAACTTTACGAGTTCAAAAAATCGGGCGCAAAATCAAAGACAAGAGTCGAAATGGTCGAATACTACAAGCACCTCGTTTCGAAGTACCCGATCTTCTCGATCGAAGACGGTATGGCGGAAGACGACTGGGAAGGCTGGGCTCTTATGACCGAAGAATTGGGCGACAAGATCCAGATCGTCGGTGACGACCTTTTCGTAACGAACGCTGACAGACTCGGCGAAGGCATCGAAAGAGGCGTTGCGAACGCAATACTTATCAAACTCAACCAGATCGGAACACTCACCGAAACGCTCGACACGATCGAACTTGCGCACAGAGCAGGTTACTCGACAGTCATCAGCCACAGAAGCGGCGAGAGCGAAGACACCTTCATCGCAGACCTCGCAGTCGCGGTAAATGCAGGTCAGATCAAGACAGGAAGCCTTTGCAGAAGTGAAAGGATCGCGAAATACAACCAGCTTCTCAGGATCGAAGAGCAGCTTGACGAAAGCGCGTTCTTCCCGGGAAGAGGGATCCTTTTCGAAGATATCGACGAATAACTTTTTGAGCGGGGTCTAAAGGCCCCGTTTTTTTTATGCGGGGGATTTATGAGTGAAGCTCTTTATTCAAGCTGGATCGAGATTTCGCGGTCGGCTTACAGAAAGAACATCGAGTTTTTTAAAGGGAGACTTAACGCCGGGACGGAACTTGCCGTCGTAATCAAGGCGAACGCTTACGGTCACGGAATGGTCGAGATAGCCCATTTCGCGGACGAGTGCGGGATCAGGGTTTTCTGCGTCCACAGCATCGACGAGGCTTTGACTCTCAGAAAGCACGGTTTTACACAGCGAATCGTCGTTGTCGGACCTACCATCAAAAGAATGGCGAAAGCGGCGGTTGAAAACGATATCGAAGTTCTCTGCTGCGATCCAGAATATCTCCACAATTATGATAATGTTGCGAAATCTCTCGGGAAAACGGTGAATATCCATCTGAAAATCGAAACCGGAACGAACAGGCAGGGAATCGCGGGACAGGTGCTTATCGCGTTTCTTGAAGAACTCAAAAAGTGCACAAATGTTAAGCTGAGAGCGGTTTACAGCCACTTTGCAAACATCGAGGATACTACTGACCACTCATACGCGAGATTCCAGATTGACCGCTTCAAAAGAGAAATTTCCTACATCCGCGAGGCAGGATTTTCGGGTTTTGACATGCACTTCGCTTCCAGCGCAGCCGCTACGATATACAACAACACACACTTCAACATGGTCCGTCTCGGCATCGCGCAGTACGGTCTCTGGCCGTCGAAAGAGACTTATCTCAGCTACATAATCGAACACGGCCACGGTCCCGAGCACATCCTGACCCCCGTTCTTTCGTGGAAAACAGTGATAGGGCAGGTCAAAACCATAAAAGCGGGCGATTTCGTCGGATACGGCTGCTCTCACCAAATGACACGTGATTCGAAGATCGCAATAATTCCGATTGGTTATAGCGACGGCTACGACAGAAAGCTTTCCAATCAGGGTTATGTCCTCGTCCACGGAAAGCGCGCTCCCGTCATCGGCAGGATCGCGATGAACCTCACCACGATCGATGTCACCGACATTCCAGATGTCAAAGCCGAGGACGAAGTCGTTCTCATCGGCGAGCAGGGTGATCAGATAATCCGCGCTGAGCAACTTGCTTCTCTTGCCGGAACGATCAACTACGAGGTCGTTGCGCGTCTTTCAAGCCGCATTCCGAAAGTGGTTGTGGATTAAATCGTTCAAAAACTTGCAAACGAACTCTTACTGCCTATTATGACGCGGTTTTTTTTATAGAGGTGAAAAATGTTTGACATCAAATTGATACTTAAAGATCCGGAAAAGGTTAAATTCAACCTTGTCAACCGTAATTTCAAGGATCTTTCCGTCGTGGATCAGGTCATCGAACTCAGCGAGAAGAGAAAGGCTCTCATCACGGAGTCCGAGCAGACGAGAGCTAAACAGATGACCCGTTCGAAGGAGATGCCGCTCGTCATGAAAAACGGAACTCCCGAAGAAAAGGCTGCGATAAAGGAAGAGCTTAAGGAACTCAGCGACAAAGTGAAAGCGTTCGGACCGCTGGTGAAAGAAGTCGAGGAAAAAATCGACACGATCCTTCTTTCCATTCCCAACATGATGGCTGACGACACACCGCTCGGCAAGGACGATACTGCAAATCCGGTCGTTTCGATGTGGGGTGAAAAGCCTGTTTTCGATTTCCAGCCGAAAGAACATTTCGATATCGCGACAAATACGATCGATTTCGAGCGCGGCGTAAAGCTCAGCGGCTCCCGTTTCATCGTCTACAAGAAGGAAATGGCGCGTTTAGAGCGTGCTGTTATGAACTATATGCTTGAAAATGCTGCGAAAAACGGCTACACAGAGATCGTTCCTCCTGTAATGGTCAGCCGCGAGACGATGACCGGATCGGGCCAGCTTCCGAAATTCGAAGACGACGCATACAAGACGACTGACGATATGTTCATGATCCCGACGGCAGAGGTCAGCCTCGTCAACATGCACCGTGACGAGATTCTGGATGATGCAGTCCTTCCGCTCAAATATGCGGCATACACGCCGTGTTTCAGACGCGAAGCGGGAAGTTACGGCAAGGATATGAAGGGAATCATCCGCCTTCACCAGTTCAACAAAGTCGAACTCGTAAAATTCTGCCGTCCCGAAGAGTCTTTAAAAGAGCTTGACCAGCTTCTTTTCAACGCTGAGGAGATCCTGCGCGGGCTCGGGATACATTACCGCGTAGTATGCCTCTGCAGCGGCGACCTCGGTTTCAACGCAGTCAAGACATTCGACATCGAAGTCTGGCTTCCTGGACAGGGGACTTACCGCGAGATCTCGAGCTGCTCGAGCACAGGCGATTTCCAGGCGAGAAGGGCGAACATCAAATTCAGACGCGACGCTTCATCGAAACCTGAACTTGTTCATCTTCTCAACGGATCAGGTCTTGCGATCGACAGAACGCTTGTCGCCATCATCGAAAACTATCAGCAGGCTGACGGGACTGTAAAAGTGCCCGAAGTCCTCAGAAAATATATGAACAACGAAGAATTTATAAGGTTGTAGGACAGTCATGAAAATTTTGTTTGCGGCTTCGGAACTGAAGCCTTTCGTATCAAGCGGAAATATGGCCGAATCAGTGCAGAAAATGTTGAAATCGATCTCCAAAAAGTGCGAAACGGAGTGTGTGATTCCGTTTTTCAGCGCGATAAACAGAAAAAAATTCGACATCAGTCCGGCAAATATCTCGTTTGATGTCAAGGTGGGCGAGAAGTATGAAAAAGCCGTTCTCTTCGAAACCGTTCATCCCGAAAGCGGAACGAGAGTGATCCTCGTTGCAAACTCTTATTTTGAAAGAGACGGGCTTTACGGCAACGAGACGGGCGATTATCCCGACAATTCCGAGCGCTTCATATTCTTCTCAAGAGCGGTTCTCGAATACGCGAAGATCTTCCGTCCCGACATTATCCACTGCAACGACTGGCACACTGCGCTCGTTCCGGTTTATCTGCGTGAGATCTACGGCAAAGAAGAGCCTTTGACTGATACAAAAAGCGTTTTTTCGCTTCACGACATCCGTTTTCAGGGCAAATTCTGGTCCTATGATTTCGGACTTCTGAATCTCGGCCGCGAAGTTTTTGTTCCTGAGAAACTTGAATTTTACGGCGACATCAACTTTCTCAAAGGCGGGATCGTCTACAGCGATGCAGTAACGGTCTCAAGTGAAGAATATCTCTCTCAGATCAGAACAAAAGAGGGCGGATGCGGTCTTGAAGGGCTTGTCGAATGTTCGCTTGACAAGATCTCCGTCGTTAAAAGAAGTGACAGATTTGTCGAGATCTATAAGAAATTGATTTCTGAATAACGGTAAAAACCGGGTCTAAGCCTTTCCGGCGCTACCCAAAACATTGATGTTTTTGTGCTTGTAGAGTTCTTTGAGCGCTTCACGTGCCGGTCCCAGGTATTTTCTCGGGTCAAATTCCGCCGGTTTCTCGGCAAGGACTTTTCTTACTGCAGCAGTCATAGCCAGGCGTCCGTCGCTGTCGATATTGATCTTGCAGACAGCACTTGCTGCAGCTTTGCGGAGCTGTTCTTCGGGAATGCCTATCGCGTCTTTGAGTTTTCCGCCGTAAGTATTGATTATCTTTACTAAATCCTGCGGAACTGAAGATGAGCCGTGAAGGACTATCGGAAATCCCGGAAGCTTCTTTTCGACTTCTTCAAGAATGTCGAATCTGAGAGGCGGCGGAAGAAGGATTCCCTCTTCGTTTCTTGTGCACTGCTCAGGTTTGAACTTGTTTGCACCGTGGCTTGTTCCGATCGATATTGCAAGGGAGTCAACACCTGTTTTGCCAACGAAATCGATGACTTCTTCGGGCGGAGTGTAGGAAGAATGCTCGGCCGAAACTTCGTCTTCGATGCCGGCTAAAACACCGAGTTCGCCTTCGACAGTGACGTAATCCTTCTGCGAGTGGGCGTATTCGACGACTTTTCTGGTGAGTGCGACGTTTTCGTCGTAGGGAAGGTGCGAACCGTCGATCATTACCGAGCTGAAGCCGTTGTCGATGCACTGTTTGCAGATTTCGAAGTCGCCGCCGTGGTCAAGGTGAAGAACGACGGGGATCGGATAACCGAGTTCTTTCGCGTATTCGACTGCGCCGCGTGCCATGTTTCTGAGCAGAGTTGCGTTCGCATAATCTCTTGCACCTTTGGAAACCTGCAGAATTACAGGAGATTTTGTTTCGACACAGGCCATAATGATAGCCTGAAGCTGCTCCATGTTGTTGAAGTTGTAGGCAGGGATCGCGTAACCGCCTTTAACAGCCTTTGCGAAAAGCTCTTTCGTGTTTACAAGACCGAGTTCTTTGTAACTTACTGTCATTTTTGACTCCATAAATGGTTGAAAAAACTTAAAACGCAGAATTATAGCCGGAATTGAGAAAAAATAAAGAGCTTAAATGGCAGGAGAAAATATAAAAATTTGCCAATGAAATCGATGAATTTGTCGTTTTTTTTAAATTTTTGTCAGAAAAACTGGCTCTTCATGTAACTAAATATATGTTTGTTTGGTTTTTTTACTTTAATGGAGGCTAAAATGAAAAAATTACTTGCTATTCTTGCAATGCTTACGGTTGCAACAACACTTTTTGCCGAAGACGAAAGTATTTCGTGTAAATCCGATCTTGGTGAATGCACCTTTACTCTTTCGGCGGATTCATTTTCAAAAGACTGCACCTGCCGCGACGGTAGCGGAGTCGGGGAGTCAGAACTTCCGCCAGAGGGCGGAACTCTCGAATCGACATTGCCGACAGAGGAAGAATGCCGGGCTGAGATCGAAGACCTCTGCGGAAACGCAGGAATAAGATGCGAGAACAATGCCGGCGAATGCGAAATAGAGACTGACGGCAGCTATGACTGCCGCTGTTTCGGATTCTCGGAAATTACTTCTGGAAACATTGAAGCCAGCGAGGAAGCGTGCGACAGCAAACTTGTCGAACTCTGCGGAACGGAATCAGCGACAGCAAGAACTATCTGCACAGATTCAGAAATTTTTAATGTATGTCTTACTTACGCGAAGAGTTTTACGAACACATGCTACGAGCCGATGACAGATGAAGAAATAGAAGCAGCTCTCGATCTTCCGGCAGAAACCAACAACACGACGGCAGTCCTTGCTCTCTGCTGTCAGGACGAACAGATGAGAGATGAATGGTTCAAGGATTCTTTTGAATGTCTCGAAGCAATCGAAAGCTGTGAAGACGGGGAATGCTGCGACACTTGCGATGTTTTCGTTTTTGAAGAATCAAACGAGAAAGATGACGATGAAGTCATTTCTCCTGCTCCGGACGACAGCGCTGACGCAGGCGACACTGAAGTCCCGGCTGAAGATGCAACAGGCAATGCCGATGGTTCCGAGGCTCCGGCTGACGGCGATTCCGCTCCCGCAACTGATTCAGAATCTTCCTCTGAAAAAGAAGAAAGCAAATCCGACGGCTGCTCGATGCTGTTTATTTAATTTATTCCAACAAAATCCTTTTCCGTAACTTGTCAAAATAACAAAAATCTCTTTCCATTTCTTGTAAAATTAAAAAAAACTGCAAAAATTCTTTAATAAAATCAACACGTTACCGTTTTTTTTTTTTTTGAATTTTTGGGTCAGAAAAATTGCTATTTTGTGTAACTAAATATATGATTATTTGTTTTTTTATTTTGGAGGATTTTATGAAAAGATCAAAGATTTTAGCAGCTGTTCTGGTTTTTTTGCTTTTTGCCGGTTGCGGAAGCTCAAAAAACGATAATCAGCATGAAAATCAGGATTTAACTGATACAGAGACTGAGGAAGACGCCGACACAGTTGACATCGAGCCGGCGGATGCAGATTCTGACGGCGATTCCGATTCCATGCCGGAACCTGACAACGATAATGCCGATACTCAGCCAGATGATGATGCAGACAGCGAACCGGCTGACGATGCTGATTCTACGCCCGAACCAAATGACGATGATGCGGACACTGATCCGACAGATGATGCTGATTCTCAGCCTGAGCCCAGTGATGATGATGTGGACACTGAGTCAGATGAAGACTCAATGCCTTTGAAAAAGAATATAGCAATTTCTCTCATTCTGCCGACAGATCCGAATTATACCTGTTTCGAATTGGAAGAAGAAGCAGGGAAAGACTACACTTACTGCATAAACGCCAACGACAAAATTATCGTTTCGGTCTATACAAAAGAATCCGCAGATGATGAATATTCATTTGATTCAGACTTTAATTTTACTGCTGAAATGTCAGGCATGAACTCTCTCGATCTGTCATTCATGGCGGCAAGCCGTCCTTACTTACGAATCTTCGTCAAAGTTTTGAATAAAAATGGCAAATTAAAACTCACAGGCGCAGCGGAAAGCGTCAAAGAAGAACATACAAAAATTTTTCTTGCGCCGCCAGGTGATTTTGTCCGTATCGTATCAAACAGAACAAAACCTGATGAAAATTCGCTCGAATCACTCTTTCAGTCAAAAGGTTCAAAAGGAGCGGCTGCAACCATTCTAAAAGACGGAAATGTCTATATGTCCGGTGGTTACAGCATGGACACAAACTCCATTGTTCAGACAGCCTCCGTTTTCAACATGAAAAATATTTCCAGAAAAGATGTTACAAATCTGCCTAAAAAACTTTACGACCATATTGCAGCATTTCTTGATGACAGAACGGAAACGGGAAAAGTGATTGTCGGTCTCGGCACAACAGAAGATGAGACTCTGAACAGTTCACTTTGGATTTTCGATCCTGAATCAGACAGCTACACGCCTTTGAATTTAGACAATCAGCCGATGACAAAGGCAAAATCAATTACAGTTGACGGAGAGGTCTATATCGTCGGCGGATGCACCGGCACCGGAGCATCAAATGCTGTTTATAAAATTTCTGCTAAAACAGGCTCGATAGTCACAGAATCTTTTGCGACATTACACTCTGCCCGCTGCAACCACGCTCTGGCTGATGTTTCGACAGTTGACGGAAGTGGAAACAAAACAGTAAAGATTCTTGTTATCGGCGGTTCGACAAATTATAAACCCGAAGGAAAAGAAACTCCTGTCGCCGGCGAAAATTTTGCGGAACTTGTAACGGAAAACGCTTCCGAACCGATAAATATAGTATCCAGAGACAAAAGAGACGATTCCGCTCTTCAAAATACCGGACTCATTTCTCCGACAGCCGTAGGCGTTGTGATGGATGACAAAGAAGATAACGAAATGCTTACGGCAATTGTCGGCGGATACATACGTGAGGGTGAAAACGGAACTTACTCATGGTCGGCAAATAAAAATTTCTTTGTTTTCAGCAAAAACGGCTACAATTCCTTTATTTATGACAAAAGCATATCACCTTTTGAATGTGCAAGACCATCGGCAGCACTTCTCGGTTCCGGCAGAAAAAATCCGATAAAACATATCGCGGTGAACTGCGGTGCAGGAGAAACCGACAGAACAAGAACATACAACGGTCAAATCATTTTTACCCTTCAGGTCAAAAGAATAAAAGATTTCGATCTCGGCACAGAAATCTTTTCACCTTCAGCTCAAATCAGTCTGATGCAGCAGAATCAGGACAGCGGCAACAATAAAATGATCGACGGTCCGGTTGCAGCTGATGCACTTGGTCAGGTTTTTCTGCTTGGCGGAAAATACGTTTATCAGACCGGCGGCTATGAGTTTCCTGAAAATCAGAGTTCTTATGCTTACGCAACACTGCCGCCGAAACCGATAATCCGTGTCAACTTTGAAAATCCGTTCAACTCGCCGATGTCATACAGAAACATTAACGACAAAGTTCAGCTGAGTCTAAACGGGACCTGTGTTTCAGATCCGGATAATCAGGAATCATGTCTTGAAGACTGGGAATCCAAATACTACATAAGATACAAATGGGAAATGAAGGAATCGCCTTCTCCCATTGTCGAAACATCGAAACTCAAAATCCCTGACATCAATGCGGTTGAAGGTCAATGGATACCTTACGACAGCAGCCCTGAAACCCCGAAAAAAGCAACTTTCTACGGGATTGTTGCAACACCCAGAAAATACAATGAAGCAAACGACTACTTCAATACGGCGAAATGCGCTCTGGAATGTGGAAACGAACCGGCAAATAACAATATCATGAATCTTTCTAAATACTTGCTCTGCCGTCAGAAATACTGCGAAGAAAAACGCACCAAATACTACAAAATCAACATTCAGGCAGAAACCGTTGATAAGGAAACGGGCCTTGCAAGCAATACGACGGACATTTCGGTTATCCCGAAAATCATCCCTCAAGCCCGTGTTGTAGCGCAGCTTACATGGAAACAGGGATTCAAAAAAGCGGCAGAAACATATTCTTCTCTCTATGAAGGTTCGGCAATAGATTTAAATCTCCATTTAGTTAAAAGAATCAGTCTTGAAGCAGCAAGCAACAATAAAATGACAATAAAAGAGGGAGTTCTCGGCACTAAACAAAGACGAAACAACAATTTCTGCGAAAGCAGTGATCCGGATTGCGAAGTTTACTGGCGTCATGATGACTGTTCTTTTGAAGATCAGGGGCACCCGGACAGCTATGTCAGCAGCGAAGGAACAATTCAGTGGCACGCTTCGCTAGATATTGACAACTATTGGGGCGGTAGCAACTACCAAAATCCTGAAACCATAGGTTTAGGTCCTATAGGAACTCCTGATGCAGAAATTATCAATGACCAGTATCTTATTGTTGCAGGATACACCTCATGTTCATCAAAATACAATGACGGCATAAACCGCTGCAATCCTGATTATACTGGAGAAGACAGTACTTACGAAGTCGATGCGAGAGTCGAAATCTTCGTTGACGGGGAAGAAGTTCCGAGAAGTGGAACATCCGATATCTATGCCGCAACCACGAAAGATTTCAAAATCAAACTCAACGAATGGAAAACCATTGCCGTTGTAAAATGGGATTCCGGCAATACTATTGTAACCGACAGCAAAATAGAAGAAGAAGGTATCGACATCGACCCTGTAAACCATCCGGTATGCATTTTCAGCAACTCGAATGCACTTCTCATTCCAATTTGGGATGCTGACACCTACAGGAGTTATATTACAACCCCGAATCCTAATGTGCTTGGAAGTTGCTACTGATTTTTGAGGTGAATCATGAAAAGAATCCTGTTTCTTACATTAATTTTCATGCTGTTTGCATCGTGCGGCGGCAAAAACGAAACGATCAGCGACAACGACATTCCCGATATTCCTACAGATGATTCTGACACAGCTTCTGTTGATGATACGGATAGTGCTCCGGTTGATGACGCAGATTCCCAACCCGAACTAAGCGACGACGACGCTGACACTGA
>JAEESW010000007.1 GCA_016290135.1 bacterium
ACGATGAAATGAAGGCGTGGTCGCGCCCGAAAGCCTCTTTCGTGAAGGTGTAGACGCCGCCGGTTTTCGGGCTGCGTTCCATGAGATAGGCGAAGTTTGCGCCGATGACAAGCATAATGAGAGTGCTTGCGGCCATTGCGATGATCGTTCCCAAAGGCCCTGCGACCGGCAGAAAGAACGTTCCCGGCATGACGAAAGCACCCCAGCCGACCATTATTCCCAGCGCCATCGACCAGACATCGAGCCGCGAAAGGTATTTATCTAAAACTTTTCCGTTATGTGTCATAACCAACTCCGCGTATATCAGCAAAAAAACAAAAATCTGATGATATTACTTTAACGATCAATAATATCAAAGTTTTTCCGTGTGAAACGGCTGTGTCAAAATGTTCAGGCCGGCGAATTTCGGAGATCGAAACAAGTGAGCTGACAAGTTTCAGAGCTTAAAAAGTATTACCACCCGTCATCTGAGCAATTATTGGTGTTGTAACCGTCACAGGTTGCATTGCATGTAGCCGTTCCGCTGACATAATTTGAATCCAGTTCTTCGCAATTTATCTGGCCTCCGTCGCAGACTTCGTCACCTTCTACTACGCCGTTTCCGCAAATTGCAGGAACATCGCTGCTCGTTGAAATCCAGATAGTGTTTTCATCGTAAAAGTATGTATATCCGTCGAATGTGTAGACATCCTGAAGTTCTCTGATATCACCCGAAAGCTCGGTGAAAGAAATACCTCCGTTCCCGTCGTCTTCAAATCTGTAGGTTTCATCATCGCAGGAAAGATAAAATCGACCGAAAGAGCTTCCGACTTCTATTTCGAAGCATCCGAAGAACTCGTTCGCTTTCAAAGTCAGATTTTCTGCATCACGGATCTCCACCGGAGAGAACAAAGCATCTTTGTAAAGTCCGATTTCACCGTTTTCTATCGCAAAATCGAGCACAGATCCATTGTTTACTGAAGTGAGGACGCTCATAGTTTCAAGGTCTCTGACTTTTATGCCGTAGTCGTCACCGACGTAAAGTTTACCGTCGTAAACTTCGACTTTGTACTGATAGTTGAGGAAAGCTGAAACGAACAGTGTTTGTGTAAGCGTGTCGTTTGAAGCATCGAGTTTGTAGAGCCCGCTGTTTGTCGCAGCAAAAAGAGTGTTGCCGTAAACTTCAAGGTCGTTGACTCTGCTGCTTGTCGGGAAGGATGAAACCTGAACAGGAGAGATAGGATCGGAAATATCGTAGATTTTTATTGCGTTGTTCGTTCCGACAAAAAGTCTGTCACCTTTTCCATCCAGGCTGTAAACGGTTGCACCGGCTGAGAAAGAGTTATACCACGGATGAGTGAACGGAACGCATTCGCCACCGAACTCTAAACCTCCTGAAACAGTATCTTCCGATTCGTTGAGGCAGTATGAATCAGGCTTAAAGGATGGTTTGTAATCTAATAAAACTTCACCTGTAACAACATCGATAATTATGCGTCTAATAAAATCTCCATTTCTAAATCTAGGATTTGCCAGATATATCTTATCTCCAATTTTAAACATCGGCACATTCGTCAAATCAGTTTTGATATTATTTGCGATTATTGTCCAAGACGAAGTCAATGTAGAGAATTTTATCAAATCCCTATAATTCTTTTCTCCACAAGATGCGGACAATGATGTAAAACCGCCGGCAATGTAAATTCCGCTTTCGTCGCTTGCGATAGAATAATTGATTCTCGCAGGTTGCGATCTGTCAAGCAGTACAAAACCACTAGTTTCAAGTTTGTAAATGAGAAATCTTTGATTTGCATTTCCCATAATATATAAAGAACCGTTGGAAACAGCCATGCTTATATTGGAAATATCTGGGAGAGTCGCAATTTCTACGAAACCGTTTGAATTTGAGTTAAGCATAATGTGATACTGTGATTGTGATTGAGAATTGATGTTTAGCCCATACAGTTTATTTGATGGATTGCCGTTTATATCTTTTCCGCCCGCAAAGAAAATTGTATTGTCAACAACAAGAGTTGAACTTTTTCCTATTTCCGGGTAGTTTGCTAGATTCGCAATTTTTGTCCATGTTCCATGTTCGTATGAATAAAGTCCAAAAGAGTTTGTATCATCTTTAACAATCGAATATGTTTTATTCATTGAATTGGCAATTTGATAAGTATGTTCCATTGTGCGAATTCTTGATTCTGTAAGCATATCATCCCATACTGGACCGCCTACTTTACTGAACTCGCTTTCTACCGGATCATAGAACCCGTTCAGCCAGGGAGGAATGCATCCCGGATATGAACAACCGGGGATAAAAGAATCAATTTCGCTATTGATTTCAGGACTTCCTCCGCTACATACATATTCACCTTCTGTAGGACACAAGAATTCATAATCGCTATATTCTTCACCATTTACAAGACAGAGAATAGTGCTGCCATTTTCCTCACAAGAAAAGCATCCTTCACAGCCGTTATCACAACCTCGACTTGAATTGTCTGCAATCCCGGCAAGGTTGCCGTATTGGTCGCAGACTGGGAAAGTCACAGGCTCGCAATAACGATAGAAATTGTTTCCGTTAGGGTGAAATATTTCGTAAATATTATTATCACCTTCCTCTGGAATATAGACAGAAACCAGCTCTCCCGCATGTCCGGTTCTTTTTATATCGCACAAATTGGAGCAAGGATCTTCAGAATCTTTTATTCCGTCTCCATCGCAATCTGCCCAATACTGTTTTTGACCATGATCATCTAAAATCAAATTTCCAACTTCATCTTTCAATTCATTTAAGGGAGCATTTGCGCACACATGGAGCAACGGTGCATTCAAAGGGTCTTGGTTTGTATTATATGCAGATCTAAAATCTTCAATATCAGACATAAATCTGGTTATAAAAGTTTTTCCGTTATCGTATTTTGCCGTATGTATGTTTCGTATATCCAGATCTTCACTTTCATATCTGTAGCAGAGATTGAGCGATGTAAGGGATTCGATATTTTCGCATGTAGGTTGTGATTCCACTATATCGTTGTGACAATTATTCTGACCGCACAAATTCTCACCGATAGCTCTCCCGACCTGATTATTGTTGAAATCGTTCCAAGTATCAACAGTAGCAGTGCTTTTATCGTGATATTTGAGCATAATGATATTTTCATTATTCGGATTTTTCATTTTCCAAACAACTCTTTCAGGAAAATCAGGAGTCATATCTCCCACAACCTCTGTCAACCTGTATGCAGAGTAATCATACTCTGTTCCTAATAGGTTTTGGTTTAACTCACCTTCTCTCAAAGCTTCGTTGGCAGCTTCAATATAGTTGAAATTCGGAATTCCGGCATCATAATATTCATGTGCGTGAGTAAACCATTTTGCCCATCTTTTTGCCTGTTCTACATTTGTCCAAGGAGAGTTGCAAGTTAGTGTAAAAGCTCCCAAATTAATAAGATTTAATGCTGCATGATAATATCTTGCGTCCAATGTATATTTTATTATTCTCGAGTTCCAGCTTGAATGAAGCCAAGCATTTTGAACAGTTCCGGCATTTTGTGTTACATGATTCATCTTGGTGAAATAATCTTCTATAGAGTGATCTCTTGCTCTATCCGCAGCATGCTTTGTCGGCCAAATTTTGTCTGGTTGCCTTTTCATTAATTCCTTCTCAACAAAATTGACTTTATTATTCAGCATCTCTTCCGCCGAATCTATTAAGTTTTCAACATGTTGTTGGAAAAAAGGATTAGCAAAACAAATTGATTGCGGCAAATCTTCATCAACACAAAAAATGTTGAACCAGAATGCAAAAATTGACATGAAAATAAAACTTTTCCTCATCTTACTCTCCTTTAAATGTTGTATAAAAATATTTTCTGGACTCTTTTTGGCTTTTTGGAACATGAAAACTTTTCTCGGATGAAGTGAGAAAAGAATTGGTGTCATATTTGAAATTTAAAATATATTCATCAGAATTTGTCTGATTCAAAGGATCATATTCTTCTGAAATAAGTTTACCTTTTTCATCATAACTATAGCGTATTATTCCGTTTATTCGCCAAACTTCGTCTTTTGCTTTTGTCTCGCCGTGGTAAGTATATAAAAAATCCTTCTCTTTAGATATTCTGCCATAAGAATCATAGTCCCATTTGTTTATTATCAGCATTGCATTTATGTCCAAATTGTTTTCATCCCAAGTATCGGATCCGCGCCATTCTATTAATCGGTTTTCTTTATCATAAACATACAAAGCAATTGTTCTTTGAGATTCATAAAATTCACTTTCTTCATTATCTTTAATGCGTGATACTCCATAAGTCTTTTTTTCTAAAATATTACCTCTACTGTCGTATTTATAGTATGTTGCAAATCCCATTCGCCAAAGTTCTCCTTCATATTTGAAATCAGATAATTCCAATTCCTTTATTTTTTTACCCTCTTTATCAAATTCATAGGTATATTCCAACAAACTGCAATTCTCAAAGTAGCAGTAGTAATTTGTTTTCACTTCGTTTGTATCTTCGTAAAAAGTTCGTTCTTTGCTTATCCACAGTTCTCCATTATAAGAGTATTCCTTATATATAACCTCCCGTCCTTTTTCATCATAGAATCTTTCCCTGTATCCGCCTCCATAATCAACAAATTCCCTTCTCCTCTTTAATGTTCCGTCAGGATAGTACTCCCATTCATCAAGCCATTCTCTCCACATTGGTCCGCAACTTATGCAATTAGTCGTAATTTTTAGAGGCCGCATTTTCTCATCATAAAAATAAAACCTTTCATATTCAGCACTGTAAGGATTGTTGAAATCCTGATTAAAATCTTCAAAGTGATGACTTTTTACAGGAAGTTTTGCTGTGTTGTATTCATAAGTGATTTTAGCTTTCGCAGTCATGCGGTTAGTAACATTGTAATCCCGTATTGAAATCACATTATCGTTCTCGTTAAATTCCTGAAGCAGAAAAAATCTTTCCTTTCTGGAAATCCGCCCTTTTTCGTCATAAAAATAATCAATTCGTTCTTTTCGGTCATAATCTCCGCCATAAACGCTGTAATCATCGGAAAAATATTCGCTTCCTATATCTGAAAAGTCGCGATAGAAAAGAAGATAGCCCATATTGTACCCTGAATGTCTTATCCTCTGTTTGATTCTTCCTTTTTCGTCGTAATAATAATAAACACACCCGGGAGTATCTCCTTCAGTTGAATTTCCTTCACACATTTTTTTAATTGTTCCATCTTTATTAAATTCGTATGAAAACTGACGGCAAGAATATTTGCGGCTTAATTTACCTTCTTTATCTCTGGTACAAGTCTTTATTACATTGCCTTTTTCGTCATATTCATAAGATGGGCTGTAGCTACCGTCCCAGCTACCGTATATTTTATCCGTGTCGATTTTGTATCTGGTCTCAAATTTGAGTCGGCAGTTTTTGTCGTAGTAGCGGTCTATCTGATACCTGAAATCATTATCGACATCATTTTCAAATCCGTCTCCCCATTTGTCAACTTCAACAATTTCTTTGGTAAGAATTTTTTTTCCGAAACATTCTTGAGTTAAAGAAAAATCATCATCGGACGAATTCTCATTGATGTCTGATTTTACAGAATCTTCATCAGTTGTTTTAGAAAAATCATCAACTGAATCATAATCATCCAGCGAATACTTATCATCATCAACAATGTTTTCTGAATTGTCGGAATCAAAATCAAAATCAGGAAAAATGTCGGAATCGTTTTCAGTATTTTTTGACGAAGAGCAGGAAACGAATAAGAACAACCCTAAAATAACTAAAAATAGTCTTAAATGGAGCGGCATTTGAACCTCCGAAGAATTATTATGTAATTTCCATTAGATAGTTTACTTTTTATTCAGCTGGTGTCAAGTGAAAAAATGGGGAGTTATGAGAAAATCAGAGGTTTTTGGTTCGGATAAAATGTGGTAGGAAATGTTAGGCGGCAACACCTTGGAGATTGTCGATATTTTTGATGTATTCCTGCCACGAAGTGTAGCCGTCGGGGACGAAAGAGACTCCGACAACAGCCATTGCCGTATAGATAAAGCCTGCGACGATTATCGCAAAGAAAAGTATCTTTTTCGTGTCTTTAAGCGGAAACTTGAAGTGCGCTGTGTCGAAAGCTGTGGCATCAAAGCCGACAAAAGCCCACGGAGCGAGGATCACGATCGTGAAAATTCCGTATAATCCGCTGATGTCACCTGTTCCGAAGGAGGTGAGAGCACTCCATTCGAAAGCGTGAGGAATGCACACCGCGCCGATCACAAGCGCTCCGGCAAACATGACGACCGCTAAAACAGTGAAAAGTTTCTGTATAAATTTTTTTGCTTTGACAAGAAGGAATCCGATCCCCCGCGAAAGCAAGGACGGAAGCGGCTACTTCGGCTATGTAAATGTCGTGTCCCGCGACAGAGTAGCTCCACGAATTTTTCACGAGGGGTGCCATCGTTATTCTCGCTACGACAAAAAGCGCTGTCCCGTTGAGAAAGACGATTGTCATGTAGGAAAGACACAGGAACCACGATGAAATGAAGGCGTGGTCGCGTCCGAAAGCCTCTTTCGTGAAGGTGTAGACGCCGCCGGTTTTCGGGCTGCGTTCCATGAGATAGGCGAAGTTTGCGCCGATGACAAGCATAATGAGAGTGCTTGCGACCATTGCGATGATCGTTCCCAAAGGCCCTGCGACCGGCAGAAAGAACGTTCCCGGCATGACGAAGGCGCCCCAGCCGACCATTATTCCCAGCGCCATCGACCAGACATCGAGCCGCGAAAGGTATTTATCCAGAATTTTTATATTATTTTCCATTGATCGCTCCAGTAACGTGAAAAAGCAAAAACCCCTGCATTATATTGATTTTAAATGATATCAAAAGTTTTGCTGTTGACAGCTACTTCTTTTTTGTCAGCTTTTCATACATTTTGAAAAGTTCCGCGACAATATCCGCTTCACTCATTTTCGGATCAAAACCGTAAGCCGCTATAACGGCTTTGTCGTTCTCTTTGTGAGCCTTCCTCAATTCCGGCGGCATTGTGGTTTCGTCGTAAAGGTCGGCAAGCGATGCATCAGGATATTTTGCTCTTGCATCAAGAATTGTTTGTGCGGTTTGCTCAATTTTTGCTTTCTGCGCGTCTGTCGGATTGCACCACGGAAAATTGTTGTAGACAATGGTGTTTGAATAGCTGTAATCGCTTTTTAGCCGACCGCAAACTGTTCTCATCCATGCCATGTGAACCGATGATGTCAGAACACCAAAATGATAAAGTGTGGCATGTTGCATGACAAATAATTTGTCACCGGGAACAATCTCTTTTGAAAGATAATCCATTGGAATATATCGTCGGTTTTCTGAAGAAACCTTAGGAATAGCGACATAATCGCTTTCGGCAATAAAAGGTGCTCCAAACAATGTCGGCATTTCGGCTGATCTAAGTGTGCTTGAGCGGTTACTCATAAGACGAAATTTTCTAACATTTTCTATTCGACGCATAATTTCATGGCATTTACGAAGTTCTGTGGGATTTGCATCCATCAGCCAGAAACACCAACGCGGTTTTCGGTCAATGAAGTCTTTTCCCATCATAAAAGATCTCAGAAATTTTTCGCCTTGAGGTTCTTTTTTCAGGTATTTTTCTTTTTCTTCTTCTGTCAGAATGAAATTACCATCGTCTATTGGTTGACCTCCGAGACAGATTTGAGGAACATTACAGAGAGGTTTTAAATTTTTCTCTATAAAAATATTTGGTGCATCAAGCAAATATCCGTTTATGTTCTTTGCCTCGATTTTTTCATCTTCGTTAACAAAAATGATTTTCGGTTTGCTGCTTTCTGTAGTACTGAATCCTATAATAACGCAGTGAACTGCCGCCATATTCTTTTTGTCAGATGTTTCATTTGCCCATTTGAATGTCCGCCATGCAAAATCAAAGTGCATTCCGTCAGCAAAAAGCGGTTTCCAGAGATTTGCGACAGAACTGCCCTGAGTTACGGAATTTGTCGAAACAAATGCACATCGTGTTTCAGCGCTTTTAATCGTATCAAATGCCTTTTTGTACCAGCAGCAGACATAATCGAGATCGCCCGCGCCGCTCCAGTCCTTGCCGAAAGTGTAAATTACATCTTCTTTCTGCCGCTTATCCATCCAGCGTGCTCCCACGAACGGCGGGTTTCCGATTATGTAGTCATAAATCACAGATTTGCTGCTGTTTTTTTCAGGGAATTTCTTCTCTGTAATTTCTTTGGTCGCAACATTCAGTTCCTTAAAGTGCGCTCCGTAAGGAATGTCCGGCTCATGCACTCCGTCTTCCCAAGCTTTTTCTCCTACTTTATAGACATTCAGTTTGTCAGCATAGACCAGTTTCTCATTTTTTTCTTCTTCAAGCGTTGACCAGTCCATGTGAAGTGCGTTTCCTTCAACGATCGTCGCGCTTGTTGAAAGCGGCAGGAAATCGAGGTTTTCCTCAACAATTTCCTCGGTTTCTTTCATCATCTGTGATTCCGCGATCCAGAGTGCTGTTTTGGCGACTGTTACTGCAAAATCGTTGATTTCAATGCCGTAAAACTGCGAAATTTTCACTTTTATCGGTGAAAGTTCATGCCCGAAAAGCATTTGTTTACCGTGGATTATTTTCAGAATTTCATTTTCCAGGCGGCGCAGTGAAATATAGGTTTCAGTTAAGAAATTACCGCTTCCGCAGGCCGGATCGAGAAATGTCAACGATGCGATTTTATCGCGGAAGTGTTCCAATTTTACCTTTTGAGACGTGCCTCGGGATGTCTCTACGATTTTTTTAAATTCTGCACGCAAATCATCCAGAAACAGCGGATCAATCACTTTGTGGATATTCTCAATGCTCGTGTAGTGCATCCCGCCTTTACGCCGTGTTTCGGGATTAAGCGTTGATTCGAAAACTGCTCCGAAAATCGTTGGCGAAATCTCGCTCCAGTCAAAGCCGGCACTTGCATTGTTCACAAGAATATCAACAATCTCGTCATTGAACCTGGGGATTTCGATTTCGCGCTCGGCAAAAAGTCCGCCGTTTACATACGGAAACGCTGCTAAATCATCATTCAAATACGGATCTCTGTTTTCAGGTTTCGTGTTCAAAACCGTGAAAAGTTCCATCAGATTTTTGCGGGCTTCATCCGGATGGAATTTAGCAAGATAATGCCCGAACATATCTTTTTCAGGAAAAATCCCTGCATCTTCGGCATAAAGCAGAAAAACGAGTCTGACACAGAGAATATTCAGAGATTTGAGAGTTTCTGCACTTTCAGGATTTTTGTACTGCTTCAAAATCGCATCATAGAGCTTTCCGACAAGTTCTCCTGCTTTGAGTGAAATTTGTTCTTCCGGCGAAATTGAAGTCTTTTTTGTATCGATCATAAACTGCAAACATTCGAATTTATTAGGCAAATCCTCAAGAAGAACCTGAACAGGCTCGCCCTGCGGCTTTTCCATGTCATAAATCAGAAACTCCTGAAAGTTGCAGGTTATAATCCAGCGAGGACGGCTTGAATAAGGCAATTCCGAAGAATATCTTTTTGCCTGCTGGAACGGCGTAAGAAGACTGCCATCGCTCTGTTTTATCGGCTTACGCAAATCTTTGTCGATACTTTTCTGCTCGATCATAACATGGGTTGATGGAATATAGGCATCAATAAAACTCGTATGGTCTAGATGGACTTTATCTTCAAAAATCATGAAATCACTAATGTTTTCGACACCAAACACATTTAAAAGCAATTCAATCCAGAAGACCTGGCTTTCTCCTTTTTCGTAGCCTTTGCCACGCCATTTTTCCGCGAATTCCTTAGCAGCTTTTTTGCGATTTATTGCAGTTTTTGCCATATTTCACTCCGCTAATCACGATTAAAGCGTGGCGTTATATCAGATAAACAAACAGAAAACAAGTTTTAGACGTAATTTTATTTTCGGGATTTTAATTCGCCGGTAAAACAACAAAACAGACTTGACAAAAAACAAATAATAGCTAATATTACTCGTTCTTTTTTAGCCCGAGGGCGTGAAGTGCTGCTCCAATCGCGAACCGGCGGAAGGCGGTCGGGGGAACTTAACCTGGTGTTGAGTGGCTTCCAGGCACCCTCAATCTTTTGTTTTTTCACTTCAAAAGTTTGTTGATGATTTTATCGCTCGCTTTGTCGATGTTCAATGCAAGACCGTAAACTGCAAAGAGGAAAGAATCAAAAAATATGTTGATAACTACAACAATAACAAAGGAAACAACGGCTTCTGCAAAAGTGTGTTCCGTGGTTTGAAGGCAATACCGCCAAAACCAGAACGAAGTAAGCAAAACTACAAGGAAAAATAAAACTGTAAAAAACATGAGAACTTTTTTCATTTTTCAAGCTGTTCTTTTTCCCAGATAAGTTCTTCAAGTGTTCTGTAAAGGTGTTCAGGTTCAACAGGTTTTGAAAGGTGCGCGTTCATCCCGACCTGAAGGCTGCGCTGCACGTCTTCGTCGAATGCGTTTGCAGTCATGGCGATTATCGGGATCGTTTTTGCATCCTTGCGGTCGAGAGCACGGATCTTTGCTGTTGCTTCGAGGCCGTCCATCTCCGGCATCCTGACATCCATAAGTATCGCGTCATAGTGCTTCGGAGCGCTGTTTGCGAACATTTCGAGCACGATCCTGCCGTTTTCTGCGTGGTCGATCTCGGCACCCTTTATTTTGAGGATCTGCTTCATTATCTCTGCATTGATCTGAATGTCTTCGGCCAGAAGGATTTTTTTGCCGTTGAGGTCGGCACGCCTTTTTTCGCGGAAAAGACTCATGTTGTTCTTTCTCGCGATGCGTTCGAACTCGTCGATGACATTCGATGCGAAAAGCGGCTTTGCAAGGAAGCTGTCAACGCCGATATGCAGTGCTTCATCCATGATTTCGTCCCAGTTGAAGGAAGTCAGGATTATGATTGTGGTCTCCTTGCTGTAGCGTTTTCTGATCTCTTTTGAAACTTCAAGACCGTCCATTTCGGGCATTTTCCAGTCGAGAAGGACAAGGTTGTAAGGTTCATGCTTCGTGTGCTGCAGCTCGAGCATTTTAAGTGCTTCGGCACCGCTTGAAGCGCAGTCGGCGCTGATCCCGACTTCGTCAAGGACCATTCTTGCGTGTTCCGCTGCGATCTCTTCGTCGTCAACGATAAGCACGCGCATATCCTTAGGTTTGATGTAGCTTGTTGCCGGCCCCTGATGCTCGCAGTTTTTCAGCGTGATAACGACCGTGAATTCAGTTCCGACACCTTTTTCCGATTCGACCGAAATCGTGCCGTTCATAAGCTCGACGATGTTTTTTGTTATTGCCATGCCGAGCCCGGTGCTGCCGTATTTGTTGTTGCGGCTGCTGTCCTCCTGCGTGAACGAGTCGAAAATTTTCGGAATGAACGACTTTTTCATGCCGATACCGGTATCTTTTATCACGAATTTGATCGTTGACTGGTCGCCGTAGGTCGCTTTCCGTTCGACCTCCATAACGATGTTGCCACCTTTTTCCGTGAACTTTATCGCGTTGCTCAGAATGTTGATGAGCACCTGTTTCAGCTTCATGTCGTCGCCGATGTAGTAGTCGCTGACTCCGCCGGTCATGCGGCATTCGTATTTGAGCCCTTTTTCGCCGCACTGCGACATTACCATCGTGTTGATCTGCTCTAACATCGAGCGGAACGAAAATTCCTCTTTGCGCAGAACGATCCTTCCCGATTCGATGCGCGACATATCGAGAATGTCGTTGATGAGACCGAGCAGGTGACGTGCGCTTTCGCCGATCTTTTCAAGGTATTCGCGTGTTTCCGGCAGGAGCTTGTCGTTTCTCAGAGCGAGGCTGTCGAGCCCGATTATCGCATTCATCGGAGTCCTTATCTCGTGGCTCATGTTGGAAAGGAACGCCGTTTTCGCCTTGTTTGCCTCTTTTGCGGCTGCAAGAGCATCGGCAAGGGCCTTGTTTTTAGCCATCGAATCGCGCATCTCTTCGTCTATGACCGTAAGACCGAGACCTATCGCATGGACTCTGTGGTCGTCGCGGTCTTCGGCGTGTCTGACGCCGGCAGCGCGGATCATCTCGTAGTATTCCCACCCTTCGCGCTGTGCAAGATAGCGGTATGAAATGATTTCGTGTTCCGCAAGCCCGGTTCTTATATTTTCCGGTTCGATGAAATGCAGGAAACCTTCGCGGTACGGTTCCGCAACGACGTTTTCGGCATATTTGGTGAAAGATTCCGTGTAGGAGAAGTGGACTCCTTCCTTATGCTGCTTTTTATCGTTGGGATCGGCGCGGTAGCAGACTGCATCGTCGGTATCGAGATTGACATGGTAAACGCTGCGGTAGTCCGAAGCCATGGCGGTTATCATTTTGTCGTACTGCTCTCTCGTCCGCTGTGCTTCGAGAAGTTTGTCCTGCAGAACAGTCTGTTTTTCAATCTCCTGCTGTTTAGCCGCAGTCAGAGCCTGTTTCAGAGTAAGTTCCTTCTGTGCGCGTTTCTCTGTGATGTCGGAAATGAAGACGTAGTAAACTCCGCCATAGGCCTTGGTTTCGGTATAGTGGCCGTAGTCATCGACCCAGCGGATGCTCCCGTCCTTCCTTACGATGCGGTATTCCACATAGTCGAGATTTTCACTGCTCTCTTCTATCTGAAGATCTATCGACTTTATGATTTCAATATAATCTTCAGGATAAACCATCCCCTTGAAAGTCCAGCCGGTGAGGGCTTTGAACTCCTCAAGGTCTTTGCAGCCGAAAATATTCAGCGTCGCCTGGTTTGCGTAAAGAAGTTCTTCGTTTCCGCCTGCCTTGTAGATGAAAAATCCTCCCGGCATGTGGCGGCCGATCTTTTCTGCGAGTTGAATAGTCTGGTCGTTGAGTTCGAAGTTTTGTTCCGGCATGGTTCCCTCCGTTAAAATTCAGTCTTTCCGATGAGCTCTTCAAGTGTCTGATAGAGCTGCTCGGGTTTTACAGGCTTACTGAGATGTGCGTTGAGCCCTGCCTGAAGAGAACGCTGCACATCTTCGTCAAATGCGTTTGCGGTGAGTGCGATTATCGGGATCTTTTTCGCATCGGCCCGTTTCATCGCACGGATGACTCTTGTCGCTTCAAGTCCGTCCATTTCCGGCATACGCATATCCATGAGTATCGCGTCGTAAGTTCCTTCCGGTTTTGAAGAGAACATTTCGACTGCGATTTTTCCGTTTTCGGCGACATCGCTGTCTATGCCGCGCATATTCAGGATCATTTTCAGGATCTCGGCGTTGATCTGGACATCTTCAGCGACAAGGACTTTTCTTCCCGAAAGTTCCGCTTTGTATCCGACATTCTCTTTTATGGTGCTTTTGCGTCTTACTGCATCCTGGAACTCTTCGAGAAGGTTCGATGCGAAGAGGGGTTTCGCTATGAAGCTGTCGACTCCTGCCTGGACCGCTTCGTCAAGGATGTCATCCCACTTGTATGCCGTGAGGATGATGATAGCCGACTCGTTCCCGACGATCTTGCGTATTTCACGCGTCGTTTCGACTCCGTCCATCTCGGGCATCTGCCAGTCGACAAGGATCAGGTTGTAAGGATCGTGGCGGGCGTGGCGCAGTTTGACCATTTCGATAGCCTCTTTGCCCGACTGAACGGTTTCTGAAGCGATCCCCGATTTTTCAAGGACAAGTCTCGCATGTTCGCATGCTACCGGGTCGTCGTCGATGATGAGAACGCTCATTTCGTTCGGTTTTATTTCCAAATCATCATTTCTGTTTTTGCCGGCCGAGTCGAGAAGGGTGACAGAAACTGTGAAAGTCGTTCCTTTTCCTTTCTCGCTTTCGACGCTTATGTTGCCGTTCATCATTTCGACGATGTTCTTCGTGATCGCAAGTCCCAGTCCCGAAGAGCCGTATTTGTTGGACGCTGACAAGTCTTCCTGTGTGAATGTGTCGAAAATATGCGGCAGGAACTCTTTGCTCATGCCGATTCCTGTATCTCTGATGACAAAGCGGAGAGTCGATTTGCCGTCGAACTGAGCCGTCCTTTCGATATCAAGATTGACGTTGCCTCCGGCAGGAGTGAACTTCACCGCGTTGCCTAAAATGTTGATGAGCACCTGGCGCAGCTTCATGTTGTCGCCGATGTAGAAATCATCGACGTGCCCGTTTATGTGGCAGTGGTAGTCGAGCCCTTTCCCTGAGCACTGGCTGCTGAACATCGTGTTGATGTATTCGACCAGTTTCGAGAACTGGAATTCCTCGTTTTTGAGTATCAGGCGCCCCGATTCTATGCGGGACATATCGAGAATGTCGTTTATCAGGCTCAGCAGATGTTCCGCCGAATCTCCGATCTTGGTGAGATATTCGCGTGTCTTCGGGGATATGTCCGGGTCGTTGAGGGCGATGTTGTCAAGGCCGATGATCGCGTTCATCGGAGTCCTGATCTCGTGGCTCATATTCGAAAGGAAGGCCGTTTTTGCCTTGTTTGCCTCTTTTGCAGCCTCAAGAGCGTTGCTCAAAGCCTCGTTGTTCGCGATTGTCTGGCGCGTCTCGGCATCGACGTTGGTGAAGCAGGCTCCTACTGCGTGAACTAAGTGGTCATCCCTGTCCTCGGGGTGGCGGACTCCGGCGAAGCGGACCATCTCGTACGATTCCTTCCCGTGGCGTGAAACCATGTAACGGTAGGAAATGACTCTGTTTTCCTTGAGCCCTTCCCTGATGTTGTCAGGCTGGATGAAGTTCAGAAATTCTTCACGGTATTTCTCGGTGACATAGTGTTCCGCATATTTTGTGACCGATTCCAGGTATTTGAACTTTTCGCCGACTTTGAATCCGTTTTCTATATCGGAGTGAGCCTGGTAGCAGACACCTTCGTTTTTGTCGAGCTCAAGATAGTAGACACTCCAGTAATCCGAGCACAATGCGGTTATGAGCCTTGTCTGCTGCGTTCTCTGCTTCTCTTCTTCAAGCAGTTTTTCCTGAAGTTCGAGCCTGTGTTCAAGTTCGTGCTGTTCGATATCGGCAGCCTTTTTTTCGACCAGAAGTTTCGTGTTCTTTTTCTGCTGGAAAAGTATGAATGCGAAAATGATCATCAGGAAAAGCGTGGCTGCGACCGACTGCAGGAGGTTTCTTGTGATGATGGCGTCAGAGATCGAGCTTATGTTATCCGAGATGACGTTTTCACGGATGAGGTAGGTGAGGATCCAGTCTGTCCCGGCGACCGGAACGTAGCTCAAAGTTTCCCTGATCCCGTTGTAAGTAAATGAGGCGATGCCTTTTTGGGCGTTGTTGAAATGGCTTTCGATGTCTTCATAAGAGTATCCTTCCTCGAAGTCAGCGTGCTGAAGGGCTTCAAGCAGGTTGTCTTCCACCGCGAGACCTCCGAGGACCGTGTTGGAAAGAGCGATGCCGTCTTTCGTGTAGATATTGCTGAAAGTCGCTGCGTCCTTGTTCGAGTGCATTGAAACGCCCTGAAGCATTTCCTCCATTTCGATCTCCATGAAGCACGCCGAGAGCTTTTCGTTCCCGACAGAAAGTCCTTCGACAGGGATAGCGATGATGACTTTCTTGTCCGCGCTTTTCAGGTTGAATATCGATATTTCGGGCTTGGAGATCGTTTTGTAGTCGAAATGGTAGTCGCTGATGTTGTCCTGTCTTCCGTTGGCGGTGTGGATTATGCCGTTGGAATCGACAAAAGCGAACTTCACGAGTTTGTAGAGCTTCTTCATCCTCGCCTGGAAGGTCTGAAGATGCTCCTCGTCGCTAAGGTCTTCATCCGTCATAAGGCTGACGGCCGTCTTCAGGTCGCTTATTTTCCCCAGAAGGTTTGCGGCAACGACCTGCTCACGCCTGCCGGCAAGCTCGTCGAGGTAGAGAAGGCTGACCGATCTTACCGCTTTCTCCGTGTCGAGTCTCGCTTTCTGACCTTCCCAGAACGTTCCTGCGATCATAATGACCGCAACGACAACGATGCCGAAGATGCTTAATCTCAGGATATTGCTTTCTTTGAACATGATTCATCTCCAAAGTGAAAAAATCAAAAAAACGCGCGATATTATAATAAAAAAACCTAATTTCAATTTTTAGGGGAGCTGGAAAAGCGTCTCTGTAAAATTTTTAGCCTTCTCGCTTTTTTCAAAAAATTGAGTATAATACGGCAGTTTTTGGTTTTGAGAGGAACTTGTATGTGCAAAAAAGAGGAATTGGAATTTTCAGTTTTTCTTATTCACCAACTTTCTTATGCATGGAACAAAACTCCCGGTAATGTTTATGAAATAGTTAATAAAACCGGTATCTTGGACGATTATATCATCCGTTGCTACGATGTGCTTCACACTATGGGAGAGCAGTATCTTGTCAACGACATCACTGATTTTGTGGCTTTTTCCAAAAATTCCTTTCCTGCTTGCCTTGAAAATGTGTTCCTGTAAAATACAGCGTTTGTTTTTTTGACATGGTTTCGATTTCGAGCGGTGAGAAATGAAGAATCTAATAATTTTGATGCTTTTACTGCTACCGTTTGTTTCTTGTTCATCTTCTGTTACGGAAAAACCGAAAACGGAAAAAGAGAAAGAGATTGTTGCGGAAAAAACTGAAATAATTTTGGCAGGAAAAACTTTTGGAAGTATCTGTGAAGGCGAAAATTTTACGATAATAGAATTCAAAAATAAAACCGAAGCCTATCTTGAGTCTGGAGAATATACCGAGGCAGGCAGAACAGATATTTCGGCAATTGCTGATTACAAAATAAAGGGCACTGAAGTCATTTTAGAAAAAGGCAAGACAAAATATGTTTTCAAATATTTGAAATCCATAAATGATTCTGTTTCGCAGGAAGTTTTGAATCTCGTTTCCACGTCAGGAGAAAGTGACGAGTTTTTCAATGCGGAAGAATGCCGCAAAATTCTTCGCTATGAAGATTCCTCTGAATTTAACGACTACGACGATTCCTGCAAGAGAGAGGCTTCAAAAAATGTTTTGCTTAAATTCGTGTGTAATCCGGGAAAAAACACTTATGCGGCAGCTTTTGTGTATATTGGGAAAAAAGATTTGTCTTACACAGACATTCCAGTGGATTTTTCTTACAAACTTCGTGAACTCATAGAAAATTCAAATATTTTAGCATTCAATCTGGTAAAAGAAATTGTCTCAAAAAACATCATGCCGAATTATAGAATTATGAATTTTGCTACAGATGTAAGAGGTATGATGCTTAGAGATTTTGACTTCTTCTTGAATAATATCAGCGACTTGGATGACGAGGCGATAAAACGACTCTTCGTTGATCATTTCCAACGGAGTTATTGGCGGGACTATGAATTTTATTCTGCCATTTTAAATAAAACTGACAAAGTCCAAGATAAAAATCTTCTTAAAAATGCAAATAAAATCAAAGCCATAGTTCTTGATGAACTTAATGACGAAAAATTTGTAAAAGCCGTGGAGGATATAAAAAAGACCAGGGCTCTTGCGGACAAATTATGTGATAACTACAGAAGTTCATTCAAGAAGTTTAGTGATTTTATCTCAGAAAACATTGTGGATTTAAAGATGCGGATCTCTGCTCCGCTAAGTAACTGTAACTCAATTCATTATGATTTCAGCTATCTTTTTTACAATGAATACATGAAAAATATACTTGAAGAAAATATTCCTGAAATGGAGCAGCCTCTGAAAAGCTATCTGATTGTTGTGCAAAACGACCTGAATGGTCTGGTGAATTTTAGACCTTTGGAATCTGATACCATATACCATGCTTTTATCCGTGAATTTTTTACAAATCAGGACAAATTTGTCAGAAAATTTAAGATCGAAAATACTGATTCAATAAAATGGACAGCTTTGGATCTGGCTTTGATAATCAAATCTTGCAGAAAAGAGCATGAATATCAAACCGCACGCTACAACATCGGAAAAATGCTCAAAAATGAAGAAAAGCAAAAATTTGAAGAATTGTTCTCAGAAATAGATCGTATCTTGAAAACAGAAGAATTTGTCATCAAGGGCAATTTTTGTGAAAAATTTGAAAGCGATACCCTTAAAAAATTTTCTCCAGGGCCTTAAAAAATCGTTTTATTTCTCTCCCCGAACAGAATTTCCGAAAGAGTTTTTTTCATGAGTGCGACATCAACGTCAGGGTATTTTTTTCAGAAATATCCACCTGTTTGCCATTGAAAAATCGGGTTTCTCCTTAACTTTGAAATTTTTGCGACTAATCTGAAGTAGAACTTTGGATTTGTCGCGAGGTGTTTTGCCCGGCATCTGCTTTGTCCCACGGAAAGCCGCGTCATTTCTGGTCGCTGTCACAAAGTCAGGGCATTTTTTTATAATTTAAGTCACAAAGTCAAGGCATTTTTTTATAATTTCAGTCACAAAGTCAGGGCATTTCCCGAAAATTCCATTTTTGTTTGCATTGAAATTTGACAAAATATCGCCAAAACACTATCTCTGCGCTGTTTTTGAGCGGGTTGGAGCGTTTTATGAAAGGTTTCGCTGAAGTTTTCAGGCAGGATTCAAAATATAAGGCTTTTTTTATTTCGATGGTGACATTCGCACTCGCTTTCGGCTTGTATAAAGGCGTTCTTGACAACTATCTGGCGCAAGTCGTCGGAATGACAGAGTTCGACAAGGGAGTTTCTGAGTTCTTCCGCGAGCTTCCGGGATTTCTGCTCATCTTCTTTCTTGCCGTTTTTTACACTTTTTCGGCTGAAAAAATATACAAGCTGGGTGCTGTCATCATGCTTTTCGGCATGGCGATGCAGTCAGTCGTGCCTCCCGTGCGCTTTCTCGTGATACTGGCGATGTTCATCTACTCTTTAGGTGAGCACATACAGCTCGGCATGCGCAACACGATCACTCTCGAATATGCAAAGGATGGGCGCGGCGGGATCGCTCTCGGAATGCAGAACGCGGTGCATCAGATGGGTATGCTCGCGGGGTATATCGTAATTTTCGGAGTATGTTTTTTCATCGGAAAGACCACATCTCTTTTCAAACCGGTCTTCATGGTGAGCAGCCTGATACTTTTTCTCGGTTTCATTTTTTCTCTGCGCATGACGGCAAGCAGCGAGACCGACAAGGCGAAAAGGCGCTTCTACTTCAGACGCAAATTTTCAAAATACTATATGCTCGAGATCTTTTACGGGGCACGCAAGCAGATCTTTTTCACGTTCGGCCCTTATGTCCTCGTCCTTTTCTACGGCGCCGACGCGATGGTCATAAGCCTTCTTTTCGCGATCTCGGCAGTCTGCTGTTTCACCGCTTCCCCGCTCGTCGGCCGCATAATAGACCGCTTCGGTTACAAGATCGTGATGATAACGGACACTTTGATCCTTGTCTTAGTCTGCTTTTTTTACGGCTTTGCCCACCACATTTTTCCGAGAGATGTCGCTTTTGTCGTGTGCTGCGTGAACTATGTCCTCGATTCGGTGATATCGCTCGCCTCGATGGCGTCAAACGTCTATGTCAAGGACTTGTCCGATTCGCCTGAAGAGACCAGAGCCACGATCTCTACCGGAGTTTCGGTGAACCACCTGATAAGCATCCTCATCGCCCTTTTCGGCGGCTGGATCTGGCACACGCTCGGGATCGAGACCCTTTTCGTCCTCTCGGCGATACTCGGACTGGTCAACAGCGCGTATGCTGCAACGATAAAAACTGCTCCGACAGGCCGCTAAGCCGGAGAGACAAGCTGTTTTACCGGGCAAAGACTCCTCATGCCGCTGATTTTAGAGAAAAGAGGGGCATCATTCTTGACAAAACCTTTCTGCAATAATAAGAAGTGCCGTTTTCTGTTTATTAACTTTAATTTTAGGGGGAATCCATGGTAACAGTAAGACCTTTCAAGGCGATCAGACCGCGTGACGAAATAGCTTCCAAAGTCGCGGCTTATCCTTATGACGTTCTTAATTCGGAAGAGGCAAGAGAACTCGCGAAAGACAACCCTATCTCTTTCCTTCACATCAACAAACCCGAGATCGACCTTCCGAAAGGGACAGATCTTTATGACGACAGCGTCTATGCAAAAGGAAAAGAGAATTTCCAGAAAATGATGAAGGAAGGCGTTCTCGTTCAGGACAAGGAACCTCACCTTTACATCTACCGCCAGGTCATGAACGGCCACGAACAGTACGGCATCGTCGGCTGTGCAAGCGCTGATGACTACAACAACGACCTCATCAAAAAGCACGAGCTCACCCGTAAGAAAAAAGAGGACGACAGAACCCGCCACGTTATCGAACTCAACATCAACGCAGGCCCCGTTTTCCTTACCTACAGAGACAACAAACGCATCGACGAACTCGTTGCAGAAGTCGTAAAAAATACTCCGGAAGTCGATTTCACAGCTGAAGACGGCATCCGCCACACAGTCTGGGTGATCAAAGACAACAGGATCAACAACGAAATCACTGGAACGTTCTATAACGAAGTTCCGCTCCTTTACGTCGCTGACGGTCACCACAGAAGCGCAAGTGCTGCAAGAGCAAAGGCTGAGAGAATGAAAAACGATCCGCACTGGAACCCGGAAAAGGAATACAACTTCTTCCTCGCAGTATTTTTCCCGGCAACACAGCTCAAGATCCTCGACTACAACAGAGTTCTTCTCACGATGAACGGCCTCACCAAAGAAGAGTTCATGAAGAAAGTTCTCGAAAAGTTCGAGATCGTCCGCGAAGGCGAAGCAAGACCGAGATGCGCAAAAGAATTCGGCCTTTACATGGATAAAAAATGGATCACGATCAAAGCAAAGGACGGCACATTCCCGGCTGACGACCCGATCGAAAGCCTTGATGTCGCAATCCTTCAGAACAACCTTCTTGCTCCGATCCTCGGTATCGGCGACCCGAGAAGCGACGAAAAGATCGACTTTGTCGGCGGGATCAGAGGAACCGAAGAACTCGAAAAGAGAGTCGACAGCGGCGAATGCACGATGGCTTTCAGCATGTTCCCGACCTCGATCGAACAGCTTATGAGCGTTGCTGATGCAGGAAGGATCATGCCGCCGAAATCGACATGGTTCGAACCGAAGCTCAGAAGCGGACTTCTTGTTCACATTCTCGACTAAGTAATTGATTTTGTTTTGTTCTTATGCGGCGGCCTTGTGCCGCCGTTTTGGAGTTTAATATGCAAGCGTGGATTGAAGAAAGCCTTAAAAACGGCGAATTGTTCTTTTATATCGTGCCGGCAGTCCTGCTGATCCTGCTTTTTATTGTCATTTTCTGGCCCGACAAAAAGAAGGAAAAGAAAGAAGAAGAGGAGACCGAGCTCGACAAACTCATAAAAGCCGACAAAAAACTGAAAGCGGAGATCGAACCCGTTGTTGAAAATACGGACGAACCTCCTTTCAAAGAGGCTGGAAAAGAGATCCAGTTATTTGAGGAAAAACCGGAACCAGTAGAGACGTTTCATGAAACGTCTCTACAATCTGAACAACCCGAACCCGTACATACCTCACCTGAGACGTCTCAAAAACCGATTGAACCCGAAATCCCTGCCGCGACGATAAAAAGCGGTCTCGAAAAGACTAAAAAAGGCGGATTCATGTCGCGTCTTATCGGCCTTTTCAAAAACAGCGTCGTCGATGACGATCTTATCGAAGAGCTCGAAGAGATCCTTTACACCGCGGATATGGGTGTCGCGACAGTCTCCTGGCTCATGGATCTCGTCAACAAGAACCGCTCGAAATTCACAAGCGGCGACGATGTCAAACAGTTCCTCAAAGAGCAGATAAGAGATGTTCTCGTCGCAAACCACAAACCGTTCCCCAAGATCACCGAAAAACCGACGGTATTCCTCATGGTCGGCGTGAACGGCGCTGGAAAGACGACGACTATCGGCAAGCTCGCGCACAAGTTCATCGCTCAAGGCAAAGTCCCGATGCTGGCGGCAGGAGACACTTTCAGGGCGGCGGCGGTAGAACAGCTCAAGGTCTGGGGCGAGCGCAACAACTGCACGGTGATCAGCGATAAAGACGGCGCAGACCCGGCATCGGTCGCTTTCAACGCGGTGAACAGCGCACTGAGCAAAGATGTCGACGTTCTTCTTGTCGATACGGCGGGAAGGCTTCAGAACAGAGTCAATCTGATGGAAGAACTCGTCAAGATAAACCGCGTCATCGGCAAGGCAAAACCCGGCGCGCCGCATGAAACGATAATCGTGATCGATGCGAACAACGGTCAGAACGCCCTCACTCAGGCGAAACAGTTCAGCGAAGCCGTAAAAGTTACCGGGATCATCATCACGAAACTCGACGGCAGCGCGAAAGGCGGCGTTATAATCGGCATTTCGAAAGAACTCGGACTTCCTGTCTATCTTGTCGGAGTAGGCGAGAAGATTGAAGACCTGAGGCCTTTCGATCCTAATGAATTCGTTGAGGCTCTTTTTGAATAACAACCCGATTTTATTTAATATTTTGTGAGGCAAAACCATGGAAGACAAAAAATCTGTTGCAATTCTCTGCTCAGGCGGACCGGCCCCCGGAATAAACACTGTAGTATGCTCGATCGCGAAAGTTTTTCTCAAGGCTCACTACAGAGTCATCGGCATAAACTACGGCACGAAGACTCTTTTCACAGACCATGTCGATACGGTCGATATCGATTTCGATCTCGCCGACCACTACTTCAACCGCGGCGGTTCCTTCCTCAAAATGAGCCGCTACAAACCGAAAGACAGCGAGTTCAAGCCCGATTTTTTCATTAAAAACAACGTTGAGCTGCTTGTCACTATCGGCGGCGACGACACAGCATCCACTGCTAACAGGATCACGAAATACTTGAACGAGAAAAACCTTCCCGTCAGAAATATCCACGTTCCGAAGACAATCGACAACGACCTTCCGCTGCCTGAGAGACTTCCCACTTTCGGCTATCAGTCGGCTAAAAATGAAGGTGTCAGGATCGCAACTACGATCTATGAAGATGCAAGAACGAGCGGAAACTGGTTCGTCGTCTCATCGATGGGCCGTGAAGCGGGACATCTTGCTTTTGGAATAGGCGCGGCATGCCACTATCCGATGATAATCATCCCCGAAATGTTCAAAAATGTCGAAGTCACCTTTGACAGGATCCTGAAGATGATGATCTCGTCTATCGTAAAAAGAAAGATCTACGGCATGGACTACGGCGCGATAATCGTAAGTGAAGGCGTTTTCCACTTCATGTCGGACGAAGAGATCGTCAGCTCGGGGATCAAGTTCTCGTTCGACGAGCACGGACATCCTGAACTCGGAAATGTCTCAAAAGCGCATATATTCAACGTTCTCCTCAACGAAGAGCTGAAAAAACTCGGCCTCAAGGTAAAATGCAGACCGACCGAGATCGGATACGAAGTCCGCTGCTGTGCTCCGTGTGCGTTCGACCTCAAATACTGCACGCTGCTCGGTTTCGGCGTAAAAGAGCTTTTCGACCGCGGCATTTCGGGCTGCATAGTCGTCTGCCACAACGACGGAACGGTCTCCCCGCTCTACCTCGAAGACGTTGAAGATCCTGCGACCGGCAAGATCAAACCGCGCCTTGTCGATATCGAAGCCGACGACTACAAAATGCTCGTCGAAAACTTCCACTGCATCGACGAAGACGACTACGAAAAAGCTTCGAAATGGCTCAAAAATCCGCAGCTTTACGATCTCAAGAACATTCTCGGACTCAAAAAATAGCTTTTCTTGCACAAAACCCGCCAGATGCGTCACTGCTGACGGCGGGCAGATAAAGAAGAAACAGTCTTCACGAACTTCATAAGAGGGTGAAGCCTGCGAAACGGGTCGAAAGTGTAAATGCTCTTCCAATATCAGATCTTCAGAACTGTTCCGCCCACTTTGCGAGTTCGGCTTTGTCCAGTCTGCCGTTCATCATCTTTCCTTCGATGATGGTTGCTTTCGGAGCACTCGGCTGAAGCTCTTTTACGGTGTTTCCGAAACCGCTTCCGCCGCTCGTTGCGAAGACTACGACCTTTTTGCCGGAGAAGTCATAGGCTTCGAGAAAGCTGTTTATGATGTGCGGCGCGACATACCACCAGATCGGAAAACCGATGAAGATCACATCGTAATCCGCGATCTTTGCGTTTTTGTCTGCAAGTCCGGGACGGCTTTTCTTGTCAGCCATCTCAACGCTGGAGCGCGATGTTTTGTCTCTCCAGTCGAGATCGTTGTTCGTGTATTTTGTCTCAGGTCTGATCTCGTAAATGTCGGCTTTTGCAGCTTCCGCGAGATCTTTTGCAACTTTTGCGGTCGTTCCGCTCGCGCTGAAATAGGCAACTAATCTTTTAGGCATCTTTTTTCCTCCGTCGTTCTGTTGAATACTACTTTTTTTTGCATTGTCCGCAGCTGGTTTCTTCTCCTTGGACTGATTCTGCGCAAAAACAATACCGGCTATGAGCAGAACAGCCAGGATCATGATAACTTTTTTCATCAAATCCTCCTGAAATATCAGTTCTTCAACATTGGCACCGCATCGATGTTAACTTGAGTCGGCGCGTCAAAACGATATAATTTAATCAAAACTGACACGGTGTCAAAATAAAAATTGACACGGTGTCAAAATTCATATAGCTTCATTTCTGACACGGTGTCAAAACAGGTGCGGCTCTGTGTCGGAGGATGTTTGAATGCTTGGTCTTACGGTAAATTGGAGTATGAGATGAAAAGAATTTTTGCTGTTTTCGCGGTTTTGGTGTTTGTGCTTGTTTCATGCGGCGGAAAACTGGAATCGAATGAGAAAAATGTTTCAACTGAAAAGGGAGGTGCAACTATGGAGTCGCTTAAAAGATCTGTGGAACCTGAAAAAAAAGAAGAACACTACACTTTCAAACTGGCAGACGGCGTGAAGAGAACGAAAGTTCATTTCAAAAACCATTTCGGAATAGAGCTCGCCGGAGAGCTTTACACACCGAAAAATGCTGCTGAAAAAGGGAATGCGGCGATCGCTGTCAGCGGTCCTTTCGGCGCTGTGAAGGAGCAGTCGAGCGGCCTTTATGCGAACGAAATGGCGAAGAGAGGCTTCATCGCTCTCGCTTTTGATCCTTCGTTCACAGGTGAAAGCGCAGGTGAGCCGCGTTACATGAACAGCCCTGACATCAATACCGAGGATTTCATGGCGGCAGTCGATTTCCTTTCGACAAGAGTGAATATCGATCCCGAAAAGATCGGCATAATCGGTATCTGCGGATGGGGCGGAATGGCTATCAACACTGCTGCGGTCGATACGAGAGTCAAGGCTACGGTCGCAAGCACGATGTATGACATGAGCCGCGTAGTCGCAAACGGATACAACGACAGTGCGGACAGTGCGGAGGCAAGAAACGAAATGCGCAAAGCTCTGATGGCACAGAGGACCGAAGACTTCAAAAACGGCTCATACAAACTTGCCGGCGGCGTGATAGATCCGCTTCCGGAAGACGCTCCGCAGTTCATCAAGGATTACTACGCATACTACAAGACTCCGCGCGGCTACCACGAGCGCAGCCTCAATTCGAACGGCGGCTGGAATGTAACGGCGGCGACATCGCTTCTCAACACGAAACTGCTTGCTTATGCCGGCGAAATCGAAAACGCGGTCATGGTTGTACACGGCGAAAAGGCACACAGCAGATACTTCAGCGAAACGGCGTTCAAAAAACTCAAAGGCGACAACAAGGAAATCGTGATAATTCCAGGAGCAAGCCATGTTGATCTTTACGACAACCTTGAAAAGATCCCGTTCGGCAAAATAGACGAATTCTTCAGAAAGTATTTGAAGTAGCCGGAAGTACTGGAAACGGAAAGACAAATATAAGGTAGGAAAAAGTATGAAAAAACTGATTTTTTTGCTGATTTTAGCACAATTCTTGATAGTGCTGGCTGAAGCCGATATTCCGGCAGTCGATGTCCATTCACACTTCACTACTGAAGAATATCTTGTACTTCTCAAAAAGCACAATGCAGAGATGGATGAGCTTTATCCGATCCCGGCCTGGAGTGAAGACGAGTTGCAGAAATTCATGGATAGATCCGGAATTTCGTTTTCGGTTCTGACGACTCCGGCGCCTCATCCCTATTTCGGCGATGCGAAAGAGGCTGAGAAAGTGTGCCGCTCGATCAACGACAAGGCTTCCCAGATCGCAAAACGGTCGAACGGAAGGCTAGCCTGGTGCGCGACTTTGCCGCTTCCGGATGTCAAGGCTTCGGTAAAAGAGGCCGAGAGGGCATTGAAAACGCTCGGCGCATCGTGCGTCAAACTGCCGACCAATGCCAGAGGTCTTTATCTCGGTGAAAAGGAGCTTGAACCTTTGATGAAAACTCTCAATGATTACGGCGTAGTGGCTGTTCTTCATCCGCACAGGCCCGAGCCTTTCAACAAAAAACTTGCAGAAGGGCTTCCGCTTGCGATGTATGAATACACAGCTGAGACGACCAGAGCTTTGGCTCTGATGTTTGCTCACAATGTTCCTGCACGCTATCCGAAAATACGTTTTGTTGTTCCTCATGCCGGAGCATTGCTCCCGCTTGCTCTGCCGAGAATGAAAGCTGTTCATCCGGTAGTCATGGCGGCGGGATATGCCGGAAAAGTCGACTGGGATGCCAATTTGAAATCATTATGGTTTGATGTGGCCGGTTCTCCGAATGCTGAAAGCGTGCACCGTCTGATGAAAATTGTGCCGCCCGAAAGGATTCTTTACGGCTCAGATTTTCCGTATGCTCCGGCAGATGCTCTTGCATCCGGACTTTCCCGTTTTAAAAAGGAACTTTCGGAAGATCCGGAACTTGCTCCTTATGCGGCCGGGATACTTGCAGGAAACGCAGCGGAACTCTTCGGTTTCAACAATTTGAAAATTGCGAAAAAGGAGCAGACAATGGAGAAAAAAGCGATAGGAAACGGGTTTATAGTGCGTATTGCCGAAATAGAAGTCCATCCTCAGTATCTGCAGGAATATCTGGCTTATGCGGAAGAGGTCGACCGCCTTTCAATAGAGCGTGAACCTGGAGTTATATGCCTTTTCCCGATGCAGCATGCTGATGATCCGAATAAAATAAGCATACTTGAAATTTACGCTTCCGAAGAGCTCTACAAACAGCATTTGAACACAGCGCATTTTCAGAAATACAAAAAGGGGACGCTGCACATGGTCAAAAGCCTGAAACTGCCTGAAATGCGCCCGCTCGATAAAAAAACGATGGAGCAGATATTCAAAAAACTCAAGTGATTTCGGTGAAATAGTTGGAAAAACAGGAGGAATCATGAAAACAGTCATTATCAACGCAAGTCCGCGTAAGAACTGGAATACAGCTCAACTTTTAAAAGAGGCTGTGAAAGGTGCCGGATCCGCAGGGGCGGAAACGGAATATGTCGATTTGTATGATTTGAATTTCTCCGGCTGCCGCAGCTGTCTTGCGTGCAAGCGTAAGGGGATGGGTGAACTCTGCAGATGTTATTGGAAGGACGGGCTTTCACCGTTGTTAGATAAAATACTTGAGGCTGATCATCTGATAATAGGTTCACCTGTCTATTTCAGTGAACCGACGGGAGGTCTCCGCTCATTTATGGAGCGGTTGATTTTTCCTGCTCTTTCCTATAACGATTATTCAAGCCGGTTCCGCGGAAAGATTAAAGTCGATGTTTTTCTGACAATGAATATGCCTGCGAACCTCTACGGTCAGATGTATGAGAAACGGATGCAGGAGTACTTCGCACCATTCGGATTTTTGAACGGATCGCTGCGGATTTTCCCGGTTTGCGATACGCTTCAGGTAGAGGATTATTCCAAATACGACATGGCGGCTTTTTCCGAAGAACATAAAAGATCTGTCAAAGAAACAGAGTTCCGTCAGGCTTTGGAAAAGGCGTTCGAAGTCGGTTCCGGCAAAGAACAGGTCGGTTAGCGGCTTTCGCCGATCGGCTTGCGGAATAATCCTGACACGGTGTCAAAATAGGCGAGACTCCGTGTCGAAGGATGCTTGAATGCTTTGTTTTACTATAGATATAAGGAGTATGAGATGAAAAAATTTTGGCTGATTTTAAGTGTTTTGATGTTTGTTTTCTTTGTTTCATGCGGCGATCCGGATGATGAAGAAACGCCGCAGCCGGCTGACGGAAATTCGGAAACGGATGAAAATGCTGAGCCTGAAGAGCAGAATGACGCAGAAGAGGAACAGCAGGGCGGAGAAGAGCAGGAAACTGAAGAGGAGACAAGTGACGACAGTCAGGAACCTCAGGAAACAGGAAAAATTCTCGTTGCTTACTTTTCTTACACCGGCAACACAAAGCTGATTGCGGAATACGCAGCCGAATTGCTCGGAGCTGATCTTGCCGAGATAGTTCCGGCGCAGCCTTACACCGCTGATGATACAAATTACAACTCTCCAGACTGCCGCGCAAGAACGGAATACAACGACCCGGCCTCACGTCCTGCGATAAGCGGAAGTATCGGAAATATGGCTCAGTATGACACCGTTTTGATCGCGCATCCCATCTGGTACGGAGACGCGCCGCGGATCATGGACACATTCATGGAAAGCTACGATTTTTCGGGAAAAACTCTCACCACATTCTGCACCTCTGCACAGAGTCCGCTTGGTCCAAGCGCGGAAAACCTCAAAAAATTCGCTCCTTCCGCAACATGGCTTGAAAGCAGGCGTTTTGAGATCGGTTCCAGCAGAGAACAGGTCGGCGAGTGGCTTTCGTCGATCGGCCTTGCGGAATAATCCTGACACGGTGTCAAAATAGGAGTAACTCCGTGTCGAAGGATGTTCGAATGTCTGGTCTTACGATAAATATAAGGAGGAAAAGATGAAGACGATTACTATCAAAGCAGTGAAACTGTATGGAAACGGTTTCATGACTCAGCCGTTTGCTTTCGGCGGCGAAGACGGAATGGAAAAGTTCGATGCGGCGCAGCGTTACCGCTCGAGTCTGCAAAATTTTGTGATCGATACCGGCGATGAAGTCATTCTGGTCGACACTGGAATGCCTGACGGGATTCCCGACGCGGTTCCTGATGAAAAGACCATGATCTATATGGGAACAAGGATCGCGGATTATATCGATGCGCTCGCTTCCGCAGGATACAAGCCTGAGCAGGTCTCCAAGATCCTCGTAACTCACAAGCATGCAGACCACACCGGTATGCTCAAGAGTTTTCCGAATGCAAAGATCTACGTCAATGAGGAAGAGACGGATGCTAAAGAATTTCAGGGAATCGCAAATATCGTTCCGGTAAAGTTCACTGACGGGAACTACTATAATTTTCCCGAAAGTCAGAAAATCGCTGACGGGGTTTACTACATCAAGGCGAAAGGCCACACGAAAGGCAACAGCATCGTGATAGTCGAAAGCGGAGAGTTGTTCTATATGCTTCACGGAGATATCACCTACACAGACGAAGCCCTCTATGCGAACAAGCTTTCAGTCGTTTTCGAGGATGCCGAGGCTGCAAGGGAGACTCTCGACAGAATACGCGAATTTATAGGGAATCATCCGACAGTCTACCTTTCGACGCATACTCCGCTCGGATATGAAAATCTTGAGGATCTGAAGGTCGTGGATCTCGCAAATCCGCCGGCAACTGTTCCTGTAGGCGAACTGACCTACAAAACATCAACAGGAAAGTATATCTGCGGTATCTGCGGATATGTCTATGATCCGGAAAAAGGAGACCCTGAGCACGGGATCCCGGCCGGAACGGCGTTTGAGGACCTTCCTGATGACTGGAAATGCCCGAGATGCAGACAGGGCAAAGAGAATTTCAATAAAGCGTGACCGCTAAACTGACACGGTGTCAAAATAGAGACTTCCATGCAGCAGCGCAAGATCATTCATGTCGATATGGACGCCTTCTTCGTTTCGGTGGAGGAGCACGATAACCCCGATCTGAAAGGGCATCCCGTTGTTGTAGGGCATGACGGCCCGCGCGGAGTAGTCGCTACTGCCAACTATACGGCCCGCAAATTCGGGATACATTCTGCTCTTCCTATCGTCACGGCGCACCGTTTGTGCAAAGATCTCATCGTCGTCGAAGGCAGGTATTCGCGCTACAAGGAAATTTCGGAGCAGATACGGAATATTTTCAGGGAATACACTGATATGATCGAGCCTTTGAGTCTGGATGAGGCCTTTTTGGATGTGACGCGCAATAAAAAGGGGATCCCTCTGGCCGTCGATATCGCTTCAGAGATCAAGAAGCGGATATTTGAGGATACCGGACTCACCGCTTCTGCAGGGGTAAGCTACTGCAAGTTTCTCGCCAAGATCGCAAGCGACTACCGCAAACCAGACGGACTCTGCACGATCCACCCCGACCGAGCGCTTAAGTTCATCGACAAACTGAAAGTGGAACAGTTCTGGGGAGTAGGCGAAAAGACGGCTCAGCATCTGCACAAAATGGGAGTGTTCACCGGGCGGGAGCTTCGTGAAGTGCCGCTTGAAGTCTTGACGCGCGAGTTCGGAAAGACAGGGCGGATCTTCTACGATTTTGCGAGAGGAATCGACGGGCGTCCCGTCGTCACGGAGTTCGTCCGCAAGTCGCTCGGATGTGAGCACACTTACCCGAAAGATCTCGAAAGCGGCGAAGAGATGGCGCGGGAGCTCTCTCTTTTGGCTGAAGAATTGTCCGAAAGGCTGAAGAAACACGGCTTTACAGGCAGATCCCTTGTGTTGAAGATAAAATACAGCGATTTCAGGCAGACGACGCACTGCCGCACAGGGAGTAAGCCGATAGAGACTTTTGACGAGATCCTTTCCCTTACAAAGGATCTGCTTGAGGAAGTCGACGTGCGGCATCCGGTAAGGCTTCTGGGGCTTTCTGTAGCGAATCCTCTCCTGACAGAAGATCCGCAGACGCCGCAGCAGATGACTTTTGACTGGTAAAAATATGGAAGGAAATGTTTTCAAGCGCATTTACCGCACGCCTAAGGGGCTCGATGATCTCATCATGGTCTCAGAGGGCGGGATCCTCACCGGATTGAGCTTTTTTGACTGCGCTGATAATAAAATTGAGTGCGAGGAGAAGGAACTTCCCGTATTCCGCGATACAAAAAAGTGGCTCGATATCTATTTTTCAGGGAAATCGCCTGATTTTATGCCGGAATTCAAAATAAATGACTTGACACCTTTCAGGAAGGAAGTTTCCGATATCATGCTCTCTATTCCCTTTGGAAAAACGATGACTTACGGCGGGATCGCGGCACTTGTCGCACAGAAGCGCGGCATCAAAAAAATGTCGGCTCAGGCCGTGGGCGGCGCTGTGGGCTGGAACCCTCTCTGCATAATAGTGCCGTGCCACCGCGTCCTTGGCGCAGACAAAAGCCTTACCGGTTACGGCGGCGGCATCAAAAACAAGATCGCGCTTCTTGAACTCGAAGGTATTGAGTTCAGAAAACCGTAAAACTTGCACTGTCTCAATAAGCTCTTGCGATGTTCTGCTAAATAACTGACACGGTGTCAAAATAAAAATTGACACCGTGTCAGAATTCATATAGCCTCGTTTCTGACAGGGTGTCAAAATGCGAAGATGCTGTGTTCAGGATGATTCGATGCCGGTTATAAACAAATGATCATAGGAGGAAAAAATGCCGAGAGCTTCTGAGGAACGGACTTCAGCACGCAGGGAAGAGATCGTTGATGCTTGTGAAAATCTTTATCAGACGATGAGATTCGAAGATGTCACTTTGAAGCAGATCGGAGCTGCGACGACCTTGACTCGGACTGCGATATACAGCTATTTTCAGACTAAAGAGGAGATCTTTCTTGCTCTTTTGCAGCGTGAATACAGTAAATGGATCGCTGAACTCGGGGAGATCGAGAAGTCGAAAGTCAAATTTACGGCTCCCAAACTTGCCGGAATGCTGGCTCGTTCGCTTCAAAACAGGGTGCAGCTGCTGAAACTGCTCAGCATGAACCTCTATGCGATCGAGGAAAACAGCCGCGATGCAAATCTGATCGAGTTCAAAAAAGTCTATAAAGCCTCTGTCGATGCTGTTGACAGGTGTTTCAGAAAGCTGAGACCGAAAGCCGCTCCGGCTGAGAGCTACGACTTCACTTATCAGTTTTTTCCTTTTATTTACGGCATCTATCCTTATGTTTTTCCATCTGACAAACAGATCCGCGCGATGAAGACAGCGGGTATGAAACTCAAAAAACGGACGGTCTATAAGCTTGCGTACCCTGCGATCCTGAATTTACTCGAAAAAAAATAAAAACCGGATAGAATTCTTTGTTTTTTTCTTTGATTCTTTGTTGAGGTTACAAATGAAAAGGATTTTTTTTGCATTCGCGATCCTTCTCGGCATCGTCTCTTTAAGCGGCGCTGAGCTTTTTTACGATGACGGGACACGCGTTCCGATGAAAAAATCAGAGGAATTGAGTGCGGTCAAAACCAAAGCTTCGGATGCGGAAAAGCAGAAAGGGGCAGTCTACGGCATGAATACCGGACGCTATGTCTACTCTTTCGTGAGCGGCAGGAAAGGCGGATACGGTCTTCCTGTTTATTTTCTGGGAGAAACACCGGTCGTTGCGGAAAGCAGGATTTTCTGGCGTGGTGAGAACTCCGTCGAATATATGGAAGAAAAGTACGGGATGAAGCTCTCCGAAATATTGCCGAGTTATGCGCTCTACTCCTTTTCTATCGAGGGGGACAGCGTTGAGATCTCCGAAAAGATAGTGAAAAACGGCGACGGTTACGCGTTCCCGGATCTAGTGCGCGAAACGACCATAAATTTCGTGCCGGCAAGTTCACCGGCTGATCCTTATTTCAATATGCAGTGGCATCTGAAAAACACAGGAACGGCTACATTCCATTATAGCAACGCCGATCTCGACAGACCTGTCGTGGCAAATGCCGACGTGAAATTCCTTCAGGCGCTCGAATTCCTGCACAACAACAATTTTGAGGTCGATACGAATACGAAGATCGCGATAATGGACAGCGGTGTTTCGCCTGATCATGAAGATCTGACGAATCTTGATGCCGGTTGGGATGCTTTGGAGAATAAGGAAGGCGGTTATCCTAACGATGTTTTTGTGACCGGTGACGACCACGGAACGCAGTGTGCCGGTGTCAGCGCAGGTGCCGGAAATGATATCGGAATGAGCGGAGTATGTCCGTGGTGCAGGATCTATCCTTTGAGATGGATCAGCGGACAGACTTCTGCGCACTCTTCTTCCGATATGCTCGCGGTTTACGAAAGATATCTTGCAGATCCTGATATCACCACGATAAACTGCAGTTTCGGACCGACTGCCCAGAACGGTGTCTCCTATGTTTACCCCGATGAGATCACGGCGATCAGGAGTTTCATGCAGAACGGAAGAAACGGAAAAGGAGGAGTTGTCGTCTATTCATCGGGAAACGACAATGTCGATTCTTCTTACAAACGCTATCTTGAGTATGATTTCAAATTTAAAAGAAACGGTGTCGAAGTTACAAACAGAGTCGTTACCGTAAACGCGACGACAGCATGGGACACGAAAGCGGAATACTCGAATTACGGCTATGCATCGACTGTTTCTGCTCCTTCGCGTTCGAACGGACCGATGGTAGGTATTGCGACGGCTACGATCCCCGGTCACGGAGAGTATCCGGCAGCCGGCTCGGATTACACGCGTCTTTTCAGCGGAACTTCTGCAGCGGCTCCCGTAGTTTCGGGTCTTTTCGGCGTTATATTCAGCGTAAATCCTGAGCTTACGCTTGAAGAAGCAGTGGAGATCCTCAAGCAGAGTGCCGATAAAATCAATCCGGAAACAGGTTTCTGGGATGAGAACGGTTTCAGTGTGAAATACGGCTACGGCAGGGTGAATCTTGAAAAAGCCGTGCGTCTCGCCAAAGGTTTTACGATGTGCGGAAATGTTACAGGCGAGGTTTGCGGAAACCATCTCGACGATGACTGCGACGGCTATGTCGATGAAGGGTGTTCTTCACCGCTTCCTGCCGGAAATCCCTGTTCAACGGATGCCGACTGTGTGAGCGGCCCGTGGAAGGCTTCTGATGTCAAATGCCTGACCTCGCGTGAAGCGTGGGTATTTAGAGGCGGATACTGTTTCGTTAAATCAACTCTTTATTCCCCGAGTCTGATCTATTCCTTTGCGCCGTGTCCCGACGGAACAAAGATCCTCGGCGGCAGAGAAAATGACTACGACTATTACTGCGCGCTCGAATGTAACAGAGAACATCCGTGTCAGAGAGAAGGATATTACTGCACAGACGATGTCCTCGGTATCTGTGTGCCGCTCTGTTCGAGCGATTCTGACTGCACTGAAGGTTATTCATGCAGCGACAGCGGACACTGCACTTCGGTGTGCGGAAACGGCCGGATCGATGACGGCGAAGCCTGCGACAACGGCGACGACAACGGTGCGCTGTACTGCGCTTACGGTGAGTCCAGCTGCACTGTCTGCACCTCGGAATGTCAGGAGACGGCAGGAAAGACTTCATTCTGCGGTGACTGGAAGATCGATCCTCACAATGGCGAAGAATGCGATAAAGGTTATTACAACAACGGGAATCTGAACTGTACTTACGGAGAGATGAGCTGCACTGTATGCACATCTGACTGCAGGGAAACTGCCGGAACGATCTCCTACTGCGGCGACGGAGTCGCAAACTCTGGCTATGAGACCTGCGACGACGGCTCCGACAACGGCAGGACCGACTGCACCTACGGAGAACACTCCTGCACAGTCTGCACGACAGGATGCCAGCGCGCCTCAGGTGCAACTTCCTACTGCGGCGACAGCAGGATCGACGGAACAAACGGGGAGGTCTGTGACAACGGTTCCGACAACGGCAGAACGGCATGTGCTTACGGCGAACACTCCTGCACAGTCTGTACGACAGGCTGCAAACCAGTGGAAGGCACGATCTCCTACTGCGGCGACGGCAGGATCGATGCGGCAAACGGGGAGACCTGCGACGATCCTGCAACAAACGGACAAAAGGACTGCGCTTACGGCGAAGAGAGCTGCACGGTCTGCACGAGTACCTGCGTCACGGCATCAGGCACGACCTCTTTCTGCGGTGACGGAACGGTCGACAGCGCAAACGGCGAAGCCTGCGACAACGGTTTTGACAACGGCAGAACAAACTGCGCTTACGGTGAGACCGGCTGTAATGTCTGCACGAACGAATGTCTGATCGAGGTCGGAACGACTTCCTACTGCGGCGACGGATATGTGGATGCCGAAGGCGGTGAGATCTGCGATGACGGAGATGATAACGGAAGTAACGGTCTTTGCACTTCGGAATGTAAAGAGGAAGTTCCCGACGAAGGCGACACTGTTCCCGACGAAGGCGACACTGTTCCCGACGAAGGCGACACTGTTCCCGACGAAGGCGATACCGCTCCCGACGAAGGCGACACTTCTGAAGAAAATTCGGACAGCACGGAAGTTATCTCTGACGAAGATGCTGAAGCCGGTGATAACCCGGAGGGATCTTCCTCAGACGATGGAGAGATGCGCGGAGATGAAACGAAAAAAAGCGGAGGCTGTTCGCTCCTTGTGTTATAAAATGCTCGAAAAAAATAAAAATATTATATGATAACTGGTTTTTTGATTGCAGAGGTTTAAGATGAAAAAAATCTTTTTTGCGTTTTTAATCTTTTTTAGTGCGCTCGTTGTGAGCGGTGCTGAGCTTTTTTACAGCAACGGAAGCAGTATTTCCATCGCAAAGGCGGAGAACTACAGCGTCATCAAAAGTGCTCCTTCGGCAGTTTTTGCTCCTAAAAACGAGCTTTACCGGCTGAATACCGGAAGCAGTGTCTACTCTTTCGTCATCGGGAACGGAGGGGAACTTCCGGTCTATTTTCTTGGCGATATGCCGGTCGTTGCTGAACGGATGATCTTCTGGCGCGGGGAAAAAGCGGTCGAATATATTGAGAAAAAATACGGGCTCAGACTTGTCGAAATAATGCCTTCTTATCCGCTTTACGTCTTTGCGGTGAAGGGGGACAGCGTTGAGACTGCGGAAAAAATCGTGAAAGAGGGCGACGGTTACGCTTTTCCTGACCTCGTGCGCGAAACGACTCTCAGAATGGTGCCGGCGAGCGCGCCGAAGGATCCTTATTTCGATGTGCAGTGGCATTTGCAGAATACAGGAAAGGTCAAGGATTATCAGGGAAAAGATGTCAGCATCATGAAAAACGCCGATACAAAATTCATCCAGATGCTCGAATTCCTGAATTCCAACAATATTGAAGTCGATACTAATACTAAAATTGCGATAATGGATACCGGTATCGTGCCGGACCACGAGGATCTCACGAATATCGAACCGGGCTATGACGCTTTGCAGGACAAAGAGGGCGGATATCCCGATATTTCGGAACTCGAAGAGTCTCCTTATGCCGACTATTATGCTTCAAGTGTCGGTCACGGAACGACTTGCGCAGGTGTCAGCGCAGGTGTCGGAAACGAGATCGGAATGAGCGGTATGTGCCCGTGGTGCAGGCTTTATCCGGTAAGATATCTCGAAGGTATCTCCGGAACAGCAATGTCGAGCGAGACGACTCTCAAGGCTTATGAAAAATATGTGGCTGACCCTGATATTTCAGTAGTAAACTGCAGTTTCGGCCCGGATTCCTCATTCGGAATAATTCCCGTTTCTCCCGATGAGATCGAAACTCACCGCAACTTTATGCAGAACGGTAGAGGAGGAAAGGGCGGTGTCATCGTATATGCATCAGGAAATGACGGGATCGATTCTTCATACGAGCAGCTCCTCGGCTACGATTTCGTTTTCGAGAGAGACGGTGTCGAAGTTACAGACCGTGTAGTTACGGTCAACGCTTCCTCGGCATGGGATATGAGAGTCGAATATTCAAATTACGGGTATTACTCGACTGTAATAGCTCCGTCGCTTTCGGAAACTCCGATCGTAGGCATCGCCACGACATCTATTCCCGGTTACGGCGATTACAAAGGAGACTACACCCTTCTGTTTTCCGGGACTTCTGCGGCGGCCCCGGTAGTTTCAGGCTTTTTTGGTGCGATATTCAGCATAAATCCTGATCTTACGCTTGAAGAGGCTATAGATATCCTGAAAAAAAGTGCCGATAAAATCAATCCGGAAACCGGACTTTGGGACAAAAACGGTTTTAGTGTAAAATTCGGCTACGGAAGAGTAAACCTTGAAAAAGCAGCGCGTCTTGCGGCTGGGTTTACGATGTGTGACGGTGAAAAGGAGGAAAGCTGCGGGAATCATATCGATGATGACTGCGACGGCTTTGTCGATGAAGGCTGCGCCGATGAACTTACTGTCGGAAAACCGTGTGAAACGGCTGCCGACTGTCAGACAGACACCCTTGCGGCAGCTGATGCCGAATGTTTGAAAGTGCGCCGTTACTGGATCTTTGAAGGCGGTTACTGCGCAGCAAAAAGCGGCAGCTCGCCGTGCCCCGATGGAACAAAGCCTTTGGATGCCACTGATGACAGACAGAATTATATCTGCGCTCTTGAGTGCAACAGTGTCAAACCTTGCGAAAGGGAGGGGTATTACTGCTCCAACGAGCTTCTCGGAGTCTGTCTGCCTTCTTGTACCGACAATTCAGGCTGCAACGACGGCTCTTTCTGCAATGATGAGGGCAGATGCGAGAAAATTCCCGGACCGATCGGCGGAAGCTGCTCCAATGATGACGAATGCAATGGCGAATTTACGACATGCAATATCTGGTTTACAGGCGGATACTGCACGCAGGAGTGTTTCGACAACGAAGATTCCGACTGTCCTGACAATGCAAAGTGTGTGACAAACGGAAGACGCCAGACGACATCTTGTCTCGCTTCATGCGCTTCAGACAAAGACTGCAGGACCGGTGAAGGCTACCTCTGCCATCCGAAGATGGGTTCGAAAAGCGGAGTCTGTTACAGAAAATGCCGCAGCAACAGCGACTGCAGTGATGAAGATGCTGTCTGCAACGAAGACGGTTACTGCGCACTCGAGGACTGGAAAGGCTGGCCTGAAGAAGAGCCTGAAGAAGGATCTGGAGACGATGACAGTGATGCAGATGCCGGCAGTGATGAAGAAGCGGAAGAAGATGCTTTGTCTGACGACGATGCTGCTTCTGATGACGACAGCGGATCCGGACAGAAAAAGAAGAGCGGCGGATGCTCGATCGTTGTGATGTAGGCCGAAAATGATCTCTCTCAAAGGAAAAAAAGCTCTCATCACAGGGGCTTCAAGCGGCTTCGGCGCAGATTTTGCGGATATCCTCGCAAAAAAGGGGATGGATCTTGTCATAACGGCGCGGCGTGAAGAAAAACTCAACGCGCTGAAAGAGAGCATCGTTGAAAAATACGGCGTGAAAGTGCGCGTGATCGTTATGGATCTTTCAGGATTCGGCGCGGCGGAAAAGCTCTATTCCGAAGTGAAGGATGACAACATCGACATGCTCATAAACAACGCCGGTTACGGAATGTACGACTGGTTCGAGCGGCAGGACGCGGCAAAACTTGACAAAATGGTGCAGCTGAACGTCGTTTCCGCTTTTGTTCTGGCCAATCTTTTTGCAAAGGATTTTTCGGCAAAAAATTCGGGATGGATACTCAATGTGGCATCGTTTGCAGCATTCAATCCCACTCCGTTTTATGCGGTTTACGGTGCAACGAAGGCATTTCTCATGAATTTTTCGGTCGCGATCCGCACTGAACTCAAAAAATGCGGAAAAAACGTCTGTGTCACGGCACTTTGCCCTGGTTTTACTGCCACCGAATTCGTGGAAAGGGCAGGGCAGAAACGCTCGAAACTTCTTGAGATGATGATCGGCAGAAGCTATCCGGCGGCTGAGGAGGCGATAAACGGTCTTCTCAAAAACAAGCCGATAGTGATGCCGCGTTTTATCAACCGTTTTGCCGCTTTTTTCCTTCGTTTCCTGCCGAGAAGCATTGCGGCTGATGCGGCGTTCATGTCCATCAGAGATAAAGATTAGACCATTCCGAGATCCGTTTTTTCATTCCTTCGATATCAAGGATTCCGAGAGCAAAGCCTTTTCTGATGAGCTCAAGAGGTACGAATTCATCGTATTTTTCAAAAACGGGATTTTCTTTCGGATAGATAAGTTCCATCGGATCGATCCCTTTCGCAGCCTCTTCAGAAACGGTTTTGTAGAAAGTTTCTGGGTCTGCTTTCATTGTGAACTGTATGAAGTAAGGCCGCGACGGACTCAGCCCTTTGAGCCCGAGTTTTGATCCGCAGCGTATCTTCAGAAAGCGTTCCAACGCAAGGAATGCGTAACTTCCAAGCCACGGGAAAAGCGCCCACATACTGCCGCCCAAGTGAACGAGCGGTTTTTGAGCAATCCCCGCTTTTTTGAAAGTTTCCCTTGCATCGCTAAGTCTGCAGCGGGCGTGGCGCATGAGGTAAGGATAAACTTGGTCCTCAGTCAGGACTCCTTTCATCCGCTCCAAGATGTGAGTGTGGATATCACCCGCGACATCGCCGAAATATGCGGGGATATTCCCTTTGACAAGCGTGCAGTAGACGATTCTTTTTTTATGATCGACCTCGTCGACTGCCCAGACACGCCCCGCGATCGCGATTTTTTCGCCGGCTGGCGGCGGTTTCACGATCGTGCCGAGCTCAATGGAATCGGCTTTTACCGAATATTCGATATTTTCCTGAAAGACCGCGTAGAATTTGAAGTTATTGACGATGCGCTCTCCCGCGAGCCCTACGATGAGTCCGCCGTTTTCGGTGCGGCTGATGTGACCGATATTTATCAGGTGTTTAAGCAGTATTTTGTAATCGTCAGCAGTTATCCTTTTAAAGCAGTTTAGCGGCAAAACTTTGGATGCAAGTTCGGCAGGCGTCATCTCTCCGCATGAGGCAAGCGTGCTCATCGTCTGGTGATAGAGCAGGCTGAATGGAAGCCTGTCAGTCTTCGGCGGCTCGACAAAACGCTCTTCGATGTAAAGCTGGACAAGTGCTGTTCCCTGCACGAGATACCACGGAATAAGTTCCGGCATCATCGCTCTCGATTCCGGGTGGTCTTCACGCATGACAAAGCGCATTTCCGAGGGGTCGCCGCGTCTTCCGGTTCGTCCCATGCGCTGCAGGAAGCCTGAAACTGTGAAAGGTGCGTCAATGTGGAAGGCTCTCTCTAGTTTTCCGATGTCAATACCTAGTTCAAGCGTCGCCGTGGCGCAGACAGACATCAGCGAAGAGTCGTCCTTCATCTCTTCTTCAGCACTTTCGCGGTAGGATGCCGAAAGGTTGCCGTGGTGGATCAGAAAACGGTCGGGTTCGTGCTTTATTTCGCAGTACTGCCGCAGATTCTGGCAGACCGATTCGCACTCTTCTCTTGAATTTGTAAAGATAAGGCATTTTTTGCCGCGTGTATGCTCAAAAATATATGCAAGTCCTGGATCAGCCTTGTCCGGAGCGGTGTCGGTAGCTTCTTCATCTCCTGCTGCTTCGTCTGGAATATCGGCTGAGTCTGCCTGCGGATCAGTGTTGTAGAAATGCTCCATTGAGAGCCGCCACACCTCTTTCCCTCCGTCAAAACGCGGGATCACGGTCTTTCTGCCGCTTCCCGCCGAAAGAAATTTCCCGGCCGCTTCCGGATCACCAATCGTAGCCGAAAGGCCTATCCTTCTGGGATTGCAGCCGGCGACTTTGCACAGGCGCTCGATGAGGCAGAATGTCTGCATCCCGCGGTCGCCGCGCAAAAGAGAGTGGATCTCGTCTATCACGATAAAGCGCAGGTCACCGAAAAGAGAAGGTATCTCCATGTGCTTGTTTATCATCAGTGATTCAAGCGATTCGGGCGTTATCTGAAGAATACCTTCTGGCTTTTTCAGAAGTTTGCGCTTCTGAGTCTGCGGAACGTCGCCGTGCCAGCGGTAAACCGGGATCGCCGCTTCTTCGCAAAGTTCGTTCAGTCTTCCGAACTGATCGTTGATCAGTGCTTTAAGCGGCGCGATATACAAGACTCCGACACTTGCGGAAGGTTTTTCATCAAGCAGTGTGAGTATCGGAAAAAATGCCGCTTCGGTCTTTCCCGATGCGGTCGAAGCAGCAAGCAGAACATTGTCGTCACTGCCGAATATCGCCTCTCCTGCGGCATTCTGCACGGCGCGCAGCATTTTCCAGCCGCTGCGGTAGATATAATCCTGAATAAAAGGTGCGTATCTTGCGAAAACGTTCATATCGTGAACTCCGCGAAATCTTCCACGGCTTCATCCGAGACCGCTTCCGACTTTGTGTATGCGAAATCGTCTGACTGCATGAGGTCAGCCATTGTCATAGTTGGATGCTGGTACATGAGATCAAGGAGTTCGATGAAATCTCTGATGACTTCGCGCGGCGTGATGTTGTTATCTGCTCCGATCCTTCCGTATTCAAGCTTGATGAAGGATGAGAGGTCGTCAACATTGATCTTGCGCTGATATCCGTAAAGTGATGCGTGCATATCAGCGAGTTTTTCGCATAAAACGAGCATCTCTTCGGCGGTCAGAGGCTCAAGTCTTATCACCGGAGCAAGCATGTCACGGGCTCCTTCTCTGGAAAATTTTCCTTCCGCCAAGCGTGAGCGGAGCGCTTCATAGCTGTAGACGCCGCGCCTTTTGTCGTCAACTGCCTGCGGAGTCGCGCCCATGATTATTCCTAAATAACGCGCCTTTCCCTGAAGAGTGTCGTTGTACATCGTGAGCATTTTTTCGTAGTTATACTGGCGAGTTATCGAATTCGGGATCTTGTAGATGTTCACGAGTTCGTCTATCATTATCATCATTCCGGCATATCCCGCGAGCCTGAAAAAGAGGGCAAAAAGTTTGAGATAGTCGTACCAGTCGTCGTCGGTGATTATGATGTTGACTCCGAGTTCTTCCTTTGCCTCGCGTTTTGTCGCGTATTCGGCACGGAACCAGCGGACGACCTTCATTTTCGTTTCGTCGTTTCCCTCGGAATATGCGCGGTAGTAGAGCGAAAGAAGTCTTGCAAACTCGAATCCGTGCACAAGTTCGCTCACTGCGCTTGTCACGGCGTAAATTTTTCTGTCAACAGCGGCTGAAAGTGCCGGATCGTCTGCCGAAAGGCCGTATTCCCGCATCGTTTCAGTCTGAACCGTGTTTATCCAGCGGTCGAGAAGAAGCGTCAGCGCGCCCCCTTCCGGCTTTGTTTTTGTAGAAAGATTGCCTATCAGCTCGCGGTAAGTCGCCAAGCCCTGCCCGTGAGTTCCCTGAAGCCTTCTTTCGGGCGAAAGATCGGCATCGGCGACGATAAAACCCTTGTCCATAACGTAATTCCGTATCGTCTGGATGAGAAAACTCTTTCCCGAGCCGTATCTTCCGACGATAAAGCGGAACGATGCCCCTCCTTCCGCAATGATCCCGACATCGTGAAGCAGCGCCGAAATCTCGTTTTTCCTCCCTACAGCGATATAGGGAAGCCCTATCCTAGGCACAACGCCCCCTTTCAGCGAATTTATGACTGTCTGGGCAATACGTTTGGGAACGATCCTCTTTTCTTCAGCCATTTATTTCTCCAGCAGTTTTATTTGTTTTTCCCCGTCGCTTTTTCTGCTTCTTCAATTTTCAAAAGATAGGATTTGGCTTTGTCAGAACCTTGGTCGGCAGCATACTTGAACCACTTCTTTGCTTCTGCAAGACTCTGTTTGACCACTTTTCCGTCAGTATATATAGCCCCCAAAGTAATTTGAGCTTTCATATAACCTTGTTCAGCCGATTTAGTTATCCATTTTATGCCTTCTGCGTAGTTTTGCTGAATTCCTTCTCCGTTGAAAGTCATACGTCCGAAATTGAATTGAGCCGGAGCATAACCTTGCTTTGCCGCCAGTTCAAGCCATTTTGCAGCTTTTTGATAGTCCTGTTTGAGGCCTTCTCCGAAGTAGTACATGATTCCTATCTCGTTTCGTGCCGCAGCAAATCCGCCCTTTGATGCCTTTAAAAACCATTGTATCGCTTCCTCAAAGTTTTTTGAAATTCCCTGACCGTTCACATACATGACTCCGAGATTGTATTGGGATTGGGTATTGCCATTCTCAGCCGCTTTTTTATACCATTTAAAGGCTTCCGCGGAGTTTTGCGGAACGCTTTCTCCTTGGAAATACATGCGTCCCAAATTATTCTGGGCATGAATGTTACCGAGTTCAGCTGATTTCTTATACCATTTGAATGCTTCCGCAGGGTCTTGCTGAACCCCGTCTCCTTCCTGATAGAGAAGTCCGAGACTGAATTGAGCCTCGGCAATGCAGCTTCCTTCAGGAAATTTTTTCAAATATTCAAGCCATAAATTGACATTATCATGCTTTCTCGCATATTCGCAAGCCTCCTGATCTTTTTCCGGCATTTGAGCGAAAATCACGGTTATTGCAAGCAAAACAACAAAAAGAATCATGATCTTTTTCATTTTTTTCTCCTTGCTTTATGAAATACTTTCTCCAATTATCTCCGCAACTTCTTCAACATAATCTTCAACGATATCAGATGTTTTGTTAATGTGTTCGGATTTTTTCAAAGTGATTTTCAGTTTTTGTTTTTCTGTTCTTCAAGATAATGCTGATAAATATATGCTGCGCCTTCGCGGTAAAGCCCGGTTTCCTTATCGTTAAGTGCTTCAAAAATCCGTGAGGTGTAGAGTTTTTTCAACGCTTCTTCGTATTCTATTTTTTCATCTTCAACGATGAAAACTGCAATTTCTTTTGTGAGAGAGTCGATAAGCCAGTCTTTTTTGTCCGCTTTATACATAAATCGTCTCCAGTTTTTTCAATAGTTCCACAGCTTTTTCCGTATGGAACGAATACTGCATCGAAAGTTCCTTGTAAGTCATACGCTTTTTGAGCATTTCAATGTCTATGAAATTCTGCTCATATTGCTGAAACAAAACAGCCATATCGTCATTTGCGACAGGACCGTGGACAATATCATACTTGCAATCCTGATTGCATAGCGGATCAGTCAAATCTGAAAAATAACGATTTCTGTTGTTCATAACGAACAAAGCCCACTCCTCAGACGGAATTGTCAAAAAATCCTTTATTTTCAAATCATTGCTTCTCATAAAGCTGTCATTGATTTCATAGACATTCAAAATCGGCTTGCCGTAACCTTTTATCCTCACTGTTCGTTTTGCCATATTCTCAGCTTGGACACGAATATCAGACAGGTAAAATCCTCGGCCGAAATCTCTGAAAGGTTTGCACATTTTCAGAGCGATTTCCTTAACTTCGGTATTGCTCCCGTGATAGAGAATCAAAGCGTTCCTCCGTTCTGACGGCAGATCTCTGCCATATCCTCGACAGCGTCTTCAATCGAAAGAGTGTGTTCGATCTCGTAATGCTCTTTCAAAAACGCTATCGCTTTGTTGTTGTAAAGGTAAATAAAAGCATCTTTCTTTGAAAGATCGTGAGCGGCGGCAAAACCGCTTACGCAGGCAACCATGTAGGAAATCTGGTTATTTTGTTTAAGAATTGCCATTTGATTGTCTCCATTTCAAAAAAACCGAAAAATTATAGCAGAAAAAGGATTTTTAACAAGAGTTTAAAACAGGCAATTTGAATTTATCGATTTACAATTATTTCCTTAACTTCTTCAACATAATCTTCAACGATCTTAATGGTTTTTCCGTCACATTCAAGAATGTTGTCACCGATCTCGTCGAATAGTGCTGCGTTTATGGTGTCGGCGACTACTGAGGGCATGAGATGCGCGGCTTTGATGTATTCGTCTGCCGAGCCTGTTTTAAGCAAGTTTCGCAGGATTTCGGTGTGGATTTTGTCAAGGAGACCGTTTTCTTCGTTTTCGGGAAGTGTTTCAACTTCGGTTTCTTCTTCGATCTCTTCTTCTGTGAGGAGGCTTTCTCTTGTAAGAGCCGCGTCGCTTCTGATCTTGTCCAAGCCAGAGATATCGATATTTATTTTCGGTCTTTTGGCCTCGATTTCAGCTTTTTTATCTGCCGCAACGACTGCTTCGGCATACTGTGTTGCCCAGCTTTCATCAGGTTTTTTGCGTAAAGTTCTGCCGGTTTTCAGATATTTTCGGAAAACTCTCTCGCCCTCGTGAAGAAGCGCGTAGAATTTTTCCTTGTCGAACATCATTTTTTCGAAATATTCCTCATACCACACGCCGTTTCTGCAGAAGTATCGTCTGCATTCGTCGATGCGGCACTCCTTGTCGGGACCGGAATATTCGTCGTGGTAGAGCGCGTTGAAGAGAGGGTGCCATTTTATGGTGTAGATCTGCCCGAAACACTCCGTGAAAAAGTCGAGACCGCATTCATTGTACTTGGCCGAAACACATTTCCAAAGCTCTGCGAAAAGGTGTTTCCCGCGGCTTCCGTTTTCAGCGACAATCGGAGACTGGAAGAGGTCTTTTTCAGCAAAAAAACTGAGTGCCAGAAATATTTCATCATCCTTTTTCGATGCCGGATCCCGCAGTACCGCAAGGTATGTGTCCGAAGCAAGCATGAAGGGATCGAGATACCGTTTGACTGTCTCAAGCGGCAGCCGGTGTATTACGGCATAGTCGAACATCCACTGCTTCAAATCTTTCTGCAGGAGCTTTCCACCGGATCCGTAATCGGAAACATCGGGAAAATTTTTGTCAAAATCCTCCAATCTTCTGAAACTTTCTTCCGGCGATCCTGTCCCGATCCCGCAGAGCAGCTCATAGATGTAAAGATATGCGAACGGAGGTTCGACGGGAGTGAAGATCCCTTTTCTTACCGCGGTCCTCCAAGTGAAATATTTTCTGAGCTGGCTTAATGAAAGATCGTGGTAGGAGGGCGAAAAGTATGTGCATTTTCCGCTCCAGCCGTGATAATCGTCCTCGAAATCCTTCATGAACCCGCCCTGACGGATGAAATTTTTTTTCTGCTGCCCGAAAGAGCCGTCGCCGTATTCGTAAAGTTTCATCATCTCCCAGATCTTCTGCGGGATATCGGGATCGTTCAGCGCAAAAGAGGCGATTTCAGTATCGTGATATTGTTCTTCGTTCGAGTCATTCCGGTTTTCAAGAACGATATACTTGGACATCTGCTACAGGAAATAATCAGACATGAAGCGCTCGATCTCGATATTCGTTTCGGCGGTCCCTGTTTCGGCCGCGCCTTTCATCCCGAGTTCTATTTTTGAGATACGCCTCAATGCCTGGATAACTGTTGAGTTTTTGTATTTCGCGGCGATAGCGGATGCATTCCCGCGCATATAAAACACTTTTGAAGCGGCAAGATAAGATGAAATTTCGCTGTTTTTACCTTCGTGGACCATGATCTTTATCTGCATTATCGCTTTGAAGTGTTTGAAAAACATCGAAATGATCACAGGATTGACCTTCTGTTCCGCCTCGACGATCAGAGTTTCGCGGTAAAGCGATATCGCAGCCGCTTTTTTCCCTGAAACGAGCAGGTCCATTATCTTGAAAATGACCTGTTCGCTGAGATCGTTGAGGATGAGCGACATTTTGTCGTACTTCATTTCTGTTATCTGTTTCGCTTCGGCGTAAAGTTTCAGCTTTTCGATCTCGTTGTGGATAAAGAACATATCCTGATTTGCGCCGTTCAGGAAAAACGCGACAAGATTCTCGTCAGGTGTGAACGGAGAAAACTCATTTTTTATGAAATTTTTGAGCTCTACAGTCGAAGGAAGCGGCACAGGAAAGTAGATCTTGGTCATTTTCTGCAACGATTTGAAGAATTTGAGCCTTTTGTCGATCTCGCTCAAAAAAACTATCAGAAAGTTCGCTGTCTCGCATGAATCGATATAGCGTTCAAGCATTTTCAGGTCTGTTTCGGCAAGTTTTTCGGGGATCTCGAGGGCAATGATCCTGCATGTCGCGAAAAGAGTCATCTCGCTGGCTGTTCCGACAGCTTCGGTGACTGCGTTTTTGTTTTCTCCCGCATCGAAAAAGCAGACTTCGACACCGTTGTCTGCATTGGATAGAGCGGAGATCTCAGTTTTCATCGTCTTCAGGACATATCGCTCCGGACAGTGGACAAAGAAGATCCCGCCGCTTTTGTCAAAGTCGATGAGATCTTTTATCGAAGGAGGGTAGTTTTTCATGATCACAGCAGAATATTCAGGACGCTTTGAATGTCGTTTTCATCAACATTTCCGAACCAGCCGGAGAGTTTGCCGCGCGCCTGGGTGATCACTTCATTGTCAATGTATGATGTGACTTTCTTGAGTGCGACATAAAGCGCCGTCAAGTCATCGGCATACCCTACGATCGGAATAAAATCGGGGATCAGGTCGAGCGGAAGGATGAAATATCCGAGTGCCGCGACAACGAGAGCCTTTTCCGTCATCGGCATTTTGTCGCTCTTCATCGCGTAAAAAAGGAGCAGAGCTGCAAAAACGACCTTTGCCCCCGCCGCCTTGCCGTATTCGATGATCTTGCTGAAAAACGAATCTTCGCTGAAATGTTTGGAATACTTTGCGCCGTTGTCAATAACTTCCTGAGCTGCAGCCTTTTCTTTTTCCTTGTAATTTTCGCTCATAAAAACCTCCCGATTCTAAGTTGCAACTCTTTTTTTAGTGCAATATTCCGGAAAGTCAACCTGTAAAGATCATTCCGGCTGATTTTCATACATGATCTCTGTTCCGACTTCGGAATATTCTCCGTTTTCGCTGCGGAGTTCGAAGATCTCTGCGTCAGAGAGGGAGAAAAAGGCAGTTTCCGTCCCTAAAACGAAAGAAGCCGCAAATGTCGCAGGTCTTGTTGAAGAGTTTTCGCGGAAAAAAGCGATGTTTTTCAGTGTGTAACCCGATTTCGCAGCTGAAAAAAGGGCGAACTGAAGTCTTGATGCAGGAAAGATCACAATGAATTTTCCACCCTTGCGCAGGATATTTTTGGAAATCTCAAAAAAATCGGCGAGGCTTCCGGCAACTTCGTGCTTTGCGAGAGCTTTTTCGGAATCTGCACTCAAATGCCCGCTTTCTTTGGCAAAATAGGGAGGATTTACAAAAACAAGGTCATATTTTTTTCTTTTTGCCTTCGCAAAATCGGCAAAATCGGCGTGAACTGCCGAAATTTCGCCGGACAGAGAGTTCCTTTCGATATTTTTTTCAAGGATCCCGCAGAGCGACTCCTGGATCTCAATGCAGTCGATCTTAGGCAGGAATCCGCGTCTTTTAAGGACGATCGAAACTATCCCGCTCCCTGCACCGATCTCAAGAGCGGTGTTTTCCGGGCCGAAAGCAGAGCAGATTCTGTTTACGAACCACGAAAGGATCATAGAGTCGGAATTGAAGCGGTATCCGTTTTTGCTCTGATATAACTCAGTGGATTTGTTATAGATTTTGTTTAAAGTGAGTTCGTTTTCAAGCATAGATCAAAGGACTTTTCTGAAAATATCCTCTTTTTTTATCGCGCCTTCTCGGACTATTTCGAAATTGTGATGCTCGACCCTGACGATCGTAGAAGGAATGTTTGTCGGGCTTGCCTGATGCTCGATAGAGATCGAATCGTCGCAGATGAGGACGCCGTCTATAACTCCGTCAAAGTATGAAAAGACATCGGTATAGTTCGTTGCCGGAGCCTGACCTGTTATATTGGCACTCGTGCTGACGATCGGATGTCCGACCAGATCGATGAATTTGTTGACGAAAGAGTAAGGCGAGCAGCGGATCCCGACATAGCCTGTTCCGCCCGTTATGAATTCAGGAAGGTCCGGTTTGCACTCGTGGATTATCGTGAGCGGTCCCGGCCAGAAGAATTTCGCGAGCCTCTGTGCGACAGGAAGAAAGCCTTCTATAAGTTCCGAGAGCATCTCATCTTTTCTGTTGTTTGAAATGAGGACGGAAAGCGGTTTGTTCGCCGCTATTCCTTTGATCTGCTTGATCCTCATGACAGGTTCTTCCTCGAAAATGATCGAGCCGAGTCCGTAAACTGTTTCGGTCGGATATGCGATGACCTGGCCGTTTCTGACCTTCCACGCAGCTTCTTCGATTGAAAGGATCTCCATACTACACCTCTTTAGCTAAATCTTGGATTTTATTATCTTTTGCCTCGACTTCGTCTTTCATTTTCATTTTGTACGCCTTGAGTTTTGCGGCAAGTTCTCCGTCAGATGCGGCAAGGATCTGGACTGCAAAAAGTCCCGCGTTTTTTGCACCGTCGATAGCCATTGTTGCAACGGGAACGCCTGAAGGCATCTGGACAGTCGCATAGAGCGCGTCAAGTCCGTGGAGAGCGCCTGAATCCAAAGGAACGGCGATGACCGGTTTTACAGTATGTGCTGCAACGACTCCGGCAAGGTGGGCTGCGGCTCCTGCGCCGGCGATAAAGCACGATCCGTCAAAATTTTCAACGAGAGCGACTGTTTTTTCGGGCGTTCTGTGCGCCGAACTTACATGAACTTCAAAAGCGACTCCGAATTCTTTGAGGACAGCAACTGCCTTCTGCATGACTTTCCAGTCGGAATCGCTGCCCATGATGATCATTACTTTGTTCATTTTTACCTCTGTTTCTGCTGATTTACATTGTTTTTATTCTGTTTTTTATTGTAGATTTCACTCAAAAGATCCAATTTCTTACGCGAAAGTTCCATACATTTTGAAATTTGTTCTGCCGAAACCGTTTTGTCCCCGGATGAATATTTTTTTATTTCCCCGGAGCACTTCAAAAGCTTGTCAAATGCCGAAATTATCTCTTTTGTAAGGGGATCTGGCGCGATGTTTCTGACCAAGATTATCGATTTTCCGTTCGAGACCGTCGCATCGACTTCGTCAAGGATCGCTATGATGTATTCTTTGTCTACAGCTTTTGCCGCCGCAAGGCTCATCGTGAGAGTCTCAAGCCTGTAAGCAAGCGAGATCTCACCGATCGCGACAGCCTGGTATTTCAAAGTGAGAAGCGTTGTTTCGGCAGTATCCGGAAAAAGGGTGAAAAAAGAAAAGAGAATTAGAAATACAAGGGAAATGCGCTTCATAAAAACTCCCCGAAAAAAAAGCGCATTATTATACTTTTTTTGCGGAAAAAGTCAAAATTCGGAGTCGTTTTTGCCGTTGTTGTTTCATTAGAATGATCCGCGCCGTCGGTATAACATCATAACGATATTCCGATGTGACGGATCTGATTCCGGCGCGTCGGAAAAGATATTATTTTTTGCCTTCGGTGTATTCCAGCATCCAGTTGTAGTGGTCGCGGAAGATCTCTTCGACGTTTCTGAATTTCATTCCGAGCTCTTTCTGAGCCTTTTCGGATGATGCGTGGAGGTCGCTTTTCAGGATCCTTGCACTGCCGCGGGTGATCACAGGTTCAACGCTCTTGAAAAAGCGGTAAAAACAGTTCTCCGCCAGGAATCCTGCAGTGTACATCAGCCAGTAGGGCAGGGAAACTTTCGGGCGTTTCCTTCCGGAAAGTTTTTCAAGGATCCCCATCATTTCGTCGTTCGTCGTGTGGCCGCCTGTAAGAAGGTAAAATTCGCCGGTCTTACCCTTTTCGCCTGCAAGGATTATTCCTTCGACGACATCTCTGACATCGACCCAGTCGAATCCGCCGTAAGCGGGATATGCCGGAAGTTTGCCTTTGCGGAAATTCATTTCCATCGTTCCCATCTGCGACGGACGGAAGTCGTTCGGACCGAGGATTCCTACAGGGCAGACTGTTACGGCGTCTATTCTTCCTTCTTCGACCGCCTTCTGGACGATAAGAGAGCCTTCGGCCTTCGTGATGCCGTATTCAAGCATCGCTCTGTCGGGGTTGAAACCCATTTCTTCGGTCGCGACGACGCCTTCACCCGGATCGCCCAAAGCCTCGATCGAACTGACGTGAACGAGTCTCCTGACTTTGTCTGCTATGCACGCTTCGACGACGTTTCTGACACCGTCGACGTTGACTGTTTTGATCTTGTCGTAAACACCGCACTTGATAGAGATCGCAGCCGCGCAGTTATAGACCAGATCGGCTCCTTCAAAAGCCCTTTTCAGCGATTCAAGATCCCTCGTATCGCCTTTTACCTCTTCAAAATCGAGCCCTTCGATCGCCTTTCTGACCGTAGTTTCCTCGTGAATGAGGATCCTCGGTCTGATGCCTCTTTTGTTGAGTTTGCGGACAAGGTTGTTGCCTACATGACCGCTTGCACCTGTGATGACTATCATTTTTCCCTCCAAAGTGATAAAAAAACAACCAATGAAATATAGCGATTATTTGATGATTTTCAAATAAGAAAAGTTACAGCAGGAAAAAATTTTTTATGGATTATCTCTCTGTGCCTGATTTTCTCGTGAATGCGAATCCGAGAATGAAGAGAAGTGCTGCAAGGACTGCGAAGATCCCGGTGTTCGAGTCGTCGACAGCTGTTACAGCGCAGCTTCCGCCGTCATCATCGCCGTCTGTACATGTGAAGTCGCCTTCTTCACACTTGTAGGTGAATTCTTTCGATCTGATCGGAAGACCGATGACTTCCATGTCGGAATCCTCAAGTTTGAACTTTGATTTTACTACCTCTATCTGTGCCATCTGGTCTTTCGGGATGTTGAATTCGGCAACGAGGAGCAGTGTTTTTTCTTCGTTCGCCTCGAAGGAAAGCGGGGTGTCGAGAACGAATTCCACGCTGCTTCCGACCTCATCCGGCACTACTGTAGCGATCATCTGTTCGCTTTCGTGGGATGCGTTTTTGTCCGTATCGAGGTAAAGTGAAAGCTTTTTGATGCCGTCTTTGAATTTTACCGATTTCGAAGTCGTCTTGACTGAGAATTTCTTGAGGCTGTTGCTTTGTTCGATCGATTTCGCCCTGATCTGAAGGACTGCAACCGGACCTTTGTTTATCTTGGAAAGGGAAGGAATCGCGGGTTCCGTTCCGCCTTTCGTGAAAACAAACGCTTTTGTCGTCGGTTCGAACGCAAACTCGGCGAACTGGAGCGGACTTTCCTCCATTTTGGAGGTTATCTCTTTGACATTGCTGAACTTGAAAGCTTCGATGCTCTCGATGTAAAACGAGAAGCCGGTGTTGAGCGGAACAGCTTCAGGTGTCTGGTAGGTCGCGTCAGAAACGATTATGAAGTGGTGGAGCTCGTTGACCGGATAGTTTGCATGTTCGGCTTTCAGTGCGAAAGTTACTATCTTTGAATTGACGGCAGATTCCGAAACGACATTTTCACCTTCGTCGAGAAGTCCGTTTCCGTTTTTATCGTAAACAAGTCTTATGTTGTTCAATTTTGTAGCAGCATCTTTGATGTAGACGCTTGTTACGACCGAATCAAAAGTGAAATTCTTGTCCTTTTCTTCACTCGATGCGATGACTGAGAACTGCCCCATGACAAGATCGTTTGTAGGAGCCGGAACGATTATTTCAGAGCTGCTGACAGGTGAGTTTTTGCCTTCTGCCACAGTGATGCTGACGCTGGAAGCGAAACTTGCTTCATCAGTGACGCATGCGCCGTCTCTGCAGAGTTTGCCGGCACCGCATTCTTCGTCCTTTTCACAACCGCCGCCGTCGCCGTAACCTCCGCATGGCGTGAGGTCAGGATTTTCGCATGCAGCCGGAGAAGGACAGTTGCCGAGCGTCAGTCTGAGCGGAATGGATGTGTTGGTCTTGTAAGGTTTGCCCGAATCGTCGCTGATAATGGCGGTGTTCTCGATGACCTCGTTCTTTGCAAGGTTTTCTTTCGGTTTTACTTTGAAACGGACCATGATCGTCTCTTCGCAATTCTGCGTAGCCTGGTCGCAGTAGTACATCATATCGGCGACTTTATACGGAGTCGCGAGAGGGAATTCGCCGTTGTTGTCTTCGATCGGGATCCACTTTTTGCAGACATTTTCGCTTTTCCACTCTTTACACATTTCGGTCGTGCCGGGAACGTATGAGATCTTGTTGACTGCAAGTGTATCCTGAACGGTTACGTTCGTCGAGATGTCGTCACCCCAGTTCTGGACCTTGATCATGAAGTAGAAAGGTGCTGTAGAGCAGATCGAATCGGCTGTTTCGGAGCATGAGCAGTAGTTTTTCTCCCTTCCGTCAGGAGTTGCCGGGTTCATAGGAATATCGTATCTCGGAGCTTTCGTATCGACAGAGACGACCATGAAGTTCGTGTAGATGACGTCTCTGTTTGCACCGATCCTTATGAACATGTTGGTGTCGCCTTTTTTGAACTGCTCGTCGTAGAGCGGGTTCATTTCTGCATCAAGCAGGAAGGTATCGACATCCATCGTGTATTCGAGGGTGTTCGGATCAGGATTGTTCGGATCGCCGCCGGCACATGTCGGGACTGTATCCTGCCATCCGTAGATGCTCGAGATCGAGTTGTAGGTCTCGGAGTAGTTGAAAGGAGTGCCGTCGGAATCCTGGAATTTTGCGGGGTTGCACTCGTTCTGAACGATAACGGTGCTTTCAGGCGGAGTCGTCTGGCCTGTTACCTGAAGACCTTCCGGGGGACAGGAACCGCCGAGCAGACCGCTGCCGCAGCCTGAAGCGTAAGCGAATCCCGGGTCGCCTTCATGGACCGCGAAAGTCATTTTTACGATAGGTTTGTCGGGAAATTCAAAGCCCGAAATGCCGAGGTCGACATACTGGCCGGCATACTGGCTGAAACCGTTGTAGATATAGACCATTTTCGCGTTTACTTTGGTCGAACGGTAAACCGTTATGAGCGACCAGCCGCACATAACAGTCGAACTGTATGTCGTATATCCCTGGACCTGTGAGATGTAGCCTGCGTCATTCGTGCAGGTGACATCGCTCACGGTGTAGTTTCCGTAAAGGGAAAGACCGTCTGATTTGTAGCCCAGATCTCTTCCCTGAGCGTGTATCTGGCTGAAAAAATCGGTGACGTCGACGCGGTAGGTGAAGTGTCCTCCGGTTATTGCGCCGGCACTTTCGTAAGCTATTCCTTCGAAAGTGAAATCCTGGATGCCGGGGTTTGCGTCGGTACCGAGGGCTCCGATCCTTTCCGCAGCTACATTGGCTGTCTGGTTTATCTGACCGTCGTCCGAAGTGAAGTTGAGAGTCGCCGTGTTGTCAATCTGGCTCACATTGTTCGGATCGACACTCGCCGTCCAGACAAGGTAAGCCGCTTCGACATACGCATCTTCCGGAACATGGCGGTTGGTAAGTTTGAAAGTGCTCGAAGTAAGGCATGTGTCAGGCTCAGGGTTGCCGGGAAGGTCGCATCCGACCGAGCCGTCAACAGTGCAGAGGGTCCTGTTTTCATTGCTCATCAAAGATTTGAACATAACAAAATAATCGAAACTTCCGGCTTCCCACTGGAGTTCTTTGTCGTTAAGAACAGAAACATTGGGGCCGATGGTCGTTCCCGTGTAGGCAAAAACAGGAAGCGCCGTCAAAAGCGCAAGGATCAACAGAAAAAGTTTTTTCATTACACTCTCCTAAATGTCAAGACCTAAAAACTATCAATTTTAACAGAAAGCGAAAATAAGTCAAAGCATCAGATGAAGAGCCTGCCCGCAGCGATTTGCTTTTTCCTGTTTTTTTACGAAAATAACGGGATTTTTTGGTGTTTTGTCCTTTTTAAGCGGAGGAAGCATGGCGAAAAGAGAAAACTACATCTCGTGGGATCAGTATTTTATGGGGGTCGCGCTTCTCAGTGCGCAGCGTTCAAAAGATCCGAACACACAGGTAGGAGCGTGCATCGTCAACAGTGAGCACCGCATCGTCGGAGTTGGTTACAACGGCTTCCCGGCAGGTTGCGGCGACGATTCGCTTCCATGGGACAGGGACGGGGAGTATCTCGACACGAAATATCCTTTCGTAGTTCATGCCGAACTGAACGCGATACTCAATTCGATCCAGAATCTGCGAGGCTGCACGATCTATGTCGCCCTTTTCCCGTGCAACGAATGCGCCAAAGCGATAATACAGTCAGGTATTTCAGAAATCGTCTATCTTTCCGACAAATATGCCGACACCGACGCCGTGAAGGCTTCCAAACTGATGCTGGCGCAGGCCAATGTCAAAATGAGGAAACTCGATCCTCTGCCGGGGGATATCGTTCTGAAATTCAGTTGAGCTGATGCACCTGCGATTTGCGCTTTTTTGATTGTTCACTATAATCAGTAGTTTTTTGTTTTTAATGGAGGGAGTCTTGGCAAATAAGGATCTGGTGTTTGTTCCGTCATTTCTGAAAATCGAGCGCTTCGAAAACAGGATGCCCGTAGTGTACGAGACTTTTTCCGAGATCGATGCGAAGCTGGCCGGGCTCGGGAAAGTGCCTTACATCCTGATAGTTGCCATGCGCGATTATAAGCCGGAACTTTCTTTGATAAAAGACGCGAAAGCTGTCCTTATCGTTTCATTTGACTGCAGGTTCAAACAGCTCAATCCCCATGTTTTTGTCATCGACGGCGAGAAATTCGACCGTTTTTCGCTTGAATACATCCTCGATTTTATCAACATAAACATCGATCTTTACAACAGGATACTTGAAAACGCGCAGATAGGCATAAGTCTCAGTGTCGAGAAGGATCCGAACGCTCTTTACGGGCAGATCCTCACTTTTCTGCGCAAGGCGACGAGCGCCGAAGCCGGCACGCTCTACCTGATGAACGAGGAGCACGATAAAATATTCTTCGTTTCGAGCCAGAACAGCAGGCTCGGTTCGAAGGTGTTCGAAAAGCGCGAGATCCCTTTCAACAAAAGGAGTTTCGTCGGTTATGTCTGCGACAAGGGCGAGACGCTCAACATTCCTGACGCCTACAGTATCCCGGAAGACGCTCCCTACACTTTCAACAGCGATCTCGACAAAAGGCTCAGCTACAAGACGGTCTCGATAATCACTGTCCCGATGAAGACGGCTACCGGAGACATCGTCGGTGCGGTCCAGCTCATAAACAAGATCGACGGCGAATCGGGCGAGCCCGTTCCGTTCAGCGATTTCGACACGATCATGCTGACGAGCCTCTCGACTTTGGCAGCTGTTTCGGTAGAGAACAACAATCTTCTTCTTGAAACCGAAAAACTTCTCAACAACATGATAATTTCTTCGGTAAAGGCAATCGAACAGAGGGATCCGATAACCAAAGGTCACAGTATCCGCGTTGCGGCGTACACGATGGCGATCCTCAAACGCGCTGTATCCGATCCGGAGATCGCATGCCGTTACAGCATCGACAAAAATACCATGAAGGTCGCGGAAACGGCTTCTCTGCTGCACGATTACGGCAAGGTAGGGGTCCGCGAAAAACTCCTTATGAAGCAGAACAGGTTCTATCATGAAGAGCTTCAGACGATGAAGTGGCGTATAAAGTACGCTATCGTTTTCATGAGGGAGGGCAGCGAGGAGAAGGCCGTCGCGGAAGAGTTCCTTTCAAAACTCGATTCGCTCGATATCCCGCGTCCTCACGATGAAGAAGAGAACAGGCTCATTGAAAAGGTCTCTGGTATCATAGTCGATGCAAACGGCGAAAAGATAGAAATCGTAACCGCGGAAGAGCTTGCATATCTCAACATCCAGAAAGGAACACTTACAACGGAAGAGCGTTCGAACATGGAAAAGCATGTCCTCTACAGCTATGAACTGCTCAATTCGATAGACTGGCCTCTTTCACTCAAGGCTGTGCCGGATGTCGCGGCTTCGCACCACGAAAAACTCGACGGAAGCGGCTATCCGTTCCATAAAAAGGCTGAGGATCTCGGTATCATCGAGCGCGTCATGGCTATAGCCGACATCTATGACGCTCTGACCGCGAAGGACAGACCGTACAAAAAGGCCATTTCACCTGAGATCGCCGTTTCCATCCTGAAGAAGGAGGTCGATGACGGAAAACTCGATCCTGTCCTTTTCGACCTTTTTGCCTCCAACCGCGAAGCTATCGACAGTGAAGTCGACGCCAAGGTATCATAGAACACTTTTTCCGGCGGTGCGTTTTGAATTTTTATCTTGCTCCTCTTGCCGAAATAACTTCGAAGGAATTCAGACTTCTGTGCTATGAGGGCGGTGCAGACGCGTGTTTCAGCGAGATGATTTCCGCAAAAGCAGTCACTCTGCGCAACAGGAAGACTATAGCCCTTTCGGAGATCGATCCGTCGGAACCATGCACATTCCTGCAGTTTTTCGGAGGAGATCCCGAGGTCATAAAGGAGGCCGCCGAAAAGATACTTGAGCGTGTGACTCCGGCAGGGATCGACATAAACGCCGGATGCCCGGTGAGAAAAGTCGTTGCGGCGCGTGCAGGTTCGGCTCTCATGGATGACCCTGAAAGACTTGGAAAGATCGTGAAAACTCTGCGTTCGGTCACTGATCTGCCGCTTTCAGTCAAGATAAGAAAAGGATTCAAAACACCGAACTACGAGCGCTGTGCGGCTGCCGCGGTTGAAAACGGTGCAGATTTTTTGACTGTTCACCCGCGCCTCAGGACCGATATGTTCACCGCAGGGACCTGTGATTTCGATGTTTCGATCGAACTTGCCGAAAAACTTCCGATCCCGGTCATTCATTCAGGCGACATCAGGCAGATCGGCGATATCGACAGATTCAAAAACACGAAAATCGCCGGAGTCATGGTCGGACGCGGCGCACTCGGAAAACCGTGGATCTTCCGTGAACTCAAAGGCGAAACAGTGAGCGTTGAAGAGAAAAAGGCGCTTATGACAAAGCATTTCAGATACTACCTTGACCTTGACACGAAGACTGCACACACGATGATCCGCCGGCATGCCTCGTGGTATTCCGCCGGATTCCATGCAAGTGCCGAATTTAGGAACTCGATCTTCGATCCTGGCAACGATGTGACAAAAGTCGTCGAAATTATTGAAGATTTTTTTGGTATAGAACTATGAAGAAGATCCTTGGACAAAGCGAGACGGCAAAAGAGATGCGCAAAATGCTGCGCAATGCCGAACCGGGAGGAACATATCTCATCGGCGGCGAACCAGGAACGGGAAAAGGCTTTCTGGCCGGACTCATCGCCTCGAAGATAGGAAAGGATGAAGCTGAAAAAGGCATCGTCCGCGTCAAAAAGGCCGAGGATTTCAGGAAAAACGGACTGGTTTTCATTACCGAAAACCGCGCTCTTTTCGATATGCGTGCCGGAAAATTCACATCTTCGCTCTGGCTTCTGCCGCTTCGTGAAAGAAAGAGCGATCTCTCTGAACTCATTGAATACTTTATCCAGGAAGGCGGCGTTGTCTCGACGCGGTGGTATGAAAAAGATGCCGTTTCCATGCTCACATCCTATTGGTGGCCTTTTAATATTCAGGAACTTAAAAGAGTCGTCGGCACTGAAGAGGGCTATAAACTGCTTCCTTATGAAAACATCGGCAAAATTCTGTCGAATTACAGCGCCACTGAGATCTTAAGAACAAAAATCGGCAATCTTTTTGATGACTTGGGCAAAGAATCAAACGCCGGGGAAATATATCAGCTTTTTATAGATTCGGTCGAGGGGGTCTTCATCGAAGAAGCGCTTCGATACTGCGGAGGATCACTCTCGAAAACCGCGGATTTTCTTAGCGTTCACCGCAACACGCTGACGCAGAAGATCAAAAAACTGAAAATCGATCCGAAGCAACAAATAAAAAAATAATTGCAATAAATTAAAAAAAGAGTAATATTTCGCGCTTTTAGCGGACTTTCTCGGCCGGCTTTGGGTTCTCCGGCGCAGGGAATGACTTAACAGCTGATAATTGTTATTTTTTTAGCCAATAAATAGGAGGAACAAATGGCTGATTTCAACAAAAGCTCTTTACGCAATGTTTGTGTCGCAGGACACGGCACATCGGGAAAAACGACTCTTGTCGAATCATTGCTTTACAACGCAGGTGCAATCAACAGACAGGGTTCTGTCACTGACGGCAACACCGTTTCTGACTTCACTGAAGAAGAGAAGAACAGAGGTATCTCTATCTCCGCATCGATCAACGCTGTGGAATACAAGCAGAATCTGATCACTTTCATCGATACTCCCGGATACTTCGATTTCGCAGGCGAGCTCGCTGCTTCGATGCCTTTCTGCGAAGCGGCTCTTCTCACTGTTGAAGGTTCGACCGGTATCGACGCAGGAACCGAAAAAGCTTTCAAACTTGCGAAAAAACTTGGAAAATCGATCGCTTTCTTCATCAATGAAGTCGACCGTGACAACATAAACCTTGAATCGGCTTTCGAGAGCATTTCAAAAGAGCTCGAGATCCCGCTTGCTCCGATCACCTATCCGGCAGCAACGGGTCAGAACGCTGATTCGATCATCGACATTTTCAAAGGCAAACTTGTTAAATACGCAAACGGCAAAAGAGCTTCGGAAAGCGATATCCCGGCTCAGTTCGCAGACAAAGTCCAGGAACTCAAGGAAAAGCTCATGGAAGCAGTCGCAGAGAGCGATGAAGAGCTTATGACCAAATACTTCGACGAAGGCGCTCTTTCGGAAGAAGAGATCAACACCGGTCTCCACAAGGCTTTCTCGCAGGGAACAGTCTATCCGGTATTCTTCGGCGCTCCGAACAAAGGCATCGGCGTTGACATAGTCCTTGACTCCGTTGTTGACTTCTTCCCGTCTCCTGACGGCAAGATCATGCAGTTCGGCGAAGGCGAGATCGATACTGCAGACGATTCCGTAACGAAAGGTATCATCTTCAAAGTCAACTCGATCCCGCAGTTCGGCGAAGTCTACGCGTTCAAACTTCTCCAGGGCAACCTCTCCGAAGGCGCTGACGTTTACAACATGTCTTCCGCATCGGCTGAAAAATTCGGTCAGCTTTTCTACACGAGAGGAAAAGACAGATTCCCGCTCAAAAACGTCGTTGCTGGACAGATCGCGGTAACAGTTAAACTTAAAAACAGCAAGACCGGCGACCAGTTCTCCGACAACAAAGCTGCTGAAGTTTATCCGTTCCCGCTTATCGAATGGCCGGAAGCTATCGTCCGCGGCGCGTTCGCAGGTGCTTCGAAAGAAGATACCGATAAAGTCGCTGCTGCGATCAAAAAGATGCAGATCGAAGACGCATCATTCAGAATGGTCAACGATCCTGAGCTCAAACAGCTTTTCGTCGATGGTCTCGGCGAACTTCACCTTGAAGTTTTGGCTAAGAAGATCAAGAACCAGTTCGGACTTGACGTCAAAATACTTGAACCGAGAATTCCTTACAGAGAGACGATCAAAGGAAAAGCCGAAGCACGTTACCGCCACAAAAAACAGTCTGGCGGATCGGGCGAATTCGCAGAAGTCAACATCGTTCTCGAACCGAACAGCGAAAGCGAATTCGAATTCGTTGACGCTATCGTCGGCGGCGTAATCTCCGGCAGATTCATTCCGGCAGTCGAAAAAGGTATCCGCGAAGTCCTGGCTGAAGGCGTTCTTTCGGGCTGCAAATTCATCAACTGCAAAGTTACACTCAACGACGGTAAGGAACACCCGGTCGACAGTAAGGAAGTCGCGTTCAAAAAAGCTGCACAGATGGCTTTCAAAGACGCCGTCAAGAGAGCAAACCCGATAATCCTCGAACCCATTTACGAGATCAAGATCACGGTTCCTGAAGAATTCGCAGGTTCTGTAATGGGCGATATCTCCAGCCGCCGCGGCAAACCGCAGGGTATGGAAAGCGAAGGCAGACTTACTGTCATCAAAGCGCTCGTTCCTCTTAAAGAAGTTCACGGATATTCGACACAGCTCCGTTCGATGACAAACGGTCGCGGAACCTACACCATCAAATACGACCACTACGAGCAGGTTCCGGCTGACATCCAGAAGAAGATCATCGACGAATACGAAGCAAACAAAGACAACAAAGAAGAATAGTTCTCTAGCGCGCCAGCGCACTTCTTTTTTAAGCCGCCGCGTAATGCGGCGGTTTTTTTATGCGCGCCATTTCGTCGTTACGGCGTTACGGCGTCACAACGTCACGTTAGTGGCGCGCGCATTTTTTAGATTATTTCTCAGGTTTCATTGTGGGGAAGAGGATGACATCACGGATGCTGGGGGAGTTGGTCATGAGCATAACAAGTCTGTCGATGCCGATTCCCTGTCCTGCTGCCGGCGGCATTCCGTATTCGAGGGCGCGGATGTAGTCGCTGTCCATATCGATCGTTTCGTCATCGCCTGCTTTCTTTGCTTCGACCTGAGCCGCGAATGAGTCATACTGCTGTTTTGGGTCGTTGAGTTCGCTGAACGCGTTGGAAAGTTCTCTTCCTGCGACAAAAAGCTCGAATCTGTCTGTGTATTCGGGGTTTTCGTCGTTTCTGCGTGCAAGCGGGCTAACTTCGGTCGGATATTTCGTGATGAATGTCGGCTGGATAAGGTGTTCTTCGACAAAGTTGTCAAAGAATTCCATGATGATTTTGTAGCGTGACATTCCTTCAAGCGTTGCCTTGTCAAGGCCGTTTTTGACACCGATCTCAATGAGTTTTTCTCTGTCTTTGAGGTCTTCTTCGGTGCAAACGCCCGATTTTACGATGCTTTCTTCGACTGTCATTCTGTTCCACGGAGCTTTGAAATCGATTTTCATTCCGTCGTATTCGACTTCAGTCGAGCCGTTTATCTCGATGCAGAGTTTGCTGATCATCTCCTGAGTGAAGCGGATCTGGTCTTCGTAAGTCGCATAAGGCCAGTAGAACTCCATCATCGTGAATTCGGGATTGTGTTTAAGGTCCATTCCTTCGTTTCTGAAGCTGCGGTTGATCTCGTAAACTTTTCCCAATCCGCCGACAAGAAGCCTCTTGAGGTAGCACTCGGGAGCTATTCTCATGTAAAGCGGGATATCTAGCGCATTGTGGTGCGTGATGAAAGGTTTCGCCGCCGCGCCGCTTACGAGCGGGTGCATCATCGGAGTTTCGACTTCCATGAAACCTGCGTTGTTCATGTAGTTTCTGATGAAATTGATGATTTTCACTCTCTTTTTGAAAGTTTCGCGGACATCGTCATTCATGATGAGGTCAAGGTAACGCTGTCTGTAACGAAGCTCTTTATCGGTAAGTCCGTGGAATTTTTCAGGAAGCGGCCTGATATTTTTAGTGAGAAGCTCAGTTTTGTGAGCCAAAATCGAGTATTCGCCCGTTCTCGTAACGAAAACTTCGCCTTTTACCCAGACTATATCGCCGACATCAAAAGCCTTTTTGAATTTCGCGAAGTCTTCACCCAGGAAATCCTTTGCGAAAAGGACCTGGATCGAACCCGTTTCGTCCTTGAGGTTCGCAAAAGCGAGTTTTCCCATGATGCGCAGGAACATGATCCTGCCTGCAATCGCGAATTCAAGCGGTTTTCCCGTCTGCTCAAGCTCTTCTTTGGTCTGAGTCTTGCAATATTCAATTACCTTTTCAACTGTCGAATCGGGTGCGAAAGTATTTGCGTAAGGGTGGATCCCCTCTTCGCGCAGCATTTTAACTTTCTCTTTTTTGCGGGCTATGATCTCGTTTTCATCCATCTGCGGAACCGTTTTCTGTTCCTGTGCTTTGTTTTCAGCCATTTTTTTCTCCCTAAATATTCAAAAAGCTTATTTCACCGATATTTTCGGCTACCAGACTGGTGACTTTGCCGATGAGGTTCATTCTGTTCGTTCTGATCCCGGCGTTGTCATGCATTACGAAAACAGCGTCGAAGAATGCGTCTAGTGCCGGTTTGAGCGAGAGGATCTTCATCGCGATATCGAAATTGTCGTGCATATTCTTGATTTCATTTTCGACTTTGACTACTTCGGCGAAAAGGTTCTTCTCTTCATCCTGCTCGAAAAGCGATTCGTTGACTGTTCCGACGGAAAATTCCTGTTTTTTCAGGATGTTGCAGCCGCGTTTGTAAAGCTGTACCAGCTCGGAGATTCCGCTTTCTTTGAGAAGGCGTGCAATCGTTTCTGCCCGTTTTGCGACAACTTTCGGAAATTCGGCGTCGCGTGCCGTCGCAGCCTGGATGACGGGCGTGTCGAAACTTAAGACACCGTTGTATCTTGCGACTATGAAGTCGATTATCTCCTGCTTCATCTCATCTTTCGCGTTTTTGATGCGCGGAGAGATCAGATCCCATACGAATCCGACGACTTCTCTGATGTTGAGGCTGTAATTCTGCGCGACTGTGAGGAAACCTATCGCGTTTCTGCGGATAGCAAACTTGTCTTTGGAGCCGCTTGGCTTCATTCCAGCCATGAATCCGCCGACGATGGTGTCGATCTTGTCAGCCATGCTGAGGATAGTGCCGATCTCGGTCTTCGGAAGTTCGTCTCCTGCGTTTATCGGGAGATAGTGTTCGTACATCGCCTCGCAGACATCGCTTTCAAAGCCTGCGTGACGCGCATAGTAGCGGCCCATGATCCCCTGAAGATCGGGAAATTCAAAGACGACGCCAGTTACGAGGTCGTTCTTTATCATCGAACCGGCCTTGAGAAGTCTCTCTTTCGCCGCAACGTCAAGAGTGAAGCATTTTTCGGCGATGAAAGAAGCGATCCTGCAGATACGTTCGACTTTTTCGCTGTAAGTCCCGAGATCTTTCTGGAAAAGGACTCCTTTGAGCCTTTCGCCGAAAGAAGCGAAATCTTTGGCGAGGTCGTCGTTGAAGTAGAATGCCGCATCGGAAAGACGGGCAGAAACGACTTTTTCGTTTCCTTCGATGACAAGCGAATCTTCACGCGGAATGTTGTTGAGAACACTTGCGAACTTGATGACCTGCGAGTTTTTGTCGCTCAGAGTGAAGTATCTCTGGTCTTTTTTGAGGACTTTGACAACAAGCTCGACCGGCAGGTTTTTGTATTTTTCGGGAATGTTGCCGATGACGACATGCGGATATTCGACCATGTCGGTGACTTCATCAAGGAGGGCTTCGTCAATATTTGCAACAAGTCCGAGTTCTGCCGCCTTGTTCAAGACTTCCGACTTGATGTATCCACGCCTTTTATCTCTGTCTGCAAAAATGTAGTGAGCTTCGAGAACTTCGTAGTAATTCTGCGCATTTACCTGCAGAGCGCCGTTTGAAAGGAAGCGGTGTCCGAAAGAAGTTTTCGAGAATTTTATCCCTTCGAAATCGTCTTCGACAGGCTTTCCGTCGATCGAAAGAAGGATCCATCTGATCGGGCGGGCAAAAGCGAAGGAGTTGTCGGCCCAGCACATGCTTTTTTTGAAGTTCGCAGCGTGGAGAGCCGCCTTTACAACCGGAGTGATGACTTCTGCGAGCTCTTTTCCCTTCTCTTCGACAAAACCGGCGATCACTTCGCCTTTTTCGCTGTTTTCAAAGAAATAGTCGGTGATCTTGTTTTTGGCCAAAAACGCTTCACCCGCTTTGGAAAGGGTCCCGTCGGCGTTGAGAGCCACTTTTTTCGGAGCTCCCGTGACTTTTTCGCGGATGTCGGGCTGCTTTTCGGGAAGTCCCGTGCAGACGAGAGCCGTTCTCGAACAAGTCGAGAATTCCTTGCAGTTTCCGACAGTTACGCGCTGCTTTTCAAGCTCTGAAAGTATTTTTTCCTTAAGCTGCGAAACAAAAGGAAGAATAAAACTTGCTGGAAACTCTTCATAACCGATTTCAAAAATAAAATCCGACATTTATCCCTCCTTAAAACTTTCAGCGTATTTTTTTGCAGCGGCACACGCAAGATCTCTGATGCGCATGATGTATCTCTGCCTTTCGGTGACCGAGATCGCGCCTCTTGCGTCGAGAATGTTGAACGCGTGGCTTGCCTTGATGCAGAACTCATAAGCGGGGCGCGGAAGCGATTTTTCGATGAGTTCTTTGGAAATTTTCTCGTATTTGTCGAAAAACGCGAAGAAATCCTCTACCGGAGCCTCCTTGAAGTTGAAAGTCGAGAACTCGACTTCGTCCATCTTGTGCACCGTTCCGTAAGTCACCTTGTCGTTCCACTGAAGATCGTAGACGTTTTCGACGCCCTGAAGGTACATGCAGATCCTCTCAAGACCGTAGGTAAGTTCGACAGGGACCGGCTTAAGGTCGATGCCGCCGACCTGCTGGAAGTATGTGAACTGGCTGATCTCCATTCCGTCGAGCCAGACTTCCCAGCCCAGGCCCCACGCGCCGAGAGTAGGACTTTCCCAGTCGTCTTCAACAAAGCGGATATCGTGCTCCGCAGGGTCGATGCCGATAACTTTGAGACTTTCGAGATAAAGCCTCTGGGCATCCTGCGGGCTCGGTTTTATGAGGACCTGAAGCTGATAGAACCTCTGCATCCTGTTCGGGCTTTCGCCGTATCTGCCGTCTGTAGGTCTGCGCGACGGCTGAACGTAGACTGAGCTTATATTTGCCGGATTGAGCGCGTAAAAAAACGTCGCGGGGTGGAATGTTCCGGCACCCATTTCCAGATCCCACGGCTGAACCAGTATGCAGCCGCGTTCCATCCAGAATTTTTCAAGTCGAACGATCATTTCCTGAAAGGTAAGTCCCTTCATTTTGGCCTCCCAAAAAAATTAGCGCGCGAATATAGCACAAAGAAGTGCTAAGTCAAAAATTGAATATAGTATAAGCGTTTTTTCAGACGGTTTTCTCCTCTTCCGTTGCAAAAAACACGTTTTCCCGTAAAATGATCCGGATTTTTAAGGAGGCGGCATGATCCTGACAAAAATTTTCATTTCAGTTTTTATTTTGGGCGCGTTCCTTTCCGCTTCGGCGAAGTGCGTCCTTTTTGCAGACCGCGACGGAGACGGTTTCGGCAGTGAAAAGGCGGTCTTCGACTATGACTGCCCCGACGATATCCCGATAGGCTATTCCAGAAAAGGGGGAGACTGCAACGACAACAACCGCTATGTCAACCCGAAGGCGGAAGAACTCTGCAACGGGAGTGACGACAACTGCGACGGCATAGTCGACCCCGAGAACGCAAAAGACTGCAACAGATACTTCACCGATAAAGACTACGACGGTTTTGGAACTGACGGATACCGCTGCCTGTGTGTTTCGGATGGCGATTTCCGCGCACTCGAAAGGGGAGACTGCAACGACACTAACCCGAAAGTCCATCCTGAGGCGAGGGAAGTTTGCAACGATGTCGACGACAACTGCAACGGAGAAGTCGATGAAGGCGAAAACACTGCCGGATGCAGGCCTTTCTACCGTGACAGTGACGGCGACGGATTCGGTGTCGGAGACGACAGCAAGTGCCTGTGCAAGCCGCTCGGCATTTTCAGAGCCGGAAAGACGGGAGACTGCAACGACAACAATCCGGTGATATATCCGGGTGCATACGAATATTTCGACAGACTCGACAACAACTGCAACGGCATAATCGATGAGAATCCGGGGAATATGCCGCCTCCTCCGCACAGAAAACTTCCGTAGATTTCTGTAAATTAAATTTCAAATTTATCCGTTTTTGGGTAAAGTGCCGTGTGTTTTGTATTTTTTATGATGATTAGAGGTCTACATGGTTTTCAGCAGCCCGATATTTCTGTTCATTTTTCTACCGTTCGTGTGGATCGTCCACGCGATGCTTCCTGAAAGGTTCCGCAAAGCGTTCCTGCTTTTTGCGAGTTTGTTGTTTTACATATACGGCGAAGGTCTTTTTGTCATGCTCATGCTTGTCACGATCCTTGCCGCGCATCTCTCGATACTCCTGATACGCAGGTCGGAACACCATAAAACTGCTATTGCGGTCGCCGGTTCCGCGGTTTCTCTCTCGGTCCTTCTTGTTTTTAAGCACATGAACTTCTTCACTGAGCAGCTGGCGCATCTTTTTGCCCTTTTTTCATCGGTGCAGATAACTCCTACGAACTTCCATCTTCCGCTCGGAGTGTCGTTCTTCACATTTCAGGCAGTATCGTGCATAATCGATTTTTACAGAAATCCTGTTGAAAAAGAGCCGAAATTCATTGATACCGCTCTTTATATCGCATTCTTTCCGCAGCTCGTCGCCGGTCCTATCGTCCGTTACGACAACTTCATCCCGCAGCTCAAATACAGGGCGGTCCACTATGCCGCGTTCCTTTACGGTCTGAAACGCTTTGTCTACGGCTTCGCGAAAAAAGTGCTGATTTCAAACAATCTCGCCCCTGTCGTAGACAAGATCTATTCGATGGATCCTTCGACAATGGGTATCGATGTGGCGTGGGCGGCATCCGTGGTCTTTATGGTCGAGCTCTATTTCGATTTTTCGGGATATTCGGATATGGCGATAGGTCTTGCGAGGATGTTCGGCATAAAGATCCCCGAAAACTTTACCTATCCTTTTACCGCGACATCTCTCGGAAACATGTGGCGCAAGTGGCACATCTCCCTTTCGACATGGTTCAGGGATTATATTTATATTCCGCTCGGCGGCAGCAGAAAAGGTGATTTCAGGGCTATAGTCAACCTCTGGCTTGCCTTTCTTGCCTGCGGACTGTGGCACGGAGCCGCATGGAACTTCATTTTCTTAGGCGCACTTTCGGCTTTTTTGATAACTATCGAGCGGCTTTTCAAAAAATGCTGTCCTTACCGCAGCAGCGTTTTTGCCCATCTTTACACAAAACTGATCGCCTTCCCGCTGTTTTTTCTTTCAGTCAGGGTCGACACTGTCAGCTATTATTTCGGAGTGGTCAAAGCGATGTTGCTACCTAAAGTGTCGGATGTTTCAGTCGTCCAGCTTTTCGATCTGAAAACGTCAGCTGTTTTTGTCATAGGCTGCATATTCGGATTCCCGATCTACAGGATGATCACTGACAGATTCGGCAAGTCGAATGCTTTCAAGTGGCTTGAGGCTGCTTTCCTTGTCGTTCTCTTCGGAGCGGCACTTTCCAGCAGCACGATGGTCTTCTCGGATCCTTTCTTCTATTTCAGGTTCTAAATGCAGGTGCAGAGAATAGACAAAATAAACTCGCCCCGTGTGGTTTTCGCGGTCTTTTTGTGTCTCTCGCTCTACTACCTGCTTTCAGAGGCTGCGCTGAGGACTTCTGTTTTAAGCAGCGCTTCCAACGAATCAGACTACTATGCATCGATCGTTTTTTCCGAAAAAGACTGGGAGACTGCCCGTAAATTCAGAAAAGATCTGATTTCGCTTGGTGAAAGGCGTGCGGTCGTTCCCGGAACGCTTTTTTACAAGTATAAACCGGTAAAAACGGAAAGTTTTAACATAAATTCTTTCGGATACAGGGGAGACGAGATAAAGCCGAAGGAAAAAGATGAGTTCAGGATCATTGTTTACGGCGATTCCAGAATCTTCGGAGCCCTGCTTGCCGATGAAAATACGATCCCGGCGGCTCTTGAAAAGGAACTCAATGAAGTTTTCCGTGATAAAAAGATAACGGTTCTCAATTTCGGTGTCGAAGGGCTTACTATGCAGCGGACAGCTGATGCAGCGAAGCATTACTACAAAGAGCTCGAGCCCGACATCATTCTTTTATACAGCGGCGCCAACGACATAAACGAAGCCTATAGTTTCGGCTGGAAAGAATGGGAACCTTTTGTAGATGATGCGCATCTTCCGCCTGCTTTCGGGGAAAAGCCCGACGAGCAGCTTACAGCGAAAGTCAAACTGTTGAATACTATAAAGGTCACATTCATAAACGACTTCGCCGAATTTGACAAAATGTTCAACGAAAAAGATTTCGTTTCCGTCCCGATCCCTCCGGACAAACTTGCAGTCATGGATCCTTTCATAAAAGGATTTACTGAAAAAATTGAAGAATTCTGCAATTATTTCAATGAGCGCGGGGTATATGCCGCATACGTTCTTCCGCCGGTAGCCCAGGTGGACAAGCCTCTTACGGAAATAGAGAGGCATCTTCTTTTCAGGCATGAGTCTTTCTCGCCAGGTCTGAATCTTTTTACGAAGCAGTGTGAAGAAAAGATCCGGGAGATACTTTCTAAAAAGCGGAACTTCAAAGTGATAGACCAGAGCCGGGTCTTTGAAGGAATAAAGGAGACTGTTTATTACGACGGAGTGCATTATACGCCGTACGGATCAAGGCTGCACGCAAAAAAACTTGCCGAAGAGCTTGCCGGAATCATCGAGGAAATGCAAAATGAAAGGAACAAAAAGGATTGATCGCATAAACTCTGCCGGCAAGCTGGTCCTGCATCTTCTCTGCATCGCGGCGTACTTTGTCTTTGCTGAAATGGTCCTGGAGCTGACGGTCTTCAAGGGGACAAGGACCGATTTCGACTATTACAGGAATCTCACTTTTTCACCTGAAGAGGCAGAAAAGGCGGAAAAATTCATGATCGATATCATAAGCCTTGGCGAATCCAGGGAGATAAGCATTCCCGGAACGATAATTTTCAGGTACAAACCTGCGGTCAGGGAGAGTTTTACCTTAAATTCCGACGGATTCAGAGACGAAGAATTCAAAAAAAAGGAAAAGGACGAGTTCAGGATAGCGATCTACGGCGATTCCAAGATATTCGGCTTCGCTCTTCAGAAAGAGGACACGACGCCTTATATCGTTGAAAAGAAGCTCTCAGAGCATTTCGGCAGAAAAATAACCGTCCTCAACATGGGTGTCGAGGGGCACGACATACAGAGGGCCATAGCCACGGCAAAGTATTTCAATGAAAAGGTCGAGCCCGACATGATAGTCTTCTTTTCCTGGATCGTTGATCTTTACAACACGTATGAACACGGAAATGTCGACTGGGAGCCGTTCGTCGGGGGAGAAAGGCTCATTCCGGGCGTTGACGCCAACGGCAACGTCGGACTGGTCGAAAGGTTCAAACTGCTTAAAACTCTCCAGCACACTTATCTGGTCGACTTCGCGAAACTTTTGGCGCGGCTGCAGGGACGCGATGTCGCGCACCTTCCGCTCTCTCCACAGAGGGAGGAGGCCGCCGGGCGTTTCCCGGAAATTTATCTCGACAGAATGAAGGACGCTACCATATATTTCGAAAGGCAGGGGATCCCTTCGCTTTTCATACTTCAGCCTCTTATCCACACGAAGAGTCCGCTGAACGGGCATGAAAGGTACGTGATGTATCTGGCGGAGAATGTTTTTCCCGGTATGAACGTTTTCTCGGCAAAGTGCATAAACGGAGTCCTGGAAGCCGTTAAAACAGGAAAATACGGGAGCAATATTATTGACCACAGCCATGTTTTTCAAGGTGTCGTAGATACTGTTTTTTTCGACGGGATGCACTATGTGCCCAAATTCTCGCGCATTGAAGCTGAACATATTGCAGATGAACTCATAAAAACTCTGGAAGCGGGCAAATATTTTGAAAATAGATAAGCGTATAGACAAAATAGTATCCTTAAAAGCCCTGTTTTGCGCACTTCTGGTGCTCTTCCTCCTGTTTGCGGCGGCCGAATTCACCCTGAGGAATTTCACGTCGTTCGGCGACACGCTGAACAATCTGGAATACTATGCGAGCCTCTCCTTTTCCGAAGAGGAGCTTAAGACCGCGATCAAGGCAAGGGAGGATCTGGCTTCGCTCGGCGAGAAGATCGTCGGAGTGCCCGGAACTTTGGTCTACCGCTACAAAAAGGCGAGGACTGACAGTTTCAGCTTCAATTCGTTCGGTTTCCGCGGCGATGAACCTCAGAAAAAGGAGAAAAACGAATACCGTATAGGTGTCTTCGGGGATTCGAGGATCGTCGGAGTGTATCTCGCGGAAAAAAACACGATCCCTTTTGTCCTCCGAAAGAGACTCGAAAAAGAGTTCCCCGGCAGAAAGATCACCGTTTACAATATAGGGATCGAAGGGAGCGACCTGCAGCGCGAGATATCTTTCGCGGAATTTGAAGGTGAGAGGCTGGAACTTGACATGGCGGTCTTCTATGCCGGAGGGAACGACATAAACTACAGTTTCGAGCGTGGGAATGCCGATTATCAGCCCTTTACGGAAGATGACAGGTTATACCAGAACCTTATCGAGAATCTCGCCTCCGACAAAAAGAAGCCGTTCCTTCAGCGCAGCGCCGTTGTAAAGGTCATAAAAGAGTCTCTTTCAAGCGATTTCATCCATAATTTCGCTCCGTCGAAAAAGGAGGAGATGTTTGTTCCGCTTATTCCGGAATACGAGGCGAGGGCTGACGAGTTTGTCGCCAAATTCAAGGCACGGACGAAAAAAGCCTCAGATGATCTGGCTGAAAAGGGGATAAAGAGCGTCTTTTTCTTTTCACCGCTTTTGCAGTTGAAAAAGCCTTTGAGCGAGATGGAGCAGAATCTCCTTTTCAAGAACGAAATGACTATCCCTGGAGTCTACAGCTATGTTCTCCGCTGCTCAAACGGGATCTCCGAAAGCGAAGACCCGCTGATCTTTATGCAGACTTCCGTTTTCGACGGTCATACGGAAACAATGTTTTATGACAGCGTCCACTTTACGCCGGCAGCTTCAAGGATCGCCGGAAACGACATGGCAAACAGGCTGATACCTTTGCTGAAAAAATATTTTGATCAGCAGAAAGATTAGATCTCTTCGCCGTTTTTCTTTGCAGACATACTTAAAAGAGTTCCCGTCGGGCAGAAAAAGCGGCACCACGGACGGTTCACAAAAAGCGAAATGATGAGGAATAATGCGGCGATGGCGAGTGACGGAAGTGCCGCGGCTTCGAATTTGAACGCGCTGAAAGGCTCGAAAACAGTGAAGTCTTCAACGACTTTCAAGATCATCAGAACATAGATCACGATCAGCAGGACGACTTTGAAAACCGAAACTCCTTTTATGAATTTTGGCGGAAAATTCTTTTTCGGAAGGGGGATCCTGCCTAAAAGTTCCTGCATCGCTCCGAAAGGACAGACAAAATTGCAGTAGAAATTTCTGCCAAAAATTATTGTTATGATCATTGCCAGAGCGAGTATCACCGCTGGAACAAGTGCTATATTTCCGCTTATGAGCCAGTTTTTGAAAGATTCCATTGAAAGCGCGGAACCGCTGACAAAACCGATGATCACCGCTAAAACTGCAAGGTGCAGAGTTCTGAATTTTGCCGTTTTCTGCGGAAAGAAAAATGCGAAAAGAGAGTAGGCAAGAATGAGAAAAACCGCGATTTTAAGCCAGAGCGGAGTTGAATCCTGTTGATTTGTCGCGATTTTCATACCGCTGTATTTCGACAGGTTTAGGGCGACCATCGATTTTATCGCAGTCGTTGACATCGTGGCTCCGCTTACCGTATCGACATCTGCTTTTGCCGCTTCTTCGATGGTGAGGCCGTTCCATTTTTCAAAGAATCCGGTTTCTCTCACACGCTCAATGAAACCGACAGATTCGTAGTTTTCGCCGAGTTCAATTCCTGCGATTTTTCCGTCAGGCAAAATACCGACAACGACTCTCAGGTTACCGCCGAAACCGGCAATGCTTGTTTCATCAGGTTTCGCGTAAAGTACTCTCCCCAGCATCTTTCCCGAAGCGTCGGAAACATTAAAAACACACTCTGAACCGGTTTTTTCGAAAGTTTCGGCAGTTTTGAAGATCTGTTTCGCCGCCTCTTTGTCAAGGCTGCAGTCATCGGTTTGGGGTTCCGCAGGTTTGTGAAGAACAAAAAAAGCCCCGGCGAAAGCCACCATCACGGCCAATATCCTGAAAATACGGAAAAATTTTTTCATTTTGCCTCCCAAAACTTCATTTTTTTTAACAGTCAGCAGCAATTTGTACAAACTAACGACCTACCTCACACAGCGGACATTGTGGTAGCCATTCTCTTCATGTCTCACTTCTCCGTTGCTGAAATTTTTGCCCAATCGACAAATTCTTTAGCCATATCTATTGCTTTTACTGCATGGCGTTCTTCAAGAAACAGTTCGTTAGGATAACGCATCGAGACAGCGTAAGGAGTCAAAATATCTGCATAGTTGTAGTATTTTTCATCAATTTTGACAGAGTCTTTTATCTGATTCAACAGAAGAAAAAGATCGTGCTTTTTTGGGATTCCGCCCTGGCTGCCGTTCAGCACAATCAATGCTTTGACAGCTTTTTCAGCCGCCTGCTGGCAGTGAAAGCACACAATTTCAAGCGGTTTCGGGTTATATGTCGCCAAAAGATGAGTCGCAACGCCTAAGTCCGCTTCCGCAAAGGAAAGCCATTCTTTCGCGTCGTTTAAGTTTTCGTTAGCCATACAACAGCACTCCTTTGTTCATAACTTCATTTTCTATTCCCATTCTGTTTTTACGGCTTTCAAATCGGCTCTCCGTGCAGATGACAATGTCCACTGCGCGGCTTCGCACCGAACGGATTGACTTGTAAGCTTCAGCCGTCAAATCGGCAAGATTCTGTGAACCGTCCTTGACAATGATATAAAAATCGAAGTCGCTGTCTTCGGTCGCCGTTCCGTCCGCAAATGAACCGAAGAGATATATTTTCAACGGTGTCAGCTCGTTCACAAGTTTCTCTTTTATGAGATTGATTTCATTTTCAGGCATTTCTGAACCTCCGTAAATGAGACGTATCAGGTTACGTCTCTACAAGAAAACCTTTGTATTATATTCAATTATTCGGAAATTGCGAGAGATTACGAACTTTTCTTATTTTCCCTGTTGAATGCGACAACTATGCCGCGGAGCAGGTCTGAATGGTATTTTGTAAGGGAATCTTTCTGGAATCGCCATGACCAGTTCTGCGGCCCTGTCGTTCCGGGAACGTTGAAGCGGCAGTCTCCGCCCCAGCCGAGGACGTCCTGAAGCGGAAACAGTGCTTTTTCCGCGACAGATGACATTGCAAGTCTGATCATTTTCCAGTGGATGTCATCCCCGTTGCTTCCCAAGTAGTGGGTCACAAACGATTTTGCGCCGTCGGAAAGCGACCAGAACCAGCCGACAGTCGTGTCGTTGTCGTGCGTGCCGGTGTAGCAGACGCAGTTTGTCGTAGTGTAGTTGTGCGGCAGAAATTCGTGGTCGGTCCCTTCGTAAAAAGCGAACTGGAGCACTTTCATTCCTGCAAATCCGCAGGTCTCGCGGAGTTTGATCACATCGGCATCGATATCGCCCAGATCTTCCGCGACTATCGGGATCTTTCCAGCTTTTTTGAAGAGCGTTTCGAAAAGTTTTTCGCGCGGTCCTTTTTCCCAGTGACCGTTTTTTGCCGTTTTTTCGGTTGCAGGAACGGACCAGTATGCGCTGAAGCCTCTGAAATGGTCGAGGCGGAGGATGTCATAAAGTTTTTTGTTGTGGAGAAAACGGTCGATCCACCACGAAAAATCTTCTTTCTCAAGGATCTTCCAGTCGTAGAGCGGGTTTCCCCAAAGCTGTCCGTCGGCGCTGAAATAATCTGGCGGAACGCCTGCAACTTCCGACATAATTCCGTCATTCATCTTGAAGATATGCTGGTTTGCCCAGACATCGGCACTGTCGAACGAAAGGAAGATCGGAATGTCTCCCATGATCTCGATATCCTTTTCATTCGCGTAACTTTTGAGTTTTTTCCACTGCGAAAAGAAGATCCACTGCGCGAAAAAGTGGCGGAAAAGCTCTAATTCATGGGCTTTTTCAAACTCTTTCAAAGCTTTTTCATCGTGATTTCTGAATGCAGCAGGCCAGAATTTCCACGATTTTCCTTCAAAATTTTTCGTGAGAACTCTGAAAAGTACGAAATCACGCAACCATGAGGAGTTTTCTTCGACAAAAACTGAAAATTCCGGATAATTTTCACGGACTTTGTAAAAGTTTTCAGCCGCTTCATCCAGAATTTTCGCTTTGAAGTCAATAACTTTCGGATAATCGACCCGAAAGTTGTCAAAATCCGGCATTTCGATCGGTTTTTCAGCAAAATTCTTCTCAAAAAGCTCGTCGATATCAATCAAGATCTCGTTTCCCGCAAACGCGCTGAAAGAGTTGTAGGGACAGCCGTCGGCGCCTGTCGGAGTGAGCGGCAGGATCTGCCAGATCCTTATTCCCGATTCAGCCATGAAATCGACAAAATCATATGCCGGCTTGCCGAAACAGCCGATGCCGTAGCGGCCGGGAAGGGATGTCGGATGCAGGATTATTCCCGCCTTTCTCGGATTTATCTTCGTTTTTTCTGTCATTTTTTCCTCCACAAAATACAGAATTTAGCCTAATCACAATTTCTTCCAGCAGCGTTTTTTAAGGAAATTTTTAATAATTTCAATGTTTTCGCCCTCGTAAAAAGCAACAAGGAGTTTTTTGAATTCCGGCACTTCCTTTTCCGGGATGACAAGCAGTCCGAGCCCGTGAGAAATGATGTAATGATTTGCAAAAATCACGGATGCGCGTTTGTTGCCGTCGGTAAAAATCTGTGTTTTCATGCAATAGATGCAAAGTTCAACAGCAATATCAATTTCATCCTGCTTTGAAGTAAGTATCTCGGCAATCCGCTCTTTCACAACTGATTCTACAGGTATCGGCGGAATGTAGGAGCTGCCGCCTATAGTCACCGGAATCCCGCGGATTCTGCCGGCATCAAAGAAAAAACCTTCATTCACAAGGCGCGCGATATGACAGAGCAGATAATAATCCGTTTTGCTCTGGATGACATTGCGGTCGAGAATAAACTCCCATGCGTGCTTCAAATTAAGAATTTTCTGCACATCTGTCGCCGTCATGCCTGAAACTTTGCCGTTTTCAATGATTTCTTCTGTTTGCGGAAATGATGTCGCGACTCCTTCAAGAACTGCCTGATCGTAAATGTTGGCTTTCATATTCACACGGGCGAAATCAAGGTTTTTCTGCACTGAAAGCGGGAGCTCGTTATCTTCGTATCCGAGTTCGGCCAGCTTTTTATCGATGTGACGCATCTGTTTTTTGAGCTCTCGGGCTTCTTTTGTATTCCGCAGAAGAAGCTGAAAAAGCTCGTCGGAATAAGCTCCGACATAAGTCGATGTAATCCTGCTGCCGACACGCTTCCGCACATATATATAGCTTCCGCTTGACGACTTTTTAATTTCGGGTGTTCCGTCGTAAGGCAGAAGATTCAACCGTGCCTGACATTCTCCTTTTTGCTGCAGCAGAATCCTTATTTCATCCAAAGTTTCACTCATCGCGCTCTCCTTTTAGGGAACATTTTTGCAGTTTTTATATCAAGAAGTTCCCTAAAAAGCAATTTTTCTATTTAACTTGGGGATATTTATTTTTCACAGTTAAATGCAGTTGAGAAGACCTTTCTTTTCGATGATATCCTTTTGTACTGTTGAGAATTTTTTGAAGTGACCTGCGACTTTGCTGTTATCAAGGATTTCACCCGATTCAATGTCGAAATCGAGAGTTTTTCCTGTTTCAAGCGCATCGTCGGCGATATCGAGAATTTCAATCATCGGGAAACCGGTGTTGATGATATTCCTTTTGTAGATCGCGCCGAAAGATTTTGCCGCAACTCCCTGTAAATTCAAGGAAATAAAGCAGTCGACCGCCTGCTGACGGCTGCTTCCCGCACCGAAGTTTTCACCTGCGACAACGATCATTCCGGGTTTTACTTTTTTCGAAAAATCCTTGTAGCCTTCAAGGTTGTCGAGCGCGTACTGTCCCATCAGGTTGATGTCGACGATCGAAAGATACTTGTTGTGGAAAATCATATCTGTGTCGATATCGTTGATAAGTTTTCCAACACAATCCTTCAAAACAAAAATTTCAGCCGTGATTTTTTTCATTTTATCCTCCTGAAAACCTCTAATCTTTCTCCTGACCTCACCCTTTTATTCCCTCTCCATTGTGGCGAGGGAACGATTCGAGATACAGACGGGTCAAAAACCGCGGAATTATAATGGAACGGAGTTTTAAAAAAAGTTTTTAGTAATTTTCGTAATATCTGTGATCCAAAGTTTTTTTGAACAAAAATATGTTTTGCGTATAATATTCCGCTTTTTAGGAACTTTTATGGAGTGAAAAATGCTTAGGATCTACAATTCGATGAGTGAAAAGAAAGAAGATTTCGTTCCTTTGAACGGCAAAAACGTCGGCCTTTACGCCTGCGGAATGACTGTTTACGACAAACCGCACATCGGACACGCAAGGAAGGAAGTCGCGATAGATCTCATCGTAAATTATCTTAAATATTCAGGATATTCAGTGACTTACGTCAGAAATTTCACCGATATCGATGACAAGATAATTGCCCGCGCAAACGAAAGAGGGATCGATTTCCGCGCTTTGACTGAAGAAAATATCGAGGCTTTCTACAAGGCGATGGACGCTCTGGGACTTGCTCGTCCCGATGTCGAACCTAAGGCTACTGCGCATATCGGCGAGATCATTTCGATGGTGCAGAAACTTATCGACAAAGGTTTTGCGTATGCGACTTCCGACGGCAGCGTATATTTCGCAGTCGAAAAGTTCAAAGGCTACGGCAAACTGAGCGGCAGAAAGCTCGATGAGATGATAAGCGGGACACGTTTCGACGTTGAAGAAAGCAAACAGAATCCGCTCGATTTCGCTCTCTGGAAAGCTTCGAAACCCGGCGAACCGAAGTGGGAAAGCCCGTGGGGCGAAGGAAGACCGGGCTGGCACATCGAATGCAGCGCGATGAGCACGAAGTATCTCGGAGAATCTTTCGATATCCACGCAGGCGGCAGAGACCTCATCTTCCCGCATCACGAAAACGAGATCGCCCAGGCTGAATGCGCGACAGGCAAACCTTTCGCGAAATACTGGGTCCACAACGGTTTCCTCACTGTTGAAGGCGAGAAGATGAGCAAATCGCTCCACAACTTCATCACGGTAGAGGACGCCCTCAAGCAGTATCACGCCGAAGTTCTGCGCTACTTCATGCTTTCGACGCACTACCGCACGCCAATCGACTTCTCGATGGCGAATTTGAAAGATACCGAAAAGAAGATCTGCTACTTCTACAACACTCTGAAAACTCTGAACCAGTTTGCGGCAAAGGCGGCAAAACCGGTAAGAAACGAAAAAGCTGCCGAATTTATTAACGAATTCAAAGAGGCTATGGATGACGACTTCAACAGCGCAAGAGTCGTTGCGGCACTTTTCAACCTCTTCAAACACTTGAACGAAGTCCTTGTTTCCAAAAAGACAAGACCGACTCCCGATGAATGTGCGGGCTTTGCCGAAGCGATTAAGGAAGTAGGCGGAGTCATGGGAGTCCTTCTCAGAGATCCTGATGAAATCACAAATGAAATCAAAGAGATACAGATAGTCCGCTACGGCATTTCGAAAGATGAAATCGAGGAAATCATAAACAAAAGAAAGGCTTACCGCGCCGAGAAAAATTTCGAAATGGCCGACAAAATGCGCGAAGAACTTCTTGAAAAAGGAATTTCTATCCAAGACACGCCGAACGGAACGGAGTGGAGCTTCAATTAAAAAAATTTTTTTGATTTTGAGTCAGAAAAATTGGTGGTTCATGTAACTAAATATGTGTTGAATGTTTTTTTGCAGTTTGAGTAACTTTTTTTTGATGGAGATCAAAATGAAGAAATTCATGATTCTTTTCACGGTTTTGGCGATGTTCTTCCTCGTTTCATGCGGCGGATCGAGCAAAGATGACGACCAAACAGACACGGGCGACACGACGGTCGATACGGGTGATACCCAGACCGATCCGACCGACACGGGAGACACAGGCGACACCGATCCGGCAGAGCCGACAAACCCGACTGATCCTACCGATCCGACTGATCCTACCGATCCTACCGATCCGGAAGAGGGCGGCAACTGGGAAGCCAAGTACAAAAAGGCTGACGAGCACGCTGAAAAAGTTTCTGAAGACATTGTAAAAGCAAACAACGACCTCGGAATGAAGATGTTCAGCAAACTTGCGGCAGCTGAAGCAGGCAAAAACATGATGATCTCCCCGCTTTCGATCTCTATTGCGATGGCGATGAGCACAAACGGCGCATCGGGAGACAACCTTGACGAAATGAAAGAAGTCCTCGGTTTCGGCGAAATGGAACTTCCCGATGTCAACGAGCAGTTCATGCACCTTATCGCAAGCCTTGTCGCGGCGGATAAAGACCTTGTTCTTGATATTGCAAATTCTGTCTGGATGCGCGAAGACTTCTCGCTTGATGTCAAAGCGGCTTTCACCGATGTTCTCAAGGATTTCTACGATGCCGAAATTTTTGCAGAAGGTTTCACTGTTGAAAACATCAATGCGTGGGTTTCAGAGAAAACAAACGGCAAAATCGATGAAATCGTTAAAGAAATCGGCGAAGATGTCGTTATGTATCTCATAAACGCGATCTATTTCAAGGCTGCGTGGACGACCGCTTTCAACGAAGAAAATACTTACGAGGGAACATTCACTCTTTCGGACGGAACTGAAACCAAAGCCGATTTCATGAGTTTCAGTGAGGAAGAAGAAGCTCCGAAGCTTCTTGCATATTCGTCAGACTGGGAAGAAGGTCTCGCAATGGTTAGAATCCCGTACGGACGCGACGTTTTCGCATTTTACGGCATAGTTCCAACATTCGAAAACAAGTCTAATATTGATGATTTCATCGCAAAAATCGCTGAAAACGGTTTTGACCACTATGCGGAACTTTTGCATGAACAGGAAGATTTTCCGATTAAACTTCCGAAATTCAGGTTTGAATACGAGAAGTCGCTTGTTGAAATATTCAAGGAACTCGGGATGGAAAAGGCATTTGTCGAAGGCGGATTCCACAATATCGCCGATCTTCCGCACGATCCTTTAATTTCCAACATACTTCACAAAACGTTTATCGAAGTCAACGAAGCGGGCACTGAAGCTGCGGCTGTCACGGCAGTTGAATACAGCGACAAATTAAGTGCGGATGGATTTTTTGCAGACCGTCCGTTCGTATTTGTCATCCGCGACGACAGAACCGGCTCGATTCTTTTCATCGGAAAAGTCGAGAATCCGAGTGCTGAATAAATAGTTTTGGAAACTTTTAATGGAGATCAAAATGAAAAAATTCATGATTCTTTTCACGATCTTGGCGATGATTTTCCTTGTTTCGTGCAGCAACACCAGCGAAAAAAAGGACACTGTGGACACGGGCGACACTGACACCACAGATCCGACCGACACGGGCGATACCGATACCGGAGAGCCGACGAATCCTACCGACCCGACAGATCCTACCGATCCGACCGATCCGGAAGAAGGCGGCAGCTGGGAAGCAAAATACAAAAAGGCGGACGGGCACGCTGAAAAAGTTTCCAAAGATGTCGTTAATGCAAACAACGACCTCGGAATGAAGATCTTCAGCAGGCTTGCAGCTGGTGAAGCAGGTAAAAACATGATGATATCCCCGCTTTCGATCTCGATCGCGATGGCTATGGTCACAAACGGCGCAACGGGCGAAAACCTTGACGAAATGAAAGAAGTCCTCGGTTTCGGCGAAATGGAACTTCCTGATGTCAACGAGCAGTTTGCACAGCTTATCGCAAGCCTGGTAGAAGCCGACAAGGATCTGGCGCTTGAAATCGCGGACTCTGTCTGGATGGATGACGTTTTTGCACCTGATGTAAAGCAGGATTTTGTTGATGTTCTCACTGAATTTTATGACGCGACGTTTTTTACCGAAGATTTTCAGGATGAAGCGACTGTCGGCAAGATCAATTCATGGGTTTCCGAAAAAACGCATGAAAAGATCGATAAAGTCATTGATGAGATAGGTCCGAACACGATCATGTACCTCATCAACGCGGTCTATTTCAAGGCTGCGTGGACGACCTCTTTCAATAAAGAGAGCACTTATGAAGGAACTTTCATGCTTTCCGACGGAAGTGAAGGCAAAGCGGACTACATGGGATTCTCCTACGATCAGGAAGTTCCTGATTTTTACAGTTATTCGTCAGACTGGGGCGATGAAAACGGCTATTCCGTTGTCAGACTTCCCTACGGACGCGGCGTTTTCGCATTTTACGGCATAGTTCCGACTTATGACAATAAATCAAATATCGACGATTTTATCGCAAAAATCGCTGAAAACGGCTTCGATTCATATATTTCGCAGCTTGAAGAACGCTCATTTCCGGTTCAGCTCCCGAAATACAAGTTCGCTTACGAAAAATCGCTTGTCGATGTATTCAAAAGTCTCGGCATGGAAAAGGCTTTTGTCGACGGCGCACTCATGAATATCGCCAGTGAACCGCACGCTCCCTTCATTTCCGATATTTACCACAAGACATTCATTGATGTGAACGAAGAAGGGACTGAAGCGGCGGCAGTCACGGTAGTCGAAGTCGGCGAAAACGCGATGCCTTCCGGATTTTTTGCGACACGTCCGTTCGTTTTCGTGATCCGCGACGACAGGACAGGATCGATCCTTTTCATCGGAAAAGTCGAAAATCCCAAGGCTGAATAAGGATTTCTTTTGCCCTTTCTCTCTTCCGCAATGGATTTTCACTGAAAAGCGGCTATAATTTCCCGTTTTTTGTTTTTAAGGAGTGGAAATATGCCGTTGAATATAAGAAAAGGTTACGATGCGGAATTGTTGCGTAAGTTCGATATCGACAATGATTTCGTCAACTTCAAGAGGTCGCTGCACATTTCAGCCGCGCTCTCTATCATAAATTTCCCGCTTCTTATCCTGGATTTCTATAGGTTTTTGTATTCGAGAGAGCTTTTTTCACAGTTCGGATACACTGAAGTCACTGTCATCCATTTGATTTCGTGCATCGTTTTTCCGATGCTGCTTATAGCCGGTCTTGTGAAAAGCAGAAAGATTGGTCTTCCGCCGGAAAGTCGCTTTTACAACATTTTCTGGCGCGTCTTTTTTTCCCTTGCCTATCTTTATGCCCTGACGACATCGGCGCCCTGCCTTGCGCTTTACCAGAATCTGACGACTGTGTTTGTGGCAGTGCTCGTTCTGGCATCGTCCTTCAAGATCAGGATGAGTGAATATTTTATCCATTCGGTGCTGTTGTGTGTGCTTGATCTTATTTCCATCTGGTTTCTTGTCCCGAATGTCAAAGAGATATATCCGGGGATAATTTCCGATATCACAAGCACTATCGTTGTTGCGCTCTTTATAAACCACATAGCCTACAGTGAAAGTCTGAAATCTTTCATCAATAAGGTCAATTTCGAAAAGGAACAGGCTGAAAAAATCGTTGAGATGGAGGCCGGCAAGGCAAAATCTGAGTTTCTTTCCAACATGAGCCACGAAATCAGGACTCCGATCAACGGTATCTACGGGATGCTCTCTATGCTTCAGGAGAGCCCTCTCAACGAAGAGCAGAAGGATTATATCAAATACGCTAAATCAAGCTGCGAAGTGCTTAACAATATCGTGAGCGACCTCTTTGACATGACGCTGATAAAATCACGCAAAATGACGATCGAAAGCAAGCCTTATTCTCTTGTAGAGCTTATCGGCGCCGCAGAGGCTAACTTCAAGCCGCGTATGAAGTTGAAAGATCTCAGGATCGAGGTGACTGTCGATAAAGCGCTTCCGAAGTTCGTAGTCGGTGATAAGAACAGGATCCTGCAGATCCTCAACAACCTGCTTTCAAACGCATGGAAGTTCACTCATTCGGGGCTCATTTCTGTCACTTGCCGCAAAGTTTCTTCGGACCGCGGAGAATCTGTTCTTTTCGAAGTGAAGGACAGCGGTATCGGTATCCCGGAAGACAAGATGCCTTTCATTTTCAATCAGTTCTACCAGCTCGATTCGACTCTTAAAAAGCAGTATCGCGGCGCCGGACTCGGGCTTGCGATATGCAAAAGTCTGGTGACTATGATGGGCGGTGAGATAGGTGCGAGGTCGAATGCTCCCGAAGCCGGGACGACCTTTTTCTTTGAACTGCCGCTCGTTCTGCCTGATGAAGACTGGGATAAGTCTGTGCAGGAATACAGATCTGTCCCTGAAAAATTTCTTGAGGGCAAAAATGTCCTCTGTGTCGAAGACAACGAGACCAATCTCAAGTTCGTTACGGCACTGCTTTATAAAAGAGGGGCTCATGTTGTGAGTGCTTCTAACGGAAAGGAGGCTCTCGAGATACTGGAAAAGAACGATTTCGATACGATTCTGCTCGACATCAGAATGCCTGTCATGGACGGGATCGAGACGATCAAGTCGATCCGTGCTGCTGAAGCGCAAAACGGCAGCTATACGCCGGTAATAGCGGGAACGACATACACCATGAAGAGGAATAGAGAGGAGATAATGCAGAACGGTTTCGACGGATGTCTGTCAAAGCCTTTTACGGAAGAAGAACTGATGCTTGAGATATACAACAATATCAACAAAAAAAGGAGTGCGTGATGAAAAAAACAGCCTTCATTTGCATGATTTTAGCCCTTTTTTTCGCGGCTTGCGGAAGTGATGACGATGATGCGAACGATCCGTCGAATGACAATGAGACAGGAGGCGACACCGCTGAGGAAGAGCTTCCCGATGCCATAGTGAACGATACGGAACAGGAGACGCCCGATGAAGACGGCGGTGAGCCGGAATCCTTCTGTTATTCAGGCGGCGCTCTCCTTTATGAAGGCGGGACCCAGTTCAAAGTATGCCCCGGAGACAGTGAAAAATTCCTGAAACAGATCTGCAAAAACGGAAGATGGGTCGATGAAAGCGACTGTGTCCCGGGAAGTGCCGCGATCCCGGCTGGAACTTTCAGAATGGGGTGCGACAAAGATGCCGAAAAAAGCTGTCCTGAAGATGCGGTGCCTGCGCATAATGTCGAACTCTCGGCTTATTCGATGGATAAATTCGAAGTGCCGGTCGAGCTTTTTGAAAAGTGCATGGCTGAAAACGCATGCAGCAACGACGACCAGGAAAGACCGCATTACCGCACATCGGCTGATTCATACCAGTGCAACATCGGAAATCCGGACAGAAAGAACCACCCTGCGAACTGCGTGACATGGTATGGCGCGAAAGCTTACTGCGAATGGCTCGGGAAGCGTCTTCCGACCGAGGCTGAATGGGAAAACGCCGCAAGATCGGGCAAAGCGCAGATATATCCTTGGGGAGACGCTCCTGAGGCAAGCTGCGACAACACTGTTATGAAAAGCAGCGCGAACGGATGCGGTTCGAACACGACTTCACCGGTCGGTTCAAAGCCGCAGGGGGTCTCGGAACACGGGATCTATGACCTCTCAGGCAATGTCGCTGAGTATACGGCCGACTGGTATGAAAAGAATTTTTATTCGACAGCCGAGGCCGGCCAAAAAGATACCCAGGGCCCGTCGGAACCGGAAAAGGACAAATACAGATCAGTCCGCGGAGGCTCATACATATACGGCGAGAGCCATACCCGCGCATCGTTCAGAAGTTCGGCAAAACTTGACGATCCGGCCATAGATTTCGGTTTCAGGTGTGTGAAATAATTTCAGATTTTGGAGCAGAGCATGCAGACTGAAAAATTCCCCATTGTCTTTGCAGGACATGTCGACCACGGAAAAAGCACTATAATCGGCCGGCTCCTGAGTGAGACCGGAAGCCTCCCCGAAGGAAAACTTGAGGCGATAAAGAACTATTGCAGGCTCAATTCCCGCCCCTTTGAATACGCCTTTCTCATTGACGCTCTCAAAGACGAGCAGTCTCAGGGGATCACGATCGACACGGCGAGAGTCTTTTTCAGCACTAAAAAACGCGATTTCGTCATCATTGACGCCCCGGGTCACATCGAATTCCTGAAAAACATGGTCACCGGAGCGAGCAGGGCGGAAGCCGCCTTTCTTGTGATAGCAGCCGATGAGGGAGTCCGCGAAAATTCAAGGCGTCACGGCTATATGCTCTCTATCCTGGGGATAAGGCAGATCGTCGTTCTGGTCAACAAAATGGATCTTGCCGGCTACTCTGAGGAAGTTTTCACGAAGATCAAAGAGGAATACAGCGGATTTTTGTCGGAGATCGGGATAACTCCGCTCGGATTCGTCCCGGTAAGCGGCATAAACGGCGACAACCTTAGTGCAAAGAGTCCGAACATGCCTTGGTATGAAGGAAAAACGCTCTACGGATTCCTTGATGTCTTCAAGGCAAAGGAACACAGTGCGAAACAGCCTTTCAGAATGTTCCTGCAGGATATCTACCGTTTTACCGAAAGCGGCGACAACCGCAGGATCTATGCGGGAACTGTGAGCAGCGGAACTTTGAGGCAGGGCGACGAAGTGATATTTTTCCCGTCCGGCAAAAGAAGCTGTGTCGCTAAAATAGAGAATTTCCCTGAAAGTGACAGAATATCGGCCGAGGCAGGGGAGACTGTAGGTTTTACGCTTGACGAGCAGATATATGCGACCCGCGGAGAACTTGTCGCAAAGGCTTCGGAACCGGCGCCTGAAAGTGCGTCACGCTTCAAAGCGGCGGTCTTCTGGCTTGGAAGCGTTCCTTTGAACAGGGAGCACACTTACTTCATCAAGATCGGAACTGCGAGAACGACCCTCAGACTTGTCGAAGTGACGAAACTTATCGACACATCGTCTCTTGAAAGCAAAAGCGGCTCGGAAGTCGGAAAATTCGAGGCTGCGGAATGTGTTTTCGAAGCCGGAAGGCCTATCGCATTTGATCTTATCGGCGACAATCAGGAAACAGGCAGGTTCGTCATCGTCTGTGACTACGAGATCCGCGGCGGCGGGATAATCCTCGAACCTTTATCCGACGCACCTTCGGCGGCAAAAATCGGCGAGTCGGAACGTGAACGCAGATTCGGACACAAAGCGGCTGTGATCACTGTCAACAGCGAAAATTTCGCGGTGGAGCTTGAAAAAGCCCTTTTTGCACTCGGAGCATTTGTCTGTTATTTCCCTGATCTTGACATATCGCGAAACCTGCATGAATTGGAGCTTTTGACGAAATCAGGAATGCTGGCCCTCGTTAAATCTAAGGGTGACGATCTTGAAAACCTTAAAAATGCGCAAAACCTAGTATCCATGCACCTTTCAGAGGCTAAAAACGGCTCCGTGGAGGCCGCCGTTAACGAGCTGAGGTCATCAGGAATACTCTCGCTTTAAATATATTTGACAAAGCACTTTTTAAAATATTAGATAGCCGCGTTGTTCTTTTTAACACTTTATGGAGGTTAATATGAAAAAAGTTCTTCTTGCTACCGAAAAACCTTTTGCAGCAAAAGCTGTTGCAAAAATCGAAGAGATCTGTAATGCGGCAGGTTACGAATTCCGCAAACTTGAAAAGTACACTTCCGTCGACGAACTCAAAGCGGCTGTCAAAGATGTAAACGCTATCATCATCAGAAGCGACAAAATCACGAAAGAGATCATGGACGCTGCTCCGGAACTCAAGATCGTAGTCAGAGGCGGCGCAGGATTCGACAACGTTGACTGTGCAGCTGCAAAAGAGAAAGGCATCGTCGTTATGAACACCCCCGGCGTAAACGCAAACGCTGTTGCGGAACTTGCGATCGGTATGGCTATCTACACCGCTCGTACAT
>JAEESW010000056.1 GCA_016290135.1 bacterium
TGCTCAGAGCCGCGGAATCGACCGGGAACTATATCGTCGTGGTCGCGGAAAAACGGGCAGGGATGGATAAAAGCCTGCTTCCAAGAGTCGTGGATATGGAAAATCTTTACTCTGTCGGAACGGTCGCAGCGATCGTCAGGGAAAACACGGACGGGGACGGCCGCGGCAACATCCTGCTTAAAGGTCTTAAAAAAGTCGCGGTAAAAGAGGTCTTTTTCAACCAGAAATTCGCGATGAGTTTTGCGAGAGTCGAGGTCGTAGAGGAGCACAACTATATCGATCCTAAGGAAGAAACGCTTCTTAGGACGGCCGTTTTGGATACAAAGGAACTTTTCAATGCGATAAATTCGCTCAATGTTTTTCCGCCTGCTGTCCTTAAAGATTTTAAAAATATCAACGATCCGGCGCGTCTTGCAGAGTTTATAGCTTCGAATTTTCTGCGGAACACAGAAGAGCTGCAAAAGGTCCTTGAGGAAAACTCGCCGCTCAAAAAGCTGAATCTGGTGCGTAAAGCGCTTGAGGACGCCATTGCTTTCATGCAGGTAAAGAACGATGTAAAGCGTAAGACCATGGAACGGCTCGAAAAAGGGCAGAAGGACATGATACTGCGCGAGCAGATAAAGCAGATCCAGGCTGAACTCGGAGAAGGTGATCCTTTTTCGGCAAGTATCAGGGATTACGAGAAAAAACTCGAGGAAGGCCTGCTTCCCGAACACGCTGTTCCCGAGGTGAAAAAGCAGATCGAGCGCCTTAAAAGCATGAGTCCGTTTTCGCAGGATTCATCAATGCTCTCTTCGTGGCTGGACAGTGTCTTTGAACTGCCGTGGAAGATCTCGACTGAAGACAACATGGATATAAACGAGGCCGAAACGGTGCTTCAGGCGGACCACTACGGGCTTGAAGATGTCAAAGAGAGGATACTTGAGTTCCTTGCGGTTCGTCAGATAAAGGGCGACCAGAACTCGAAATCTCCGATTCTCTGCTTTGTCGGGCCTCCGGGAGTAGGCAAGACTTCGCTCGGGAAATCGATCGCCCGTGCTTTGAAGCGCAAGTTCTACCGTCTGAGTCTCGGCGGCTTGCATGACGAGGCTGAAATACGCGGTCACAGACGGACTTATGTCGGTGCGATGCAGGGAAAGATTTTGAAAGGACTTACCAGCTGCAGATCGAACAATCCTGTTTTCATGCTTGACGAGATCGACAAACTCGGCAAGGATTTCCGCGGGGATCCGTCGTCTGCGCTTCTCGAAGTGCTTGATCCCGAGCAGAATTTTTCGTTTCTGGACAACTATATCGGGATCCCGTTTGATCTCAGCAAAGTGTTTTTCATCGCGACGGCGAACTGGGAAGACACTATTCCGGAACCCTTGAAAGACAGGATGGAAGTGATCAGACTGTCGGGCTATACAGACCTCGAACGTATTGAGATCGCTAAGAAATATCTCATTCCGAGGCAGCTTGAGAACAACGGTCTCGCGCCGAAGGAGATCCAGTTCACGAAAGAGGCGCTGCTTTTCATTTCGAGGAGATACACCCGAGAGGCCGGTGTCAGAAACCTTGAAAGATGTATCGGCTCGATATGCAGGAAAACGGCGACTCTCAAAGTTCAGAAAAAGGATTTTGCAAAGAAGATCACCCCGAAAGTTGTCGAACAGTATCTCAAGCTTCCTCCTTTTTCGGAGCATGACTTCGACGAGGCAAAGAGGGTGGGCGTCATCACAGGGCTTGCATGGACCCAGTACGGCGGCGCGACCTTGAAGATAGAAGCTAACTCTATGAAAGGAAACGGGAATCTGCTTCTCACCGGAAAACTGGGTGAAGTGATGCAGGAATCGGCGCGTATCGCACTTTCATTCATCCGCAGCAATGCGGCAATATTCGGCCTGGGCGGAGACTTCACGATAAGCGACAAGGATATCCACATCCATTTTCCTGCCGGAGCGACACCGAAAGACGGCCCGAGTGCCGGGATCGCGATAACATCGGCGCTCCTCAGCCTCTTTTTGAACAAGGCGATAGATCCGAAGACAGCGATGACAGGGGAGATCAGCCTTACCGGCGAAGTGCTTCCGATCGGCGGGCTCAAGGAAAAACTTCTTGCCGCAAAGCGGAACGAAGTGAAAAAAGTCATTATTCCAGAACAGAACCGCGCCCTTTATGAAAGCATCGAAGACGAGATCAAATCAGGGATCAAAGTCGTTTTTGTCAAGGAATACAGCGATGTTTTCAAAGTTTTGTTCGGATAAAGTGACCCGGGGGATCTGCAAATTCCCTTTTTGCGGGGGATCATGCTGCTGAACGAATTTATTCCAGTTGATAAAAGTTCTGCGATAAGGGCCTTTCTTTTTTCGCTACTGACTGATGAAAAAGTTGAAGTCATTTGTGAAAACGAGCTTCCCGATGATGCTGTTTCTGCACTTAACTGCTTGGATCTATTCGGCAAAACTGTTGAGAAAGAAAATGGTGTCTTCAAAATTTCGGGAAAAACGCAGATGCCGCAGCAAGCTGTCGACTGCGGAAATTCGGCGACGATGATGCACCTTTTGACGGGGATATCGGTCTTCCTCGGATCGGATCTGAAACTTATCGGCGACGGATCGTTGATGTCGCGTGACCACAGCGATTTTACGGATGCCGCAGAACTTTATAAAGGGTGCTTTGTCGAAACTGCGCTTACGAAAGAGAGTGCCCAGCTCAAGTCTTTTCACCTTCTTGCGATGCTCAGAAAGGGAGGAAAACTTCATTTCAGAAGCAGGACGCGCAGAAATACCGAAGAACTTCTTGCCGTAATGGGGGTGAAACTGACCGAAAGCGAAGGCTTGATCGAGGTCTTTCCCGTTGAAAGCCTGCACGGATACAGAGTCACTCTGCAAAAAGACCCTTCTTCGGCTTTCATTGCAGCATGTGCAGCTTTTATATGCGGTAGATCATTTGAAATTTCGGATGTTTATCCTGAAAGATCAAGGCTCGAGCCGTTCGCTTTTCTTGAAAGATCGGGATACTCTGTCGGAATAAAATATGAAAAAGGCGGCTGCATCGTCAGCGGGGAGCCGAAAATCTGCAAAGCAGAGAAAAATATCGCTGTCGGAAAAGATGAAGTCGCAGCAGTGATCGATGAGATCCCGTTTATTGCCTACATGGCGGCACGCAACGGGCTGGATTTCCGCATCGGAAACGCAGAATGGCTCCGCAACAAGGAGAGCGACCGCATCAGCGAAACGGTGAAAAGGCTTTCACTCATGTTCCGTTCCGAAGAATTTGAAGACGGATTCAAGGTTTCAGGCAGCACGGAAGTCTCTTTGAAAGGGGAGATCCCGCACAGTTTCGACCACAGGATGGAGATGCTTTCAAGTCTGATCGCTTTAGATCGCGGCATCGGTTTTGAAGCGGATCCTTCATATAAGATTTCGTTTCCCAAATTTTATGAACTTTTGAGATATTTGAAAAATGAATAATGAGATCAAGAAGTTAAGGCAAGAACTCGATTCTCTTGACGACCAAATCGCAGAACTCGTCTCAAAAAGGATAAAGGTCGGAAAAAAGATCGTGAAACTTAAACAGGAAGCCGGACTGTCAAAGGATGATCCGAACCGGGAAAGAGAGATCATCGGGCGGATCACTGCCGGAAAAAGTGAGATCTCGGAACTTCTGCAAAGCCTTTACGGGAGGATCTTTGATTGGGTAAAAAATCGGTAATTAAGGGAAAATATTTAAGAAAAGCCGAATTTCTTATCATAGTCCTGATTGCTTTTTCACTATATTTTCTGCTCAAAGAAGAACCTCAAAAAGATGTTTTAACTGAAATTCCTAAACCTGAAAGCGAAACTGCGGCTGAAACGGAAAAACCGGATAATGGTGAAAAGGCCTCAGTCTATTTCGACAGCGAAGTAGAAAATATCGTGAAAAAAATGGTGAAAAACGCCGAAAAAACGATAGACGCCGCGACTTACACCTATTCAAAAAGCGATGTGACGGAACTTCTTGAAAAGAGGGCTTCCGAAGGGGTGAAAGTGCGCCTTGCTGCAGGAAAGAACAAAGACAAGTCGCTTCCTTCGTTCGATTTTTCTCTCGCAAAGACGGAAAACGGGATATACCACCCGAAATTTTTCGTTTTTGACGGGAAAGATGTCCTGATACTTTCGGCGAACATCTCCTCTGCGCCTGACGCTTCCAACAATGCCGTGCTTTTCCGGAACGCACCTGAGGCTGCGGCAATATTGAAAGAAGAGATCGATGATGTTTTTGAAGGAAAGATCGTAAAAAGATGTGCTGACGGCTGCGTTACCGAGATCGGGACGATAATTTTCAATCCTGGAAAGGGGTGTGTGAAGATCCGCGATGAATTTCTTTCAGCGGAACAGTCGATAAAAGGGGCTGTCTACACTGTGACGCAGAAAAATCCGGTCATGACAGGGCTCAAAAAGGCTGTGAAGCGGGGTGTGGACACACGGCTCATAGTTGACAACTGGCGCGGGGATGACGGAAAGATCGTGAACAAACGGGCTGCGGCATACCTTGAAAGCATCGGTGTCAAACTCAAGTACGATGAACCTGAAAGCCGCGACGAGCGCCTTTTTCACCACAAATTTGCCGAGATCGACGGCAGAGTCGCACTTTTCGGCTCTATGAACTGGACTGCTTCGGCGTGTTACCGCAACCGCGAGATAATCGTTATTTCAAAAGATGCCGCTGTCGCAGAAGCGTTTGCCGGTTATTTCGACACCAAATGAATTTTTATTGACGGAAAATGCGCGGCAACTAAAATCGCACGGTCGTTTTTTTTAAATGTTTTTTTGAGGAGGAAAAAATGCTTAGGATTGAAAAAGTTGCAGGAAAAGATGTTTTGATGGAATCGGAAATTCCTTTTTTGAAGCTTTTCAAAAAGGGCAAAGTGCGTGAAGTTTACGAGCTCGGCGACTATCTTCTTATCGTTGCGACCGACAGGATCAGCGCATTCGACGTCGTAATGAAGACAGGCGTTCCGTCGAAAGGCATCTATCTCACGCAGCAGTCGGCTTTCTGGTTCAAATTCATAAAAGAACACGGTTTCAGCACCCATTTCGTAAGCGACGACGTTGAGGAAATAGCAAAAATTACGGGTGAAAAACGTCTTCTTGACCTTCCGTGGCTCAAGGGCAGGGTAATGCTCGGAAAACGGGCGGAAGTCCTTCCGGTCGAGGCTGTATGCCGCTTCAGGATCTTCGGTTCGGCAGTCTCCGCACTCAAAAACAACACCTGGATCTGGGACAAGATCGAAGCCGACGACTTTGCTGAAGGCTCTCTCATCAAAAACGGCCCGATCTTCACTCCGACCGAAAAATCGGAAACCGATGACAAGATAACTTTTGACCAGATGGTAAAGATCGTCGGTTCCGAGGAGACCGCGCGCCAGGTAAAAGAGACCACGATCAGACTTTTCAAGCTCTGCCGCGACTACGCGCTTGAGAATTTCGGATTCGAGATCGCAGACGGAAAGGTCGAATACGGCTTTATCGACGGCGTCCTCTCGCTTGTTGACGAGACTTTCACGAGCGACAGCGCGCGTTTCATCCCCGACAAATCGAAGGAAGTCTTCAGAAAATGGCTCACAGACCACAACTTGAGAAAAGTCGCTGCTGTTCTTCCTGACGATGTCGCAATGATGGTTTCTGACCTCTACAGAAGCCAGTGCCAGGATATGAAAATCAAACTTTAGACTTCACGTTGCTTTTCTTCGATAGGGCGGCGGTCGTTATATCGTTATG
>JAEESW010000057.1 GCA_016290135.1 bacterium
GAGCTTAAGAATGTAGAAATCGTAAGTTCGCGAGTCTGACCAGTAGTAGTAATCGTCACTGCTTGCAGAGTCTTCGTCATCCGAATAGCTGTAGATTGTCGGAGTCTGCGTGTAAAGATATTTTCCGTCTTTGCTGATTCCGACAATTTCGCCCGGGATATTGATACGCTGGTTTTCTTTCGGGCTCGACGGGCTGCCTGCATCGTAGGAAAGCGCGTAGCAGAGATACTGGTCGCCGTTTTCCGGATCCTCCTTTTTGAGTTTGCAGCCGCTTGTCCAGAAGCTGTCTTTGAGTGCAAAGATTTTTCTTCCATAGTCAAGGAACTCGTAATCGAAATCGAAATCGGTCGTTTTTATTCCCTTTTCAGGCTTGTTCATGTCAAGCAGTCTCATCATCTGTCTTGATCCGGAATGATCTTCATACCAGTCTGTGTTTTCGACAATAGCTGCTATGACATTGTTTTCGGAGGCGTTCTGGATCCATGTAAGCTCGTTTCCTTCACCCAGGAAGAAGTCTCCGGTCTCTTCAAATTTGCCGTCATCACTGAATTTTATGACTTTTATGGCAGGTTCGGTATCGTTTTTTTCACTGTTGATGATTATGCGGGAAATATATGCAAAGTTACCGTTCTTTGCAAAGTTGACGTCGGAATACGAATCCTTCGGCAGTGTTTTTGTCGTCCAGACTGTTTCGCCTGTGGTTTTGTCGTATGCATTGAAATTCATGTGGTCAAGATCAAATCCGCAGAGTGCTTTTCCGCAATTCGTAATGCCGTTGACATAGACAGCGAGTGTAAGTTCCGAGAGAACTTTCGGATTGTCGCGGTCAGTTGCGTCCGCAAGGACGACATGATTTTCACCGATGCTGAAAATAAGATCCTGGATCGCGACACCGCGCCTTACATAGCTGTCGGAAGCGATGAATCCGCGTGTTTTCAAGCCTTTGTCAAGGTCAAAATCGATGAGATAAAGTTTGTAGATATCATTCCACGAATCATAGTCGTAATCGGTGAGCGGAAGAAGGATAAGTCCGAGGTCATCGAAGATCTTGAACGCTTTCCAGTCGTAGTTCGCCTCGCTGTAGCTGTAGTTTGAGCCGACTTCGACGGTGTTGATTTCTTTCGGATTTTCGGGATCCGCGACATCGTACAGGCTGACTTTGGTTCTGTTGCTGTCTCGTCCGACTGCAAGGACCCTGGTTCCTCTTACTTCGATAAAATCAGACCAGCCGGGAACTTCAAGTTCGCCCAGCTGCTTGAGGTTTGCCGGATCGGAAATGTCGATGACATGAAGCGGATCCTGCTGGAAATAAGTGACGGCATACATTCTGTCGCCCTCGAATTTCGTGCCGTAAAGCTGCTGGTTGGTCATGAAAATGAGTTTGTCGAGTCTCTTGATGTTTTTCGGATCGCTGACATCAAAAGTTTCTATCATGCTGTCGCCGTTGCCCCAGCTTGTGGATGAGCTTACGGCATAGAAAACATCACCTTTTTCGTGCATTTTCCAGCGGTCGCTCATAAAGCCGTCAGTCCTGAACTCGGCTTTCTTTATGATCTTTCCTTCAGGGTCGCTGATGTCGAACATCGTTACAGGATAGCCTTTGTCGTAGTCTTCTGTCCAGTAGTATGTGTCGGCTTCGGCGACATAGATCGACTTCTGCGAGACATAGAGCGTATATCCGTATCCCGGAACCGAAACTTTGTCGACCATTTTTATATTTTTCGGATCTTTGACGTTGACCGACATGATCGAGATCTGATCCGCTCCCGATTCGCCGCCGTCGCCGTCACAGCCGTACCAGTAATATCTGTATTCAGTTGAAGCGACGTAGATGACGTCTCCGACCTGTCTTGAATCGCTGATCCAGCCTTCGATCTCGAATTCGCCGATGAGCTTGAGGTCAGTCGGATCTTCGGTGTCTACTACCATAAGTTTGGAATAGGTCTTGTTGGAATAGTAGATCTCGTCGTATTCATAGGTCGAATTCGTGTAGCTGACAAGGATGTAGGCTCTTCCTTCCTGAAGATACATTTCGCCGACATATCCCTGGAATCTGAGGTTTCCGATGATCTTAAGGTTTTCGCGGTCTTTTATGTCGACTGCGATCAGGCCTTTATACTGGTTTGCGAGCCAGAGAACATTTCCGTCGAATTTGTAGATATCCGATTCGACTATCTCGCGCTCTGCAGAACCGTTGTTTCCGGCTTCATCTTCAGAAGGAGCAGTTTCGGCATCAGCCTCATCAGCATAGCCTTCATCATAACTTCCGCCCTTGTCGGCAGAAGAGCTTCCGACTGTTACGAACTCTTCAGTTCCGTCGCCCGAATACTCTTCCCTGTCATCGCCGTTACCGCCGCTTTTCTTTGAGTCGCCGCATGAAACAGCCAGAAAAGCGATCATTGCGAATACTGCCAAAATTTTGAAGAACTTAGTCATCTTAACCCCCATAAAAAATATTAAAAACCTTCAATTTTTAACAAATCGAAAAAAAACACAATAGTTTAGTTGCATGAAGTGCCGATTTTTCTGATAATTTTTTAAAAAAAAGTGATTTTTTTGGATTATTTCACATCCAAAGTGATAATTCCGCTGCCGCTGACCGGAAGATAAATTTTTCCGTTAATAAGCTGTGAAGAAGATGAACTGTTTGAAATATTGATCTCGTTGCTGAAAGCACCCGTTTTTTCCTTGCCGTCAGGTGTTATGTAAGTCCAGTTTTGATCTCTCAGAACTAAGAAACCTCCGTCTCGTACATCGTTTAAAAGTTTTTCACCTTCAAAAGTTTTGTCGAAAACTTGTTTCCCTTTGTTTGAGATGACTTTGATTGAAGAAGGTGTTTCCTTTGTGTAGCGGCAGTCTTTAACCGATATCGAATCTACATCCGAAGTCAGGAACAGCGCATTGTTTTTCGGATATGAGTAACTGTGTTGTCTAGTTGTTTTCGAAAGGCCGTCTTTTTCTGTGTTCTCGTAAGTGTAGTCTTCAACGGTTTCTTTTCTGATGACACATACACCAGTTTTGTCAGCATTAAGCTCCAGAATGTAGGAATAATGAATTGAATCATATGCGCCGTGTCCCTGAATTTCAAATGTGTCCGTGTATAAATAGCGTCCGTTGTCACTGATTCCTGAAAGCATTCCCGGAATATTGATCCTTTCTCCGGCTTTCGGGTTATTCGGATCGCTGACATCAACAGGTGCCGCATAGCAGTAATAAATATCCTGATCCAGGCTGTAATCCACGCCGTGATATTCGCACCAGCTTATCCAGAAAGTATTTTTGTTTACAATAATTCGGCTGATCCAGTCAAAATCAAAGTGGGATGAAAGCGGCTTAATTCCGTTTTTCAAGTCATCTATGTCGAAAAACGACAGTTGTTTTTCTTCCCGCGTCGTCACAAACGCAACGATGTTATTTTCCGAAACAGCCTTTATCTTCATTGCGGGGATCTGATCTTTTGATTTTAAATCGGTTTCTTTAAAAATGCCGTCTTTTGAAAATTCTAAAACTTTTACAATTTCGTTGTAAGGTGTTTCCTTGTCGGAAATCTTACCGTAAATATATGCACGGGAGCTGTTTTTCATCGTCGTTACATTGCTTTCCAACGTACCGCTTTTCCAAAGGAGTTCTCCGCTTTCAGGATCGTAGATCTGCAATTTCGAAGATAAGAAACCGCACGGATAACCGCTGCAATTTCCGAGAGATGGCACCGTTTCCGCCAGAACAATTTCGGCTGCGACTTCAGGTTTGCCGCTTTGGGGAAGATTTGCAGAAACGAGATGCGAATCGCTTATTGCCAGAACCGAGTCTTTTAATGCCGCACCGCGGCTGATCGTGCTTTCTGTTTCGATAAAACCGCGCACTTCGAGCCCCTTTTCAATATCGAAACTGACGATATAGAGTCTGGATAACTGCCTTCCGAAGTCGTTGTTTTCAGTAACAGGCAAAAGAATAAGGCCTGGATCGTCAAATACTTGAAATACAGGATGTTTGAACCATGTTTTGTCATATTCATTCAAATAATCAATGTAGTTTGAACCGAAAGTTACGGAATTTACAGTTTTTACATTTTCCGGATCGGATATGTCGTACATGGAAATTATGGCATTTGTAGCAAGAGTGCCACTTTTTCCTATAGCCATAAGGCTGTTTCCCTTGACAACGAACTGTGACCATGGAGGAATTTGCGCAGTGCCAAGCTGTTTGAGGTCGGAAGGATCGGAAATATCAACAATCTCAAGGTATGAATCTTCGTATTTATACTGTTCATGAATGGCGGCATACATTTTTTCACCGTCAAACATCGTGTTTTCGACAACTTTTGCCTGTGCGAACTCAAGTTTTGCAAGTCTTTTGATATTTGACGGATCAGAAACATCAAAACTTTCGATAATCCGCGAACTTGAGGAAGAACTTACTGCATAAAAAACATCGCCTTTTTCGTATATTTTCTGCTGGTCGCTTATCGTGCCCTCTACCATAAATTCAGCTTTTTTTACTATTTTTCCGTCACCGCCGCTGATATCAAGCATAGTTATCAGAGAACCTCTGTTTTCGTTTTCTGAATCTATATCTCTTTCAGTTTCGGCAATATATACTGACTTTTCAGAAATATGGACGGCAGGGTACAAAGACCATTCAACAAAATATTTGTCAATAATTTTCATGTTTTTAGAATCTTTTATGCTTAAGGATACGGTCGTTATTCCGCTTTTCGAAACTTCCTCTTCACCGTTGTCACATCCGTAGTAACCGATATATGTGGAATCATGCAAAGCGAAGTATAAAATATCGCCGATGCGTTTCGATGAAACGGCGAGCCTTCCCCGAATATTGATTTCGCTTGAAACAGAAAGTTTTGACGGGTCTGAAATATCGACGGCTGTAATTTTAATGAAACCCGTGATAATAGCGGCGTCCCCTGTTTCTCCGTCGCCCTTACCGGTAGATATTTGACTGACAACAAAAGCGGTTCCTTTATGAACGTGTATTTCAAGAATATCTCTCCCTTTGATTTTGAGATTTCCAAGCTTCTTTGGTTTTTTAGGATCACTCACATCAACGGAAACCAAACCAGTATAACGGTTTGCCAGCCAGAGAATATTCCCGTCAAGTTTATAGACATCTGGAGTGTAGGTTGTTTCTTCAGTCTTGCGACTTATATCGCGAAAGAGACATCCTTTTCCTCCTCGGCAGCCGTATTCCTCATGTTTCTCATAGGTTATAAATTCTTCCGAACCGTCGGCTTTGCAGTTTATTTCCTCCGGAGTTTGATTTTCCGGATCATCATCTGAAATTTCCTGTTTTCCTGAATTTCCTTTGCCGCTGCACGCAGTAAAAATGAAAAGAAAAATCACGAAAGCTACGAAAAATTTGACGATTTTTTTCATGACGACCTCGCTAAAAGACGAAAGATTTTATACAAAAAGAGCTTAAA
>JAEESW010000034.1 GCA_016290135.1 bacterium
CGAATATCCTGTCGACGCCGAGCGATGAAGGCGAGATTTCACCGATGGAAAGAGTTATCGCTGCATAATCTGAAACTTTTCCTTTCGTCATTACGCACGAATTCGAAGTCGAATTGCAGGTCGTCCCTTCAGGACAATCTCCGTCACCCGAGCATTCCCATGAAGGTTCTGCATAAAGTGAAACGAAGAAGATTAAAAACATTGGGATCAAAAACAACTTTTTCATAATTTGTCTCCTTGTTAAACCAACAAAACGGCGGATAGTATACGGCAAGCCTTTCTTTGTCAAAAAAAGATCGATCGTCTGATGATTTTTTATTCTTTCCCGCACGCTTTACAGCGCTGAATGCCATGAAGTTCTTGAACTCTTCAAAGAATGATAAAACTTGATTCTAAAAGGTTTATCGCTATAATATTCCGCTTTTAGTTTTTTAGGAGGTTTTACTATGTCGATTCCCATTACAAAAGGCGGTTACGAAAGAATAATCGAAGAGGCGAGACACCTTAAAAAAGTCGAGCGTCCGGCAATAATTGCAAAAATAGCTGAGGCGAGAAGCCACGGAGATCTCAGTGAGAACGCCGAATATCATGCAGCTCGTGAAAAACAGAGCTTTATCGAAGGAAGGATCGAATATCTTGACGGTGTCATCGCGGATGCCGAAGTCATCGATATCACAAAATTTAAAAATGAGAAGGAAAAAGTCCTTTTCGGCGCAACGGTCAAACTTCTTGACAACGATACCGACGAAGAAGTCGTCTACACGCTGGTCGGCGAAGTCGAAAGTGATCCGGAACACGGCAAAATCTCTATAGCAAGCCCGAAAGGGAGAGCTCTTATCGGCAAGACCCTCGGTGACGATGTCGTCGTTCAGACCCCGGCCGGTGCGAGAGAATACGAGATCCTCGAAGTAAAGTATGTTTAATCCTTCGGAAGTTCCCGATATTTCCAAATTATTTTCTTTTTTGAGTCAGCCGCTTGAATCGGCGGTCGATCTTTCAAAAGCGCAGCTTAAAAAAATCACAGCCGCTTTGGGCGGAAAAGTTTTCGATTTTTTAGTCGGAAATCTTCCTGAAAGTTATGAAACACGCTTTCTTGTGACAAAATTTTCAGACTTTGAGCGCGGTCAGATCGCCACCTTCAAAGCAAAGGTCGTTTCGGTAAAGCGCGGCTTCGGCAAGATCCCGTCTTATCTGAAAGTCGATCTTGCAGGATCTCTCGTCACGATCACTTTTTTCGGCAAACTCGGAATGATCTACTGCAATCTCTACAAAGAAGGGGATGAAGTTCTCATTTCGGGCGAGGTGAGTCCGAAATCTTTCGCGATAAACCTTGTGAATCCCGAGATGTTCAAGTTCGACGAAGGGTGGAAAACGCTCCTCAGCGGCTATATTCCGGTTTATAAAAATATTGTCGGAGTCTCGCACCTTTTCATGCTGAGAACGGCAAAAATGCTCGTCAACACCCTTTCGCAGTACAGCGGAGAATGGCTTCCCGACGGTTTGAAAAAGGAATTCGGCTTCCCAGATTTCGTTGAATCGCTGATGAATCTTCACTTTCCGCACTTAAGCGCGAATATAGACGAGTTGAACGACTTCAAAACGCGCTGGCACAAGCGGATCGCCTTCGACCAGCTTTTCTTTTTCCAGTTCGGCTCGCAGTTTTCTGCGATAGGGATGCGCACCGACAAAAGACGCCGCATCAAAACAGAGTCGGATCTTAGTGTAAGTGTCGAAAAAAACATGGCTTTTGAGCTCACTAAAGCCCAAAAGCGCGTCCTCGGCGAGATCAGAGGCGACCTTGCTTCAATATATCCGATGAACAGGCTTTTGCAGGGCGATGTCGGAAGCGGAAAAACGGCCGTCATGGTCCTTGCCAGCCTTGATGTGATCGCAAGCGGTTACAAAAGCGTGATAATGGCTCCGACCGAAATTCTAGCGGCGCAGCACTTTAAAACCATTTCAAGCATGGTCCCTGAAAACATAAAGATAGAACTTTTTTTAGGCGGAGTCACGGGCAAAAAGAAGAAGGCGGAGCGGCTCGAAAACGCGAAAAAGGCAGATTTTCTTATCGGCACGCACGCACTTTTCGAGAACATGGAATTCATGGAGGATATAGGCCTCATCATCATCGACGAGCAGCACCGTTTCGGCGTTTCGCAGCGTATGAAACTCCAGTCGAAATCGGTCCATCCCGATGTTCTTGTCGTCAGTGCGACGCCGATCCCGAGGACTTTGGCTTTAACAGTCTACGGCTCGACCGAGATCAGCGTCATTGACGAAATGCCGCCTGGAAGGATTCCCGTAACGACGCGGCTCGTCAAGGCGGAAAACAGATTTAAAGTATTTGATTTTGTTACTGAAATCATAAAGAATCAGAACAAGAAAGGATACTGGGTCTGCCCGCTTGTCGAAGAGAGCGAAAACGAAGAAATGAAATCGGAAATGAAGTACGTCGAAGGGGTTTATGAGGAGTTTTCGCAGGTTTTGGGCGACAAGGCGGCACTTCTGCACGGCAGGATGAAAGGGGATGAAAAGCGCGTAATTATCGACAGGCTCAAAAACGGAGAGATCAATCTGCTTGTTTCGACGATCGTTGTCGAAGTAGGCGTCGATGTTCCTGATGCGGTATTCATGGTGATCGAAAACGCAGAAAGGTTCGGCCTTGCCCAGCTTCATCAGTTGCGCGGCAGAGTAGGAAGAGGAAAAGACAAATCTTTCTGCGCACTTATTGCCGGAAGCGACATCAGTGAAAAGGCTTTCAACCGCCTCGATTTTCTCTCAAAAACCGAAAACGGCTTCAAAATCGCCGAATACGACCTCAAAACGCGCGGCCCCGGCGCTTTGACCGGTCTCGAGCAGAGCGGATTCAAGAACGATGCCTATTTCCTGCTGGCAGTCCGCCACGGTGAACTTGTAGAAAAAGCTCGTATCTTCACAAAAACAATCCTTGCATCGGGAGATGAAGAATATATAAAATTCTGCAACAAGGTCTTTGAACTCTTTTTTGCGGAAAGATTCAACCGTTTCCGCGCGAGTTAGGAGGTAACAATGCTTGTTTGTCCTGTCTGCGGCTGCGATATGGCCGTTCTTGAGCTTCACGGAATAGAGATCGACTACTGTTTTTCGTGCGGCGGCATCTGGCTCGATGCCGGAGAACTTGAATATCTTATGGGTGATTCTGAAAAATCGGCTGAGATCCTTAAATCTTTTCAGGATGTTACGAAATCGGTCAAAGAAAAGGCAAGACCTTGTCCTATCTGTGGAAAACCTATGAAAAAGGTGAGCGTTCCTGCATCGGAAAGCGAAATAATCATCGACAAATGCCCGAAAGAACACGGTATCTGGTTTGACAAAGACGAACTTTACAGAATAATCGACACGCTCGGCGAATCAAAAAACATTAAAGTCGCAGAGTTTTTGAAGGATATGTTTCAAGGTGAAGCGGAGAAAAAATGAAAATCTCGAACATATTTTTAAGAAATTTTCTCATTATAAAGAAGTCAAATGTCGAATTGTCTTCAGGACTTACGACCGTTACCGGCGAGACGGGCAGCGGAAAGAGCCTTTTTGTTTCGGCGATGAAGGCTCTGCGCGGCGAAAGGATAACCAGATCGCTTCTCGGAAAGTGGGGAAAGAGCGGCGAAATCTGTGCCGAGATCGCTTTGGAAGCAGGTGATGACGAGCTCAGGAAACTTCTTTCAAGCAATGATATCGAGCCTGAAAACGAACATCTTCTCGTCAGACGCGTCTTCGGTGATAAAAACAGCGTCTATCTGAACGATACTCCTGTAAGTTCGGCGTTTTTAGCGTCACTTTTAGGTAATGCGATCGAGATCGGAAGCCAGTTTGAAAACAGGGAACTTTTCAAAAAAGACTACCGCATGAAAATTGTCGATCTCAAGGCTGAAAATTTTGAACTTCTGACTGAATATAAAGAAATTTTTCATAAAATACAAGCACTTAGAAAAACGATCGAAGAGCTTAAGGCAAAAGACGACATTTCAAAAAGAGATTATCTGGAATATCAGATAAACGAGATCGAAAAGATAGAAACTTACGAAAATGAAGAGGCAGAGCTTCTTTCAAAAATAAAATTTGCCGAAAACCGCGTGAAGATCGTAAAATACAGTTCTGATTTTATAAATTCCCTAAGCAGCGCACTCGATTTTGTCAACAGTGCCGATTCAGCTGCATCAGATCTTGCAGAGCTTGACGACATCGGCGACATTCCGGCCCGCATCTCGGCAGCCGCGATAGAACTTGACGACATTGCGAAAACTTCGGCATCGCTTTTTTCAAAATACGATGAACCGATTGATAACATTGAAGAAATCCAGACAAAATTTGACAAGCTTTCATCCCTTTTTATGAAGCACGGAGTGACGACTTCGGCTGATCTGCTGAAAAAACTCGATACGCTTAACGAAGAGCTTTTTGAAATGAACAAAATTCCTCGGAAGACTGAAGAAGCCGAAAAAGAGCTCGCTGCGATGCTCAAAAAAGGGGAAAAGTTAGCCGAAGATCTGCGTAAAAAGCGTCTCAAAGCTGTAAAGCCGCTTGAAGAAAACATTCTGAAGTATCTCCTTAAATTCGGGATGAAAGGAGTCAGGTTCTCGATCCTGCTGAACAAACTTGAAGATCTCAACGAAACCGGTCTTGACGAGGCCGTTTTTGAGATAAACACGATCGGCACAGATAAAATGTTCGATATAACATCTCTTTCGGGCGGTGAACTTTCACGCCTGCTGCTTGCAGTAAAACTCATTGACGACGAAGAAGGAAAGGTCATCCTTTTTGACGAGATCGACAGCTCGATAGGTGGTGAGACAGCACGAGAAGCAGCACTGGAGATGAAGAAAAATTCTCAAAAAAATCAGATAGTTGTAATTACTCACTTCCCTCAGACGGCATCTCTTGCAAACACTCACATCGTAGTCAGAAAGAGCGTGGGGGAAGGCGAAGTCGAAACGGAGATCTCGATCCTCGAAAAAGATGGAAGAGTCAAAGAACTTGCCAGAATGATGGGTAAAAGCGATTCGGCCGATTTCCTTGCGGCAGCTGAAAAAATGATCTCGGAAAATTAGTTTTTGATTTAGAATTCTGCGTTTTTCGGAGTTCTCGGGAAGGGGATGACGTCACGGATGTTCTGCATTCCGGTGATGTACATGATCATGCGCTCAAAGCCAAGACCGTAGCCTGCATGCGGGTTCGAACCGAATCTGCGGAGGTCGAGATACCACCAGTAATCCTCTTTTTTGAGTCCGAGTTCCTGGATACGCGCAAGAAGTCTGTCGTAGCGTTCCTCTCTCTGGCTGCCGCCGATGATCTCACCGACGCCTGGAACGAGAAGGTCCATTGCCGCGACTGTCTTGTTGTCCTCGTTCATCCTCATGTAGAAAGCCTTGATCTCTTTCGGATAGTCGATGACGAAGACCGGTTTTTTGATGAGTTCTTCGGTGAGGTATCTCTCGTGTTCGGTCTGAAGATCACAGCCCCATTCGACAGGATATTCAAACTGTTTGCCCGACTTTTTAAGAAGCTCTATCGCTTCGGTGTATGTGATCTTTCCGAAATCGGAATCTTTAATGAAATTCAGCCTTTCAAGCAGAGTCTTGTCAACGAAACTGTTGAAGAATTCCATCTCTTCCGGAGCTTTTTCAAGGACGAAATTGATGATGTATTTCACCATGTCTTCGGCAAGTTTCATGTCATCGTGAAGGTCTGCGAAAGCGATCTCCGGTTCGATCATCCAGAATTCGCTTGCGTGACGCTGCGTGTATGAGTTTTCGGCTCTGAAAGTAGGGCCGAAAGTGTAGACATTCCTGAATGCTGCGCAGTAGTTTTCGACTGCAAGCTGGCCTGAAACAGTGAGGTTCGTCGCCTTTCCGAAGAAGTCTTCGCCGTAGTTTATGCTGCCATCGTCTTTTTTCGGCAGGTTGTTGAGGTCCAAAGTCGTGACCTGGAACATCTCGCCTGCGCCTTCACAGTCGCTTCCCGTGATGATCGGGGTGTGGACGTAAACGAAGCCTCTTTCCTGAAAGAACGAGTGGATCGCGAAAGCGACAAGGCTGCGGATCCTGAAAACGGCGTTATAGATGTTTGCTCTCGGTCTCAAGTGCGCTATCGTCCTCATATATTCAAGAGTATGTCTTTTTTTCTGAAGAGGAAAGTCCTCGTCACTTGTGCCGACAACTTCGACTTTTTCGGCTTTGATCTCGAAGGGCTGCTTGTCGCCTGCGCTCTCTACGACTTTTCCGAAAACGCGGACTGCGCTGCCCGTTCCGAGTTTTGCGATTTCCTTGTAATTCTCCAGATTTGATTCAAAAACTATCTGAATATTCTTAAAAAACGAGCCGTCGTTGAGCTCGATGAATCCGAAAGCGTTGCTTGCGCGGATCGTTCTGACCCAGCCTGAAACCTCGACCGTTTGACCCATAAACTTTTCAGTTTCTCTGAAAATTGACTTTACAAGAACCTTTTCCATGTTTTTCTCCATAAAAAACCTTAAAAAACGGGCGGTAATATAGTCACAAAAGGAGTATTTTCAAGTTAAATTAAATTAGGAAAATTTTAATTGTCTTCAAATTATAATCTCCCAAAATCCGCCTTTGTCCGGTCCGACACGGCGGAGATATTTGCCTCGCATTGCTTCAATATTGCGATACACCGATGTTTCACTAAGTCCTGTTTCTTTCGCTATATCCGACCTAGAAATGTAAGGATCATCTGTGATTAAACGCAGTATCTTGATTTTATTTTCACTCAGTTTTGCGCCATTCAACTTGGTTTTTTCTATAATATCATCTATTAATCTCTGACGTTTTTCTGGTAACTTTTCTGCTACTTTTTCTGCTACTTTTTCTGCTACTTTTTCTGCTACGTTAGGCACTGAAATTCTAAGGATAAAGCCGTCTGTTCGGAAAGAAAGTTCCGGAGCGCCGGTCGCTTCCAGTTCACGGCACATACGGTCAACTCCTTCAATTTTCCGTGTTTTATCTGACACGCCTATTGCGATGACTCCGCCGTCGGCATTGGCGAATGCTACGATTGGAACAGCGAGAGCCTTTGGTTCTATCTGAATGCTTTTGCAGTCGAAAGTCTGGTCTTCTTTGCGGTTTTGGATTTCCTTGATGGTTTGTGGTTTCAGCACACTCATTTCTGTCGCCTCTGAAATAGGTGTTAAACTTCAGCCGAAGGCTTTCTTTGTCTTTGCCGACCAAAACTTGAAATTGTTTTAGTGATAATTTTTGTTAAGTCAATAAAAATATAGTTTCGAAAAATTTATCTATAAATTTGTGGCTTCGTCGGAGTGCGGGCGGCTCGCCTGCTGTGAGCGTAAAAGCAGATAATAGCGGGTGTTTATTCCGCGGATTGTTGAACTGCGATTTGATCGGATGAAGCCGCCATTGCTTCGTTTTTCAGAGTGTTGTAAATGTTGACATGGCTTACTGCAACATAAGGAGCAACATAAACTAAAGCCAAGCCACATGTGCATATTACAAGCAGATACCAGCCTATGAAGGACAAGTGAAACTTAAATAGCTCCCACCTGTGACCTTTCATCATTTGTTCGCTTCTCTCTAAAATTTCAGATGCGGCAAGACTAGGATTTTCCTCAAAGATGTAATTCGACATCGCATAACTGTATGAAAGCATTATGCCGGGAATTATAAAAAGCAGAGAATATAAAAAAATTCTCAGCCCGGTCAGTATATTAAATTTAATAACTTTCCAGTATGATGTAAAAGGCTTTAACAACATTCCGGAATTTGCATTTCCTCGGAATATGCCGACAGCAATATAAACAAATCCCATCCGAAACACTGGAAGAATAAATATACGGTAAAGAAGATCCAATATTTTACCCGGTATAGATTTTTCTCCCATAAGATAGTTAATCACAATACCTATCACAAGTGTCAAAGCGACAATTATGATTATAGCCAAAAAATATACACCGAAAGACTCTAAATTAAGCTGATTCTTTGCTGCGCCTTTAAATTTATTGCGCTCAGTGAAAATGTTCATTTTAAACCTCAGAATTTATAGATCTTCTCGTATTCCTTCGCAGAATTTTTCCAGCTGAAATCGCACTTCATCGCCGCTTTACGCATTGAAGTGAAGTGTTTTTGGCGGTCGAAATAGGTGCTTACTGCCCATCCGACGGTGTCGAAGATGGCGTCTGTGGAGAGATAGTCGAATTTGAAGCCTGTTCCGCTTCCGTCTGCTTCGCAATACTGCTCGACTGTGTCGGAAAGGCCGCCTGTGTTGCGGACGATAGGAAGTGTGCCGTATTTAAGCGAATAAATCTGGTTGAGTCCGCACGGCTCGTAGCGCGAGGGCATTATGAAAAAGTCGCTTCCCGCTTCGACCAGATGCGACATTTCATCGCTGTAGCCTATAAAACTGCCGATCTTTCCGTGCTTTTCACCGGGGATCCATTTGAAAAAGTTTTCGAGCTCGGAATCTCCGGAACCCATGACCGCAAACTGGACGACCATCGAATCGACGATCCTTTCGACGGTTTTGGCGAGGATGTCGAGCCCTTTCTGATAGGCAAAGCGGCTGACGACGCCGACAACAGGAATGTTTTCATCTTCGACAAGGCCGAAACGCCTCTGAAGTTCACGCTTGCAGGCTGCTTTCCCTTTGAAACTGCGTGCCGAATAGTTTTCAGGTATCGTTTCATCTGTTTTCGGATCCCAGACAGAATAATCGACGCCGTTAAGTATGCCGATGTAGCGGTCACCTTTGTTTTTGAGGAAAGGCGCAAGGCCGTAACTCTGCGATCCGTCAAGCGTTTCGGAGGCGTATTTCGGGCTTACGGTCGTCACGAAATCAGCAAAATGGATGCCTCCTTTGAGGAAGTTGACTCTGCCATAGTCTTCAAAAACGCCGCTCGTGAAATATTTCCAGTCGAAACCGCAGTAATCGAGGCAGTCAGCACTGTAGATCCCCTGATATCCGATGTTGTGGATCGTAAGCACGGCTTTTGCCCTATCGATCCCGCTCTCTCCCCAGTCCCAGGTTTTCATGTAGGCGCATACTGCCGCAGTCTGCCAGTCGTGGACGTGGATCACGTCAGGCCTGAAATCAGTATCACGCAGAAGCTGCAATGCGGCGCGGCTGAAAAATGCGAAACGGTAGGGGTTATCCTGAAAATCGTTGTTGAAAGAATCGCAGTAAAGCCCGTCGCGGAAGAAGTATTTGTCTGATTCGATGAGAAATACGCGGACTTTTTTACCGAGTGCTGCCGTTTTGACGGAACACCACTCTTCAATTCCTGACCCCATGTGGACGCACATCGTCTCGAAGAAAGGGGATATCACGATCTCTTGCGATATGTTTTTTTTGTAGTAGGGGATTATCACAGTCACTTCGTGACCGAGCGCGGCAAGCGCCTGCGAGAGAGAGCCGACGACATCGGCAAGTCCTCCGGTTTTCACCAGCGGATAACATTCGGAAGCGATAAAAGCGATTTTCATGGTAACCCCCGATAATAGATTGTCATCTTATTCCCAAACCGTCAAAAGTATCCTGATCCAAAACGATCCACTGAGAATTCTCCGCCGTTGTTCCTGCGGAATCGCTCCAGAAGCTCGTTCCTTGAATGACCGAGGTCTTTCTTCTCAAAGTGTGGTCTTTGGTCGCACCTGCAACACCGGCGGCATCCCATGCTTCTACATCTCCGGAAATGCCGATCTGATCAACGATGGATGACCCGTCAAACAATGCTATGCCGTCATCTCCGTTGAATTGAAAGACCGAGCTTGTCGGAGTCTGGTCGCATTTGGCTACGAGTTCGGTATCGGAGGCCACATTGCAGAATACAAAAGTCTTGCCGGAAGGAATCGATGTTGAATCTGTGAAACTGTAGACAAAGTTTGTGCCGCTGCCCCAGTCTTTGCCGTTATTTGCCTGACGAATCGTAAAATTGCTTAAATTCACTGATGATTTTGATCCGTTGTAAATTTCTACAGCCTTATTGTTGCCGCTTCCTTCGACATATTCGGTGATAAAAACGGCGTTGGCAATACATTCCGAAGTCAAAATAGAGCAGTAAGGCGTCGCGCCGGAGCAGTCGGAATTTGAAGAGCACTGACCTGCAGGAGGTGTCTGATTGTCAGTATCAGTATCTGCATCCGAATCGTTGTCAGGAGTTACGGAGTTGTCAGGGGTGTCATGGTCAGAATCCGGTTGGGATCCGCTGTCATGGTCATCGGTGCCGGAAGGATTTTCCGAAGTGCTGTCGGCATCCGTTTCTTCGATCCCGGCGTCTGCAGGTTCGGGATCCTTTTCGCCGCTATCCGGGACTTGATCGGTATCAGAAAAATCAGGGTCTTCCGATCCGTCGTAGTCCTGATTTCCGGGTGTGACGCTTTCTCCATCACCGAAACAGCCTAAAGCACCGTCGGAACCCGGTCTGCATTTTTTTCCGATAGAAATATTGCACTGTTTTTTCAGTGTCCATGTCGAAGACTGGCACACAAGAATGTCGATGCCGTTGTCAGAACAGATCTCGGCTCCCTCGAACGTGCATTCTGAACCGGCAAAAATCCCGTCTTCATCGTCAACTCCGCATGCTGAAATGAAAAGTGTGAAAACTGCAACAGAAAGCAAAAAGATATTTTTCTTCATAGAATTCTCCGAAAATACAACAATAAAACGTAAAATGATAAGTAAAGCAGGCTGGATGTCAAGCCATGCGCAAAATTTGCCAAGAATGCTTTCTCTGCTAAAATCAACGGTTTTTTTGTGAGGATCTCATGCAAACTCCGCTTGTTTCAGTCATAATTCCGACTTTCAACCGCGAAAAAGTCATCGGGCGCGCCGTAAATTCAGTTCTAAGCCAGAGTTTTAAGGATTTCGAGTGCATTGTCATTGATGACGGGTCTGATGACGGAACAGATTCGGTCCTGCATGGATTCGCAGGTAAAATCAGAGCGGTAAAAACGGAAAACAAAGGCGTGAGCGCGGCGCGGAATCTCGGTGCAAAACTTGCAGAAGGGAAGTATATCGCCTTTTTGGACAGCGACGATGAGTGGAAACAACAGAAACTCAAAAAACAGATCGGTCTCATGCAGGAAAGCGGACTTCGCATCTCGCAGACCGATGAAACATGGGTGCGCAACGGAAGATTCGTAAATAAATCATCCAGATATATTCGTCCGAGCGGCTATATTTTTTACAACTGTCTTGAAGTATGCGCCGTCACTCCGAGCAGCGTGATGATGGAAAAAGAGCTTTTTTTTGAATACGGCGGTTTCGACGAGACTTTTCCTGTCTGCGAAGACTACGACCTCTGGCTCAGGATGTCCCTCAAAGAAAGATTCGGCCTCATTGACGAACCTCTGATAATAAAATACGGCGGAAACACAGACCAGCTTTCAAATTCAGCGTGTCTGGATAAATACAGAATAATAAGTCTTTTCAATATGTTGCATAAAAATATCGGATTGAGTAAGGATCAGAAGAATGCTCTTGAAAAAGTCCTTGCAAAAAAAGTGAAGATATATTCCACGGGTGCAAGAAAAAGAGACAGGTTTGATGAATCAGAATGGGCTGAAGGACTTTTGAAATGACGGAATTTGATGAAAAGCTCAGCGGTTTTCCGCAGTATTTCACTGTCGTCTCCTCAAGTATGGAACCGGTCCTCAAAATCGGAGACAAAGTGACGGCGACCCCTGTTGAGATCGATGAACTCAAGGCAGGACAAGTCGTGGTCTACCGCAGAGATCCGAGATATATTGTCCACCGCATAGTGAAGATCGAAGGATTCGTTGCGGTCACGGCAGGTGACAATGTCAGAAGATACGATCTCCCGATAAGTGTTTTCGACATTGTCGGAGTTGTCAAGAACATTCCTGCAAGACCTGCCGGATCGAAGATCTTCCGCTTTTTCAGGGCACTAAAACGGAAGGTCTTCCTGTTTTTGCCGATTTCTTTGTAAAAAAATCAAAAGATTATAAGATTCTCCGTTTTTTAGTGGTCAAAGGAGGAAAAAATGAAGCTCGAAGCCAAAGAATTGAAAGCAAAGGAACTCAGATACTATCCGGAACTTGCCAAATACAAAGGCAAAACCACAAAAGATATCAAGCCGGTATCACTTTTCTCATTCCAGAAAAGGGGATTCGAGGCTCTTGATTTCGGCATGGATGTGAAAAAAAAGGGCTTTAACATCTATGTTGCAGGCGATCCGGGAAGCGGAAAGACATCGAATGTAAAAAAATATATCGAAGATGTGGCAAAACATCTGCCTGTTCCCAACGATCTGCTTTATGTTTACAACTTTGAAGACTACGATTCTCCGAATATGCTTTTCATGAAGGCGGGAAGCGGAGAAAAGTTCATAAAGGACATGGATGAGCTGCTTGAGGGTTTCATCGAACAGATCCCGAGACAGATGGAAAGCGAGAATTTTGAAGGGCTCCGCGCCGAAGTTGCCCAGACTTACCGCGACAAGATGCAGAAAAGTTACAACGAACTTGAGGCGGAAGCTGCAAAACTCGATTTCGCGCTGAGTTCTACAGAAAACGGCCTCGTTCTCAATCCGATCGTTGACGGAAAACCGATAGACCGCGAAAAATACGAGTCTCTTGACGAAAAAGAGAAGGAAAAGATCAGAAACAACGAAAGCGCACTTCAGGAAAAACTCATCGCATACTTCCATCAGGACAGAAAAACTGAGAAGGAATACAAGGAACAGATGAGCGAACTGCAGCGGACAACGGTCAAAAAGATAATTTCGGAGCCGCTGAACGATCTTGCGAAAAAATACGGCAGAAACGAAGGAGTCAGGGAGTATCTTGATTCGATCGCCGAGTTTACGGTCAACAATTTCTCCGATTTCTTCACTTACCGCGATTTTCTCGAAGGCAAGGCCGATCCGATGAAGACTCTCATTCCCGATTTCAAGGAATACAAGGTCAATCTGCTCATCAACAACAAGGATCTGAAGGGAGCGCCTGTAATTTACGAAACGAACCCGACTTTCCAGAACATTATCGGCTACTTCGAATATGAAGAGAACCACAATTCGCTTTTTACCGACTTCACAAGGCTCAAACCTGGCGCATTGCACCGCGCGAACGGCGGATTCCTCATAATCCAGGCTGACGACATCCTTAAAAATTACTACGCTTGGACCGCTTTGAAACGCGCTGTCAGAAACAGGTTCATAAAGATCGAGGATATGGACGCCGACTTCAAATACAGAGTCATCACTGCACCGAATCCCGAGCCTGTTCCGCTTGACATCAAAGTCGTTCTCATCGGCGACGAAGAGATATACCACCTGCTTTACGAGCGTGATCCTGAGTTCAGGCGCATTTTCAAGGTCAAAGCCGATTTCGAGTCGGTTGTCGATGTCAACGCCTCAACGACAGATACGCTTATCGGCTTCATTTCAAGGATAGTCAATGATGACTGCGAGCTTCCGTTCGACCTTTCGGCAATAAGAAGGCTGCTTTTCTACAGTTCAAGACGCGCCGAAGATCAGTCGAAATACCGCGTCCATGCAAGTGATATAGTTGAGATCATAGTTGAAGCCGTTTACTGGGCGCAGCATAAAAACAAGAAAGTGGTGTCGGAAGAGATGGTCATCACCGCGATAGAAAGCCGCGAAAAAAGATACGACCGTTTCCGCGAGCACTATTTCGAATCTATAAGAAAAGGAACGATCCTCATTGACGTCAAAGGGGCTAAAGTAGGGCAGATCAACGGTCTTGCGGTATATCAGATCGGTGATTTCAGTTTCGGGATCCCTTCCAGAATTACAGCGAAGGCTTTTGCGGGTCAGCGTGAGATAGTAAACATCGAGCGCGAGGCGATGCTCTCAGGAGCAATACACGATAAAGGCTCAATGATCTTGGCAGGTTATTTAGGCGGACTCTTTGCTGTCAAAAAACCGCTTTCTTTCTCGGCGTCTATCGCTTTCGAGCAGAGCTACGGCGGAGTTGACGGCGACAGCGCAAGTTCGACTGAGCTTTACGCACTCATGTCGGCTTTGGGCGACGTTCCGATAAAGCAATCGATCGCAGTCACAGGTTCGATCAACCAGATGGGTGAGATCCAGCCTATAGGCGGCGTAAATGAAAAGATAGAAGGATTCTTTGAGATATGCAGTCTCCGCGGACTCACGGGAGACCAGGGCGTCATGATCCCGATCCAGAATGTCGGGAACCTCAATCTCAGCGATGAAGTCGTCAAAGCGGTGGAAAACGGCAGATTCCACATCTATGCAATAAAAAATGTTCTTGAGGGAATAGAGATCCTGACAGGAGTTCCGGCAGGAACGAGAGGAAAGGACGGAAAATTCACGAAAGGTTCGGTCTTTGCGAAAATAGAAGCGAAACTTGAAGCGCTCAGAGGAGACGGAGAAAAGTAATGTCAACAGTAAACATCAACTACAAACCCGCAAAATCAGAAGAATATGTCTGGAATTGGATAGATGAGAACCTTGAAAAAATGGTGAAAAGGAAAGTTCCGACCGAAGATATCAGGCTTTTTGTCGACAGATCAAGGCAGGCTGTTGAATTTAAAGGCAAAACCGTCAAAGGTCTTATGACTTTCAAAGACGGTGTCATTGACATGGACATCGAAATTCCGCTTCTTTACAGAATGTTCGGTCAAACGATCAGAACTTCGATCCTCGATATTTTAAAATCGATCTGAAGATCTCAATAAAGATCTTATAAAAACTTTCGGATTATCTGTTTTCGCTCTTCGGAACTATGATCTGAACTTCTTTTTTGGAAAGATAAGCGCCTTCACCCAAAACCATTGCCTCGGCTTTGTAGAGAACCGGTTCGGCTGTCGGGTTGGGGCAGAAATCGTTGTGGAACTGAACATCGAAAGTTACGACTGTTCCGGGATTTACTTTGAGGAATTTCATATTTGCTTCATCGATAGTAGCACCTTCGGGCGGATCCGCTTTTACAGGAATGCCGCCGATGATGAAGTTTGCCGTGCTCTGGTCGGTTCCGTTGCAGACTTCTTTCGAGTTTCCTGCGACCCATACGTCCATCTGAACGAAAGAGGTGAGTGATTCGATCGCTTCTCCTATTTTTTCGCTCATGGCCTTTCCGTCAGCCGCAACAGCATCGCTGCTGACTGTAAAATTGAATGATTTTCCGTTTTTGTCGAGAGTTCCTGTGATCTCTGAAACTGTTTCGTAAAATTTAGAAATGTTGTTGTTACCGGTCGTGCTGGACGAATCTATTCCGATAAATTTTGCACTTTCATTAACAAGCGTCTGCATTGAGAGAGTCGAAGCCAGTTCGTTTGCAGGCGGCATTTTTGTGTCTGTCGGAGCTTCATCTGTTATCATGATGAGGATGGGCATCGACTTTTCACGGAAGCATAGTCCGGCACGGTCGCCCGGTCTGCCTGAGCAGTCTGGTTTCGGGAAGTTGCAGGTCGCTTTGTTCATCATTCCTTCTATTCCTGTCGGCTGACATGTCCCGTAGATGTCCTGGTCGGTAGTCGCCGCGTAAAGGACGAGCCAGTGGCATTCAGTGCCGCCGTAAGGCGCCGGCGTAGAATCTATCGCGGCTTTGAGTTCTTCGACGTCAGTCGTTACCAGAGTGTCGACTTTGTAAACTTTGTCCATCTCTTTGTCAAAATCCATGAAGTGGACGAAAGCATAAGCCGCATCAAGAGTCCCTTCGTTCAAGGTTTTGACTTTCTCGACGACGTCGGTTTTGATCTTTTCTTTAAGGTTCGACTGTTCCTCTTCCATTGAACCCGAAAGGTCGAGCATGAATGCGACATCTATCTTTGAAATGTCGGTATCAAATTCCCATGTCCTGCTGACATTGTATTTTGCGTTGTAGGGAAGAACGACATAGAAAAGACCTTCAGGGATACGGCTGCCGTCGTTAAGCGGATCTGAGCCGTAGACTATCTCTGCAAGATCGTCACTGCCGTCGCCGTCAGTGTCTTTGTTGTAGGGATCTGTCCCTTTTTCCTTTTCATCCTTGTCGCTCATGCCGTCGTTGTCGCTGTCTCTGTCGATGAAATCAGGATTTTCATCACCGTCGGTATCTTTGCACGGCTGAGATGAACATTCTGTTTTGTCAGGGATCCCGTCACCGTCACTGTCGGTGTCCATGCAGTTGGGAAGAGAATCGCCGTCAAAATCTTCGCATCCTTCGACAGCGTTTGTAATGCCGTCTTCGTCGGGATCAAGGTCGTCTGCGCCGCAGATGCAGCTGTTTTGTCCCGGATCATCAGGATTTTCACCCGGGTTCGTAGGATCTGTCGGGGCTGTAGTGTCGCCGCCTTCTCCCTGGTGGCTTGAGTCGCCTGAGTCGGTGATGTCTGTCGGATCCGATGTGTCGGACTGGTCTTTACCTTCGGATGAGGAGTCCGCATCGTCATCATCGCTTGCGCAGGAGACAAAACCGAACAACAACAAAAAACAAATTGCGGGGATCAATAACTTTTTCATGTCTGCACCTATAAAAAGCAAAATAAAAAACGGAGAATTATATAACTAAAGGATATAAAATCAATAAGGATTTTCAGAAGATTGTCTGCTGCGACATTTCGTTCCTGATTTCGATATTTTTTCCGATTTTGGATGCAGAAGACCACTTTTCAGCATAACAGCCTGAAATTATGGTTTTTTTAGGCTTCGTTTCCGCAATATAACTCTCTATTTTTTTGAAATCGTCTTCATTGAAATAATCGGGATCGGCCTGAATGAGAAGGGTGATGTCTTCCCAAAAAGGAATAGCGGTATCAGGGATATATGTCAGAAAACAGACTTCGTTGTTGATGAGAAAGTTGAATTTGCTCCTATCCGGTGTGATATCGGCTATTTTCATCTCGAAACTGCCGACTTTCACTGAAGTTTTATCGGAAAATTTCAGATATTTCCTAAGTCCTGACACTTTTGCGATCTCTTCGGTGGTGATCCGAGTCTTTTCTTTGACAGAGAAGGGGGGCTCCATGCACTTTGAAAGCACGAGTATCGCCGAATCGTCCTGAAATTCCGAAGGAAAATTGATCCGAAGATTTCTGCCCAAGTAAGTGATGTGCCTGGCTGAATGTATCAGCATATTCAGTATTTCTCCCAGATCTCGTTCATGACTCTGTCGCGCAGAGCCCACATCGGCTTGAAACTTTTTGACGGGAATCCGTTTATCGCGAATGCAAAAAGATAGAGTTTGCCGCTTTTTGCCTTCATGATTCCTGAAAGTGCTGCGACCCCTGTCAGCGAGCCTGTTTTTCCGCGGACGAGACCGGAGTTTTCACTGCTGGTATTGGCACGCTTGAGTGTTCCGTCTTCTCCCATGACCGGAAGCGAGGAAAAAAAGTCTATACTGCCGTAGTAATCGGAAAAAACATTCTTGAGCAGTTTGATGTAAAAATTTCCGGTAAGGTAGTTTTTGTTGTTGCCAAGGCCGCTTCCGTTCACGATATCGATCGTCTCTCCAAGTTCGCTGCTTGCGAATTCTTTAAGGATCTCGACACCTTGCTTGACATCTCCGCGGAGAGTCGCGCCAAGATAGAACTGAAGACTGTCAGCGATAAAATTTGAAGAATATAGATTCATCGTGCGGATTATGTCCCGCAGCGGATTGCTTTTGTAGACGAAATTTATCCGTTCTTTCGCAGTAAAAAACGAGTCGTCAAGTTGAGCCCGCTCTATGGGCGCATCTTCGTTTTCTCCCATGAGATTGAGAAGAGTAACAATGTAATATCGTGTCGGATCGGCGACCCGTTTGAACACAGCCTCGTGCTTTGTTCTCGCCGTGCCGAGAGAACCTTTGACAATGATCTCAGTCTGATTTCCGGCTTTCTTCGCTCCGACTACAAGCTGATTGTTGCCGTCCGAAGTGCCTGTGGCTGTGTTTTTTACCGAAAAATACGAACTCGGTGTCGAAAGAGACACCTCTGCCGGCTGAGCAGCCTCACGCGCTTTGACAAAGATCGCGATCGCGTTGTAGTTCAGGCTGAGAGGGGAGATGAAGGCAAGATATCCGTTGTCGCCGGTGTCGCCGCTTTCAGCTGTGAGAGCGCTCTTTTTGCCGTAAAGAAAATCGTCGACTACAACTTTTTTTATTCCCTTGACTCCAAGCCTCTTCAGATCGGAAGCTGCCACCCACAATTTTTCAACGACCATTTCAGGATCTCCTCCGGCTTTGATGTGGAGAGTTCCGCTGTCGGGGTCAAACGAAAATTTAGTGAGAAATTTAAAGCCGCCGCCCAAATGTTTCAATGCAACTGCGGAAGTGAGAAGTTTCAGGTTCGATGCATAGAGAAAAGGTTTTTCGGCGTTTATGCTTAAGACAGTCTTCTGTGCCGCGGTATCGTAAAGTACGAGCGAGATATTTTCGTCCGTGACCGGAGAAAAGTCAAAAGCCGGAGTCTCGGCGCAGAGCAGGGAGTAAAAAAACAGTGAAAAAATAAAAAAAACCTTTTTCATATTATTCATTTGTTTCTTTCGGTTTTTTTGGAGTCCTGCCTCTTCTTGCCGGCTTTTTTGCAGGCTCGGGTTTAGATTCCGTTGGTAGAGACGTTTCATGGAACGTCTGTACAGGTTTCGGTTCAGGTTTTTGTACGGATTCCGGTTTTTCAGCCGGTTTTTTCTGTGTCCTGCCTCTTCCTGCCGGTTTTTTTGCCGGTTCGGGTTTAGATTCTGTTGGTAGAGACGTTTCATGAGACGTCTGTACAGGTTTCGGTTCCGGTTTTTGAGACGTTTCATGAGACGTCTCTACGGGTTTCTGCTGCTCCTGATTCTGATTGTTGTTTCTGTTGCGGCCGTGTCTGCGGTTCCTTCTGCGTCTGCCGCCCTGCTGTTCGCCTCCGTTAGCCTGCTGCTGGCTGCTTTCCTGAGGTCTCGCCGTATTTTCCCGTTTCTGGACGACATCATTCTTTTTGACATCGGGAATGTCGTCAAGGTCGGAGAAGTCGTTTTCCATAACCATACCTGTGATTATCGGTTCAAGAAGATCGTGGATCTTGACTTTTGCAGTGTCATAAAAGAGTTTGAATGTCGCAGGGATCTTGTTCGACTGAGCGATCATCCGGTCGATCGATCTGAAAGTCTCGAATACGAATTCTTTCTGAGCTTTGATCTTCTCATTTTTATCTATGATGCCGTTGACGACAGAGACTCCTTTTGATATCTCTTCGACAAGAGCTACGATCTGTTCACGAGAGAGAAATTTACCCAAAATTTTCTCTAAAAGTGATGCGTCTTTCATGAAAAATTCCTCAATTTAGTTGAATAAAAAGATATCTGCGAATTAAACAAGTTTTGCGAGTATTTTGTAGAAAGGAGCGGTGAGAGCCTGAGGAGCGTCAATAGTCCTCAAGTATTCGATCTTCATCTCGAGCGAATCGCGGAGCAGATCCTTATACATCGGATCTGCAGAGAATTTCATTGTGTCGTAAACGGCATCGAAATCCTTTTTGACATTTTTGAAAGTTCCCTTGTCGGGAAGGTTGAATCCCGGGAAAGCTTTCCACTCTTTCCAAGCGATCTCTTTCCTTGCGATCTTGGTGTAGACTGAAAGGATGAGCTCATCGGCAAGAGACTCGCGGGTGCTTTCGCTGTAAGGCTCTGTATTTACAAGGATAAGTTTGAACTTTCCTCTTTTTGCGATCTTTGTGAATATCTCGATCTCGCTTCCGACTTCCCATGTCGCATCGGAATTGCCGCCCGGGATCACCTTGGAATCCGAACAGCAGTCACATTCGGTGGTGTAGGAAAACCACATCGAAGTCATGAGGTCGGCGTCTTTGATCATCGAAACAGGCGGAAGAGCACCGTCGTTTACCATGAGGACCAGATATTCCGGCATCGGGAAATCCTTGTCTTCCTGTTTGAGGAGAGTGTGGATCTTTGCGTTGGGTGAAAGCATCGGGTTGAGCAGGAACTCCTTTTTGTCTTCGGCGGTTTTTACAAGAGCCAGATTTTCCGCGGAAACGATCTGCGGAGCCTCTTTCGATCCGGCTATGACCGTGTCGATCGAACCGAAAGCATTCCTTCCGAAATTAATGAGGAATTTCTTTTTGTTCTGAGCTGCAGCGACCATAAGAAGTCCGGAATCGCCGCTTGTCGTTACGGAGATTTCTTCTCCTTTTGCCGTCGTTTCGGAAGCGTGTGCATTGAGTCCGAAGAAACTTCTTTCGCTTTCACAGCAGGATACCGTCAGGAAAGTCGTGGAATTTGTATCGCTCTTTTTGTTGACCGTCTTTTTGACCGATATCGTTTTAGCCGTTCCGTTTACAGGAAGGAAATCGCCGTTGGCCGCTTCTATTGAAGTGTTCCATGCAAGGATCTTTACAGCTTTTTCGACTTCGGAGAAATTCTTTGCTCCGAGGAGGAACGCAGTGTTCGTCTCAGTGTCGTATATCATCATGAGGCGCTCAGGTTCTTCTTCGTTCTCGTTGTTGGCTTTTGCTTTCCAATAGAGCCACTCTTCGTTTACCCATTCCGGATGGCATACGATCCTTATTGACGGCATATCAAGTTTGCGGCTTTTCGCATAATTCTTTGAAGACTGCTCGTCTATCGGATAATAGTGGATCGCCGTGTCGAGAAGCAGTTTCGGGAACTGTACGGGAACTGCGATATCGATCCTGCAGTTGAAATCAGGATTGTTGGTAAGGTATACGGAGTGGGTGAGCATCTCGCCGGTTATAAGTTCATAGGAAGCTCTTCTGACTATGTCGAGAAGCTCCTCTCTTTCGTCTGCCGAATCGGGATTTGCGAGAGCTTCTTCCGTCGTCGGGACTATCTTCACGAACCAATCCGTGTCGCATGTGTCTTCGCCTGTGAAATTCGATATAACATTAGTGTTTTCCGGAAAATTTTCATCGACTTTCGGCATCGTCTGGCTCGAGGAAACTGCGCTGGTCTGCTGCATCGCCGCAGTGCAAAGATCTTTCACGGAAACCGGTGTCGTTGCCGGCGCGTTCATGATCGTAAGAGCCAAGGCCTGAAATTCGGAAACATTCTTTCTTGTTCCGGTTTCAATGAAATCTACTGTACTCATCTTTAATCTCCCTAAAATTGTCAGACAAATTCAAAAAAAACGCTGGATCATACTAAAAAATATGAAAATATCAAATATAAGCGGAAATTATTTTTGCCCGTCTCTCAATTTGAGATTTTTTACGCGGTTTTCTTTGGGCGTCTGATATGTTTTCGGAATGCCGTTCTTTTCTATGGTCTGAAAATTGTGCAGCGATTCCAGCAGCTTACCTCGGATAAAATAAAAATCGTTCCCGCTTATGTTTTCATTTTTCAGGTCGAAAGCCCTTGTCATTGAGGCAAAATAAAGAAAAATACAGAGCCCGATGACGACAAAAGTCCTGAAAGTGTAGACCGCTATTATGTTGAGAAGCCTGTCTTTGAGGAAAAAGTGGGGGAAAGACCATTTTTTATCAATAAAATCAGTGACGGCCGTGGTGAAAAATTTCAAATAATCAGATTCGGCCGTTATCGCATTGTGCAGAAACGACTGGTTCGGCTTGAGATACGACACTCCTTCGCACTGATAGACCTCGGAATACAGCGAATCCATGACAGTCCTGACAGCGATACGGTTTTCCGCGACAAGAGTATCCAGTGATTTGAGCTGCGAGATCTGGATCGGTCTGACACCGTGCACCGAATCGATCTTGCTTTTTATTTCAAAACTGTAGGAACCGCGCGTTTCGAGCATCGCATTTATGATGTTCATCCGCATCGCGAGACTTATGACTTTCGAATAGAGGAGCATCGAGACAAAACCTTCGTCGATAAGCATCTCAAGGATCGTCTTCATCGCGTTGCTCTTCATTTTTTCGCATTTGATAAGCTTTTCACGTGAAATGAAACCCGAATATTTGATGATGTCGAGGACGGTTTTGTCCATGTTCTTTTTCTGGTTGGAAGAGTAGATGATGACGCCTTTCTGGAAATAGAAGGAATATTCGTTGAGCGGCACTTTGAGTTTGAGCACTCCGGTGAGTCCGGAGATCGAGGCTTCGGTGAGAGCGTCAAAAAGTTTGTTGTGACGGATGTCCCCGGCAAAAGCGATCTTTGCGGTCGATTTTTGAATTATTGATACCGGCATCAACTCCTCCTGACAGCAAACAAAGCCCTTATCACTGAAAGGCAGTAGACCAACAAATCTATTGAAATTATTGCAGCTTTTATAAAAAACGCATCGGTCTTGTCAACGACCAGTCCCATCGTGTTCATAAAATATACGAGAGTCACTGTGAGCGGGACGGCAAGACAGAAGGCACCCTCGAATGTTCTGTCGATAAAGAGCAGTCCGCCGCCGGGAAGTATGAAAGTGAGGATGTTCATGATGAGAGAGCGTCTCCTGAAAAAGTTTTCACGCCTTTTCTCGTAGATCTCATGTTCTCCCCGTTTGAAAAGGTTTGAGTCGGCTTTCATCAGTTTGCACACAGCGCAGACATCGTTGCCTCCGGCATTGCATTTTGAACACATGATATTGCCGCATTCGAGACATCTGGAAATTTTGAGCGAACCGAGATAAAAATGGCGGAGTGCTATCACAAAAATGTAAAAGGCAAACGCCATCAAAATGTAAAGTATTGAATTTATTATGTTTCTATTGCTGAAAGAATTGTTGCCGCCGCAGAGGTATTTCCATATTTTCGAGTAGCCGGGAAGATATAAATAGGGGTATACGAACGATTCTGAGGAGGCGGAATAGATCAGACTTTTTTCAAGTTTTGCACTTTCTCCGTGGAAATCGCTTTCGTATAAGATCTTTGCCAGATTGAAACCTATTTTCGGATCTTTCGTCCTTTCGTAAGCCTCCTTCATATACGGGAGAGCTGCTTTCGGGTTGCCGTTGGAGGCGAGAGCTATGGCGAGAGCATTGGAAAGCATAGTCCTTATTTCAGGGTTCTCAGCCTCGGAAAGTTCCTGCTTGAGATTGAAGGCCGCACGGCTGAAATTACCGTTGTAGAGGAACAGAAAGCCTTTGGCCATATAAGCTCCCGGTTGAGAGACGTCGATGTTTTCTTCAGGCAGAAGGTCCGGGGATATGACGGCGAGAAGATGGTTGTATGCCATATTCTGATCGTAGGGACTTGCTTTGTGCTTTTCCGCCGCCATGGAGAAGGAAGAAGTCACGGCAAACGCAATGACGGCAATGTAAAGAGTTGCTTTTTCGCTGCGGGTCCCGATCTCTCCGAAAAAGAGAAGAAAAGGAATGAGGATGAATATCATGTTGTTGAAGTTGTCGGAAACGAGCCAGATGCAGACAAAAAAAGTTATCGCCAGGCCGATGGCGTAAAATTTTGAAAAGCCGACAAGATGCTTGTAGCGGTGAATGACCGGCCCGGTATACTTAAAAAACATCATTAAGACAAATATCACAAAAAATATCAGACAAATAGCAGAGAGCTTTCCGATAAAAAGATATATTACAGAATCAGCAAAGGCGAAGCGCAGGGACCTGTCCGCAGCCTTGAAAAAGTGGAGCACTATCTTATCAGGTCTTGTGGGGGCGAAATGGACAAGGCGGACAAGATAATGGTGGTGTATCTCAGGGAGATCGTCCGAAAATTTGACCGCAAGATCGGCTGCCGCAAGCTGCATGGCAGGGGAGGCTTTGTCGGTTTTTTCTATGAGGTAAAGAGAGCATCCGAAACAGTTGGGCAGATTGGACGATCTCATTTTTGAAAGATAGGGAGTCGCCGCTTTTACAAGGACTTCCGGCGATTCGCTCACTATCGCACTGTTTATATCTGATATAAAATCCTTGCTGCTGAAACCGTCGAGACGCAGCGTTTCCGCCGAAAGAGAAAAAAGGAAAAAGAAAAAGAGAAAAATCAGAGAAGTTTTTTTCATAATTCCTCCAAAACCGCAGGAATATACCATAAGAGGATTTTCTTATCAATTTTATTTTGCCGCTTCATGTTGCTTTTTTATTTTGCCTTCCTATAATTTCGCGTTTTTTGTTTAACCATGTTTTTTTTGGAGGAAAAAATGGCTGTTAATCTTAAAGGAAGAAACTTTTTGACACTCAAAGACTTTACACCGGAAGAGATCCGTTATCTTCTCGACCTTGCACACAATCTCAAAGCAAAGAAAAGAGCAGGCATCAAAGGCGATCTGCTTGAAGGAAAAAACATCGTTCTTCTTTTTGAAAAAACCTCGACAAGGACCCGCTGCGCTTTTGAAGTAGGCGCAATGGACGAAGGCGCAGGCGTAACTTTCCTCGGCTCGAACGACAGCCAGATGGGCAAAAAAGAGTCGATCGAAGATACCGCGAAAGTTTTGGGAAGAATGTTCGACGGAATCGAGTTCCGCGGTTTCAAGCAGGAAACTGTTGAAACTCTTGCAAAATATGCAGGCGTTCCGGTTTGGAACGGTCTTACCGACCTTTACCATCCGACACAGATCCTCGCTGACTTCCTCACGATCGAAGAACATGTTGCAAAACCTCTTAATAAAGTAAAATTCGTTTACTGCGGCGATGCAAGAAACAACATGGGCAACAGCCTTATGATCGGTTCCGCAAAAATGGGTATGCACTTCGTTGCATGTGCTCCGAAGGCACTCTGGCCCGACAAAAAACTCGTAGAAGAGATGAAGAAAGTCGCTAAGGAAACAGGCGCTGTTATCGAGTTCTCCGAAGATCCGATGAAGGCTGTAAAAGACGCAGACGTCATCTACACAGATGTTTGGGTTTCGATGGGCGAAGAGGCGCTTTTCGAGCAGAGGATCAAACAG
>JAEESW010000035.1 GCA_016290135.1 bacterium
CTGTTCTCCCTCAGCAACTTCCTGAGCGACCCAGATATAGTTGCTGGAGACATCAAAATCATTGAAATAAAATTCTCTGACAGCATGTCCGTAACTGTCGCCCACAGCAATGCTCATCACTTCTTTCGGTGTCGGAAGCCTCCAGTCCTCAAAACCGCCGGAATCGAGATCTGCACAGAAATTATTAGCTTCTTCCCATGCCTTTGTCCCGCTGATACCGACGATCCATCTGATACCTGTGACCTCGTCGACGACCTGATCATATCCCTCTTCGAAAGTCTTGGGGATTTTTGTGTATTTTGCAGGAACGCACGATCTTTTGACTGCATACTGCGCGTCCTGACCGTTCATAGCCTCGCCTTCTTTCGGACAGTCTATAAAAGCCTGGCTCTCTTCATCTATGCAGCGCGAAGAACCTGTGCAGAGAACTGTGGAGTATACCGGATCGGGTTCCGGGATGACATCTTCATCCGGTTCCGAATCTTCGTCCGGTTCGCTGCCGTCGTCATCTTCTTCCGCGGGCTCGTCGTCATCCTCTTCCGCAGGCTCGTCGTCATCTTCCGCAGGCTCGTCGTCATCTTCCGCAGGCTCGGCAGGTTCTTCTTCCCCGCCTTCTCTCGGATCGAACACTATGAAAGTGTATGCCGTGAAATGGCCTGTCGTCATCATTATCGGATCTCCCGCTGCTGCATTCATTATCGGATCGCCCGCAGCATTCGTCATGATCGGATCTCCAGCAGCCGAAGTCATGATCGGATCACCTGCAGCATTCTCCGATGCAAGCATGATCGGGTCTCCCGCTGCGCTCATCATTATCGGATCGCCCGCAGCATTCGTCATGATCGGATCACCTGCTGCATTCGTCATCATTATCGGGTCGCCTGCAGCCGTCGTCAGATTTCCGTCACTGACCGAGATCTCTTTCCCGTCCGTCGTATGCATGATCGGATCTCCGGCTTCAGTCTTGCCGTCCCCGAGGGTAACATAAAAGCCGCGGCTGTAGCTCCACTCTTTCTTTGTTTCGTCATAGACTGCTGCCGTGATCGTCTTGTCCTTTATATCCTCAGCAGCCGCCATCGTAATGATGACAGGCTTTTTGAAGATCGTGCCGGACGGCTCGAATTCAACGATCTTGCTCACAACTTTTTTGCCGTCGGTCCCCGCATACCCTTCCGCGTCGTAGACCGTAATCGTGATCGTCGTGTTTTCGTCAAGAGCGCCGGCAGGAATGTCGATCGAAGTCTTTCCGTCGGAAGTTTCGACTTTACCGCCCTCTTCAGCCTTGATCTCTTTCGAGACCTGCTCTTCATAACCAGAAAGCTCATCTTTTTTCTTCTTGCCGCACGAAGCAAGAGCGAAAACAAGAACTAAAACTGAGATCAAACAAAAAATCTTTTTCATGAAATTCTCCTTTTTACATATTACTCGCCGCCGCCCTGCGAACGAAGCGCTACACAGCGGACATAACCGTATACATAGGGCCATTCATTTCCGCCCGTTGCAAAATCAAAGTGGTAATAAAGCGTCGACGCAGTCGAGCTATCATAGGTAGATGTAACGAGCGTGACCATATCACCGAATACCGAATATCCTTCAAAAGAGTAGCTGCATTGAATGTCCACATCGGACATTTCACAGTAAGTCGGATCGACAATGTTGGCTATATCCCATTTGTCAGGAACCGTCCAATCCATATATCCTTCCATCGGTTCAAGACCTGCACAGTATGCTTCCGCATCTTCCATTGATTCGACTATATCAGGCGAGATCTCTGACCAGATGTAATCTCCGACCTCCTTCGGGAATATCACAGCCTCTTCCTCGGTCTCATCCTTTACGCAGCGGACACGTGCCCAGTAAGTGTTGCTCTGGGAAAAAGTCAGGGCAGATACAAAGTTAACGAACGTAAAAGGAGTATCCCCCAGGCTGACTTCTGAAGTCCAGACCGTATCGATATCACCAAGGACAGAATAGCTGCCGAGATAATTGGGAACGACATTGTCATTCGGTCCGCAATTCTGGCAGTTCACAAGCCTCTGCACTTCATCCAGCGTCGGCACTCTCCAGTTGTTGAACGAGCCTTCCTCAAGACCTTTGCAGTATTTCGCAGCCCCGCTCCAATCCACGATGGCATCTGACATTTCAGACCATACGAGCACCTTTCCGGCATCGATCTCCTGAGTGTAGGGATATTCATTCGGAATAGATTCATCGAGCACGCATCTTACAACGCTTGCAATGCCGTCAAATGAAGAATCGTATGTGACAGCGCCGTAAGAAGTATTTATCTGCCACAGTGAGTCATAGTTATAGCCGACGTCATCAACGCTCTCTACTTCCACCGGTGTTCCGGAGAGCAGTATCCCGTAGTCGCGAAGTCCCGATTCGATCGCATATTCACCGTCGACCGTGCATTTTACCTCGTCGAAACACTCTTCCGCCTTGATGCAATCCTTCGCGACCTGGCATTCGCCGCCATTTTTTATCTTCGGATCACTGACTAAAGTCCTGATCTCGTCTATCGTAGGAAGTCTCCACTGCTTTGAGCCGTTTGAACTCAGCTCACGGCATCCTTTAGCGGCATTTTCGATCGAAACAGAATCAGACGAGAACATAACTCTCGAAGACCAGATAATGTCGTTGTCGGGATCCTTGCACGGAGCGTAACCTATCTTCGGATCGCACTCGGGAATGCCGTCAGCCGGAGCAGCATCGATGTCGCTTCTTACACAGCGGACAGAGAAAACAGGTTCTGTTTCATCTCCCGGTTCGATCTCTCCGCCGGCCTCGGATCCGGGAACAAAAACTGTTCCGTCAGCCATATCCACGCGCCACGGATCAGATCTCCACATATACATATTTCCAGTCCATACCCGGGAATAGAATGATGTCGAAGTTATAAAAACTTCCGCTTCCATGCCCGGGAATGAAGACATTACTGACTCTCCCGTTTTCGAGTAATCGATAAGAGTCGCAAATTCGTTTTTGTTGGGAAGTCTCCAGTCTGTGTATCCCGCATATTCAAGGTTTTCGCAGTAAGAAAGAGCCTCCTTCCAAGTCTTATCGGAAGCGGATTCGCGCTGCCACATAAGATCCGTCGTTGAATCGAAGAGCACTTCCTTGCCTTCCGCATTCTGCGAAGTGAAAGTGTTGGTCTTGCCGTATTCATCCCCTCTGACACACATCAGGCCGTGCCAGGAAGACTCTTCGTCAGTCCTTTTTACAGCTCCCTTCTTATTGTCGTAATAATAATCTTCAAGAGATGTCCAGAAAGAGATGTTGGCATCAGTGGGATCCGAAAGATCAAAGAAATAGAGAGCACGCGCTGCCCGATACGCATTGAAATCAGCATCGGCTATAGTCAGGAACTCTTTCGGAGTCGGAAGTCTCCAGTCATCGTGACCGTCATATTCGAGCGCGTCGCAGAATCCGGACAAGGTTATATCCCCCTCCGGTGTCTCTGCCGCGATCTCGTCCAAAGAGCCGCTCATTCTGGTGAAGAGCCATGTAAGACCAGTATTGTTGTCTTTTGTCCGGGGATAGTACACATCCTGCTCAAGATCCTCCTCTCCGAGAGTTTCAAAACTCTGGGGAACGCACGACTTCCTGATCGCATATTGGGCATCCTGACCATAAAGCATCTGCCCTTCCTGCGGACAGTCTGAAAGAATGTCACAAGTTCTCTGACCTGTGCAGACGACTTTGGAGTAGACTTTCGGCGGCTCGGGAATGACGTCCTCATCATCTACGACATCATCATCGTCTTCAACGACCGGTTCGTCGTCATCTTCGACGAGAGGTTCGTCATCGTCCTCTACCGGCTCGTCATCATCAGGTTTTTCCTCTTCCTTTTCTCTCGGATCGAACACTGCGAAAACATAAGCCGTGAAGTGTCCCGTCGTCATCATGATAGGATCTCCGGCAGCACTGTTCATTATCGGGTCTCCCGCCGAAGATACGCCCATTGCGCCTGATGCCGAAAGCATTATCGGGTCTCCTGCAGCACTCATCATGATCGGATCTCCCGCTGCGTTGGTCATGATCGGGTCACCTGCCGCGTTCGTCATCATTATCGGATCTCCCGCTGCTGTCGTCAGATTTCCTTCACTGACCGTGACTTCCTTGCCGTCAGTCGTGTGCATGATGGGATCTCCCGCTTCAGTTTTTCCGTCGAGGATCAGATAGAATCCCTGGCTGTAGCTCCACTTTTCTTCTTTCTCGTTATATACAGCCGCGACTATCGTTTTGCCTTCGACATTTTCTCCAGCTGACATCGTGATGATTACAGGCTTCTTGAAGATCGTGCCGTTAGGCTCGAAATCGACGACCTTGCTCAAAACTTTCTTGCCTTCGGTCCCTTCATAACCTTCGGCATTGTAGATCGTCATCGTGATCGTGGTATCCTCGTCAAGCGCTCCGGCAGGAATATCGACTGAAGTCTTTCCGTCGGAACTTTCGACTTTACCGCCTTCTTCGGCCTTGATCTCTTTCGAGACCTGCTCCTCGTAATCAGGCAGCTCATCCTTTTTCTTCTTGCCGCACGAAGCGAGAGCGGAAACAAGAACTAAAACTGAGATCAGAATCAAAAAGCGTTTCATAAAAACCTCCAAAATTATCCTAAGACTCTCTACGCACTTTAAATTCCATAAACTCTTTTACTCCGACCTTACACAGTGGACATGGTAATCGACTCCTGAGTAATCCTTATACATTGTCGTATTCATACTTCCGTTCGACAGATAAAGCCTGAAAACCGCATCAGATTCACCTGGCATCGTGGTGGAAGTGAGCAGGTAGTTGACAGCCTCTATATCAGGGAACGATGATGCCGGTTCCAACCTGCCGAAATCGACTATCGTCGTGAGCTCGTCTTTGTTGGGAAGTCTCCAGTCATCATAGCCTGCATATTCGAGGTTTTCACAGTATTCAAGAGCACCTTTCCAGAAATCCCCTTCATCCGGAATGTCCGCATCGGCATACTGCCACTGAAGACCACTGACGATATCGACGACTACCTTTTCTTCCGTTTCAGCAAACTCTTCAGGAATAATGAATTCGCTCTCCGGCATCTCATCTCCGCGGACACAGCGCACGAAACGTGTCGCGTTGTCAGCGATATCCTCAAGTTCGCCTTTATCGAATTCGACAGCCCAGAACCAATAATTGTAGCCGTTTACGTTCTTTTTCGATGTCCATGAGTTGTAGTTGAAATAGCTCCCCTCAGGGATCTGAGGGAGATCGAAATAGTTTGTATCGAGCGAGGGCAAGGCCCTGCCGTTATCCACGATACTCAGATACTCTTTCGGATTCGGCACTCTCCAGTCGTCATAGCCGCCGTAATCAAGATCGCTGCAGTATGATGCGGCATCGCTCCAACCATATTCGCGGCTGCCGTCGGGAGTACGCATCCACTCAAGCCCTGTATTGTTGTCATGAACTATGTCTTCACCGACAATGCCTGTATCCACGATGGAAAAACTCTTCGGAGCGCACAAACCTTCACGCGCCTTGTTCGCATCCTGACCGTAGAAAGGTTCTCCCGGCGCCGGACACGGAATTTCCTTGCTTTCATCGTAGCATTTAAACTGTGAAGTGCAGATCCTGCCTACTGTCGGCTGTTCAGTGATGCATCCTTTCACCGTTCCCCACCAGTAGTAACCTGCTTCGCAGCCGCAGCTGTAGAAATCATATGCCAGTGTCGTGCATTCAGTCGCATGTTCAAACGCTGCGCACGGAACCGAATCGCATGGGTTCAGGCAGTTTGAACCGTTCCACGCGTAATTATCTTCGCAGGAGCAGACATATTCACTTCCCGATGTCGGAACACATCCGGTGGCATACTGAACACTGCCGCACGGATCTGCCGTGCACGGGTTAGAGCACTTCTTTGCCGAAGCGTCCCAGTAATAGTTCTGCGCACATCCGCATTCGTATTTACCGTCAGGTTTCGGGTAACATATTCCGTTTGAGTGATAAACTGTCGAGCACGGATCGTCGGCACAGACACTCGAGCATTTTTCGCCGTCCCATGAGTAGATATCGACACAGCCGCAGCTGAAAGTTTTGACATGATCGGTATCGTAAACCACATGGCACTGGCCGTCGGAATGAACGATACCGGCACACGGGTCGTCAGCGCACGGGTCAGACACATCCTCAGGTGAGCATCCCCAACCGTCCCATCCGTAAGAATCATTGCAATCACACGCAAAACTCTCTATATCGCCTTCACGACCAAGAAAAATGACATGGCAGACTCCATTCGAATTTTCAATGCTGCTGCACGGATTAGGATGGCACGGATCCTCTTCCTGCGCAGGTTCGCCGTCTTCATCAGAGGTTTCAGTATCACCGCCGTCTTCATCAGACGTTTCAGTATCATCGCCGGCAGCTTCCGGCTCGTCATCCGTTTCGACAACGAGGAAAGCATAAGCGGTGAAGTGTCCTGTCGTCATCATGATGGGGTCTCCCGCAGCGCTCTGCATGATAGGATCTCCTGCCGCAGTGACCATGATTGGATCTCCCGCAGCGCTCAGCATGATCGGATCTCCGCCGTCATCCATCATTATCGGATCGCCGGCAGCACTCAGCATGATGGGGTCTCCGGCTGCACTCAGCATTATCGGGTCGCCGCCCTCGCCGTATTCGACTTTTACCGCAGCACCTGTCGGGCTGTAGCTCCATTCGCCCTTTTCCTCGCGGTAAACAGCAGCCGTGATGACCTTTCCGTCATTTTTTCCGACATTCTCAAGACTTTTCATCGTGATCATGACCGGTTTCTTGAATACGGTGCCGCTCGGTTCGAATTCGACGACTTTGCTTATGACATCAAGCCCCTCAGTCCCGACATAGCCTTTCGCGTCATAGATCTTCATCGTGATCTTAACATCTTCGTCAAGAGCTCCTGCCGGGATATCTATCGAAACAGAATCGTCCTCAGTCTCGGCTTCGATCTTTCCGCCTTCCTCAGCCTGGATCTCCTGCGAAATCTCTTCGATCAGCTTTGCTCCGCCGCCATCGCCGTTATTCGTTTTTTTGCCTCCGCATGCAACAACAGAAAGGAGACATATAAAAACGAGAAAAATATTAAAAAAACTTTTCATGCCTGCCTCCTCTTTTAATAATCTGCTGGTTCGCAGCCGTCCTCGGTCCGGACATAGCCCGATTCGCAGCCGCAGAAGTATTTTTCCGTCGATTCAGGGACGCATCCTGTTGCATGTTCAAGACCGGCACACGGATCGTTTTTGCACGGGTTCGGCCCGTCTGAAACGCAACGGGTGTATGAACTATAATGCCCCTCGTAAACCGAGACATCGTCAAAATAGAGAATGTAATGGTAGGATTCATCATCTCCGACCTGTTCTGACGACCATAAATCTTTGTTGTCACCTAAAACGGAATATTTTCCGTTCATATCGATCGGGCACGGAGCCTCGTCTTCACTGCAGTTTACAACAAGCGTCTTGAGTTCATCAATCGTCGGAAGTCTCCAGAAGTGCTCCATATCTTCCATCGTAAGATCGAAGCAGTAGGTTTCCGCTTCTTCGAAATCCAAATAATCTGATGAAATATCGGACCAGAGAAGCCCCGTTTCAGGATCAAGATAAGGAGTTTCCTCGTAGTTGAGAGTTTCGTCAAGGACGCACCTCTGTGTAAGTACAGAAAGAGGAATTTCTTCGGGAACAGCCGCAAGTACACCGTCATACACGCTCACACCCCACAATTCAGGATAAACCTCTTCCTCAGGATTAAAATATTCAAGGTTCAGTGTTCCTGAAAGCATAAAGCCGTAATCAAAAAGGATCGTTTCCGAGGGATCGTCGCCGGTGCATGTATCCTCAGTGAAATAAGAACTTTCAAAATGTTCATCCGTTATGCCGCAGCTTCCGCCGGTTTTGATTTTATCGGTCGTAACAAGCGAGCGGATCTCGTCTATCGTCGGAAGTCTCCACTTGTGCGAACCGCTTTCGTAGAGATCGTGGCACAAATCAACAACAGAATAAAAATCGACCGTACTTACCGATTTTTCAGAGCCTCTGCGGTAGACTCCAGGATCTCCCTCTCCATAAATCAGCTTTTTGTCGAAACCGGCAAAAAATTCAGGATATATAACTGATGACCAGACTGTTCCGTTCGCATCTTTGCAGGGGGCGATGCCCGTTTCTCCGCATGCCGGGATGTCGTTTTTTTCATCAAGAAGACTTCGGACGCAGCGCACTACCGGGTGCAACTCTTTTTCCTCTTCGATTTCGTCTCTTTTGATGCTTCTCATGAAGTAGGCGTTGACGACGATATCATCGTCTGGTCCGCCATTCAAATTCTCACCGCCGGTGACACCTAAAGTTCCGTCCTTCATATAAACAAGCCACGCTCCGTAATCTGCACCAGTAGAACTCCAGAAAATATCAGGTGTCATGCCGGGGAATGAAGAGAGGACCTCCGCTTCCGTTCCCGCTTTCGAATAGTCGACAAGGCTAAGAAGCTCGTTTTTGTTGGGAAGTCTCCAGTCGTCATACCCTGCATATTCAAGGTTTTCGCAGTAGGAAAGCGCTTCTTTCCATGTGTCAGCCTGAGCGGAATCTTTCTGCCAGTAAAGGTTTGTTCCGGCATCAAAAATCACATTTCCTTCGCTTTCGGCGTCAGAAACATAATTCTCAGCCTTGACTTTTCCGTATTCCTTGCCGCTTACGCAGAGAAGAAGACCGTCCGTCAAATAAGATGAACGTTCCGCGTAGTATTCCGGAGGCAGAAAATCTCCGTATTCCAGCGAATAGAGATAACCTTCGACAGAGCTCCATGCGTAACTTCCGAAATAGCTGTTCTCGCCGCTTTCATCGAAATAAAACAGCTCAATTGCCGGTATATCCCGGAAAAGCATCTCGTTGTGGGCAAGCGTGAGAAGCTCTTTCGGAGTCGGAAGTCTCCAATCCTCCTTTCCGCCGTAAGAAATGTTGCAACCGGTCTTAAGATTTTCGTAAGCACCTTTTTCTCCGGTGAAAAGCCATGTAAGACCGGTGAAATTATCCTTGACCTCGAAAAAATCGTTTTCAATAAATTCATTTTTCGGGATCTTTGCAAAGGAGTGATGCGGAACACACGATTTTCTTGCCGCATACTGTGCATCCTGGCCGTAGAACTCCGTGCCTTCCGCCGGACAGATGATCTGGAACCCTTCGTCGTTCGTGCAGATCGTCATACTTGTGCAGATGACACTGGAATACTGCAATTCAGGCTCCGGAATAACATCATCGTCTGTTTCAGCCGGTTCGTCGTCATCAGGTTCCGCCGGTTCGGCATCGTCAGGTTCAGCCGGTTCGTCGTCATCTTCTTTAACAGGCCTTTCAGTGTCAGGCTCTTCAACAGGTCCTTCCTCATCTGCGACATCAACAAAGAAGAAGGTGTAAGACGAGAAGTGTCCTGTCGTCATCATTATCGGATCACCCGCAGCGGAGTTCATTATCGGATCTCCGGAAGCGGTAACCATTATCGGATCGCCGGCAGCACTGAGCATTTTCTGCTCACCGTCGGAAGTCATCATTATCGGGTCGCCTGCAGCGTTCAGCATGATAGGATCTCCGGCAGCATTTGTCATAATCGGGTCTCCTCCATCGTGCCCTGAAATTTTGACCGCCGCACCGATCGGACTGTAGCTCCATTCGCCTTTTTCCTCGCGGTAAACTGCTGCCGTGATGACTTTCTTTTTGGAAGCTCTGAGGATATCGCCTTTGACATCCTCAAGTGCTGTCATCGAAATCATGACCGGTTTTTTGAAAACCGTGCCGCTGGGCTCGAACTCGACGACTTTGCTGATCACATCCCTGCCGTCAGTTCCTTTGTAACCTTCGGCATCGTAAATCCTCATCGTGATAACAGTGTCGCTTTCAAGCGCTCCTCCCGGAATTTCAATCGAAGTCTTTCCGTCTGAACTTTCGACCGTTCCGCCTTCCTCGGCTGAAATTTCTTTCGAAACCTCTTCGACATAGCTGTTTTCTTCGTTCGTTTTTTTCTTGCCGCTGCAAGAAACTGCGAAAACCGCGACAAAAACAAGAACCGGAATTAAAAACCTTCTCATGGGAATCCTCCTTTATATTCTGCTCCCCAGGGGAGCTGTCAGTTTACTGACTGTGGAGTGTGTCACACATGCCCCCGCCGCTTCTGCGGCACCCCCTCTAACTTAGCGGGGGAATCAATTTGATTTAAGATCCTGAATCAGGCAATACAACAACGCAACGGACAAAACCGTAAGAATAATCTGACTTATACATAGAACCGCGTGCAAAATCGATATAACCGTCACTTGCAACAAGCTGGATCATATCATCAAATATGGAATATCCTTCAAAAGAGTGTTTATTGCATGATGCGCTGTTTCCACTCAGGAAACTCTCTTTATTGCTGCATACACTTTTCTTTACAAGAGAAACAAGATCGCTGGTACTCGGAAGCGTCCAGTCGGTTCTTCCGCCGAAACCTTCCGCATTAAGGCTCTCGCAGTATTGTGCCGCATTGTCGGCTCTGTAGTATTCTTCATCAGATACTTTCGACCAGATAAGATCACCTATCTCAAACGGGAATTCAAGTTCCGGTACGGTCTCAGGATCGTCCGTACTTCTTACGCAGCGTGTTTTTACATTCGGACCAGCGTAAGGCGAATTTACAACCTGCGAAGCTGTCATAAACTCCAGATGCATCGTTAATTCACCGGATTCGTCGTCTTCTTCCAGAGTGGATGACCAGAGAGATTCGAGATCGCCGAAAGCGGAGTATTTTCCTGTTGCGGTAGGCGGACAGTTATCCCCAGGACAATTCTGCCTGATAGTTTCCAGCTCATCCATAGTCGGAACTCTCCAGTTGTTTGAACCGCCCTCGTTAAGTTCCATGCAGTATTTTGCGGCGTCGTACCATTCGTCGTAAGTTTTCGACATTGACGACCATACGAGGTGATTTGCAGAATCCGTATAAGGGAAAGAAACATTCGGAAGCGAATCGTCGTATATGCAGCGCGTTTCGTTTCTGCCGTAATCGTAATGAACGGAAACGATGGATCCGGTCTTAAGATCAACAGCCCATGCATAGGAATATTCTTCGGATTCTTCTCCCTGACCGCTCAAAGTTCCCGAAACATAGTAACCGTAGTCATAAAGGCTCGATTCAAAACCATCTCCGCTTCCGCCGGTGCACAATTCTTCCTTGAAGCACTCTTCGTCAAAGTAGTCGCTGCAAGCGTCAGTGACTTTGCATTCACCGCCGGTTTTGAGTTTGTCGCTTGCTCCCAAAAGCGTGCGGTATTCATCGATTGTAGGTATTCTCCACTGAGTTATACCACCTTCTGTCAGTCCGCGGCATCTTGCCGCATCGTACTGCCACTCCAAATTATCTGAAAGTATAGGCGTAGTCGACCAGATATAACCGGTAGAGCTGTCTTTGCACGGAGCTTTCCCTGTTTCATCACATACCGGAATCGCTTCGGAATAAGAATCAACGCTGGTTCTGACGCAGCGCACAGAGAAAGGGATCTCGGCTGCCTCTTTTGTTACGACACCATTCTGAGTATTGATGTAGTATGCACCCTGCGAACCGCCGTAGAAAGTTTCAAATGTCGAACTCCACAAATTTTCTCCCGTCATTCCGGGGAACTGCGAAAAAGGACCTTCCGTTTGTGAGTAATCCAAAAGCGTGATAAGCTCGTTTTTGTTGGGAAGTCTCCAGTCGCCGTAACCTGCATAATTCAGGTTTTCACAGTATGCAAGAGCTTCTTTCCAGCTTTTGTCCGAAACCGAGTTTTTCTGCCACATAAGGTTCGTGGAGTGGTCAAAAACAGTCCCTTTTTCAGCATTTTCTTCGTATATACCGGCTTCGATTTTTCCGTATTCCTCACCGCGGACACACATAACCCTGAGACCCTGCGCGATTGAGCCGGCAGAACTTGAGAGACCGCCGTAGGAGGTATCAAAAATCCGGAGTTCGTCTTCAAACCCGAGAGCGGCAGCCGACGAATTTGTCCAGTATGATCCGCCGTATTCAAGATTGAAATAATATCCTTTGAGAGCAGGCTGACATTTATCGTGGTAAGAGATACTCAAAAACTCTTTCGGAGACGGAATTCTCCAGTCCTCAAAACCGCCGAGAACAAGGTTTTCGCACCGTTCCTGTGCTTCAGTCATACTTGCATCTTCATCTAAAACAGCCCACCTCAAGCCGGTGTTTTCGTCAATTACCTGATTGATTAAAGCCGTCGTTTCGCCTGTCTGTACTCCCTCTTCAGCCTGAGCAACTTTTGTGTATTTAATCTGAACGCACGATTTTCTGCTGGCATACTGAGCATCCTGGCCGTAAAAATCTTCTCCCGGCTTCGGGCAGTCAATAATCAATTCTCCGTCGCTGCAGTGAGCCTGACCGGTGCAGATAACTTTCGAGTAAAAAGGCGTTTCAGCCGGTGTCGTGTCGATGTCTTCATCCTCATCTTCGTCTGCAACCGGAGTTTCGTCATCATCTTCTGATATTTCAACAACATCGTCGTCTTCATCCGTAATTCCGGCATCATCATCTTCTTTATCCGTGATTTCTTCATCAGATGTATCGGCATCGCTGTCGTCATCAGGTTCGACAGATTTATCTGATGAGTCAAGAACAATGAAAGTATAAGCAGTGAAGTGTCCTGTCGTCATCATTATCGGATCACCGGCAGCCGCATTCATTATCGGGTCTCCTGCCGCATTCGTCATTATCGGATCTCCCGCAGATGCAAGCATGATAGGATCGCCTGCCGCAGCCATCATTATCGGATCACCGGCAGCCGCATTCATAATCGGGTCTCCTGCTGCATTAAGCATGATCGGATCTCCTGCCGCACTCGTCATGATATGATTGCCGTCTGCATCCTTGGTGTCACTAAGAACAGCGTATGCTCCTTCGCTGTAGCTCCATTCGCCCTTTGATTCTCTATAAACAGCCGCCGTTACGACTTTATCTTCAAATGCTTCGGCAACCGCCATCTCAATTATAACGGGCTTTTTGAAAACCAGCCCTGAAGGCTCGAACTCGACGACCTTGCTTACAACTTTCTGACCTTCCGTGCCGACATAGCCTTGGGCATCGTAAATAGTCATTGTTATTTTCGTGTCGCTTTCAAGAGCTCCGCCTGGAATTTCGATCGAAGTATTTCCGTCGGAACTTTCTACTTTTCCGCCATCTTTAGCGGAAACTTCTTTCGTAACCTGCTCTTCATAAGCAGGTTTTTCCTCACTTTTCTTTTTGTTGCATGACGCAAGCGCAAAAACCGCCGCAAGGATCATGATAAACCAAAAAATACGTTTCATCGAGCCCCCCTCAAAAAGTTTCTTCCCGATTATTATTTACATACTGAGTTTTTTATCAAGAAAATTCATTTGTATAAAGGAAACGGGAAAATCTCTGCGGACTTGCAAGAAAAACGGAATAAACTTAATATGCCGATTGTTTTTGGTTCGGTTTTTTTACGGAGGATGAAATGGAATTCGGAGAATTGAATGAAAAGATCAGAGCTCACGCACTGACGATAAACGCTCTGAAATCGGAGATCTCAAAAGTCATAGTCGGCCAGCAGGAGATGGTCGAAGCGCTCATCATGGGCATAATCGGAGAAGGTCACATCCTTCTGGAAGGTGTTCCTGGCCTTGCAAAAACCACGGCTGTCAAGGCGTTCGCCGACTCGACGGACCTTGATTTCCAGAGGATACAGTTTACCCCCGACCTGCTCCCCGCCGACATCATCGGAAGCAGGATCTTCAACATGACCGAGCACAATTTCGACATCAAAAAAGGTGTCATCTTTTCCAATGTGATCCTCGCCGACGAGATAAACAGGGCTCCGGCGAAAGTCCAGTCGGCTCTGCTCGAAGCGATGCAGGAGCGTCAGGTGACGATCGGCGGAACGACTTTCAGACTCCCCGACCCTTTCATCGTTCTGGCAACGCAGAACCCGCTTGAGCAGGAAGGAACATATCCTCTTCCCGAAGCGCAGGTCGACAGATTTATGTTCAAAGTCCTCATCGACTATCCCACTCAGGACGAAGAGCTTAAGATCATTGAGAAATTCGAGCACAGAGAACTTACACAGAAACTCAATAAGATACTCAGCAAAGAGACTATCGGAGAATGGCAGGAGATAGCAAAACAGATCTACACCGACGACAGGATCAAAAAGTATGTCATTTCGATCGTCTCTGCAACAAGACAGCCTAAAGAAAAGGCTCTCGCACAGCTCATCGATGTCGGAGCAAGTCCGCGTGCAAGCATCTTCCTCATTCTTGCAGGCAGGATCCGCGCATTCATCGAAGGGCGCAACTTCGTGACTCCGGAAGACATCAAGGAAGTCGCATATCCTGTGCTCCGCCACAGAATAATCCCCTCTTTTGAAGCCGAAGCCGAAAAGATCTCCACAGACAAGATCATCGCCGAACTCCTGAACAGAGTTGAGGTTCCTTAAGCGGCGCAAAAAATACCGGGATCACGGAATCACGGGATCTCGGAATCCCGAAGCGCCGCAATAATACCGGGATATCGTGATCTCGAAGTGGCGGCGCCCAGAGAAAAAATCGAATTTAAATTTGATTTTCTAAAACCCTTCATTACAATGTCACGTTTTTTGGAGGGTACTATGAAAAAGATCAGAGTTGCAATCGACGGTCCTGCCGGAGCAGGCAAAAGCAGCGTGAGCAGACTCACGGCGGAAAAACTGGGTTATTCGTATATCGACACCGGCGCCATTTACCGCGCTCTTGCGGTCTTCATGGGAGATACCGGGGTCGAAGAACACGACAAGATCAGGGAACTTCTCAAAAATTTCGAAGTTTCTTTTAAGATCGAAAACGGCGTCAACCGTGTTTTTCTCAACGGAAACGACGTGACAGCGGCGATCCGCGCCGAAAAGATAAGCATGAAGGCAAGTTCGGTCTCGGCGCTCCCGTTCGTCCGCGAAGCTCTTTTCAATATGCAGAGAAAATACGCTGAAGCAGGCGGCGTCGTCATGGAAGGACGCGACATCGGCACAGTCATCATGCCTGACGCCGAGCTTAAGATCTTTCTCACCGCTTCTCCCGAAAAGCGTGCAAAAAGAAGGATGCTGGAGATCGAGGCAAAAGGTCAGAAAGTCGATTTTGACGAACTTGTCAGGGAGATAAAGGAGCGCGACATCAAAGATTCAACACGTGCAGTTTCACCTTTAAAACAGGCAGACGATGCTCTGCTGCTCGACAATTCCGACATAGATCTGGAACAGACTGTTAAAATCATAGTTGAATATGCAAAGGAAAGAGAGGAAGCATGAAGATAACTGTTGCCGACAATTCAGGCGTCTGCTTCGGCGTAAGAAGAGCTTTTTCGCTCCTTGAAGAAGCTGTGGAAAATGCAAAAAAGAGCGGTATAAAAGTTTCTATGCTGGGGCCGCTCATCCACAATCCGAGGGTGATCGCACAGTATGCGGAAAAAGGCGTCAAAGTCATCGATACCGGCTCGATCACGGAAAATTCGTGCGTTGTTATACGCAGCCACGGCATCACGAAGGAAGAACGGGCTCAACTCGACCGATTCAGCGGCATAACGCTGGTCGACACGACCTGTCCTTATGTCCAAAGGATCCATCAGCTCGTTGAAAAACGCTCCTCCGAAGGTTTTGCAGTCCTCATCATGGGAGACAGGGAACATTCGGAAGTGAGAGGCATCACTTCAAAAATAAGCGGCGATTTTTTTGTCATCCACCCGAGCGAATTCGATTCAAAAAGCAAAGAACTTGCATCATTTACAGCAGACCATGCAAAAATTTTCGCAGTCGCACAGACTACATCGCGCCCGGCGAACTACGAATATCTTCTGAAAAAAGTGCGCAAAACTGTCGCAGCCATGCCGGGGCACAGATTCCTCGCAGCCGAAACTATATGCACGGCAACGCTCAAAAGGCAGGATTCGGCCGGCGAACTGGCGAAGAAGACAGATTCGATGGTCGTTGTAGGCGGAAAAAACTCGTCAAACACATCAAAACTTTTTCAAGTAGTTTCGGAAAAGAACAGCAACTCTTTCTGGGTCGAATCACCTGAAGATTTCACAGTTTCCGACATAGAAACGCTGAAAAGATCCGGATCCGTCGGAATAACGGCCGGAGCCTCCACTCCCGACGAGCAGATAGCCGAAATGAGATCGTTTTTAGAGTCGCTCAATGGTTAGGATCGCTGCAAACGATGCAAATCATCCCGACAGGATCCTGGGACTTTCCGAAAAGACAGGCATCCCCCTTTTCATCGAAGGTTCTGTCCTGAAGTGCGATGCCGGCGGGATCGCGATAGTCGGAAGCAGAAAACCGAGTCTTTACGGCATAAAACTGGCGGCAAAGGCAGCTGAAACAGCGGTCAAAAACGGAAAAACGGTGATCAGCGGTCTGGCACGCGGCATTGATACGGAATCGCACAGGGCGGCACTCAAATCAGGAGGTCGGACGATCGCCGTTTTAGGAACAGGGATAAACGTGATCTATCCCGAAGAAAACATCGGTCTTGCCGAAGAAATAAAGCACAGCGGCGCCCTCATTTCGCAGTTTCCCCCCGATACTCCGCCGATCGGACGGAATTTTCCGATAAGAAACGAGACTGTGGCAAAAATGTGCGACTCGCTCATCCTCATCCAGGCAGCAGAAAAAAGCGGGAGCCTCATCACGGCAAGACTTGCGCTCGAATACGGCAAAAAGGTCTTCGTATGCCCCGGAGAGATCGGAGATCCGCTTTTCGAAGGGAATTACAACTTTCTGAAAAAATACCGGGGGAACAGAAATCTGAAGATACTTTTCGATTTCGGGATGCTTTCAGAAAGCACATGGTGCGGCGCCGGGAACATGGAACTCTTTTCAGAAGGACAAAACATACAACACACTGAAATCACAAGCAAAAACCCGGACATCACCGGCAAACGCGGACCTCAACTTGATGGAACTAAAAAAATTGTTTATAACATAATAAAGTCAAATCCGTCAGGGATCGACTTTGACACTCTCACCGTTCTTTCCGGGATCGGCGCGGCGGAACTCCCGTCTGTACTGCTGACGCTGGTCCTTGAAGGCATAGTGAGCGAGCTTAGCGGCAAAATTTATAAACCAAGTGAGGCGACATTATGAAACTTCTTATCGTGGAATCACCGACAAAGGCAAAAACTCTTACAAAATACCTGCCCGATTTCAAAGTCGTGGCATCAATGGGGCACATCATCGACCTTCCGTCGAAAACTTTAGGAATCGACATTGACAACAACTTCAAGCCCGACTACGAAGTCATTCCGGGCAAAGAGGGAACTATTTCGATGCTCAAAAAGGAGGCCGACGCAGCCGACGAGATCTACATCGGATCCGACCCTGACCGTGAAGGAGAGGCTATAGCGTTCCATATCGCTTCGCTTTTCAAAAACAAGGTCATTCACCGTGTCCTGTTCCACGAAATCACGAAAAGCGGTATAGAAAAAGCGCTTTCGACATCAGCCGAACTGAACGAAGATCTCTACAATTCACAGCAGGCGCGCAGGATACTCGACAGGATCGTCGGATACAAACTCTCCCCGTTTCTCTGGAGAAGCGTCAAGAAAGGGCTCAGCGCAGGCAGAGTCCAGTCGGTCGCTTTAGAGATGATCGTCGACCGCGAAAAAGAGATCAGGGCTTTCGTTCCCGAGGAATACTGGTCGTTCAAAGCCGATTTTGAAGGGAAAAACGGCAAATTCGATGCTCTTCTTGAAAAGATCAACGGTGAAAAAGTTGCCGTATCAAACGAAAAAGATGCAAGCTCAATAAAGAGTGATATCGAAAAAACCAAAGGATTTTCGATAGTTTCGATCGAAAAGAAAGAAAAGAAGGAGTCTCCTCTTCCTCCGCTCAACACGAGCAACCTGCAGCAGGAAGGCTCAAGGCTGCACAACTACACAGGCGAACAGACGATGAGGATCGCACAGTCGCTTTATGAAGGTAAAGATCTGGGCGAAGACGGATTCACCGGTCTCATAACCTACATGAGAACAGACTCTTTCAGGATCTCCGATGAGGCGAACGCGGCTCTCAGGGACTACATTTCGGCAAATGTCGGCAAAGAATACCTTGCACCGAAAACGAAATATTACGCAAACAAAAAGGGAAAAACGCAGGACGCGCACGAGGCCATCAGACCGACGAATGTCGAACTCACACCATCGAAGATCGCGTCAAAACTCACCAAAGACGAGCTCAACATCTACACGCTGATCTGGAAGAGATTCGTCGCAACGCAGATGAAGGACGCCGTTTACGAGACCACCGCGATCACGATAGAAGACGCCGGGAAAAAATACTCTTTCAAGAAGACCGGAAGCGTCATTCAGTTCGAAGGCTTCCGTAAAATATACAAAAAGACAGGCAAGGACGACACGATCCCGAAAGTGACCGAAAATGAAGCGGTAAAACTCGAAAATCCGGAATGCGAACAGCATTTCACGAAACCGACTCCGCGGTTCACCGAGGGAAGCCTTGTCAAAGAGCTCGAAGAGAAAGGGGTCGGCAGACCTTCGACTTACGCGACAGTCATCAAACAGATCGTTCAGCGCAACTACATCGAACGCATGAAGGAACCGCGCGGCGCACTCATGGCTACAGACCTCGGGATCTTAGTCAGCGATACGCTCGTCTCCTTCTTCCCGGAGATCATAAACGTCAACTTCACAGCAGAGATGGAATCTGATCTCGATACGGTCGAAACAGGCGAAAAGGACTGGCTCGAAGTACTCCGCATCTTCTACGCGACTTTCTCGAAAGTGCTCGACAAAGGAATAACCGAGGTCAAAAAAGAGGGCCGCAAGAAAATCTACGCCGAGGAGCCGTGCCCGAAATGCGGAAAAAGACTCGTCCTCAGGTGGTCGAAAAAGGGAAACCTCCCCTTCCTTTCATGCGAAAGCTATCCCGAATGCGACTTTGCGGGAACTTTTGAAAAGGACGGCGACGTCTACCATCTCAAAAACGAAGCCGAAGAGGAAAAGAGTGCCGAACTTGACGAAGTCTGCCCGAACTGCGGAAGCAAACTCGTCATCAAGAAAGGGCGTTTCGGCGAATTCAAGGCCTGCAGCGCATATCCTAAATGCAAAACGATAATCAAAGAAGACAAAAAGATCTGCGACTGCCCTGTCTGCGGCGACGGATACATCACAGTAAAACGTTCCAAAAAAGGGAGACTTTTCTACGGCTGCTCCAACTACCCGAAATGCGATTTCGTAAGCTGGTACAAGCCTGTTGAAGGCGAAGTCTGCCCCGAATGCGGCTTTGCATACGTGGTCGAAAAGAAAAGAAGCGGCAAAGTCTGCCAGAAATGCGGTAAAAAAATAGACAAATAGTCAGTTTTTAGTTTTGGGAGGTAAAGAATGTCGGACAATCAGGAACAAATCAAAGGTATTCCCGAAAATGCGTTCAGAGAACTCAAGGAGGGAGAAGTTTTCGAACCGCTGATGTCTCCTCAGAAAGTCTACCCGGAGATCACTCCGTGGTCGGTGACATGGGGACTCGTCATGGCTGTCATTTTTTCGGCGGCTGCGGCCTACCTCGGTCTTAAGATCGGTCAGGTATTCGAGGCTGCGATCCCGATCGCGATCATCGCAGTCGGAGCTTCGACCCTTTTCAAGAGGAAAAACGCTCTCGGCGAAAACGTAATAATCCAGTCGATAGGCGCGTGCTCCGGCGTCATCGTCGCAGGTGCGATCTTCACGCTTCCGGCACTCTACATCCTTCAGGCGAAATATCCCGACATCGAAGTTGATTTCATGCAGATCTTCCTTTCATCGCTTCTGGGCGGCTTCCTCGGTATACTTTTCCTCATCCCGTTCCGCAAATACTTCGTCGCCGAAATGCACGGAAAATACCCGTTCCCTGAAGCTACGGCTACGACTCAGGTTTTAGTCAGCGGAGCCAAAGGCGGCAATCAGGCGAAAGTCCTCCTTATCGCAGGTCTCGTCGGCGGTATCTACGACTTCATAATCGCAACTTTCGGCGCATGGGCAGAGACCGTTTCCACCAGGATCTTCGGATTCGGCGAAACTCTCGCTGACAAATACAAACTCATCTTCAAATTCAATACCGGCGCGGCTGTAATGGGTCTGGGTTATATCGTAGGCCTCAAATACGCCGCTATCATCTGCGCAGGTTCGTTTGTCGGCTGGTTCTTCATCATTCCGATAATCGCATACTTCGCTCCCGGCATGACTCAGCCTGTCGGTGCGAACATTACGGCTCTCATCGGCAATATGTCACCTGAGGAGATCTTCTCGAACTACGTCCGTCCTGTCGGTATCGGCGGCATCGCGATGGCGGGAATGATCGGAATCTGGCGCTCGAAAGGGATCATCCTCCAGGCTTTCGGCCTTGCAGTCAAGGAACTCGGCGGCAAAGGCGGCGACAAAAAAGCTGAAGTTTTGAGAACTCAGAAGGATATCTCAATGAAGATCATCGCTTTCGGCGTTCTGGCACTTATGATTCTCGTTTTCGTATTCTTCCAGTTCGGCGTCGTTCACAATCTCACTCACGCGATCGTCGGTCTTGCGATAGTTATGATAATCGCTTTCCTTTTCACGACAGTTGCTGCAAACGCGATCGCCATCGTCGGTTCGAACCCTGTTTCGGGCATGACGCTCATGACGCTCATCATTGCTTCGCTCATCATGGTCTCCGTCGGTCTTAAAGGCACTGCCGGAATGGTTGCGGCACTCGTCATCGGCGGCGTCGTCTGCACGGCACTTTCGACGGCAGGCGGCTTCATCACCGACCTCAAGATCGGATACTGGCTCGGAAATTCGCCATACAAACAGGAAACATGGAAGTTCTTAGGCGTCCTCGTTTCGGCTGCTACTGTCGGCGGCGTGATCATGGTCCTCAACAAGACTTACGGTTTCACCGGCGACAACGCACTCGTCGCTCCGCAGGCTAATGCTATGGCTGCGGTAATCGAACCTATGATGTCAGGCCAGGCTGCTCCGTGGATGCTTTACGGCGCAGGTGCGGCACTTGCCCTCATCCTCACGATGATCGGAGTTCCGGCACTCGCTTTCGCGCTCGGTATGTTCATTCCGCTCGACCTCAACGTTCCGATACTTTTCGGCGGACTCATCGCTCACTTCGTAACGACCCGCTCCAAAGACGAAAAACTCAACAATGCACGCCAGGAACAGGGGACCCTCATCGCTTCCGGCTTCATCGCAGGCGGCGCTCTGATGGGTGTTGCGGCGGCGATCCTCAAATTCGTCGGGATCGACCTTTTCATGGGAGATTGGGCTGAATCAAACGGCGCGCAGTGGCTTGCGATCGTCATGTTCCTCGTCCTCTGCTGCTACATGATCTGGCACACACTCAAAGCGAAAGTCGAAGAATAACTCTCTTGCGGGGTAAAGTTTCATGTTCCTGAAACAGAAAAAATTTCTGGTCCCTTTTTTCATAGTCATTGCCGTCATAGTATCGGCTCTGCTCTGGAATACCGGGGAAGAAAAGAAAAGAATCCCCGAAAAGGATATCGCCGTTATCTACACGAACGACATCCACACATACATCAAGAACCGCGACCTGAAAGATGAAAAGAAGGCGAAGAACCTCTCTTACGCGGCTCTTTCGGCACTGAAAGATGACATCGCTGCGCAAGGCAAGGAAGTCATTCTTGTCGATGCCGGAGACCACATCCAGGGAACGGCTTACGGCGACATGGACAAAGGCGCGACGATAATCCAGATGATGAACGAGACCGGATATGCGCTCGCCACACTCGGCAACCATGAGTTCGACTACGGTATATCGAGGATCTTTGAACTTATGAAAAAAGCAGGTTTTCCGTATGTTTCGTGCAATTTCTACAAGACTGATGACGGAAATCTCGTGCTTCCGGCATACAAAATCATAGAAAAAGGGGGCGTCAGGATAGCTTTCATCGGGATATCCACTCCTGAAAGCATCACGAAATCGACACCGACATTCTTCATGGACAAGAATGACAACCTTCTCTACGATTTCTATGCGGGCGAAGACGGCAGCGGGCTTTACAACGCAGTGCAAAAAGCTATCGACGAGGCAAAACCGCAGGCCGACTACATTATCGCGCTCGGACATCTTGGTGTCGATCTCTCGTCGGTCCCCTACACGAGCCGGGAAGTGATCCAGCACACACACGGGCTCGACGCCTTCATCGACGGACACTCGCACACGCTGATAGACCATGAATATGTCGCCGATTCCAAGGGCAACGCTGTCCTTTTGACTCAGACCGGCGCATATTTCAAGGGCATCGGTATAATGAACATCACGAAAGAAGGCGAGATCTCGACCGAGATCCTGCACGAATACGGCCGTCAGAATGAAAAGATAACAGAGATCGAAAACGGCTGGATAAAGACTATCGACGAAAAACTGGGAGAAAAAGTAGCCGTTTTGGACACAAAGATGTTCGTCATGGATCCTAAAAATCCGGCTCAGCGCATAGTCCGCTGCCAGGAGACGAATCTCGGTGACCTGACTGCCGACGCTTTCTACTATTACTTCAACGAAAAGCTGAAACTCGACTGCGATATCGCGTTCTCGAACGGCGGCGGGATCAGGAACGCCATAAATCCGGGCGATGTCTCTTATTTTTCGGCAAAAACGGTCTTCCCTTTCGGCAATCAGCTCTGCGTCGTCGAAGCTACAGGACAGCAGATCCTCGACGCCCTTGAAAAAGGTGCAATGTTCGCCGGAGTCTATGACGAGACGAAGCATATTCCGGCTGAATCCGGCGGATTTCTCCATGTTGCAGGAATAAAATACGAAATAGACTCGACAGTCACCTCCACTGTCCAGATGGACGACAACGGGATCTGGCTCGGCGCTCCGACTGGAAAATACAAAGTCGGGAATGTCATGGTCTACAACCGCGGGACAGCAGAATACGAGCCTCTTGACCTGGAAAAGCACTACCGTCTGGCAGGCGCGAATTACATCCTCAAGAATTTAGGCGACGGAATGGCTATGTTCAAAGGGATCGTCCCCGTCCTCGACTTTGTCGGAGAAGACTACATCATCCTTGCCGACTACTTCAAATCGTTCAAAAAAGGGAAAGACAAGTATCCTCACATATCGACTGAAAACAGTCCTCTCAAGGCCTACAAAAACTATCTTCTCGACTACGAAAATCCGTTTGGTTCGGGAAGGATAGAGATCAACAGATAATTTCTCCGCGACCTCAATATTTTGCCCGTCAAAAGATGAAAATTCTTGCCTTTTGCCTCTTAATTATTATTTTGTAGAGTTTTTTTGTTATTAACTTCTTTCAAGAGGTAAAGATGAATATTCAGGGGCTTATGCAGCAGGCTCAGAAAATGCAGAAAAGAATGGCGGCTTTAGAGGCTGAATTCAAAAACGAAGTATTCAATACGGAAGCCGGCGGCGGAGCTGTCAAAGTTACTATGACCGGCGACATGAAGCTTAAAAATATCGAATTTTCAAAAGATCTTTTGAGCGACGATCCCGAAATGCTCACCGATCTCTTCATCGCAGCCGTAAACCAGAGCATCGAAACGGTCAGAAAGGAGAAGGAAAGCAGGCTTTCGAAACTTGTCGGCAACAAGATCAACGGTTTCCCCGGTCTCTTCTGAGGTCAAAATGGAAGGAATGGAGAAATCTTTCGTCTCTCCGGCAGCCCTCTCGATGAGGACGCTGGTCGAAGAGTTCAAAAAGCTTCCCGGGATTTCCCTGAAAGCGGCACAGAAACTCTCCTATTCCATTCTCTGCGACCCGAAAATGAAAAACACTCTCAAAAAGATAATCGAACTTTCTGAAAACGTTGAGATCTGCGACAAATGCGGGACTTTCAAGCCGGCGGGTGCTGACTGCGCGAACTGCGCTGACGATTCCGGTGTGATCTGCGTTGTAGCGACCTACGGCGATATGTCGGCGATCGAGCGCAACGGCTGCTTCAAAGGCTCTTTCCACATTTTGGGCGGTCTTATCGAACCGCTTGAGCATATTCTTCCCGAAAACTTAAGGATCGCGGAACTCAAGGAGCGTGTTCTTGCAAATCCCGGGAAGGAGATCCTGCTCGCTCTCCCTTTCTCGATCGAAGGCGACGCGACCACGCTCTACATCAAGGATTCGCTTGAAAACTGTGACGTTAAACTTTCCCGCATAGCGAGAGGACTTCCGGCCGGTGCGGCACCCGATGTTCTCGACAGGAGAACGGTTCTCGAGGCTTTCAACGGGAAGACTTATATCAACTAACTTTTCTATACGGAGGATTTTATGGCAAAAAAAACTATGAAATGTGTTGACGGAAACACGGCGGTCGCTTACGCAAGTTTCCCGATGACTGAAGTTGCGGCGATCTATCCTATCACTCCGAGTTCGCCGATGGCCGAAGTTACCGACGAATGGAGCGCTAACGGCAAGAAAAACATTTTCGGAAACGACCTTATCGTAGCTGAACTTCAGTCCGAAGGCGGCGCGAGCGGCGCGGTCCACGGATCCCTCAGCGGCGGTGCTCTCACCACGACATACACCGCTTCACAGGGTCTTCTTCTTATGATCCC
>JAEESW010000058.1 GCA_016290135.1 bacterium
CCGGCCGGGAAAGAGTAGCTGGATCAACTGAAGTACAGAAATTTTTATCTTACCGAAGATGAGTATTCAATAAATTCAATGAATCTCGCATCTTACAATCCGTTGACGAGGAAAGTGAATGCACTTGTCGATTTTGACCTCACCTTCAAGACGCCCGAAGATCCTGCGGCGACACTGCTTTTGGGCAGACTTGAAAAAGTCGTGCTCGTAAAAGAGAAGATCGGCTGGAAAATAGACAGCATCGAAGAGGAGAAAGAGAGCGGAAGAAAGATCGGGCCGCAGCTTGTCCACGACATTTTTTTCCCGCTTGATACAAGAAAGATCGCACTTTCAAACAACGACTACGAGCTTTTTGAAAGCGTCATACATCCCGATTTCGCTTCAAAAGAAGAGCTGCTGTCAGATTTCAGGCAGAATTCAGAAGTCTTTTCCGAAATAAATTACGCTTTAAGGGGGAGAAGGCTCGTTTCTGTTTCAAATGACGGAAAAAACGCCGAAGTCATTCAATATTTCGATCTTGCTTTCAAAACGAAAGAGGGCGGGATATCAGAAAAACTCGAAAATCAGAAAGAGGTCATTTCACTGAAGAAAAGTGATGACGGAACTTGGAAAATAATCGGCGGTCTCAGATAATTAATTGTTGAAAACCAATCCGAAAATGATTTCAGCGAAATCTTCAGGAAGTTTTGCGCCGGTGTTCTTGCAGTTAAGGATATCAGCTGCCATGAGTGCGAGATAACGGTACATAGCGTGCTGCGAAGTGAGTTTGAAGCCTTTTCTGGTCTTTACATAAGCATCGAACATTATTGCGAATTTCTCTCTAAATTCTTTGAGGAGAACAGGTCTGTCCTTCGGATCTTCGATAAGATAGAAAGGCGGGACATCCGTCTTCATGAAATATTCCGCGATCTGTCCGGCTGTCGTCAAAATTTTCATTTCAGCAGGGATCGAAGGCGGGAACTTGAGGGATATGATCGCGTTGACTTCTGTCGTTACGAGCGACTGTGCAGCAGCGATGAGCTCGTCTTTGCCTTTGAAGTAGTGGTAAAGCGTCGGAGCTGTGATCCCAAGCTCTTTTGCGATAAGATTCATAGTGATGTCTTCTTCAGAAGATCTGAAAAGAAGATCTCTTGCCTTTTCTACGATCTTGTTTTTGATACTTTCTTTCATTGTTTCCTCCTTGGTTGATAAAAGTAAAGTCCGTTTTAACTCTTTTTATAAAAACATCTTTCTTTTTCAAGGAACAGTTTATCGTGTCAGACACGAACGCGGGGAATCTAATATAAAAAAAATAAAAAGTAAACAAAAATTAGTTATAGTAATTTTTTTTCTGTTGCCCCGAATGCGGTGTCGTTAGATGAAAAGAGAATAAAAGGCTCGTTTTGGCATTCTTAAAAATTACAGCACAGTAATATTTGTATAAATTATGGAACGCCGCCATATTTTCTATCGGAGAATCAAACGATAAAATTTGACTCTTTTACAGCGTAAAATATATTGTCGGGTATCTTTTTCCGGAGGTCGAGAAATGCCGAAAAGAATGGTTTCGATAGTCATTCCTGTTTACAACGAAGAAAAGATCCTCGAGCCGGCTGTTGAAAAGTTGAAAAAGGATCTTGCTGAGTTTTCCGAAGACTTTGATTTTGAACTTGTTCTTGCTGAAAACGGCAGCAGGGACAATACACTGAAAAAAGGTGAGGAGCTTTCGGCTGCCGATCCTTTCGTCTCTATTTTTCATCATCCTGAACCGGATTACGGACTTGCGCTTCAGGCAGGGATCCGCCGTGCGAAAGGCGAGATAGTCGTCTGCGACGAGATAGATCTCTGTCTTCCTGAATTTTACAGAGACGCGCTCAAGATCTTCAAAGAGGGCGGGGCAGAGATGGTGGTCGGCTCGAAACGGGCGAAAGGAGCAAAAGACCAGAGGCCGTTAGGGCGCAGATTCGCGACTTTTGTCCTCAATATGATGCTTAAAGTGCTTCTCGGGCTCAAAGGGACTGATACCCACGGTGTCAAGGCGTTTCTCAAAGAACCGCTCATGCCGGTAATGGACAAATGTCTTGTCGGAAAGGATATTTTTGCGAGCGAATTCGTCATCAGGGCGGAGCGCGCCGGAATAAAAATTGCCGAAGTCCCCGTTTCTCTCGATGAAAAACGCGCTCCTTCGATAAATTTGATCAAAAGAGTCCCGAAAGTTCTCTCGAATTTAGCTTATCTTTTCTGGAACATCAGAATCAAAAAGGACTGATCTTTTAAAACAAATCGCTGAAACGTGATTATATAGCGTCGTAGTGTTGAGATCTTTGACCTCCAAAAAACAGTGTGAACCGACAGTTATTATTTCAACGGAGAGTTTTTTTTAAAGAAAATCTGCTGGGAGAGTCTTTCAAACCAATTTTAAAGCAAGAGACTGCAGGCGGGCAGACCTGAGCTCCGGCTATTTGTTTCTTTATCTGTTACTGATTCGGTCCGTTAGTGTTTTGATGTGAACAGGCGCCGTCCCGCAGCAGCCGCCGATAATTTCAGGTCCGAATTTCTGAATGAGTTCTGACATTTTTCCGGCAAATTCAGCCGGAGTCGTTTTGTAGACAAATTTTTCGCCGTTTTTTTCGGGATTTCCGAGATTAGGCATTAAGATCAGCGGGATTTTTGAGATCTTTCTGATGATCTCTGCATCATGGCTTATTTCTTCAAAACTTTCGCAGTTTAATCCGAAGGCTGAAAGGTCAGATCTTAAGAGTATTTCTTTAAAATTCTCGAACGGAGTTCCGGTGTGGGTCTTTCCGTTTTTTCCTGAGAGAGAAAGAATTACAGGAATATCCTTGCTGATCTTTCTTGCCGCTGCAAGTGCTGAATTTGATTGAGTAATATCCTGCATGGTCTCAAAAATCAGCAGGTCGGCGCCGCCTTCGAGAAGTGACATTATCTGAATGGAATACGCTTCGAAAAGGAGCGCTTCATCCTGTTCTGTACCGTTTTTATTGAAGACCGGGCCGACTGAGCCTGCGACAAAGCGCGGTCTTTCGGGAGTCGAAAATTTTTGAGCCGCCTTTTTTGCTAAAATTGCAGAAATCCTTGCACATTCAGAGGCAGATTTTTTTGAACCGAAACTTTCAAAGACAAGCGGATTCGAGTTGAAAGAATTCGTTTCAACAACGTCGCATCCCGCTTCGAGATATTCTTCATGAAGGGCGAGCACAATGCCGGGGCGCTTCAGCGAAAGAATATCGGGCAGGATCTCAGAATCGTCTTCTGAAAGCAGGGCGGAACCAGTCGCGCCGTCAAAAAGGATAGTTTTTTTAGTGTCTGCGAAATCAGAAAACGGGATCATTTTTCCGGAAATATTTTTGCGAAGTGTTCACGGTAGCTGCTTTTGCCGCAGAGCAGCATCGATGTGAGCGGATGGTTCGCTTTTACGAAGTTTTCAGCTTCTTTCGCGCTGTTGCGGATATCCCACTGAGCGTGTTCGTCGTCACGCAGCGAGATGAAGTGGTAAAGCTCGCGCGCATTGATCTTAAGGAGGACTCTGCGTCTGTGGGCATTGGATAAAATGTAGTTCCTGGAGCAGGGGAAAGCCTTCGCGAAATCGTAGTAAAAATCATTGATCTTATTGATCGTTTCGTTGAAGGACGCCTCTTTGCCGATCGCTTTTATAGATTCGGGAACGGTGCAGCCGAGTTCCGGATCGTAATCCTGGACGAGCTGGGTCGTCATTCTGTGGCGCTTGAGCTGGGCGTAGTTCGTCGCGCTTACGACAAGTTCGAAAGAGTAATCTATGTTTTCAAAGGCTCTGTCCACTTTTTCAAAGCTCTCTTTTGCAGCAAGTGCCTGTTTGACGAGTTCTTCCTGCTCTGAAAAACTCATTTTTGCTGCATGTTCAAGGCAGTCTGCAAAAGAAGCTGCCGAGTATGCGTAAAGCAGGGACGCAACAAGCGTTCTGTCTGCATCGGGAGTCGCCGAAACGGGAACAAAAAGCGGAGAAGCCCCTCTGCTTCCGATCGGTTTCGCGGCATTTGCGAGATACTCTTTTTTTGCTGTTTCGTGTTTTGTAGGCTCGACATATTTTATGAGCGACGGGGCAAGCGATTTCACTTTTTCGAAAAGTTTCGCCGAAAGTTCACGCACTTCGGCAAGGTCTGATGAGTTGAACTGCCTCAGCATGTTTTCAAGCGAACGGGCGTTCACGGTCATTCCGAACTGTGATTTCGTGGCGAGCGCGACGATGTATCTCGCATCTTCCTTCGCCTTGGTCTCAAGGTCTATCCTGTCCCTGTTTGTCTTTATTTTATCTGCGTTCTTTGCGAAAAGATCCTCTTTCAAAGCCTCGAAAAGGGTGAAGTAGGCGGCATTCTGAAGTTTTATTATATTTGCGAATTTTTCAGCATAAGGAGTGTTTTTTATCTCTTCCGGCATTATGAAATCGCCGTCAAGAGTGATGTAACGCTGGCTTTTTTCGGTGAAAGAGGCAAGTCTGAACTTCTGAACTTCTTCGGTCGCGAGCCTTGAGATCCCAGTTATGTCGAAGTTGAAAACGGCGTGTTCCGCAACGCTTGAGTGACCGAGACCGAAAATTATCGTTTCGTTCGATTTTCTCGATTTTGCGACTTCGGTGCGCGAAATTTTTCTGAGTTCGCCGATATCCGCCGGATCGCGTGAGATCCTGGCGTAAGCCGCGCTCAAAGTTTCTGGCGTGACATTGTCCTCGGTCCAGCCTGCGCTGTTTTTGAGTTCCTCGATTATCGAAGAATCAATGTTGTATCCGGATAAAGTTACGTTCATTTTTCTCTCCTCAAAAAAGTCGCGTGTCTTTACCATAATTTTTGAAGCAATAAAATTTTTTGTTATAATGCCGGCGGTTTTTTGTCGAAGAATGAGAGGTGGTCTTTTGAATATTTCATCAAAAATAAATCCTTTGCTTACTCTGGAATACATACGGAAGGAAAACGAAAATAAATATTTTGATAGAAAATCATGCCAAATCCGTGTGGCTGATCTTGCACCGCATATTTCCGCTTTTGCAAATGCTGATGGCGGCACACTGGTAATAGGAGTCAGCGATAAAAAACATACGCTGGAAGGAATCAACTCCTGTGGAGATG
>JAEESW010000059.1 GCA_016290135.1 bacterium
AGCGGCGCACTCAAGGCGAGCGGCTGCAAAGTCGTTTTACTTCCGCCGACAGACGACGAAAGCTGGCAACTCGGGCTCAAATACGCCTACGGCAGAGAATGCCACCCCTTCATTTCGTTTGTCGGAGATCTGCTGAAAGCTGCGAAACGCCCCGATTTTGTGCCTGAAAAAGCGTGCTACTTCGGTCCGTCTTACTTCGGAGCGTGTCTTCTTCCGCAGTATATCATCGCGATGCACCTCGTTCTGAAGCGGCTGGGACTCGGCGAAGTCACGATCATGAACATCACCGACGAGACCAACATGAAAGAACTCGGACCGAAATATCTTGCCAGAATGGCTCTCGGGATATACGCGATCGACCGCTTTTTCAAGTGGAAAACAGAAATCTCTCCTTATGAAGCTGAAAAAGGGAGCGTAGAAAAAGTTTACCGCGATGTTCTTGCAGGGATCGAAAAAGGGCTTGAAACGGGCGGATTCTTCAAAGCGGTCAAACGCGGCGTCAAGGCGATGAAATCGATAAAACTCGCTGCAAACAGCGGCACCCGGCCCAAAATCGGCGTCGTCGGTGACGTCTACACCAGAATAAACGCCCACTCGAACGGCAGACTCTTTGAAAATCTCAAAAACATGGGTTTTGAAGTGTGGCCTTCGTGCTCGATGATAGACCTCACCTTCATGGCGCTTGAACTTAAATCGGACGATTTCCTGCGCGAAGGGAAAAAGGTGAAAAGTTTCCTTGCGAAAGGAACCTTCCCGGCAGTAAAAATATGCCGCCGACTCATCGACAGATACTTCCCCGACACGATCAGAACTCCGCAGGAGCGTGATCTCAACTTCATAAAAAAGAGTGTCGGGAAACATATCGACATCACTATCGACCGGGCACTCACACTGAATTTGAGCCGCATCGGAGAACTTCACGAAGCAAAAGCGGACGGGATACTCAACGTCATGTGCCACAACTGCATGCTCGGCACTGTGACAGAATCGCTCACCTCGACTTTGAGAAAGGATACCGACGACACACCGATCTGCACACTTGTTTATGAAGGCCTGAAATCGACCCACAACAAAAACCGCCTCGAAGCGTTCGCCCATCAGGTAAAACAGCGGAAAGACTGATCTGATCAGCCCGTGAGAGAGACCGCCGCCCTCAATTGACTATGCCGTAAAAAATTATATAGTGCCATAGAAAAAACGCGCACAGGTTGGAAAAGCAGCCTCTGCACGGTTTGACAGCAGAAATAAAAATTTGGAATAATGGTCCTTATTTATGTTAAAATTAGCTTTGATCTCAGATTACCCGCCCTACAGATGCGGAATAGCCAACTACACCTCCTATCTTGCAAATGCTCTGAGCAGCACAGGTCTGTTTGACATGTGTGTCATTTCGGAAGGAGGCATGCAGGACGGCAGCTTTCCGGTTTACGACACTTATTCAAGAAAAGGTGGATTCAGGCAGGCCATCGTCAAAAAAGTGACCGAGATAAGACCTGACGCTGTCCATATACAGCACGCTCTCGTCCTTTTCCCGGACACAGACGAATTTCTTAAAATGATAGAGGAAATAGCCCATCTCGGCATAAAGATTTTTGTCACGCTCCATACTGCCGATATCGGCAAAAACATGAAGATCGACTGGGAAAAATTTTACCGGGCTGTCCTTGAACACGGTCATCTTATAGTTCACAACGAGATGTGCCTGAACTCGGTCAGACACTACGGCATTCCTACTGAAAAAGTGCATGTGATCCCGCACGGAACGGCCTTTCTTGAACTTCCGGACAAGGCGGATGCAAGAAAACAGCTCGGGCTTCCGACTGATGAATTCATTTTTCTGATACTCGGATTCATCCACCTCTTAAAAAACCATCATACCGTGATCATGGCTTTCAGAGCTATGAAATCAGCAAAAAAATGCAGGCTTCTGATTGCCGGAATGGCAGACCGCAACACATTCTGGAACCGTCTTTACGTTTTGTGCTGCCGCGCGCTCTCTCTCTTTTCAAAACAAATAACGTGGCACAATGTCTTCGTAAAAAACGAAGATCTTCCGGTTTATTTTGCTGCATCAGACATGATGCTCATGCCGTACTGGCAGAACTATCCGTCGGCAAGCGGGATATTCCACCTGACGATCGGGGCAAAACTTCCTGTAATATGTTCCGACTGCGTAAAATTTTCCGAAGTCAAGCATTTCATAAAAGAGGAGGATGTCTTCATACCGACTTTCAGCATTTCCGGATGGAAACGCTCGATGTCAAAATTTGCAGACAGACCGGATCTGCTGAAAAAAGTGACCGAAAAACTTTTTGATTACGCTTTAGAGACATCGTGGCAGAACATCGCTAAGCAGCACGCCGATATTTTTCAGGAAAAATGATCACTTACCACTCGGCTCTTATTATAACGATATGAATGAACATCAAAAGAGCATTCACCGCAGCCGGAATAAAAGAGACCATCAGGAAGTAGTCAAGAACATTGAATATAGTGAGCAGCATGAAAATGAAAAGGATGCTGTCACGCCATAAAAGCCTCTTCAAATAGAACATCAGCGTCGGTTTTCTTGAAAGCACCTTTACAGGTTTGTTCAGATCCCACCAGTAATAAAAACCGATGCCTCCTTTTTTACGCCTCGAGTGGAAGTTGACCATCGCGTAAGTATAGGAAATCACTCCGGTAAACAGTCCCATGTAAAAAAACCACTCCTTGCCGCCGGTCAATGCCGTGAACCATTCTGCACCTCCTGTTATCATCAGGTGGTATCCGGTCACGACATAAAGAAGCGCGCCTAAAGTCTCATCGGAAAAAGAATCCAGATTTGCTCCCAATTTCGAAGATTCGTGCCTCAACCTCGCGACTTCCCCGTCAACTCCGTCAACGATCGAATTGAAATGGAGAATAACGGCACCGATCACAGCGCTCCAATAACTCGGGATCAAAAAAAGCGAGAGTCCGGCAAGACCTATGAAAAAATCAAAGATCGTAACAAAATTCGGGGTAATGAATTTATATTTGATGATCATCCTTGTGATCCTTATTGAAAACGGCCTGTTGAGATACTTGGCCACAAGTCCGCCGGGCCTGAACTGCAGGAATTTCAGCAGGCCCCATTCTGCATCCACGGAAGATTTTTTGTCGTATATTCTTGCAGAAAAACTGTTGTCAAGCTTTTTGACGCTTACCGAAAAAGCGTTATTCTGTTTCGCGTATCCAACAAGTCCGGAAATATTGTCCGAATGTTCCCACTCCTTCCATTTTGCAAGATATTCCAAGGTGTTTTCTCCAGCCAGAACGATAGGGACAAGGCCGTTCTCATTTTCAAAAAAAATAATTTCTTCACTATTTAATCCGGACCATTCAAATTCGGCTATCTTTTCAACCGTCCAGTCGTCTACGATCCAATCCGAAAAAATAATGAACATTTTTTCTTTTTCATTGGAAAGAAGATCCCCGATACTGCCTGCCAGAACAGTTTTATTGTTGAATTTTTCCTTCACATCGACCTTTGTCAGAAGCCGTTCCCACCTATTTTTCAACTGGACTGTGGCAAATGTCGGAACATCAAACGGATAATCGATCAAAACGGATTTTATCTCTTCCTTCACCGGATCCATGGCCATATAAATTCCTCCTAAAAATCATAAAAGCCGCTCATTCTACAAAAAACAATTGCAATAACAACATTTTTTCATCGATCTTGTGCTGTCTGCAACCACACAGCAAATCAACATTATACATAAACCGCAGTTGCCGCAAAGAGATATTAGCATAATTTCAAAGACAAACCTTTACAGCATATCAAAATATGGATTTATAATTAGAAAAATATTGACATTAAAATATACAGTGCTATATCGCAATGCGCTTTGTAGTTTAACAATATTTTTTACGGAGGTTTACATGAAAATTTTAGAAACTTGTCTTTTCAGCTCGTTACTGGCATTTTTCCTGCTTTCATGCGGGATCGACAAACCTGATATGAGCAGCGGATATGCAGAGCAGGATCTTCCGGACAGAGGTTCGCCGGCAGACGATCCCGAAGATGTCTCAGATGGTGCGGGGTCCTCTTCCGACAATGAAAACAGCGATGTCCTGCACCCGAATGACGATGATTTCACCGAAAAAGAGTATGAAAACGACCACCAGGATGGCGGTCACTCTGATGATGAAGACTTTTACCCCTCTCCCGATGAGGATGAATTGCCGGATCTTGATGCAGCAGACGCCCCTGATCTCTCCGACAGTGAAGATTTTGATCTTCATGCGGATGATGATCATGATGAAGCTGCAGACCTGGACGAGTCCGATGACTCAGCCCCTTCCGTTGTTTCGGAAGACCAGGAAGGACCTCAATTTGTCAACAGTGATATGCAGGTCTGGATCGATGATTCATTAGTCGGCTGGAAAAAAAGTGAAGGTTCTTTGCCCACATTGAGACTGGAAAAGGAAATTTCAGACGCAGGAAATTTTGCTCTCAGGGTGATCCAGCCTCAAAACAGCAAAAACAAACCTGCCTTTGAATCTGAATGGATCGAAACTGCTGAAGAAAGTCCGCTTCCCGAACGGATCGAATTTGAGCTGAAAACCGGCAACTTGTCAAAAATCGCGGCTGAACTTGTCTGCGGCGAGAGCAGTTTGAAATATAAATATATGGATGAGACAAAAACATTCATAAGATCAGGCAATTACACCTACAACCAGATCGAACTTCCTGCATGGACATCTCTTTCGATCAAATTTGGAGAAGAGATCACAGATGATCTTTGGAGGAATCAGCAGTGCAAACTCTTATTCAGAACAGGTTCCGGCTTGGATTTTGATGTAAGTTTCGATAATTTCAAAATAATTTATTGATCAACAAATTTTCTGAGGAAGAGTGAATTCTGTAAAAAAATGGCGGGAGGAAGCCGTCAGCCTAACAACAGTTAAACATTTATCTAATTTCCATTATCTTAAGGGCAAAAAAAATGAGGCGACGACCTACTTTTCCACGGCCACTGACCGCAGTATCATC
>JAEESW010000001.1 GCA_016290135.1 bacterium
TTTTCAATTTCTGCCAGACACTCTTCTTTTGTCGGCAGAGTAAAATCAAAAGTTCCGTCTTCAGAAGGCGTTTCCATTTCACTGGTTCCGATTCCGTCGAGGCAGAAGCACTCTTTCGTGAATGAATCGTCTAAAAGTTCATACATACATCTTCCGAGTTCTGACTGACAGTCAAGAGTTTCAGCAAAAAGTGTCATCGCAAGCGCAAGCATTGCGATAAAAATCAAAAGTTTCTCATTCATGATCAGCCTCCAATTATTCTTCATCCTTGTCTGAAATTTCAATATCGGCATCTTCGCTGGGGACAGGCTCCTCTTCGACGGCACTCGGATCAATAACTTCCATATAAACTCTTACCCCCTTTTCAATCTCAGTGCCGTCTTCAGCCTTTTCTGACCAGACGAAAGAAGCACTTGTTGAACCGTTCAGCTCAATAGTAGAAGAGAATTTTGCCAATCCGTCACTGCTCACGGAATTTATGTATTTCTCGCCGAATTCTTGGAAAAACGCTTTTGGAAAATACCTGTCGTTTGTGGAAAAATATAAATCATAGCACGGAGCATCACATTTGGTATCAGGATCTACAGTGTAAATCTCACAACCTTCAAGCGTTGAAAATTTGAAAAAATCAGGAATAAAATCGGGGCATTCAACAGCTTTGTCCAGATTTTTCGAGTCTTTACAACTATCTTTATGAAACACAAATTTTTTGTCCTGCCAACCATGAATAATGCTTTCAACCTGTTCTGAAGAATAATTGCTGTAACAACTGCTCCCGGCAATCTTTTCATAGCATATTTCAGCAGACTCTTTTCTTGTCAACGAGTTTACACCATAAGAATGCGTGGTCGCACAGGAATCATTGCTTCCACAACCTAAAAACATAAAAACTGCTAAAATTACGGTAAAAAATAATTTCTTAGTCATGATCAGCCTCCAATGAAATTGTTAAAAATGTGCTGTTTGCATCATCTTTCGTCACAGCAGATAAAATAAATTCTCCTTCTTCATTCAAAACATAAGCTATGATTTTGTCTTCTTTTTTCCCTAACGCAGAATATATTTCTTCTTCCACCTGTTCTTCGGATTTGATTGCACTTCTTCTTATTTCCGATACAGAATAAGGAACATTAGAACGCAATTGATAAAATCCTTCGGCATCATATTCAATTTCTATGCTTGCAGAAAATATTAGAATTCCGTTAATCACAGGTCTGAAGACAAAAGTAACGGAACCTCTCGTTTGGTCGAGGGATTCTACATTTCCTTCGACCTCAAAATCCTCGTTTGTATCTCTTGCTATTTCATCACTTTTAAGTTGTAGTAAAGTAAGAGCTTCTGCCATATTTTTTGCTTCGTTGAATTTCTCATCAATCGTCCCTTCCAATTCTTGTTCACTTACGAAAAAACTCATTTCTCTATTCATGACAACTTGGATGCTTTTGGCCCTTTTATGCAAGATAATACGAGCATCTTTGTGCATACCTTCGCCTTCCCCCTCTATTTTCACCCCAAAAAGCTGTTCCACGATATTGTTCGGCACAAAAGAATCATAAAAATAAGCGGTAAATTCTTCCGGATACTTTTGAGAGATTAAATCAGTCAGATCTTCGTCAGGAACGACTTCTGTGTCCGTCGGATCGGTATCAGCAACAACTTCTGTGTCGCCAGTGTCGGGTTTAACAGATTCTTTTTTGTTGTTTCCACAACCTGTAAGCATGAAAACAAGTGCAACAACTGAAACAAGTGTCAGAAATGATTTCTTAGTCATGATCAGCCTCCAAAATATGGTTAACAAATGACAGAACTAAAAATTCAAGAATATCAGGGAACTTTCGAGATTTTAATCATAATACTTTTTATAAATTTTGCAACACATTTTTTACGAGTTTCGTATTAGCATGGAAGGAGTGTGCTCGAGATTGAAGTCTTTCAGATTTTTATTTTATCTCGAAGTAAGCAGTATGGTTTTTGCCTTCGTAGTTGATCTCGATCCCTTTGAGAGATCCGATCTCTTCTGCGGTAATATTCAGGCGCGGAACATGCCTTATTCCGCATCCCTTACACAGCGGACAAAAAATCTGTTACCTTTAGTCAGGCCGAGCACCGATCCGTGGGAGAACAGTATACACCATGCCAGATCCGTGTTGTTTGCCTGACTGGAAGAAGAAGACCACAAATATTCTATATCACCCAATTTACTGTAAATACCGGTCGTCTCAAAAGTGCATGAGTTGCATGAGCTTTCAGTCCAGCAGTCCGCATAAGCCAGACAGTTGGCGCTGCTGTCTTCGCGGACAAGGCAGGGATCGTTTCCGGCAGGCGGCATCTGTGTAGCCTGGCAGTTTTGAATGAGTGTCCTGAGTTCGCTGATCGTCGGCAGACGCCATCCGCTGCTGAACCCTCCGTAGCTCGATGTATTCAAGCCTTCGCAGTAATCAGCCGGCGGATAGATCACATTTTCGGGATCAGTCTTGTCTTCCCACTTCATCTTTTCTGACTTTTCCGACCAGATGTAGCCGGTAGCCGAATCTTTGCACAGGATCGAACTCGTCTCCTTACTGCATTCAGAAATCGTTCCGCCGTCATATTCTTCGTTCACGACGCAGCGGACATAAGCCTTTGCCGCGGGATCTTCCGCGGTCACGCGTGCCTGATGGAAGTCTATGCTCCACATACTGCTGTCCTCGACGCGGAGCGATGACGACCAGAACCAGTTTTCAGTATCGCCGAAAATGCTGTATATACCTTCATCAAACGCATCGTCAGAGCAGTAACATTTTGAAGACCAGTAATTCTGCGAAAGTTTGCCGTTTTTCCTGCCGATCTGGCATTCGCCGCCAGTCTTTGTGTTTTCGCAGCCTTTGACCAGAGTCCTGATCTCATCGATATCCGGCAGCTTCCAGCTGAGGCCGCCTTCAGTGTTGTTTTCGCAGTATTCCGCAGCATTGATCCCTTTAATGCTGCCGTTGGATTTTGATGACCAGATATAGCCGGTCGCCGCATCCTTGCACGGGAAAACACTTGAGGCGCCTTTGCATTCAGGAAGAGCGGGAGCCGTGTCGGCATCTTCGTCCGGTGCCGGATCAGTATCGGAATCATCAGCCGTATCGCCGCCGTCGGGAGCAGGATCGGCATCGTCGCCGGGAGCCGTGTCGTTTTTGTCTTCATCCGATGCCGGATCACTCGTGTCGGGAGCCGTGTCGCTCTCGTCGTCTGATGCCGGATCGCTCGTGTCGGGAGTCGTGTCGCTGTCGTCTGATGATGGAGCACTGTCAGTCGGATCATCATCGTTCACGGTTTCGCCGGGATCAGTTTTGTCGTCGTTTTTGGTTTCGCTTTTTGAGCTTCCGCAACCCGCAAAGACAAAAAGTGAAAGAACAACAAATATCAAACAGAATTTTTTCATGATCTCACCTCAAAAAACAACAAACCTGCAAAAAATCAACGAATTTTAGGGATCCTCCGGAAAATGGCAACTTTTTACCTTTTCTCTCCCCTGCAAGCCTGCAGTGCGGCGATTTTGGAAGTCAATGCACCGTAATCATTAAAAAATTCTCAAAAATCACACTTTTTTCTTGACTTTAGAGTTTAGTCGCGTAATATACTGTCGCTTTTTTGGTAACTGACATGAGGAAGAGTGTCATGGAATTGACAAAATACAAAAGAAAAGAAGACGTTAAAAGAGAATGGTTCGAGATCGACGCAACGGGCGTCAGACTCGGAAGACTTGCAACAGCCGTTGCAAACATCCTTCGCGGAAAAACAAAAGCTGACTACACGCCGAGCGTTGACTGCGGTGACTATGTAGTTATCACGAATGCCGAGAAGATCGACCTTACCGGCAGCAAATTTACTGAAAAGAATTATTACCATTATTCAGGTTATCAGAGCGGTATGAAATCGCTTACGGCAGCTGAAATGATCCAGAAACATCCCGATTACCTCATTCTTCACGCGGTAAAAGGAATGATGCCGAAGAACAAACTTGCTAACCAGATCATGACCAAGCTCAAGATCTTCGCAGGAAACGAACATGCCCACACAGCTCAGCAGCCGACCAAGCTCAGAGTTGACGTAACCGGAAAAGTGGAAAAAATTTAACTATTTGGAGATAAAGTATGGAACAGTGGTACGCTACCGGCAAAAGAAAAACAGCAGTCGCAAGAGTTTTTTTGAGACCGGGAAAAGGTGAAATCGTTGTCAACGGCAAAAACACCAAAGATTATTTCTACACTGACAGCAACATTATTAAGATCGATGCTCCTCTCGCTATCACCAAGACGCAGGGCAAATTCGACATCCTCGTCACGGTTTGCGGCGGCGGGATCTGCGCTCAGGCAGAAGCAGTAAGACACGGCATTTCAAAAGCTCTCGTTGAATACGATCCGGAAATGAGACCAGCTCTTAAAAAGGAAGGATTCCTGAGAAGAGATGCAAGAATGAAAGAGAGAAAGAAATACGGTCTTCGTTCCGCAAGAGCAAGATACCAGTTCTCGAAGAGATAATTTTTATATACGGTTTCTCGATTTTACGCCCCCTCTCCTCAAAAGAGGGGGTTTTTGTGTTTTTTGGAGGTATTTATGTCAAGGCCTTATCTTTTCACATCTGAGTCAGTTACGGAAGGACATCCGGACAAAGTCGCCGATCAGGTTTCGGATGCCATTCTTGATGCAATTTTAGAGCGCGACAGACTTGCAAGAGTCGCATGCGAGACATTTGTCACGACAGGACTCGTCGTTGTAGGCGGCGAAATCACGACAGACACCTATGTTGATATTCCCGAAATAGTCCGCAACACGATCATGGAGATCGGCTATCAGGATACGAGGACCTGCGGCTTTGACGGCCACACATGCGGCGTCCTTTCGACTATCGACAAGCAGTCTCCCGACATCGCCCAGGGCGTCAACGCAGGCGAAGGACTTTTCAAAGAGCAGGGAGCAGGCGACCAGGGGCTCATGTTCGGCTACGCGACAGACGAAAACGAAGATTTCATGCCGACTCCGATCAATCTTGCCCACCAGCTTGCATTCAGACTCGCTGCCGTCAGAAAGAGCGGTGAAGCCCCCTTTGTTCTTCCCGACGGAAAAACTCAGGTCTCCGTCCGTTATGAAAACGACACTCCGGTAGCGGTAGATAAAATCGTCGTAAGCACTCAGCACAAAGAGGAAGCAGCCTACGACACCATCAGGGAAACTATTATAAATACGGTCATCAAACCTGTGATCCCGGCTCATCTTCTGCACGACAAGACCGAGATATTCGTAAATCCGACCGGCAAATTCGTTCTCGGTGGTCCCGTTGCGGACACAGGGCTCACCGGCAGGAAGATCATCGTTGACACTTACGGCGGAATGGGGCGTCACGGCGGCGGCGCGTTCTCCGGCAAAGATCCTTCGAAAGTTGACAGATCGGCATCGTATATGGCCCGCTACATCGCGAAAAACGTCGTTGCAGCAGGACTCGCAAAAAGGTGCGAAGTCCAGCTTGCATACGCTATCGGAGTCGCCGAGCCTGTATCGGTCTATCTCAACACTTTCGGAACAGCTGCGGTCAAAGAATGCGACATCGAACAGGCTGTAAAAAAATGTTTCGATATGCGTCCGGCAGCGATAATCGAGCAGCTTGACCTGCTTAGACCGATATACAAACAGACAGCGGCTTACGGTCATTTCGGCAGGAACTGCTTCAGCTGGGAAAAGACCGACAGAACGGAAGAGCTCAAATCGCTGATATGACCCGCATAACGGCGATTTTTATTGACAATTTGTAAAAATTGAGTTTAATAGCGCGGTTTTTTGGTTTTAACCATTTTCGGAGGGTAAAAAAATGGCTAACAAAGATTTCGACAAAATAGTAAAACTTCCGGTTGACGAACGTTGCGAAGGTTGCGACAAAGTTGAGACGACAGAGGCGGGCAGCTTCTGCAAAAAATATGCAGATCCTTCATTTCATTGGGAAAACGACCAGATATGCTCTTTCGCATCCCATGTAAAAAGAGAAGTTAAAGTCGTCACGAAGAAGCTCAATCCTCTTAAGGCTTCGAAAAGAGCTTCCGGTAAAAAGAAATAAGTTTCTGAATTTTGGAACACTTTTACTTTATCCGGTTCCCCGAACAGATTTTCAATCTTCGTCAGAATATTCCTGAAGGTATTCCTGTCCTTCCGTTTTTTGACGATTTCGAGACTTTCAACAGGATCCTTGCATCGCTCAAGCGCAAAAAATCACCTGTTGCCGTATTTTACGGGAAAGACTCATATCCGTTCGATGCTTTTCTGCAGAACCGTGATCTCTTCGACTATATCTTTTTGACCAGATCTTCGGACGTCAGGCCTTTGCGTGAGGCGGGATTCGCAGGAAAGATCGCGCTGTTTTCAAACTTCAGGATGATCTCGTTTCCCGATTTTTTCAAAGACTTCGCTGTAAATCCGGTCGTCAGCGGGAAGGCCGATTTCAAACTCGCGCAGGAAAACGCTCTGGAACCGGTCTATTTTGTTTCCGACAAGGCATGTATCGCCGAATTCGGGCTCTGCCTTTCGAGAAAGAGCGAGCCTCAGTTCTGCTTCAACTGCGACAACCGCTGCCGCGAAAAAAGCACTGCGAAACCGGGACTTGACTTTCCTGTTTCGATGAGGCCGGATCTCGACGCTCCGCACGACGCCCCCTTCCTTCTTTTTTCGGAAAAGACTTTCTTTCCTGAAGTAAAAAAAGCGGTCTGCGCAAAGGAAAAGATTCTCGAAAAATCGTGGAACTACCGCTATCCCGTGGGGGTGGAGATACTCAAGCCGGGAAAAACGAAGGACTGCAGGACATACTCTTTCCTTCTTGACAAGAATTCTTCCATGATGTTCGACAAGGACCTTCTCGGGTTTTACGGCTATACGGGGGCTTTCTACAAAGGAAAGTGGATCGAAACGACGAATGTCAGAAAAGTCAGCGACACACGGCTCTGCGCCGATATCACGGGAAATTACAGATCCGTCCTGATGATCTGCCGCTATACCGAGGAGGAAAAGGATTTCCTTAAAAAGGCGCGGCACTATCTCTACACGCTGCCGCTTTCGGAGATCCTTCCGGCGCCGGAAAAGACAGAAGAGCAGCCGGAAAAGAAGAAAACTTTCAGAAAATACTCGGAACGCGCGAAGATCACTCTGATCTCGGACGACATCAAAAAATTTGCAGCTTTCAAGAGCAGGCATGTCGAGCGGCGCGTTTTCATCTACAACCGCAATATCCCGAGAAGTTTTTCCGACTATATCTACATTGCCGGAAATCTGGTGGAAAAGGATTTCGATGACATCGCATCGGCTGAAAAACTGAAGGGTATCGTTGTTTCCGACACCATTTTGAAAGAAGTTCTCGAAAAGAAATTCCCGAAACTGGAGATCCTTCTTCATCCTTTTGCATACAGCGATCCCGAAGAGGCTCCGTCTTATCTTTCGGCTTCGACTCCGGTATTCGTTTCACGCTTCAGATCTGAAAACAGAAGCAAATACGCGTGGACCGACATAAACATTTTCCTCAAGAACCATATCGGCTACTCCGAATTCATCTCCCACAAAAAAATGATCCGCAACGGCGGAAAGAGGGAGCTCTGGGTGAACATCGCCGACATTTCCGACGAGGCTGTGAGATTCTTGAAATCGCAGGCGGAACTGATGCTCACCGGAATGCACTGATCCGCAAGGTTTTTTCCGTTTAAACTTGTTTTTATTATATATATCTCTATAATTTCGCGTTTAAATTTGTTCCATCCTTCTAAATTTGTGGCAGGTAAAAATGAGAAACTTAATTCCTGATCTAAAGCAGCTTGGTTATTTTGACATTGATTCCGATAAAAAATCGGGGTCGGTGGACGCTTCGGTCATGTTCGTGGACATATCCGGTTTCACAAACATGACGAGAAAGCTCATGTCGCGCGGAAGCGACGGCGCTGAGACCCTTTCAGTCTTTATGAACACGATATTCAATCCGTTGATCGAGGCTGTATATAATCAAAACGGCTTTATCCTCAACTTCGCCGGCGACGCGTTCACCGCGGTCTTCAAGGGTGACAACGGCAGGCGTGCAATAACCTCGGCGTTCACGATCCACCGCTTTTTCACCGAAAATCCTTCGCTCTACCATCGCGGAGAGGCTTTCAAAATTTCGGCTAAGGCAGGAATTTCAATAGGAAAATTCAACTGGATCGCAGCAAAAGGCGAGGAAAACTTAAGACACTTCCTCTTTTTCGGAGACGTCGTTGACGAGGCTGCCGAAGCGGAACACCACTGCCAGGCAAACGACATATGCATAAACGACAAAGTCTATTCGCTTCTCAAAGCCGACTGCGTCACTCACATCAAGGAAGGGGCATACTTTGTCGACGAGCTCCTTGCTCCGGCTGAAGTTACTCCGGCTGTGACCGAGCCCAAGATCGAAGAACTTGAAATATTCATTCCGCGCACTGTCATCGAGCAGGAGATACCCGGAGAATTCCGCGAAGTCGTCTCTCTTTTCATCTCCTACAAAATTTCGAAAGAGATGGCTGAGATCGAAAAAATGCTTGAATATTTAGCAAGTTACGTCCAGAAATACGGCGGATACATCAGCGGTTTCGATTTCGGCGACAAGGGCGCGACACTTCTTGCCCTGTTCGGCGCGCCGGTAAGTTACGAGGACAATCTCGAGCGTGCGATCGACTGCGTTGCCGAGATCAGGAAAAACTGCAATACCGAGCTCAGAAGCGGAATCACGCAGGGCGTTGTCTACGCCGGATTCGTCGGCAGTCCGAAACGTGCGGCATACACAGCTCTGGGCGACAACGTAAACCTTTCTGCCAGGATCATGATGAAAACTCCGTACGGCTTCGACTGGATCGCAGGAAAAGCCGCTGAAAAGGCAAAAAGCGTATTTGCACTTGAAAGCAAAGGGGAATTCGCGTTCAAAGGGATCGACGTTCCGATCGAGGTCTTCGAGATCCAGGGGCATCTCAAAGTCGAAGAGGACGCTTCGTTCTCGACAGCTTTCACCGGAAGGACCGATGAACTCAAAACTCTTTCCGAGATCTGCGGCAAATGCCGCGAAGACAAAAAACTCTGCTCCGCCGCGATCTACGGCGAGGCCGGCATCGGAAAATCGCGCCTGATCTATGAGATCCGCAAGAAATCCGCCGGTGATTTCAGGGTCTTCACGCTGAAAACAGATGCTATCCTCCGCCAGTCGATGAATATGTTCACGAACTTCTTCCATTCGCTCTTCAACCAGAACGAGAACGCTTCGGCTGACGATAATTTTGCCGCTTTTGAGAAAGTCTGGAATGCGATCTCGGCTGAGATCGTCAATAAAAAAGAGGCTTTCGAGGCTGCGAGACCTTATATCGAAGCTCTTTCCGGGATCATCCGCGCAGGTTCGGTATATGAACTTCTCGATGCGAAAAACAGATACGAAAACACGATATACGCCGTCTGCGAATTTTTCGTCGCGATAGCCGGGACGAAACCGATGATGATAGTGATGGACGATATGCTGACGGTCGACAGCGATTCAGTGGCGATAATCAGAGCGCTGGTGAAGGCTCTCGACGAATACCCGGTAGCGCTTTACATCCTCTCGCGTCTCAACGACGACGGCACGAAACCCGAGATCCTCGATTCAGAGGGAGACCGCTTCCGCGAAATAGTCATCGACAAAATGCAGAAAAGCGAGATCCCGATGCTCGTAAAGAACATCCTTGGAGAAAAAGGGAACCGCGAACTCAACGACTTCATATTCTCCCGTACCGACGGCAACCCCTTCTTCATCGAACAGCTCGTCCTCTTCATGAAGGACAAAAAATATATCCAGAATACAGGAAAGCACTATGCTCTCACAAGCAACAAGACCGAAGTCCCGAGCGGCGTCAACTCGCTTCTTGTCAGCCGTCTCGACAGACTCTCTCTGCACCTCAAGGACCTTGTTTTCCGCGCTTCGGTCATGGGCAACAACATCGACCTTCTTGTTCTCAACGACATCGCCCAGGAACAGGACAAACAGAATATCCCGGATCTGCTCAAGGAAGGTGTTGACGAACTCGTCTGGAACGAAGCTTCCTCTCTGCTCTACTCGTTCAGACACGCTCTTCTCCGCGATGCCGCGTACTCGATGCAGCTCAAGGCGCGTTTGAAGGAGATCCACAGGAAAGTGGCCAACGCCATCGAGAAAAACTACAAGGACGAGGAAAAATTCTTCTCGACTCTCGCCTTCCACTACGAAAAGGCTGAAGATACCGACAAAGAGACTTTTTACCTCAAAAAAGCAGCTGCTTACGCCAAATCGCAGTATCACAACCAGGAGGCCGAGAAAATGTACGAGAAACTTTTGGGTGTTCTCAAGGACGAAGCCGAACGCATCAAGATCGGACATAGCCTTGCAAATGTCTACAAGATCGAAGGAAAGTGGGATCTCGCCGAGAAGATGTTCAAAGAGAGTCTTGAACTTTCCCAGAAGGTCGGCGACGAGCTCCTTATCGCAATAAGTATGAAGGAACTTGCCAACATGATGCTCGAGAAAGGGCGTTACGACGAGGCTTCCCCGCTTCTCGACAAAGCCGACGAGCTTTACGAGAAACTTGACGACACCAAGGGCAAATGCGATGTCGAAGGCTACCGCGGTCTTATCCACTACTACAAAGGCGAGCTTGATGACGCCGTCGAACATTTCACCGAAAAGCTCCGTCTTGCGGAGATCATCGGCGACAAAACGGCGAAAGCCCTCTCTTACCGCTACATGGGCGGTGTCGCATACTACCGCGGCGACTACAAGAAGGCCCTTGAGCACTACAAAAACCAGCTCAAGATCTCGAAGGAAAACAAAAACCTGCTCGATGTCGCTGTCGCTGAAAACAACATAGGTCTTGTATATTCCTATCTCAACGACTTCAAAAACGCTGCAAAATTCTACAGACGCGCACTCGAGACCTACAAAAAAGTCGGTATCAGACAGTATATCTGCTACACGTCGAACAACCTCGGAGAACTCAAATACTGGCTCGGCGAATACGAAGAGGCGAAATCGCTCATCGAAGACCAGCTCTCGATCGCGACAGAACTCGGTATCCGCAGACACGTCGCCCTTGCGCACCTCATTCTGGGCAACATCGCTAAAAAAGAGCTCCAGTACGAAAAATCCGAGGAGCATTACCTCCAGGCTATAGCCATTGCGAAAGAACTCAACGCGAACAACATCCTGTGCGAGTTCCTCTTTGAATACGCGGATCTGTTTTTCCTCACAAAGAGATACGACAAGGCTATGGAACTCAGCAAGGAAGCAGAAAAGATCATTGCCGAAGTCAACCGCAACGATCTCCAGTTCAAGAATCTTCTTTTCCAGTGGAAGCTCATCTCGCTGAAGGAGCCGGAAAGGGCAGTCGAAGGGATCAAAAAAATGATAACCGACGATCTTTCGGGCGAAATGCTGGCAGCCACAAAGGTCGGGCTCTTCAACCTGACGCACGAGGAACATTACCGCAAAGAGGCGATCGAACTTATAGAATCCCTCTATGCGACAGCTCCGAAAATACTCTACAAAGAGACTCTTGCCGCTTTGAGATCAAAATAGCAAAGAACAGCCAACATATTGATTTTATTGAGTAAATACGGTATTTCTGTATAGAGACGGACCTTTTTTCAGATACTTTTCACAAAGAATTCCTTTATTTTTTCCGCAACGAAAGAGACTTCCTTTTCCCCCAGATGCTCTCCTATCGGAAGCGAAAGAAGCGTTTTTGATTCTTTGACTGCGCGGTAACCGCCGCAATAGTCAGAATGTCCGGCAAAAGCGGGCTGCTCCGGAAGTGAAAGCGGATAGTGGATACCGGTTTCTACTCCGCAATTTTTCAAATATTCCTGCAGGTTATCCCGTTTTTCAGTCTTTATGACAAACAAGTGCCAAGCATCCAGAGTTTCAGGATAAAATTTTGGAAGAACGATCTCCGTGACATCCGAAAGCCGCTTGATATACATTTCCGCGACACGGTTTCTCGCTTCGACCCATTCGTCCAAGTGTCTCAGCTTGACATTGAGAACTGCCGCCTGAAGAGTGTCCATCCTTGAATTTATTCCGGCGAACTCGTGAAAATATTTCAATGATCTTCCGTGGTTGCAGAATTTGCGCGCTTTTTCGGCAAGTTTTTCATCATTCAGAAGTATCGCCCCTGCGTCTCCTGCCGCTCCTAAAACTTTGCCGGGATAGAAGCTGAATCCTGCTCCGTCTGCAAGACTCCCCGCCTTTTTCCCGCGGTAAAGCGCACCGTGAGCCTGAGCGGCGTCTTCAAAAAGTTTCAGATCATGCTTTTCAGCAATTTTTTTCAGCACATCCATGTCTGCCGGATGCCCGTAAAGATGAACTGCAATAATTGCAGAAGTATTCGGATTTATTAAAGATTCTACGCTTTCAGGTAAAATCGTGAAATCTTCCTTTATGTCGGCGAAAACAGGCTTCAGTCCGTTCGATACAGCCGCTTCGGCGGTCGCAATGAACGTGTTTGCCGGAAGAATGACTTCGCTCCCTCTCGGCAGATCATGGACTTTCAAGATAGCCGTCAGCGCATCCGTTCCGTTTCCACAGGAAATACAGTGACTTGCACCGCAGTAAGCCGCAAAACCGGCCTCGAATCTCTTAACTTCCGCCCCTTTTATGAAGTCCGCTTCGGCAAAAACCGCCTGAACAGAGCTGTCGATCTCGCTTTTAAGCTCCGCATACTGTTTCTTGAGGTCTAAAAACTTAACTTCCATAATGATATCACGCATTTACGAGGTGAGTTGTTGCAAATTCGGGTTCGCTCGTGACATTGAGACCGAGCTTTCTGAGCCCCATTTCATCACCCGGAGTCGGGATATGCGTCAGATGGACTTCGCAGCCGCGCAGATCCTTGAGTTTTTCCATCGCGAATGCCGCAGAGGGGTTGTAAGCCGCGCTTATCGCAAGTGCTATCAGAGCCTCCTCGACATCGAGGCTGACGTTTCCGCGCATAAAAATATTCTGTTTGAGGTGGGCCACCATCTCGGTGATGTGATTCGGAATAAGCGGGATTTCCTTGGGAATTCCCGCGAGTTTTTTGACCGCGTTGATCACCATTGCCGAAGCCGCGTGCATGAAAGGAGAATTGCTTCCAGTCACAAATTCACCGTTTTTAAGCTCGATTGCCGCACCGGAATAGGTTCCGTCACTCCCTTTGCCTTTGACCTTCGCATCGAAAGCAGCCTTTTTCGCATACTCCGAAACGACTCTGTCAGAAGGTTTGGCACCGATATTTTTCATAATCATTTCAGCGCGTTGAGCCGTTTCCTCATTGACCAGGCCCATCGCGTATTCACAGGAATAGCGGTAGTATCTGCGGATGATCTCCTGCTTCGAAGCCTCCTGGACCGCCTCGTCGTCGATGATCCCGAATCCTGCACGGTTGACACCCATGTCGGTCGGTGATTTGTAGACTGAAGGCTGCCCCGTGATCTTCTCGATTATCCGTCTGACAAGCGGGAACGCCTCAAGGTCGCGGTTGTAGTTGACAGCGACTTCGCCGTAAGCCTCGAAGTGGAAGTTGTCCATCATGTTGACGTCCTTGAGGTCGCAGGTCGCCGATTCGTATGCGACGTTGACCAGGTGTTTGAGCGGCAGGTTCCAGATGGGGAAAGTCTCGAACTTGGCATAACCCGCGTTCACGCCGCGCTGATTCTCGTGGTAAAGCTGACTCAGGCAGGTCGCGAACTTTCCGCTGCCCGGGCCGGGGCCTGTGACGACGACTATCGGTTTTTCGGTCTCGATGAAGGCGTTTTTGCCGTAACCTTCAGGACTTACGATCGTATCAACATCGGTCGGATAACCTTTCGTGAAACTGTGGGTGTAAACTTTTACGCCGCGCCTTTCGAGCTTGTTTTTGAAGGCTTCCGCAGCGGGCTGACCGTTGAAACGGGTGATGACAACAGCTCTCACCGTGACTCCGCGGTCGGTGAAATCGTCGATAGTCCGCATCGTGTCGGCATCGTAGGAAACACCGAAATCGGCACGCATCTTCCTTTTCTCGATATCTCCGGCGTAGATGCACATGATGACCTCGGCATCATCCTTGATCATCTGCAGGAGGCGCATTTTGACATTGGGATCGAAGCCCGGCAGGACACGCGCTGCATGGTAGTCGTACATGATTTTGCCGCCGAACTCGAGATAGAGCTTGTTGTTGAACATTTTTACACGTTCAAGGATCGCTTTGGATTGTTCTTCCAGATACTTTTCGTTGTTGAAACCGATTTTAAAGACCATTTTTCCCCCATTTTTGACCGAAACGTTGCAACTCAAAAAAAACTCAAAAACGGGATTCAGTATATAGAGAAAAATTTTTTCAAGGCAAGGAAAAAATCGCCTTTCGGAAAACTTTTCAGTTCAGCCCTTTGACCAGATCCCTGATCCGTTTTTTCGAGATGCAGCGCTTGAAGCCCCAGCCGGATTTTATGGCTTCCTCGATTTTTCCGAGAAGCAGGACCCGGTAAAGCGGAAGATTGCTGACGCCCGGCATGACAATCGTCATTCTGCGGGAGCGATGCGGCAGAAGAATCACAATAGCGCTAATATTGTATCAAAAACTTGACTTTTTAGTCAATAAACGCTAATATGTTGGCGATTTTTGAGGTGAAAGATGATAGTGCTGAAAACTCCGCAGGAAATGGCGGTCGATGCCGCGAAACGCTTCAAGGAAATGAGGAAAGCGAAAAAGATCACCATAAAAAAACTGAGCGTGGATAGCGGTGTTCCCTATTCAACGATCAGACGCTTTGAAAGCAGCGGCGAAATATCGTTTCTGTCACTTGTGAAAATCGTTTCGACCGTCGGCGAAGACGAAGAGATAACAAATATGTTCGCAAGACGCATACCCGTATCGATAGAGGAGATAATCCGTGAAAACCGCAGATAGGACCGAAGTTTTTTTGGACGGAAAAAAGGTGGGAACGATCGCGCCCTATCAGAAGCGGAGAAGGAAAAAATCCCACAATTAAGGATATTCTCACCGTTGCGAAAAAAATAGGATTAAAAGAATCTGCTGCAAGACAAATAGCCGAAAATGTTGAGGAAACAGTAAAGAGGCGGCTTGGCGGAATTATGAAAAAGGCGGAGAGACTCTGATTTCGACCACCGAAAATACTGCATGTAAAATTCCCTGCGATCTGCGGCAACCTGTCAAAAAATAAAAAAATTTTTTTGTGCTAAAAACAAATATGACTATATTCCCGTTTTTGTAAAAGTCCGCGGTCTGCGCGGGCGTTATTATGTGGTTTTTTATTGGAGAAGAAAATGAAAAGAATTCTTGTTGTGGGTGCCAGCGGTCAGATCGGAAGCGAGCTTGTTCCCGAACTTAGAAGGATTTACGGTGAAAACAATGTCGTTGCGGCTGATCTCAAGGATCCGTCCCAGCTTGCCCCGACACTTGTCAACGGTATTTACGAACAGGCGGACATTCTCGATACGGCAAGACTTGTCGAAATCATCAAAAAATACAACATCGACGCGGTCTACAACCTTGTCGCGCTTCTTTCGAGCGTCGGCGAGCAGAAGCCGCAGCTTTCCTGGAAGATCAACCTCGGCGGTCTTATGAACCTTCTCGAGATCGGCAGAGAGCTTCATTTCCAGCTTTTCACTCCGAGTTCGATCGGTTCTTTCGGCCCGGCAACTCCGAAGGACAACACTCCGCAGGACACGATCCAGCGCCCCACTTCGATGTACGGCGTTACGAAAGTCGCGGGCGAACTTCTCTGCGACTACTACTATAAAAAATACGGCGTCGACACGAGAGGCGTCAGATTCCCGGGCATCATTTCGAATGTCACGCTTCCCGGCGGCGGAACGACAGACTATGCAGTCGACATCTACTACGAAGCGATCAAAAAACATCACTACACCTGCTACATCAAAGCGGGAACATACATGGACATGATGTATATGCCCGACTGCCTCAAGGCTGCAATCGGCGTTATGGAAGCCGATTCTTCGAGATTCATCCACAGAAACTGCTTCAACGTCGCTTCGATGAGCTTCGAGCCTGAGCAGATCGCAGCTGCGATCAAAAAGGTCATCCCCGATTTCACGATGGATTACGACATCGACCCGGTAAGACAGGGCATCGCTGAAAGCTGGCCGAACAAAATGGACGATTCCTGCGCGAGAGCGGAATGGGACTGGGCGCCTTCCTACGATCTGGACAGTATGACTGAGGATATGATCAAAGTTCTCAGCAAAAGATTGTTGAATAAATAACCAAAGGAGAGAAAAATGAAAAATCTGCTTAAGGAATTCAAAGATTTCGCAATGAAGGGAAATGTTATGGACATGGCTGTCGGTATCATCATCGGCGGTGCGTTCGGCAAGATCGTAACTTCGGTCGTCAACGATGTCATCATGCCGCTCATCGGTCTTATCGTCGGCGGTGTCAACTTTACCGACCTCGCCGTCACTCTGAAAGAAGCTGTTCCCGCTGCTGAAGGCGTTGCGGCAAAACCTGCTGTCCTTCTGAAATACGGAAACTTCCTTCAGACCACTTTCGATTTCCTCATCGTTGCGTTTTCGATCTTCCTTTTCATCAAAATAATCAACACGGCTAAAGAAAAACTCGAAAGAGCTAACAAGGCTGCTGAAGAGGCTGCTGCAGCTGCTGCTCCGGCACCGGCTCCGGATCCTCAGATCGTTCTTCTTACCGAGATCAGGGACCTTCTCAAAAAGTAACCGTTTTTTCGTTCTTTTCCGTTGGTCAACGGATATTCTTTAAAGGTGAAAAATGTCGCAAACTATTAAGATCCTTAAGATTTTGTATTCAGCTTTCGGTTTCCGCATAAAATATATCGGAATACTGATATTCAGGACTTTCATCGGTGCGCTGATGACTGTAACTCTGTTTCTTGATAAAATTTTCTTTCCCGGCGCGGCAAAGCAGAAAATCGAAAAGCCTGTTTTTCTCATCGGGCACTTGCGCAGCGGAACGACTTTTCTGCACCGTTTTCTGACTGAAAACTGCGGCGAACTGCGCGGTTTCGCGATGTGGGAGATGGTTTTTCCGGCACTTTCGATGAGAAAGATCATCAGACCGTTCCTTCCGCTCGTGAAGAATCTCTCTTTTGACGGAGTCTGGGATCCGAAGATCCACAAGACCGACCTTTTTTCGATGGAAACGGACGACATCGCCCTTTCAATGCGCTATTTCGACGGTCTTCTTTCGTGGATATACTTCTACTGCTGGCAGGATTTCGACGAAAGCGATACTTTTGAAAAAGAACTTGTCGAAGTCGCCGGACAGGAAAAATTTGCCGAATATTTGCAGGATATCCACCGCAAAAACATCTGGAAAACGGACAGAAGAATGTTCTCGAAGTCGTTCGCACAGCTCTTTGCGGTCGATAAGATCGAGGAGATCTACGAAGATCCGCGCATCATGCTGATAATCAGAAATCCGCTCGAGGCCGTTCCTTCGATGATGTCGCTTGAAAAACGTGTTCAGGAATCGCTCAACAACTACAGTTCGCAGCCCGTCGAGCTTCAGCAGCTTTTTCTCAAAAACATGTACCGCACGTCGCTTTTCTACTATAAAATGTTCGACGAGATCGCGGAAAAAAAGAAAAATTCTCCGAATTTCCTGCTTCTCACCCACAAACAGCTGATGACCGATTTCGACAACACTTTTGAGCGGATCATCTCTTTCTGCGACCTCAAAAAAGATGAAAAATTTGTCAGCGCGCTCAAAACGCAGTCCGAAAAGCAGAAAACTTTCAAGACAGAGCATGTCTATTCGCTTGAGCAGTTCGGGCTTACCGAAGAGCAGGTGAGACGCGATTTCGCATTCGTTTTTGAAAAATACGATCTCGAGTGATCACGGCCGGTATTTCAGGGCTGCTATCGCTAAAACAGCCGTTATTCCTGTCACAAAGATGATCCTTCTGTAGATATTCTGCCTGAACTTTTTCCCGAAAAAGAAGCCGGTGCTTAGAACAATCAGCGATGAAAGAGGGAGGATGACTGCGATCTTCTGAGGACTTAGCAGGAATCCTGCAGCAGAAAGGATCATGAAAAATGCCGACAGCGCACATGTCTTTCCAAGTCCCTGAGCGTTTTTTCTCCCCGCGAGGATGTCCCCTTCAGTGTCTGAGAGATCTTTCAGAGCCGTGACTCCCAGAACATGGAGCAGAAGGCTCGCCGAACACGGCAGAAAACTCTTTCCTCCTGCAACGATCATGGGGTAGGCGATCCCCGAACCTGTGACGAAACACGCAAGGAGCCCTCTTTTTTTAAGGACGAAAGGAGGCAGAGAATAGAAGACGCCGAAGACAAGAATTAAAAAAACGAAGATCTTTTCCGGACCTTCAAAAAGGACTACCGTGCCGAAAAGTGAGCCGAAAGTCAGAAACAGCAGCCACAAGACGGCGTCCCGCCTTGAGATCACGCCGCTCGGAAGAGGCCGCCACGGCTTGTTTGCCGAATCTTCGACGACATCGGTTATCGAGTTCAGCGTGTAGACGAAATTGTAGGGAAAAAGCGAGACAAAAAGCGACTGGACCAGAAAAAGCAGTGAGAAATCATCTTTTCCGAGGAATCTCCCCGCAAAAAAGGCAAGGAATGAGAGCAGAAGGACATCTGCCCGGTAAAGCCTGAAAAGTGCGGGAAGTTTGTGAAACATGGATTAAATCATGGTAAGAGCACAGCCGGAATCTTTGCGCGGTTTCGGAGAATGGCCGCTCTGTCCGTCGGAATCGTCTGTCTGAGCTTCCTCTTCGCCGTCGTGACAGCCGGATTTGTCCCAGCCCATGCAGTCGGCAGCGCATGTCGCAGTCCCGTTTTGAGGAGCGCCCGCGATCTGATTGCAAGGCATGGTGTCTCCGTCACAGATCTCGTTTGCATCGACAGTTCCGTTTCCGCAGAGAGGAGAACCCGGAGTGCCTGTCGGATCGCTTGTCGGGTCGGTGCCGGGATCCGGATTTATCGGATCTGACTGGTTGATGTCGCCGCCGCATTCGATGCCGGAAACATCCGTTCCTGCCAGTTCGAAAGCTCTTTTGAGGGCTTTGCACGCATTGATCCTGCCGTAGCCGTAATTCTGGTTGAAGCCGTTCCCGTCGTATGAGTCGAATCCGATCTTGTCGGAAGTCTCTTTGTAAAGTTCGTAGATCTGATCTTTCGTGAGTGCCGGATTGGCCGTGAGGACAAGTCCCGTGATGCCGGCTGCAAGCGGACATGCCGAGGAAGTTCCGCCGAAATCGCTCGAGTAGTTGCCTGCGAGATCTCCGGCGCTTTCATTACCGCCTGCATTGTAGCCTGCCTGGCCCATGTTGTCGGTCGTCCAGATCCCGTCGATGGTCGAGCCGCCGGCCCAGCCGTCTCCGCCCGAAGAATCCATGTCGCAGCTTGAAGCCATGAAGTCGAGCGAGTTTCCGAAATCGGAGTAGGAGGCCCTGTTGCCTGCCGCGTTGCTTGCGCCTATCGCGAAAACGTTCGGGTTGCTTGCGTAGCCGTCAGTCTCGATGCTCTCGCCTCCGTTGCCTGCTGCGAAGAAGATAAGTGTCCCGAGCCCGTTCCTGCCGGTCGTGGCGATGTTTGCCACAAGATCCTTCAAAGTCTGGTTCATGTCTACGAACTGGCCTGTGCCGTCGGCAGGGCCCCAGCTGTTCGAAATTATGTCTGCTTCAGCGTTTGCCGCCCATTCAAAAGCCTCGATAGCCGAAGCGTCGAGCGAAGTTATCCCGCTCATTCTCATTCTTATCGGGATGATCTGGCAGTTCGGGCATGCACCTGCGATGCCGATCCCGTTGTCGGTCGAACCGCCTGCTACTCCTACGACGCAGGTCCCGTGCATATCCTGCCTTCCCGGATCAGGCGCGTCGTCACCGTCAGCGAAATCGTGTCCGGGGAGGAAACGGTTCTGCAGATCTTCGTGGAAAGTGTCGAAACCGTCGTCGATGATGGCGAGTCTGACTGTCGAGCCGCCGAGTTCGCCTTTAAGTTTGCGCATGACATCCCACGCTTCTGCGACGTGAGTGCTGTCGGAGCCGGTGACATTCGGGTTCGTCCCGTCGTTGTAAAGATGCCACTGATTTGAGAAGAGCGGATCGTTCGGGAGGTATGTCCTCTTTTCGAAATTCATGAAAAAGCTCGGTTCTGCCTGAAGAGCGGTCTTCTGTTCGACAAGTTCGACCGATTTTTTGACCGGATCGCCGTCTGTTTCGGCAAGATACCAGTCGGGAGCGTACTGAAACTTCTTCACAAGGCGCATTCCGTTCGATCTGAACCATTTTTCGATGTCACTGACACCGCTGATCTTTACGAAGACCATGCCGCTCGCGAAAACTTTTTCGCTGTCGTTTCTCTTGTATGCGGGAAGCAGAGTTCCTTTTTTCGAGAGTTCTCTGATGTTTTCAGGGCTGAGTTTGTTGAAAAGATAGATGTTTTCGTGTCTCAGCGTGAATTTGAGGTCTTTCGGCAGGGCGTTGACATTCCTTGCTGCCGAGCTGTCTATGAAAGTGTAGCCCGAAGTTTCGGACAGAGTGATCTTCCTGCCGTTTGAATAGTAATAAAGGCCTTCGGCAAACATGAAGACCGGAAGCAGAACGATCAGAAGCAGCGTGATTTTTTTCATTTATAGTCTCCTTTTAAGGTTTGTAAGTTAAATAATCGTCAGAGCACAGCCGGAATCGTCATCGTCCTCTTCCTCATTTTCGCTGTGTTCATCTGTTTTTTCAGCGTCATCGTCTGAAGTGTCCGCGCTGTCGGAAGGCTCTTCAGTATCGGTCTTGTCATCCTCTGACGGTGCCGGATCATCGGGAACTTCCTTGCTGCCGTCGCAGGTCATGCTCTCTTTCGTGTAGAACTGAGCCTTTACCGCGGCATCGTCAAGAGCCTCGCACGTAGCGGCAAAAGTCGCTCTGACGGGAAGCCCCTGATTTGTTTTGTAAGCAGATTCCTCGCCGGTTTTTGAATCCCAGATGAGAGCCGTGTTTGAGAACGAAGCGTTTTTCGGCGAATCTTCGGGCATTTTAACGAGAAAACGCATGAGGATCCTGTCGCAGTTCGATTCGCTCTGGCAGATCTCCATTTTGTCTGCGACCATTATGCCGGAACTGAGCGGGAAACCGCCGTTGTCAGGATAGTCTTCAAAGCATTTCCCGGTGCCTGAATAGTCGATCTGGAAAGTGCCCGGAATGTAGTTCAGGCGGTCTTTAAGAGTGTCGCTGACCATGACGAACTCAGCCGGTTCCTGACCGTGGTTCTCAACTACGATCTGGTACCCGAAAGCGGTGTTCTGGCACACTTTGTTGTCCTGACCGGTCGTCGTGAGAAGGAATTTTTCGTTCTTCTCAGGAATATCGAACGCAGGAAGACGCGTGTCGACCGAAAGGATGACATAGTTCGTAAGGACGATATCGGCGCCTGTTTTTATGTAGAAGTTCATGGAATTCGTTCCGTACTGGACATGCGGATTTATTATGCTGTCTGCCATATTTTCATCGTATTGCAGGAAGAATGTGTCGACATCGAACGAAAGCTCTTCGCGGCAGTCTGAAACCTCTCCCTTGTGATTTACAGTCCTGAACTTGCTGTTGAACGGCTGGTTGAGCGGATTGCACGATCCGTCGGCATCACCGAGAACAAGTGCCTGCGGAGCAAGCCCGCCCTGGACTTCCAGAGACTCAGGCGCAGATTTGACATCATCACCGTCAGCCGTAACGAAGGAGACCTTGACGGCCGCCTTTTCGGGAAGCTCAAAGTTGGCGATATTTATGGTGGTCGGCTTTAAATTGGTGTTCGAGCTCCACGTCAGGCCGTTGTAAAGATAGAGTCTTTTGCGGGCGATCTGCGAAGAACCGTAGATAAGAATGAGCTGCCAGCCGCCTATCATGCTTGCCATCTGGCAGTAGTTGTGATTTGTGCCGCTCTGTGCGCAGTCGTAGATGTCGTCAACGCCGCTCACTTTGTATTCTCCGGCCAGCGATTTTACCTCGCCGTTGTCGCGGTCGTACTGGAAATCGGCGATGATGTCGGTGACATCGACCCTGTAAACATAATAGTAGTAGCCTTTCGAGTAGTAGGATTCAAACTCAAAACCCTGAGGAGAAGCCGAATTCCCCTGGAGCGAAGCTGTGACGACATGGTCTTCGCCGTCAGGAGTCATAAGGGTGACCTGGTTGTCCGTGAACGTCATCGAATCGGCATCGTTCACCGAAGCGAACCAGACAAGAAACGCCTGTTCAATGGCGGCGTCTTTCGGGATATCGGTCTCGAGAAGGAAATCGCTTGCACCCTGAACGCCTATCGAAGTGTCTCCCTGCGGCTCGTAGGAGGAATAGGATCCTGTGTTCGCAAGGAGCGATTTGGAAAGAATAAAGTAGTCGTAAGCGCCTTCATACTCGAAAGTCGGGATATTGCTTATGGGAATCGCACCTAGCGAAAATACGCACAACATACTGAAAACAAGAGTCAAAAAATAGCGTTTCATACGAACCTCCCGTATCGGAATTTATAAACCAACAAGTCAAAATCGTGTTATTATACTTAATTTTTAGGAAAAATCCACGGGTTTTTTACGATCGTCAGGTGAGTGCCCGAGTCGTTTTCTTTCCGTGACTATTTTGACATAACGGAAATATCGTGCTAAAAAGAACGGTTTTTGGGGTGATCGTTATGAAAATACTTGTCATTTCCGATACTCACGGTGAAATGCCGCTCGATATTAGAAATACAGGGCACGACGCTGTGATGCATGCCGGAGACATAGGCGACGCCGCTTTTTTCGGTTCTCTCAAGGCGGCCGCGGGAGAAAGGGATTTTTATGCTGTTTACGGCAACACCGATTTTGTCCTTTCGGGCTGGCTCCCGGAAAGCGTTTCCGCGGAGATAGGCGGGATGAAGTTTTTCCTCGTCCACAATCTGACGGCTCCGCACAGGATCCTGCCTGAGAATCAAAGCGCGATCGCTGCCGCAAAGGCCGAGATAGTTGTCTCCGGGCACACCCACACGCCTCTTGCCGAGGAGCGTGACGGGAGGATCTTTATAAATCCCGGTTCTTTGGGCAAAGCGGGACTTACAGGACGCAGGTCTTTTGCCGAAGCCGATATCGAAGGAGCGGGAGAAGTTGAGGTGAAAATTTTCGATATTGATTCAAAAGAGATTTTTGTTTCAAAAAGATTTAATAAAATCAATGGTTTATTTAGGGAGATCCAAAAATGAAAAACCGTTCGTGGTTGATTTTCGTACTTGTTTCACTTTTTTTCCTTGTTTCGTGCGGCGGTGACGAAAACGGTTCCGCGCAGGAAGATTCCGGAGATGCAGACGGCGAAAACGCCTCTGTTTCAATAAGAGCCGTAAAAGACGCGGGCTGCACCGGCATGCAGATCGACTGCCTCAGCCAGCAGCTTGCCGCCATTTCCTTTCAGATCAGAAACGGGCAGGGTGAGACTATTTTCCAGAAATCTGTCGAAAGAAAGGATCTCGGCAGCAAACATCTGGAGTTCAAGGGGATAAAAAATGCCGAAAACGCGACTCTTGTAGTGGCTGCTTTCGGAGTCGGAAACGACGGATTGCCTGATCTCAACACGCCGAAGTGGGAGGGAAGAGCCTCCGGACTGAGATTCGAGAAAGGCAAGAAGACTTCAGTTATAATCCTTCTCTATCCGAGAGATGCTCAGGCGAAAGAGATCTCGATGCCTGAAGAGCTGATCACGGCGAGATTCGGCCACACTTCGACAGTCCTTGCTGACGGAAGAGTGCTTGTTGCCGGAGGATTCACGATCTGTTCTTCTCTCGGCAAATGCCCTGCTTCGAAAAAAGTAGAGGTCATCGACCTTGAATCAGGCCGTATCGAGGAACTCACCGACATGGCGGAAGAGAGAGCGATGCATACTGCGATAGCTCTGAACGACGGAAGCGTCCTTTTTATCGGCGGAGTCCACACTCTTGACACCAACTGGCAGGAAACGGCTTTCGGGAGTTTCCCGCTTATGCGCTATGTCTTCTCGACACCGTCCGTGAAGATCGAAAAATATATGCCGAGTTATCCGAAATACAACATGAAGGCGAACGGTTTCGGTTCTCCGGTATCGAATATTTCAGAACCTCTTTCGACGGCGGATATTCCGTTTTCGGCTTTCCAGAGCGTTCTTGCGGAAAGGATCTCCGATACCAGCATCGATGTGTTCTTAGTCGGAGGACTGGATGAAAACGGCGAACCTTCGAAGAGATCCTACAAATTCACGGTCACCGAAACTGAAGAAGGGACGGTCTCTGTCGGCGAAGTCGAAGAACTGGCCGAAAGTTCCGAGCCGATGCTCCTTCCGGCACTTGCATACGCAGGCGGCTCTCTTATAGCTGCCGGCGGCAGACCTGCGGCTTCCGAACATGCCGCGTCGGTCATCTCTGAAAGCGGGAGCGAAGATATCGGTTCCGCTTCCGACAACATCTTTTTTGCAAAAGGTCTCTCTGCAAACGGGAGCTTCTATACTTTCGGCGGTTACGGTCTTGATGCCGGTGCTCTGGCAGAATCGAATGTCAACAAAATGAGAAAGTGGAATATCCAGGGAAGATCGGTCGAGAGCTCGAACGACCTGCTTCTTACGCGCGGCAACAATATCGTTTTCCCCGAAACTGCATACGACAGCAAGAACGGAAGACTTTTTGTGATCGGCGGAACGAATGCGGCTGACCTTTTCCAGGTCATAAACGAAGGAAGTTTCGAGCTTTACAGCAAAGCTCCGACTCACACCATGACAGACAAGAGGATAATGTCTTCTGCGGCGGTGGTCCCGGCAGGCGTTATCGGAGACAATCCGCTCATCATCATTTCAGGCGGTATCACTTCGCTTGACAGTGCAGGCTCGACTGTAAAGAGCATCAAGATCAACAATCTCTGACAAGATCGGCTCTGTTCCGGAAATTCATCGCCGGCAGGCGGTGCCGGCATAAGGAGGATGCGTGTTATTCCGCGCTCTCTTCAGTTTTTTTGGCCTCTGCTTCCTTCTCGCGGCGTTCTTTCATTTTTTTTGCCCCTTCCATGAGTTTTTTCCGGTCTATCGTATGGATCTTCGGCATTTTGATCTTCTGGGGAGCCGTCAGTTTTTTTAGATCCTGAGTTTCTGCCTTGGATCCGTCTGCCGGTATTGCTGCTTCACCTGATCTGAAAATGCCTGTCTGAACGGCAGCGACTGCGAGAAGTGCTGCTATTGCAGCGATAATTATTGAAATAACAACGGTTTTTTTCATTTTTTCCTCCAAAAACAAAAAAACAAAAACGTATGACTATACAAGATAGAAAAAAATGGGAAAATTTTTCTTTCATAAAAGATCCTGAACGGCAAAGTTTTTATACACGGAACACGTGAAAAACTCGATCGGCGGAGATTTACATATCCCCGTTTTCGGGTATTATCCGCCGTTTTTGGTTTTCATCAGGAGTTTTCGATGCTTAAAAAATACTGGCTTGTGCTTCTTGTCATCGTTTTTGCGGGATGCACGCAAACCGGAGGATTTTTTCAGGAAGATGAAACTTCAACGATCCTCCTGCTCTACACCAACGACGAGCACGGCCACATCTACGAAAATGACGGCTGGAACAAAGCCGTTGCGCTCTACGAAATGTGGGAGGATGAGGAAAAGAACTGCAGGAACTGCACCGTTGTAAAGCTTTCAGGCGGCGACAGCTACACGGGAACAGCCGTTTCGACCTTTTTCAAAGGTGCGTCGATGGCTGAAGTCATGGGGCTTCTCGGATACAGATTCTCGGCACTCGGAAACCACGATTTCGATTTCGGGCGCGAGGAACTTTTCAGCAACAGCCGGATCGCAAAAATGCCATACATCTCTTCAAACTTTGTCACAAAAGAGAAAAAAACAGTCTTCGAACCGTATCTCGTCCGGTATGCCGGAAAAACAAAAATACTTTTTGTCGCGGCCATAACCCCTGACACAAAGCGGATAAGCAGGGCCAAACCCTTTATCGAATCAGATATCACTGACCCTCTTCTTCCGGTTTCGCAAGCAATAGAAAAGGAAAATGCGGAAATAAATATCGTCGTAGCGCATGAATCATACGAAGACGCTCAGAACTGGGTAAAAGCGCTTCCGAAGAAGCCGCTCATCGCTTTCACGGGGCATGACCACAAAGAGGCGATTCGGCAGATCGACGGTATCTTTTTCGTCCAAAACGCGGGTTATCTGCCAAGTTACGCGAAAGTCCTGATCGAAAAAAAGGGAAAAGAGATAAAAGTAGTCCAGGCTGAGACAGTTCCGCTGAAAAAGGAGCTTGACTTGAAATCGGCAGGTTCTCTCGAAGTAAAAAAAACTATCGACAAATATCTGGCACAGCTTGAAAAGGATGCGGGACAGACGCTCATTTCTGCAAAAAGACCGCTTGACACGCCGGCTTTGCAGAAACTTTTCGCCTGCTCGATGCTGAAGGCTTTCCCTGAATACGACGCCGCGATCACAAACCCGGGAGGTTTCCGCGACACGATAAAGGCTGGAGATGTCAAAAAAAGCGACCTTCTTTCTATCTTTCCTTTCGACAACTTCATAGTAACCGCGTCAATAAAAGGCGAAGACCTTGCCTATGACCTTTCGCAGACGGAAAACGCACACTGCGGCGCAGTTAAGAAAAAAGGAAAATGGTTTGTCGGCGGCGAAGAGATCGACAACTCGAAAACTTACAAAATCGTCACGACCGATTTTCTCTATCTTGGCGGCGACGGCTACAGATTCACTGATTCCGAAGGCGTTACGACAACTGTCAGCTGGAGAGAGCCTCTCGAAAACTATCTCATCGAATCATCCAAAAAAGGATTTACTCTGGAAGAAGCATACAAAAACTTGTAAAGACGTGTCATGTCACGTCTCTCCATTCCTTGAAATATTAACTTTTTGTGCTACCATCGCCCGTTTTTGTTGTTTATATTGGAGAAACACAATGATTTCGGCAATCAAGGGAATGAACGACCTCTTCGGCGAAAAGGCTTTCCGCTGGGGAAAAATGGAAGAAGATATCAAAAAAATGATGGTTTCGGCCAATTTCGGCGAGTTCAGAACGCCTATCCTCGAAGAGATAGCCCTTTTCAAGCGCGGTGTCGGCGAAACGACGGATGTTGTGAAAAAGGAAATGTATGATTTTCTCGACAAGAAAGGCAGACACGTCGCGATGAGGCCTGAAGGGACCGCGAGCGTCGTCAGGGCTTTTGTCGAGCACGGCATCGGGATCAACTATCCGTCGCCTTTCAAAGCGTTCTACATCGCACCTTTTTTCAGATACGAGCGTCCTCAGAAAGGGCGTTTCCGCCAGTTCCACCAGTTTGGAGTAGAAATTTTCGGTGACGAGACTCCGCAGATGGATGCCGAAATGATTTTCACCGCGTCCCGCGTGCTCGAACACTTCGGGATCGATTACGAGATCCACCTCAATTCAATAGGATGCAAAAACTGCCGCGCCGCTTACCGCGAAAAACTGATAGAATACTTCTCGGCAAAGAAAGACGAGCTTTGCGAAGACTGCCGGACAAGGCTTGAACTCAATCCGCTTCGCCTTCTTGACTGCAAGGCGTGCGACCCGAAAAACCGCTTCACCGATGTTCCGAAGATGACGGACTATCTCTGCGACGACTGCAAAGACCACTTTGAAGAGCTTCAGAAAGCGCTCCATGCTTTCGGAGTGCCTTTCGTTCTCGATCCTTTCATCGTCCGCGGGCTTGACTACTACACCAAAACAGCGTTTGAAGTGGTCGCGAAGACAGGAGGTTCGCAGAATGCGGTCGCAGGCGGCGGAAGATACGACAACCTTGTCAGCGATATCGGTGGAAGCGAAACTCCGGCTACTGGTTTCGCAATGGGTTTAGAGCGTCTTTTCGACCTCATCCCCGAAGATTTTTACAAAGAAACACCCCTTTCGGCGGGATACGCTCTCTGCGACGAGGCAGTCCTGCCGCTTGTGGAATTCACTAAAAAAATGACTGGTGAAAATGTCCGTTTCCTTGCGGAATACAAACCCAGAAAGTTGAAAAAAGCCCTTCAGAAAGCGGAGAAAGCGAACGCTGCATTCGTTTTCGTGATCGGCGAAGACGAAGCTGCGAATGGCAAGATCCTCATGAAAAACATGGCGAGCCGCGAGCAGAAACTTTTCGATAAAGACGACATTCAGGGAATAATCAAAGAAATGTCAAACCATTAAATTGAGGAAGTTGAAATGAAAAAACTTTTCCTTTGCCTGACTGTTTTATCAGTTTTATTTTTCTTTGTAAGTTGCGGCAGCGGTTCGAAGGACAACGACAAAACCGATTCCGACTCCGCTGAAACAGTAACTGATGAAGACTCTACCGATACAGAAACATCCGACACCGAGCCATCCGGCGATACAGAACCTGCCAGCGATACAGAACCAGGCAGCGACACCGATCCGGGCGACACAACTCCCGGCGGAGAGACAGACACCGACACGACAGAACCCGAAACGACTGTTTTCTGCTCCGAGCTTGACGGAATAAGCGGAGAACTTACGACATGCAAGGGCTCAGACTGCGAAACAGACGACTGCCCAGGCTCCAACTCCTGCCAAAACGCCACAGAATGCGGCGAATGCAGAAATTATACGGTCGAATGCCATGAAAGCGGATTAGGATACGGTGTTTTCGAGTGTCAGACAGGTATCTTCCACATGGTAAAGGAATGCGCACAGGGCTGCAATGAAGAGTGGAATGACTGCGGCGTCATCGAATGCAATGACGGCGACACAAAATGCGTCAACGGAAACGATTACAGAGGAGAAACTTATTCCTGCGTTGACGGCAGATGGAAAAGAGACAAAGACGTGGAAGGAAACGAAATAAAATGTGCCGGATCGTGCAACAAGGATATGACCCGGTGCGGAGAATCGGATTGCATCGATTATGTCCTGGAATGCCGCGACGATCTGCTTTCGGATAGCACAGGTGGCGGCGCTATCGCGCAGTGCCAGTTCGGCAAATGGCAGATAATGAGCATATGCACGGACGGTTCATCCTGCAACAAGGAAACCGGCAACTGCGGAGAGTGCAAAAACGACTCCACTAAATGCGAAGATCATGAAGTGAACGGGATCATGAACAAAAACTGCAATTCGTCTGGCAACTGCGATTCAGATTCGGGCGGCAATCTTATGTATTACTCCGGAACGATCGGCATAAAGCTGCTGTGTTACGACGGCAGATGGAGCGATTACAACGATCTGACAAGATCAACCTTCTGCCCTGCGGTCAATCACACCTTCCAGTCATACCAAAGCTATGCAGGCGGCCTTACGGACTGGTCGATCGATATGACGAAGGTTTTTAACAGCGGCGCGACCACCTACAATGATTATCATTATTCGTCATGCCACAATACTGAACAGGTCAGCGAATGCGGCTCATGCCACAATAATTTCAGGGCATGCAGCGATGTGATAGATTCCAACAAGCCTCTCGGCCGCATCATGCAGTGTTATAACGGAGTGCTGACATACGGTAACTTTTGCGGCAATAAAACCCAGTTATGTAAAAACCACCTGGAATGTAAGAATTAAAAACTATCTGGCAAGAAACGCCGAATAAGCCTATTCATTAAAATTTTCCTTTAAAAAATTTTTATTCTGTATATAATCGTGCGTTTGCTGTTTGAGTCTTTGAACTTTTAATAATTTTTTGTGGAGAGAAAGATGAAAAAATTTTCAGTTGTCTTTTTCGCGCTGGTTTTAGCGCTTTTCTGCATTTCATGCGGATCAACGACAGACACAGGCCGCACGGACTGCGATCCGGATGAAGAGAATTGCGGCGAAATCGATGATCCTACGACTGATCCGACGACCGATCCGACGACCGATCCTACAACTGATCCGACGACCGATCCTACGACTGACCCGACGACCGATCCTACGACTGACCCGACTGATGTACCCGGAAGCGGCATAATCACGAAGATCCAGAAAGGCGAAACTCCTGAAGGAACGGAGATCACGACTCCATGCGTCGTTACCGGCATCTACTATGCTGAAGATGAGGAACATAACCACACCGCAATTAAGGGGATCTATGTTTCTGAACTCATCAAAAAGGCTCAGCCTTATTCCGGCATCTATGTTTTCATCAAAGCTACCGCTCTTGTTGACGAATACGCGATCGGCGACAAACTTGAAGTAAGCGGAACTTACAAGGAATACTACGAAAATTCACAGATCGAGGCGACTGAGATCAAAAAGCTCGGAACGGCTGATGTTCCGGAACCGGCTGAGATCGCAGATCCGGCGACGATCGCAACTCCTTTTGAAGTAACAGGGCAGGACGAAGACGGCTACGATGTTTATGATCCGACTGCAAATCACGGCGCAGACGCTGAAAAATATGAAGGCGTCCTTGTAAAAGTAACCGGCGTTGAGATCACGAACAAATATATCGGTCACGGCAATTTCGAACTTGACAACAGCCTTGTAGTCACAAAAACTCTTTATTACTACGACGGCGACCGCTCGAAAGGTGTAAAATTCGATTCAGTCGAAGGTATTCTCGTATATGAATTCGATGCTTTCAGACTTGCTCCGAGAGCTAAAGACGACTTCGTTGAAGGCACCGCCACCGATCCGACTGTTGACCCGACTGAACCTGCTGAAGTTGAAACAACTACGATCAAAGCTGTCCAGAGCGGCACAAAAGCAAAGAAAGACCTCGTAAAAATCGAGAATGCGATCGTTATCAGCCCTGTCCTTTCAAAGAATTTCGATGACGGCGGAACGGGATACACTTTCTATGTTTCCGACGGCAACAAAGGCGACTACAGCGGTCTTTACATTTTCCAGGTAACCGGCGAAACTGCTCCGGCAAAAGGCGACAAAGTCACGATCGAAGGTCAGGTCGATTTCTACGGCGGCCAGTGGGAAGTCAAAAACGCGAAAAATGCCGGTTCGATCACGAAGACCGGAACGGGAACAGTCCCTGCCGCTCTTGCAAAGGCTTACACCGCTCTTTCTGATGCCGACAAAGGAAGCCTCATCGAAATAACCGACGAGCTCACTGTCAAATCTGTAGAAACACCGGAAGGCAAAAACTACACGAAGATCACTTTCGAAGAAAAAGTCGGCGACACGGAACTCATTGCCGAAAACTTCGGAAACGTAACTTTCCAGGCTTACCAGGCAGGCGACAAGCTTCATGTCAAAGGCATCTACGACTCGATTTTCGGAGTCAACGGATTCTACATTATTGACGCCGGCGACATCGACAAGAGAATTTACTGAGTAAAAGTTAAAAAATTCCCGGAGATTTTATGAAGTCTTTCAAAATCTTAGTTTCCTTTTTTTTTTCGTGTCTTTTCCTGACTTCATGCTTTGACAATAGTTTCGGCGGTGCTCCGGTAGACGAAGGGCTGCCGCAGAAACTGGTGATCATCCACACTACCGACACTCACGGAAAATATTTTCCTTTCTGGATGGAACCCAACATGTTCGACCGCAACATGGGGCTTGCTTCGGACAATCCTCCGTGCTGGGATCTCGATTACAAGGGCGGCGGCTCCTACTGCAACGGCGTGCTCAACATCGATACCGAAGAGATACAGGTCTATGAAGAAGGAAAATATGTCTACTACACAAAAGATCAGCTCGTCGAAAAGGGCTACTACGCTGAAGGCTCGATCGAAAAAGGGCTCGTGATAGAAGACATCAACGAAGACGGCAGGTGCGATGTCCTTGACTGCCAGAGATGCTGGGACAAAAACAGAAACAACATCTGCGATCCGGAAGAGGATATCGACGGCATCAGCGGATGCAGCTCAGGCGACTGTTATGACCCTTACTCCAACGCATATCTCACCTGCTGGGACAAGAACGGCAACGGCAAATGCGATAAAAACGAGGATATAAACTTCGACAACTGGTGCGACACCGACGACTGCGCGCTGGTATATGACCGCAGCCACAACGGGAAATGCGACTATCCTTACGATTCGCTGAGAAGGACGTGGCGCGATGAGAACGGGAAACTCATTCTCCGCAAGAATTTCGATGATGAAAGCGAATACAATCAGGCGATGATAAAAGCCGAAAAAGAGAGCGAAGACATCAACCGCGACGGGAAATGCGACTACAGCGACTACCGGCCGGGACTCATCAACACAGGCGGCATCGCGAGAGCCAAGACGATCATCGACGAGATCAGAAACAGGCACGGGCGCAACGGCGTTCCTGTCCTCTACCTCGACAGCGGCGACACTTTTCAGGGGGCGCCTGAGTTCAACCTCTACAAAGGCGACGTCGAGATGCTTTCGATGCAGAAACTCGGCGTTGACGCGATGGTCATCGGGAATCACGAATTCGACAACGGGACCGGCGGGCTCGTTTCGGCTTACAGAAAATCGGGCGGATTCCCGCTTCTCGCTTCGAACTACCTCTTCGATCCCGACGGCCACAAAGGGCTCATGGACATTTCTTCGCCTTATCTCATCGCTTTTGCAGGTGGATTGACTGTAGGTATCGTCGGCGTTGCAAACGACAGTTCGATAAATTCAGGATACCAGGTCGGAGGCAGCACGGGATTCAACTTTCTTGACCCGATCGAAACGACGCAGACTTACGTCAACAGTCTCCGTCCTTTGGTCGATATCGTTGTCGTCCTTTCGCATCAGGGGCTTGACGCTGACTACAGGATAGCCGAGAATGTCAAAGGTGTCGATCTCATTTTAGGCGGCCACCACCACGTTGTCCTCGATCCGCCGAAAGTCCTCAAAGGGCCTGACGGCAGAGATGTCATCATCATCCACAGCGGAGTGAACCTCAAAGTTATAGGCGAACTTGAGATCGCAGTTCAGAACAAGCGCGTCGTCTGGCACAAATACAGGACGATCCCGCTTACTGAAAAAGTGGAAGAAAACGGCGACTTCACAAATATGTTGAAGCCGTATGTCCAGGGTCTCGACTACTCGCAGTATATCCAGAAACAGGTCGGATACGCCACTTCGACCATCGTGAGGAACGATCCTGCCAACGGCGACAGTCCGCTTGGAAACATCGTTACCGACGCGATGATGAATCACGAGCTTGCGAAGGCCCAGCTCTGCGTCACGAACTCGATGGGAATAAGAGCCGACATACCGACCGGAGTCATAACACTTGAAAAACTTTACGAAGTCTTCCCGTTCGAGAACTCGATCACGACGATGTATCTCAGCGGAAACGAGCTGAAGACCCTCTTCGATTTTGTTGCGAGAAAATCGGCGACGCGCGGCTGCAAAACGCAGGTCCAGGTCGCAGGGATCGGAGTCGAACTTGACTGCAGTCCGAGCGAAGAACTGCAGAAAAAGCACAATTCCTACGCCCTGACGAAGTGCCTGCAGATCGGCGGCACGCTCGTCATCGACAACTACGAGGTCCTTCTTCCGAACCTTCTTTTCAAAATGGCGACGAACGACTACATGGGGCGCGGAGGCAGCGGTTTCTACATGCTCGAAGCCAATACGACACGCCTTGACACGTCGGTCTCTCTCCGCGACGCTGTCGTTGACTTCTTCGGCAAAAAGGGAGACATCGATCCGCTCGACTACTCGCAGAATCAGACCAAACCTGATGAATGCGGCCGCGGCAAACGTATTTTGATGATCAATTAAATGAAAGAAAAAATCTCTCCCATCAACATTATCTGGCTGGCGATAATCCTTGTTTCCATCGCTTCGGCGGCGTGGCTCGGCAAAATGGACGAGGTGACTCTCGCCCTTTTCGAAGAGTCGAAGTCGGCTGTCATGCTCGCCGTGGGGCTCATCGGTTCGATGGCTTTCTGGCTCGGAATGATGAAGATACTGGAAGAGGCCGGATCTTTGAGGATGATCGCAAAAATGGTCCATCCTGTAATGTCGAAACTTTTTCCTGAGATCCCGAAAGACCACCCCGCTGTTGCTGCAATGGTCATGAATATGTCGGCAAACATGCTCGGCATGGGGAATGCGGCGACTCCTTTCGGCATCAACGCGATGCAGGAACTCGACAAGCTGAACGGCGAAAAAGGACGCGCGACGAATGCGATGTGCCTCTTTCTGGCGATAAACACTTCGAGCGTGACTCTTCTTCCGCTCGGAGTCATCACGATCCGCGCGGCGGCAGGGGCAAAAGACCCCGCTTCGATACTGATCCCTTCACTTTTGGCAACGATAGTTTCGACAACTGTCGCGATAATCATGACAAAACTCCTTCAAAGGCGGACAGCGGACTGTGCGATGACGGCCGCAGTCTCTAAAACCGTGCAGCAGCCTGAGGAAGAGGAGAAGATCAAAGCCGGAGCGAAGAAAAAAGCAGCAACAGCCCTTTTTGTTCTGGCGGTCTTTTCCGGAATGGTCTACCAGATCGTCACTGCAGATAAGAGCGGTCTCAATTTCACAAGTGTCGTCAAAGCTGTTTCGGACTGGCTCGTTCCCATGATAGTCGCTGCGATCCTCATTTTCGGATATCTTAAAAACGTGAAGATCTACGAAACTTTGGCGAGCGGCGCAAAAGAAGGCTTCAACACCGCGGTAAGGATAATCCCCTTCATGGTCGCTATCTTCGCGGCGGTAGGCATGTTCAAGGCGAGCGGCGCGATGGATATAATGATCAGAGCTCTCGATCCTGTCACTAGTTTGGTAGGAATGCCTGCGGAAGCTCTTCCGATGGCGCTCATGCGGCCTCTTTCGGGCAGCGGGGCTTTCGGAATAATGAGCCAGATCGTCGGAAGCGAACCTGATTCCTTCCTTTCGTTCCTGGTTTCGGTAATGCAGGGCTCTACTGAAACGACTTTCTACGTTTTGGCGCTTTACTTCGGCGCTGTCAGCATAAAAAACAGCCGTCACGCGCTTCCCGCGGCACTTTGCGCAGATCTTGCGGGGATCATGGCTGCGGTCGCTTTCTGTCACTTGTTCTGGTAGATGCGGCGGCAAATCTTGTCGATATATCGATATTTCGTGATAACGACTGCCGCCGAAAAAAATTCACAAGATTTCCTTTGCGATCTTTTCAAGGGTGAAACGCGTCACTTCGATGCCGTATGAAGTGTCGATTATGTGCGTTGCGAAAGGTCTTTTCGCTTCGAAACTCATCTGGCTTGCGATTCTGATTTTCGCCTCTTCTTCGCTGATGTTGTCGCGTGTCATCAGGCGGTCAAGCTGGATCTCGGGCTTGCACCAGGTGAGCATGACTGTGTCGAAATATTTGTGCCAGCCCGCTTCGATGAGTATCGCCGCTTCCAGGATCACGGGGTGGGCTTTAGAGATTTCGTCAATGATCTCAAAAGTTTTCTTCAAGATCGCGGGGTGGGTGATCTCGTTGAGTCTTGCAAGTTCAGCTTTGTCTGAAAAGACGATCTTTCCCAAAATCTTACGGTCTATCTCACCGTTTTTTATGACGCCGGCACCGAAAGTTTCACCTATTTTTCCGATGATTTCAGGATTTTTCAGGACTTCATGCCCGACAGAATCGGCCGAAACGACTTTAAAGCCGAGATTGTCGCGGAAATAGTCGAGAACGACAGTTTTTCCCGTCGCGATAGAGCCTGTCAGTGCGGCGATGACCCTATTTTTTATCTTTTCCATCGCGTTCTCTCAGAAAAACACGGATGTAGTAGGGCGGCTCACCTTCGACTTCCCTGATCTTGATAAGCTGCTTATCCTTGAGTTTCATCGGCATTTTGTAGGTGACCACTTTTCCGTTCGGCATCTGGACTGTCTGCGGGACTCCTTCCTGGACTTCGTCGACATAGATCACCTGATCGAGGACAAGTGCGTTCTCCGGAAGTTTCGGCTCGACTTCGCAGCCGGCAAGAAACATCAGAGCCATAACTGAAAAAGCAATAAAAAATCGTTGCATCTGCACCTCCGAAACAAAAAAACGCGGCATTATAGTAAAATGAGCAAAAGATACAAATGAGATGCCCGGCTGCCTTTCTACTTTCTTGACTTAAATAGGAATTTTTAATAAATTCGCGCGTTTTAATCAGCTTATTGATATCCGTTTGGGAGAGATAATTATGAATATGAAAAATAAATTATTGATTTTATTGGTGTTTTTCGCTTTCGGTGAACTCTGTGCATCGACTGTCACCGAAACTTTGGGAGCTACGGGCACCGTGAATCCCTTCAGTGCGAGAATGTTCGCCGGCGGTGCGGAGGCGACATATTTCAACCCGGCGCTGCTTCCGAAAACAAAAAGAAGTTTCACTTTCAACATTTTTTACAGCTATCAGAATCTCGACATAACTCTTTTTGACCGTCCCGACTCGCTCAACATTATAGGAAATGTCACCGAAAACTCGGGGATCTACGGTGCGGAACAGGTAAACAGGGATAAGTACGAGACGAACCTTCCGTATAAGACCCGTCCGACGGCTGACCTTGACGCAAGAGGCAACGACGGTTCAAAGGAAGGCAACCTTTACGGCGCGGTAGGACTCGTGCTGCCGCTGTGGAAAGACTATATCGCTCTCGGTCTTTACGGAATGATCCCCATCGGTTCGCTTATGAAGGAAAAGTCGTTTTTTGCCGACGAGCGTGAGGCGAACTTCTCGAATTCGCTCCACTACGAGCTTTACGACGACAGAATGACATCTTTCAATATTTCGCTTGCTCTTGCCGGCGGTTACAAGTGGGTCTATGCCGGTGTCGGCCTCAACATCACGGCCGAAGCGAATGTCCAGGCTCCGATCTTTACTCCGGATGCAGGCAAAAACGAGAATAAAATCGGTACGATGGCTGAAATAAAACCGAAACTCGTCCCTCATTTCGGCCTTATCGTAAGGCCATGGGGTCCGATCCAGCTCGGTTTCACGGCGCATCTTCCGGCAAAGACCGATATCGATGTCGATACAAAGATCACTTTCTGGTATATCGACCGCGACAAAGAGGCCGAGATAAACAGGAACAGGGTGCATGTCGCCTACGCTTTCAGACCTCTCGCTCTTTCGCCGTCGATCGCCCTTGTCGACTGGAAATTCAAGAACGAACTTGAGATGAACATAGGTTTCACCGCGATCTGGCGGCAGTGGTCGAAATATAGAAACCGCTACAACGAACGTCCCGAATACAACATCTATTGGGATAACACGATCAGGGATACGGATGAAAACGGCAACATCAAGGTCGGCGGATGGGCTTCGGAATACGTAGACAAATACAAATGGAAAGACAGCTGGGAATTCACTCTCGGCACAAATTTCAAATACCACGCTATAAAAACGGGTCTTGACCTCGGTTACTTCATGTCGCCTGTTCCCAAGCAGGACGGAAGGACGAACTATGTCGACAACGACAGGCTCAGCATTGCGGCAGGTTTCAGCTATACTTGGGATCTTCCCGAAAAGACGCAGCTTGAGGTCGGTGCGAACTTCCAGACGCATATAATGCTTGAAAGAACGACGAAAAAGGATGAAGGCGAGGCGAATTCGGTCGGAAAAGGCGGAAAAACAGTCGATGAGTTTCCTGATTCGGTCTGTGACGGTTTCGGAGACTGCCCGGCGGAAACTCCGATCGCAGAATCTGAAGGTTTTCAGACAAACAACCCCGGTTATCCGGGATATAAAAGCAGCGGTCAGATCTTTACAGGCGGCCTTTGGGTCACCCTTTATTTTTAGGAGGATAAAATGAAAAAAATTATTGTGATTTTGGCAGCTTTTGTTTTGACACTTTTTGTTGTTTCCTGCGGCGGAGACAGCGGAAGCTCTGATACCAATCCGACGGATGAACCTACAAACCAGGCTGACGATCCGACGGATCCTACGGATGAACCTACAAATCCGACCGATCCGACGGACGAACCGACGGATGAACCGACAAATCCGACCGATCCGACTGATGACCCGACGGATGAACCCACAGATGATCCGACAGATCCTACAGCAGAGACCTGCACCGAAGGTGAAACGAGACTTGGCGAAACGGTCTGCGGCTCGACTTCTCACGGAAAACTTTACCAGGTATGCAAAGACGGCGACTGGGAAGACACCGAAAAATGCACATGCGATCCGGGCGAATACCCCGAAGTATGCGGATACTACGGACAGAAAATGTGGTTCACATCTACTTCAAAAGTTGCAACGATCGACCTTGCAGAAGGCTGGACGAGAACATACTTCCACATCGTTCAGGAGCAGGAACAGGATAAGATCCACATCAAAGCTACTTACTGCAACATCAAGATCGACAACTCGATGAGCGCACTGCTTCAGGTCATCATGCCGCAGTCGTTCGCAGACGCTCTTGGAACAGCCGACAAAGAATCTGTCATCACCAAAAATCTGGACGGAACTTTCGGATTCGACCAGGATGTCTTCTGGGAGATCCGCGGTATCGATCCCAACTGCTACGGCGACAACCCGGCGGGATACGTTCTTCCGACAAATTCGGCAGACCCGTGTGTTCAGGACTGGGACAACGACGGAATGCCCGGACTTACAGTCAATGCGAAAGGAAGCATCGGCGGCAACAGCATGATGAACATGATCGAAAAATCTTCTTCGAGGATCTACGACGGAAATATTTCAGAAGACGGTCAGAAGATCAATGCTCTTGTCAGCTGGACAGACGAGCAGAAGATACTCTATGCCGAAAACAACGCTCTGAAAGGCGGTTCCGACAACCAGATCAAAAACGAATCCAGCAAATTCGACGGTCCTGCAAACTTCATCGAGCAGGTCAAGATCGAAGACGGAAGCGACTGCGCGTTCATCGTAAACAATGCTGGAACGATCTTCTCGCCGGATCCTGTCAATCTTAAGTAAGTAATGAAAATATTTGACAAATATCAATTCTTAAGTAAACTACTACGCCATGAGTGATTTTACGGTCGATAAATCAGTTCTCCCTCTTCAGCTCGCAAGGCTGGGGGATTCGCGCAATGTTGAAGAATGCAGAAGCATAATCGCACATCTTTTGGAGCTTATGGAAATCGATCAGGCGGAGATCGTCAAAGTGCTTGATATTTTTGACGATGTTCACTCTCTTTACAGCGGGGAGTTCCCGGGATACAAATCCTGTGACACCGAATATCACGATTTCAGGCATGTCATAGATGTGACTTTGGCATCGCTCCGCATCTCTGATGCTTTGATGCTTGACGGCGAAAAGTTTTCGCTGCACAACATTTTTCTTGTTACGATCGCAGCGATCTTTCACGACACGGGTTATATCCCTGAAAAGGATGATCCGGTTGAAAACGGTGCCGTCTACACTTCCACCCATGTCAGACGCAGCATGGTCTTTGCCGAAAAATATATGTCGGAAAAGGGATATTCCGCTGAAGATATCGAAAAGACGACTGAGATCATCCTTCTTACCGATCTCAGTGTAAAGCTTGCCGACATCGAATTTTTTGACGCCGAGACCGAAAGATTTGCGAAGATCCTGGCTTCGGCCGACCTCATTGGCCAGATGGCCGACAGGATATATCTCGAAAAACTTCTTTTCCTCTACCGCGAATTCCAGACAGGAAATATCCCGTTCTACTCTTCCGAAGAGGATCTGCTCGAAAAAACGATCGGTTTTTTCAAGATAATGGAAGACCGTCTCACGAAGATACTTGACGGAGTGAACGATAAACTTATCCTCCATTTCAGGAAGAGATACGATATCGACGAGGATCTTTACCGCAAAGGAATGAACAACAACCTTGCATACCTCATCAAGATCCTCGATGAGCACCCCGGTCACCACAGAGAGTTTCTACGCCGCGACAATATGGTGAAAAAGCTCTGAGTTTTCCGATATTTAAACAAATTCAGCTTTGGGAGAGAAAATGAAAAAAATTGATTTGGCACTTGTCCTTGTTCTATTCTGTATCGCTTCATGCACATCGAAAAACGAAAAGCCGGTTTCCGAAGAGACGAAAAGCGTGCCGGCGCCTGCTGCAAAAACGATCATTGACTACACCGGCATCGAAACTTCACATTCAGGCTGTCTGATGGAGAGCGGCGCAAAACTTTACATCGCAAGAAAGGAAAACGCTGCGCAGCTTTACCTCGAATCTGCTGACGGAAAAGAGACGAAACAGCTCACATTCCTTGAGGATGCGGTCGAAACATACACTCTGAGTCCCGATGAGTCTCAGCTCATATTTACTGCGGCGAAAGGGGGAAACGAGCAGTACGACTTCTATCTTTACTCTTTCAAGACCGGAAAATACGAGCCGCTCCTTGCCGACGACGCAGTCCGCTACGAAGATCCGACATGGATAAACGAAAATGAGATCATCTATTCTTCAAACGAGGCCAACGGAAAAGATTTTTTCATCTATCACTTTGATATCGCTGCGAAAAAGCGGACACTGCTCGTCGAAAAGAAGGGCTACAACATGATAGGCGACGCTTTGTCAAAGGATGATTTCCTTTTTTACACCTACGAAAGCAACTTCAAGACTGTTCCCTATCACTTCCACGGCGGAAAAGCGCACAGGATCAAAGTAAGCGACGAAAACAAAAGATACTTTCCTGTCGCGTTTTTTGAAGGCGGGATCCTGATGAAGACAAATGAAAAAAGCGATATGGAATACCTTGAGATCATTAAAGAAAATTCAAAAACTACTCTTTTTGAGGATAAGTGGGGCGTCGAATCGGTCGCTGTTGACAGGATCAGCCGCGACGAGGCTGTTTTCTGTACGAACGAAGAGGGTTACAGCAGGTGCTTCCACTACAAAAAAGGGAAAATAGAGCCGCTTGATTTCGGAAGATCGCTCGTCGGACTCAATTCGCTCAAAAACGGAAAACTTGTTCTCAAAGTTTCCTCGGAAGGCGGGATACCGCAACCGCAAGTGTTTGATCTTACTGCAAAAACTGCTCTGAAATTCGGGTACTTCAACGCAAACGGGATCGATGTCACGCTTTTTGCGGCACCCGTTCTCAGAAAAGTGAAAAGTTTCGACGGAGAAGAGATCCCTTACTTTATCTATCTGCCTAAAACGGGGAAAGCGCCTTATCCGACGATCGTCTATTTCCACGGCGGGCCGGAAGGTCAGTTCAGACCGGGATTCACGACTCAGTTCCAATACTATCTTTCAAAAGGGATTGCCGTCGCTGCTCCGAATGTGCGCGGTTCCTCCGGTTACGGCAGAAGATACATGGATCTTGACAACTACAAGCTCCGCATGAACTCTGTGAAGGACGGCGGCGCGATACTTGAAGATCTTGTTAAAAGCGGCCTTTCCAAACCGAACAGATTCATCGCAAGCGGCGGAAGTTACGGCGGATTCATGACAGTTGCTTCAATGGCGCAGTTTGCTGACGACTACATCTGCGGGATCGACAATGTCGGCGTCGTTGACCTCATCAACTTCCTTGAAAATACTTCAAATTACAGGCGTCATCTGCGCGAAGCCGAATACGGTCCTCTCGCGGACCGCGAATTTTTAGCCTCGATCTCTCCGACGAATATGGCGGAAAATATCAAGGGAGAGCTCTTTGTTTTCCACGGCGCTAACGACCCGCGTGTTCCGGTGAGCGATGCCTACATCCTCATCGACAAGCTCAAAAAGGCGGGTAAAAAAGTGCAGAAGCACATTTTTGAAGACGAAGGCCACGGCTACCGCAAGAAAGAGAACAGGAACATCTACTTTCTCAAAAGCGCGGAGTTCATTGAAAATTGTGCAAAGGATAACTGATGGATAATATTAAACTTTTTAGAGATTTTCTGCTTCACGAAAAACGTTATTCCGTCCACACGGCGGATTCATACTGTCTGGATATCGAGCTCATGCAGCGCTTTTTTGCAGATCAGGACTTAGACCTTACCGACTTGGAGAAAGACGACATCAAGGATTACCTCGGTGCGATCTATACGGAAGTCAAAGCGTCGTCGCTCAGGCGCAAGATCGTGGCGATAAGGCAGTTCTACCTTCTTCTGCACAAGCGCAAAATTATTGAGGATAATCCGACACTTACGCTTTCCGGCCCGAAAAAGGACGGCATCCTTCCCGGAGCTTTGACCCGCGAGGAGATGGCGCGTCTCATCGAATACAACTATCCGCAGAATCTGAAGGGGCTGCGCGACAGGGCGATAATAGAGATGCTTTACAGCAGCGGAGTCCGTGTCGGAGAGCTGATCTCGCTCAGAATAAAAGACATGGATTTCAAAGGAAAAACTGTCAATGTTTTAGGAAAGGGGAAAAAGGAGAGACTGCTCCCTGTGACGAGCCAGGCTGTTGATTCTATTGAGAATTATCTTATGAAACGCCCTACAGGCAAGGAGAAGGATTCAATAATTTTCTGCAATCTCAAAGGCGGTCAGCTCACTGAGCGCGGCGTGCAGTTCATAATCGACACTTTAGCGAGAAACTGCGGGATCTACCGCAAGATCACTCCCCACATGCTGCGTCACAGCTTTGCGACCCACTTTTTGGAAAACGGCATGAATCTCAGGTACTTGCAGGCTCTTTTGGGTCACAGCAACCTTTCAACGACAGAGATCTATACCAACCTTTCGATCGAGCATCTGGAAAAAGTCTACCGCAAGGCGCATCCAGGGTCTAAAAACTGAATAAATTCAATTATTTTATGAGGCTGAATTCAAAATCGGCGAAAAATGTCGGGACGAATCTGCCGTCTGTAAATCCTGAATCTTTGAGGACGCTGTAGTTCATCCCGATCCCGGCACCAAGAGCAAACCAGCTGAAAATATTGTAACTTCCGCCCGCTTCGATGCCTAAAGACCAGTCGTTGAAGTTGGAATTTTCGGTGTTGTCCCAGATCTTTTTGTAGCCCAGCCCTGCTTTCAGTGCGAAATCGCTTATCCTGTAGAAACCGCCGGCTGTGATCCCGAGCGAATAAGCCCGCTGGGAGGAGGTGCTGTAGTCTGTTCCTACCGAGAGAGTCGAATAGATGTTTGCGAAATTGACCCTTACGCCGGTGCTCAGCATCGGGTCGAATTCGGTATCGTGCTGAGTTTGCAGAATGAGGTCGACCGAGAGTGAAGAGGGGTCATCTTCCTTAATGATCTCAGGCTCTTTTTCTTTTGCGGCGACCGTGCTTCCTTTATTTTTTTCCTCTTTCCCGTATATCGGATAGTCGTATCTCGGAGTCGTTCCGTAGTATTCTCCCCAGTTTTTGGAAGCGGGCGAATATTCGTCTTTATTTTGGGGATTTTCTGCCGTTTTCTCAGCTTCTCCGGGCTTGTTTAGGGTTTCTTCCGGGGTGTCTGCAGCGGCAGATCCCTCCCTTTTTTCAGGCTTTTTTTTCTTTTCTTCTTTGTTTCCGGCACTTTTTTCTTCCGATCCGGCCGATCCTTCCTCTTTTTCATCCTTTTTTTCATGATCGGCGAACAGAACCTTTTCCCAGTCCGGCGCATTTGCCCCTTCGCTGATCTCGACAGTAAGCTCAAAAGGCTTTTCGTCTTCTTCGGCAAAAAGAGGGATGATCAAAAAAAGATTAATAAAAATAAATATTTGAAGTTTTTTCAAAGCACCTTAGTTCAAAAGTTGCGGAGCAAAAACGAACATCGAAACTTTAATGTCATTTTTCCGCGCGTCAAGAACTATTTTGTGCTTGTGTGAATAGTTGCCGTATTCTGCGAAAGTATTGATCTCCATTTTGCCGTCACGATCCGTCTTTACGACAAAAGGAATCGAATTCTTTCCCTTTTTCAGGCTGCCCGTCCACTGATGCGTCCGGGTGTTCCTGATATCTTCATTTGATGAAAGGAAGGAGACGCCGTCGCCGAGTTCAATGGAAAACTTAACGTTTTCAAGGTCTTCCGCTGCATCGTAAACAAGATTTATTGTGACAGGATCACCTTTTGCAACGACCGATTCAGAAATTTTTTCACCCGTCCCGCTTTCAGCAGGGTTTGAAAACAGGATCGCGAAAATTATTACGAAGATCGCTGCAACCGCCGCCGCCGCATATCTGGAGAATGCGATGAATCTGGTCTTTTTACACTTCTGAGCTGCAGCTTCTTCAAGCCTTGCATTGATCTTTCCGCGCAGTTCATCAGTGATCTCGTCATCCGATTTTCTGTAAGATCTCAGGAGTTTGCCGTATTCTTCCGGCATTTTTTCAAAATTTTCTATTTTCTTTTCCATAACGACCTCGACAAACAACACAGATGCGACCTGAAAATCGCCGGAAAGTTACATTTTTATTTATTTTTTTATGTGTTTTTGCTAAAAAGCGCCGTTTTCGGAGGTTTTGATGCTGAACAACAGGGAATGGGAGCTCATAAATTTGGCGAAAGGAGAGAAAAACGCGTTCATCGGGGACGACTGTGCAGTCTGGAACGAGAAAGGCCTTGTCGTAACTACCGATCATTTCTGCGAAAATGTCCATTTCGACCTCTCTTTCATGCCGGCGGAGGCTGTCGGCTGGCGGCTCATGGCTGCGAATGCGAGCGACGTCATTTCGATGGGGTCTCGTCCGACACACTACCTTCTTAATATTGCGATTCCGGACGGCGGTTTTGAAAACGCGAAAAAAATGATTGAAGGGATTCATAATTTTGCAGAGAAATACAGTATCGCGCTTTTGGGCGGAGACACTACCGCAGCCGAAAAATTCACCCTGGGCGTCACGATGTTCGGTGAAAAGCCCGAAAGACCGCTTCTCAGAAGCGCGGCAAGACCGGGAGATCTCGTCTGTCTCGCGGCCGAAACGGGGCTTTCGCTCTGCGGCTACAAAGCTCTTAAAAAAGGCATCGACGGTTTTGAAAAGTCGAAAGAACGTTTTCTCTACCCTGATCCTTTTTTGCATGTTCCAAATAATATCAATAAGTTGAATGCGGCAATCGACATAAGTGACTCTCTTCTGAGCGAACTCAGACTGCTTTGTGCGCTTTCGGGCGTTTCGATAGAGATCGATGCGGGGAAGATCCCTGTTAACAGAGAAGTCGCGCTTGGAAGCGAGCTGTTTTCGATACCGCTTTTCAACCTTCTTTTCGGGAGCGGAGAAGAGTTCATCCTGCTTTTTACGGCGGATCACAAGCCCGATAACGCTTTCGAGATCGGAAAAGTAACTGACAGACCGGGGCAGCAGCTTGAGATCATTTATGAAGACCGCGTTGTTAACGCTGATTCAATTAAGCTTTTTTCTCATTTCGGCTGAGAATATCTGCGGCTATCCCAAAGAGGCTGCAGTCGAAGTGACTTCGGCGACAGGCGGAAAAAAGATCTTTTCCGCAGGAATCGCAGAAACTGACTCAGAACACGAAAAGGGGCTCATGTACTGCAAAAAAATGGAGAAAGATCAGGGGCTTTTCTTTATTTTCAACGACGACAGACAACGCTTTTTCTGGATGAAAAACACCACGATAGAGCTTGCGGTGATCTTCATCGACCGTGATTTCAACGTCGTTGCGGTGCGGCGCGGCGTCCCGCTCAGCAAGACCACGCTTCCCAGCGTGAGACCGGTCAGATTCGTCCTTGAAGTGAACTGGGAAGTCGGAAGATCGGTCCTTCCAGGCGATAAAATCAGACTGAAGATGCTGTGAGTCCCTTCACTAAAATTGAAAAAAATTTCATTGCAAATAAAATATCCCGCTTTTTGTCTGGTGCTTAGAGGTGTTCGTTATGAAAAATGTGCTTTTTTTACTTATAATACTGTCTTTTCTGGCTGTTTCATGCGGAGAAACGACCGGGGAAAAGCCCGTAAACAGAGGGCTTGCAGGTTTTTTGGTCGAATTCGCCGAAGATTTCGACCTCGGAACTCCCGAGCACAGGATCGAAAATCCGAAAGACGGTATCGTCACGAAAATAAACATCACCGCGCTTGGCTACGACAAAAAACCGCTCTCTTCCTACAGCGGAGAAGTCGAGATCTCGCTTCTTTACGGTGAGAACGGCGCTGTTTCGAGGATAACGATGGAAAACGGATTCGCCGGTGATGTCGAAGTAAAAATGAGATACTGCCTTGACAACGACCGCGTCGTCGTGCAGGAAGTGAAAAAACGCGAAGGTGAAACGACCTATGAACCGACGGGCAAAATGGGCGTCTCGCCTGTTTTCTACACTAATGTCGCTACGATCTCGGCGATCCAGGGGACTGTCAAAGGGGCAAAGGGGAATCCTTCCGCTTTCAACAACCGCAACCTCACTTTGAAAGACAGGGAAATGGTCGTCATCGCGATCATCGAGGGCGGTTTCTACCTGCATGAAGTCGGCGCTGAAGAGTATTCCTCGGTCTATATGTACACTTATTCGACGCCTTATGTCGACGATAATGTCGAAGAGTCGACCTCCCTTCCGGTCGGAGCTCTGATCGAAAGTGCGAACGGCTCTGTTTTTGAGTTTTTCGGCTTTACCGAGATGAGTTTCCCCACTTTTCATCCCGTTTACGAGGAGAAGGACGGGAAACGGACGCTCAAAGTCGACACGTCGCTCATTCCGGCACCGAAAGATATAGGCGGCATCCTTACCGACAACGATGAAATGGAGAAGTACGAAGCTTCTCTTGTAAAAGTCGAAAATGTTTCTGTCGACTGGTTCAACGCGGAGGATTCTTCCTATGTCGAATACTCGCAGTTTCCGCTGAAGACTTCGACCGGAGCAAGCATAATGGCGCAGACGCTCTACACTGCGCCGCTTTTCAATGCAGTCGCGGAAAAGCCGGCAGAGGGAAATGTCACCCACCACTACAACTTCACGGGGATCCTGAAGCAGCACACGAGCGCAAGACCTTCGACATGGATCATCGTGCCGCGTGACATGAACGATATCGAATGTTTGGACTGTAAATAATTTCGGAGAATTTTTATGAAAAAAATCATTTTTTTGATTTCTCTTCTTTTCGTTTTTTCGCTTTTCGCTCAGGAAGCGCAGAATGAGGAAAACAATTCCGAAGCTCCTGCAGAAGAAACAGCTGAAGCCGCTCAGGATCAGGATGAAACCGCTCCTGCGAAGGCCGTTGATGACAAGATAACGGTCTCCAAGGAAGAGCTTGCGAAACTTGTCCGCGAGGCTGTGGCGGAAGAAATGGCGAAAAAAGAGGCTGAAAAGAAGGAAACTGAGGCGAAAAAGGAGCCGGAAGTTGCCGAAAACGCCGGAACGACCGCTGAAAAGCCGGCTGAAGAGAGCAAAGAAGAGGAGGTAAAGGAAGAACCGTCGAAAACGAGCGATTCCAACGGCCTCATCCAGACGAGCTACACAAAAAGCAGCATCGCGTTCATCATGGGCGACGACAACCTCCGCGACAATTCCCAGTATTCTCCGAAATGGGACATCGGTTCAAGATACGAATACGAAGATTTCGCCGACAGAGTCTACGGATACTCCAACAACGTGAAAAGCTCGACCAAACTTTCGCTTTTCCACGAAGAAAAAGGGTTCATTCCATACCTCACGGCGAGAATGTCGCTCTCTTTCGCGATGTATAACTCGGTCGATGCAATGTCGGACAAGCTCATCACGTCATTGAAAGAGGACAGATCTTTCCTTGAGATCGATTTCCGCCATCCGACGAAGCACAGATTCAACATCACGCTTTATCCGTATAATGCGGACAACATCGCAATAGGCAGCATCCGCGGTCTCCGCTGGGGCGGCAACGCTTCGGTATGGCCTCAGAGCGATTCGTCTCCTGTTCCGGGATTCCAGGTCCTTTACGGATACTCCGATTTTTCGATATACTTCGGCTTCAAAGCTCACGCTCAGTCGAAAACAGACAAACTTTCGACAGAGATCGTTCCGAAAGAGACTGTCTACGGATTTTTCGGCGGTCTTACCTACAACAACAAGGATCTCGGACTTAAGGCGAGCCTCCAGGGCGCTTTCATCGACAAAGGCGACAATGTCAACATTTCCGACATGATGCTTCAGGATCCGAAAGATGACACCATCAAGTCTTACGGCATCGATGCATATATCGAATACAACAACGGCTCGCGTTTCGGTGATCCTCTCGGCATCAACTCCTACGCCGACGGGACATGGGTGCGCCCTGACTACACATCTAATATTTCGTGGAGGATCCGCGGCGAATATCTCTTCCAGAACGAACGCCTTCAGAATGCAGACTATCTTGCGTCACCGAAAGGCGAAGCAAAACCGATAACCGACGACTACTTTGCTCACGGTGCTGCGGTGGATCTCGGATTCCGCTGGAAAGGGCTCAGAACGATGTTCCTTTACAGTTTCCGCGACCTTTCGTTCATGACTTTTGATGCTCCTGGCGTAAACCCGTGGACAACGATACCGAGTGAAGCGCAGCAGACCCCTGAGCACATGTTCACCGTTTCGGCCGACTACTTTGTCTGGAACTTCTGGTTCGGAGCAAGTTTCGGCTACAAGATCCCGGCGACCTACACAGTCAGAGACGAAAACGGCCGCAAAAACACGATGGTCATCCGCGAAAGACTCTCGACCGACGCTGTCAGCACAGCATTCGACAGAACGAGAGAAATGCTTCCCACCGGCAGAGACGCACTCGACATCTTCTTTGTCAAAGCCGACATCAAATACCAGTTCAGCGATTCGTTCACAGCGATGCTTGAATACTCGTTCACCCGCGACCACAACCGCCAGAGGATGGTGGCGCAGGAAGACGGCACATACAAAAGCGAATCCGATGTTATCGAAGTAATGGATGTTCACGGACTTATGTTCCTTGTTGAAGGAAGATTCTGATAGAGGAGGGTATTTATGAGCGCATTCAGCGGTGCTACACTGATGATTACGGGCGGAACAGGCTCGTTCGGAAACACTGTCCTTAAACATTTTTTGACTTCTGATATCGCACAGATCCGCATTTTTTCCCGCGACGAGAAAAAGCAGGACGATATGCGCCACGATCTTCAGGCTAAATATCCGGAACACGCGAAAAAGGTGAAATTCTTTGTAGGCGATGTCCGCGATCCGCGTTCTATTGCCGATGCGATGCCGGGTGTCGACTATATTTTCCACGCAGCGGCTTTGAAACAGGTGCCGTCCTGCGAATTTTTCCCGATGCAGGCAGTAAAGACCAATGTCGAAGGGACTGACAACATGCTTCATGCGGCGATAAGTGCCGGTGTAAAGCGTGTCGTCTGCCTCAGCACGGACAAGGCGGCATACCCGATAAACGCGATGGGAATAAGCAAGGCTATGATGGAGCACGTCATCACGGCAAACGCAAGGGTCGCCGCGGATAAAGGCGGGACGGTCATCTGCTGCACTCGTTACGGAAATGTAATGTGCAGCCGCGGTTCGGTGATCCCTCTTTTCATCGACCAGATCCACGCGGGAAATCCGATAACGATAACCGATCCCAACATGACGCGTTTCCTCATGAATCTTGATGAAGCGGTCGAGCTTGTCCGTTTTGCTTTCGAACACGCAAATCCTGGCGATCTCTTCATTCAAAAAGCCGATGCTTCAACTATCGGAGACCTGGCGAAAGCTGTTCAGAAACTTTTCGGAGATACCGGCACGAACATCATCGGAACAAGGCATGGCGAAAAACTTTATGAGACCCTCATGACAAGAGAGGAAAGGCTCCGTTCCGAAGATATGGGAAAATATTTCCGCGTCGCTGCCGACAACAGAGACCTCAACTACGACAAATTCTTCGTCAAAGGCGAAGTCCACACGATGGCTGACGAGGCTTACACGAGCCACAACACGACGAGGCTCGATGTCGAAGGCACTGTCGAAAAGATAAAGACAGCTGACTATGTCAAAGAGGAACTTCTGGGCATCCGCCACAGCTAAAGAGGCTTTTATGAACATTCTTGTTACCGGGGCGGCGGGTTTCGCAGGCCGCAACTTGGTCGAAAATCTCAAAAACATCCGCGATGGCAAAAACAGAACGAGACCCTCTCTTTCGATAGGAGAGATCTTTGAATACGACATCACGAACACCGCGTCAGAGCTTGACGAGTGGTGCAAAAAAGCAGATTTCGTCTTCAATCTTGCAGGTGTAAACAGGCCGAAAGATCCCGCAGAATTCAGAGAGGGAAATTTCGGTTTCGCTTCGACTCTGCTTGAAACTCTTAAAAAGCACAAAAATTTGTCTCCCGTCATGCTTTCAAGTTCGCTTCAGGCTACATTGGCAGGGCGTTTCGGCACTTCGGAATACGGCCTCAGCAAAAAAGCGGGAGAGGAACTTTTCTTCGATTACGCCAAAGAGACCGGGGCAAAAGTTTATGTTTACCGTTTTCCGAATCTCGTCGGAAAGTGGGTTAGACCCAACTACAACAGCGCTGTAGGAACCTTCTGCAACAATATCGCAAACGATTTTCCGATAACGGTGAACGATCCGAGCGTGGTTCTTGAAATGCTTTTTATTGACGATCTTATCGACGAGATGCTTGATGCGATGGAGGGTCATCCGCACAGATGCGACTATCCCGCGGTTGGAGAAGTCGTTGACGGCGTTGAATTTGACGGGCTTACTCCGGTTTGGCGGGAAAGCGGCAGATACTGCGGTGCGCCGGTCACGCACAAAGCGACACTGGGTCACATCGTTGAATGTCTCAACAGATTCCATGACCAGCCGCGAACCCTGATGATGCCTGAAATTGCGCCGGATAGTTTCGAGAAAAAGCTCTATTCGATGTATCTCAGTTATCTTCCGAAAGAAAAAGTTGCGTTTGATCTAAAGATGAACTGCGACGACAGGGGAAGTTTCACTGAACTTTTGAAAACTTCCAATCACGGTCAGTTTTCGGTAAATATCAGCAAACCCGGCATCACAAAAGGGGAGCACTGGCACAATACGAAATGGGAATTTTTCATCGTCGTGAGCGGACACGGACTTATTCAGGAACGTAAAATCGGAACTGACGAAGTGATAGAATTCGAGGTGAGCGGAGACAAAATTCAGGCTGTTCACATGCTTCCGGGATATACCCACAACATAATCAACCTTTCAAAAACTGAGAATTTGGTAACTTTGATGTGGGCGAATGAGACTTTCGACCCAAGTCATCCAGATACATTTTTTGAAAAAGTCGTGAAATAGGAGAGAAGAATGGCAAACTGGAAAAACAACGGAAAACTGAAACTTCTGATAATCGTAGGCACGAGGCCTGAGATCATCCGCCTTGCCGCAGTCATCAAAAAGTGCAGAAAGTATTTTGATACGATCCTTGCTCACACCGGTCAGAACTACGATTACAACCTGAACGGCGTCTTTTTTCACGACCTCGAACTTGATGATCCCGAAGTTTACATGGATGCAGTCGGTGAAAACTTGGGACAGACGATGGGGAACATCATCGCGAAAAGTTACGAACTCATGGTCGAACTTAGTCCTGATGCAGTTCTCGTTCTCGGTGATACAAACAGCTGCCTTTCGGTTATCGGTGCGAAACGCCTGCATATCCCGATATTCCACATGGAAGCGGGCAACAGATGTAAGGACGAATGCCTTCCCGAGGAGACGAACCGCCGCATTGTGGACATCATTTCCGACGTGAACATGGCTTATTCCGAGCACGCGAGACGTTATCTTGCCGACTGCGGTCTGCCGAAGGAACGCACTTATGTCACCGGTTCTCCGATGGCAGAAGTTCTCCACGACAATCTGAAAAAAATCGAAGCATCCGACATTCACGAAAAACTCGGCCTTGAAAAAGGAAAATACATTCTTCTTTCGGCCCACAGAGAGGAGAATATCGATACCGAAAAGAATTTCACGAGCCTTTTCAGTGCAATAAACGCGATGGCTGAAAAATATGACATGCCGGTTCTTTACAGCTGTCATCCGAGAAGCCGCAAAAGACTTGAGGCGAGCGGATTCAAGCTCGACAGACGCGTGATTCAGCACGAGCCGCTCGGCTTCCACGACTACAACTCTTTGCAGATGAACGCTTTCTGCGTAGTTTCGGATTCAGGAACTCTACCCGAAGAAAGCAGCTTTTTCACTTCGGTCGGACACCCCTTCCCTGCAGTCTGCATCAGGACTTCGACCGAACGCCCCGAAGCTCTCGACAAAGCGTGCTTCATCCTTTCCGGCATTGATTCAAAAGGACTTTTGCAGGCGGTCGATACCGCAGTCGAAATGGTGAAGAACGAGAAAAACGGCGGCGCGATCCCCGTTCCTGACTACACCGACGAAAACGTCTCCGACAAAGTCGTAAAAATAATCCAGAGCTACACCGGCATCGTCAACAGAATGGTGTGGAGGAAATCATAAAAAGCAGCCCTCTCCGGTCGATTACGACCACCTCCCCCTGAGTGGGAGGCAAGCTTGGCTCGCCCTTAAGGGAGAGCTGGCTCGCAGAGCCTGAGAGGGGTTCTTCACGAAGTGACTGAGAGGGGTTCTTCAGCACCCCCTGTTCCGTAAAGGCATACGGTGGGCGACGCAGACCCATTTTATCAGAATTGGAAGTCGCAAAATGCGACCTCCAATTTTCGAATTCCGTTTTTGTAAGTTGAAAACAGAATTCTTTCGGAAAGCGCTCTATATTTCGTTTTACCTGCTCATTAAGACGCTTTGTTTCTACACAGTAAAATTCAGCCAAGTCGCGGTCGAGCATCACCTGTTGTCCTCGAATAACCAGAATTTTACTTTCAATATCTGTTTTTATTTGGTCATCATTGTTGATTATAATTTCATTCACAATATTCTTTCCTCAACAAACAAACTATTATAGTGTTTGAATAATAATATCGAAATATTTGTCAATAAAAATTTAATATAAATTTTAGATTGTTAGTTTTTGGTGAGAGAAGCTGACGGAGAGGGCTGTAAACAGTTGACTTTTCCACTAATTTCAATATGTTTCACGCGCGAAACCTCACCTCTGACCCCTCTCCAGTGTGGCGAGGGGGAATTAGGCGATGGGAATGTAGAGACGTAACCTGATACGTCTCAGAAGGAGATAAATAAATGACACCCGCCCTCAACATAATTAAATCGGAGATAAATTCAGAAATCGGCGATAAAATAGATGGTGTCACGGTATATGACAGGGTAAATGTCATGGCAAATGTCAGAGGAAACAGGCTTTATGTCCGAGAAAATGAAGGAAATGCCGAGAAAATGCCGAGAAAGTGCCGTGTAAGTGACCAGAAAAGTGACCAGAAAAGTAGCCAGAAAAGTAGCCAGAAAAGTAGCCAGAAAAACGGCAGGGTTACAGAAAAAGTCACTGAAAAGGTCACTGTAAAAGTCACTGAAAACCAAAAAGTCATTCTCAAGGAAATTGAAAAAAATGCTTTTGTTTCTGCACAATATTTATCCGAGATTTTGGGAATTTCTTTGAGAAAAACCAAAGAGAATCTTTCCAAACTAAAATCTTACAATCTTATCCGCCGCATCGGTCCTGACAAAGGCGGACACTGGGAGGTTGTTGAAAAATAAATGTGTATGTATTGCAAAAATTCTGAATTAAAGGCTGCGACCACGACGCATGTTGTTAACTATAACAATTGCGTGATTATCATTAAGAATGTTCCGTGCGAGGAATGCAGCCAGTGCGGTGAAAAGTATTATTCCGAAGAAACAGCAGAACGCTTGGAGCAGCTTGTGAATGCCGCAAAAAAGATAATGCAGGAAATCTCGGTTATTGATTATTGCAAGGTTGCGTAAAAATGACACCCGCCCTCAACATAATCATTGCGGCATACAACGCGGAAAAGACGATCGCCGCGGCGATAAATTCGGTTCTTGCCGTAGAGACGTTTCACGAAACGTCTCAATGCCGTGGTGCGTCTCCATCCCATGGTGCGTCTCGGAGGTAAAGATGAGTTTGTTACAGAAAAAAGATGAGATTAGAAAATTTTTAGGTATGAAGCACTGGATAGTTATATCTCTGATGCTTGTCGCCTATGACGTCGTGGCGGTCTCTCTTGCGTATTTCCTTGCTCTTTGGTTGCGTTTTGACTGCAGTTTCAATTCTATTCCGAAATATTTTTTCGAAAGCTGGCAGGTATTCGCGCCGTTTTATGCGTTTGTCTGTGTCATAGTTTTTTATTCTCTCAGGCTTTACAAGGTCATCTGGCGTTTCGCAAGCTACAGCGAGATGCTGAGGATGATGGCGGCGACTGCTGTCACAACGGTATTTCATATTGCTGCGATCACGGTATTCGTCAAAAGGATGCCGATCTCATACTATATCATCGGTCCTGTTATTCAGTTCATTTTTACATTGGGAATACGTTTTCTCTACAGAGTTTACAACTTCATCAGGATAGATCCCCGTTTTGAAAGGCGGGCATCAGAAAGAACCAATGTTATGCTCATCGGTGCGGGCAGTGCGGGGCAGATGCTCATTCGTGACATCAAAAGCAGCAGCGGACTCAAAGACAAAATAGTCTGCATCATAGACGACAACGACAACAAATGGGGTCGCTATATTGAGGGAATTCCCGTTGTCGGCGGCAGGGAAATGATCATGTCGAGTGTGGTCAAATACGGCGTCAAAAAGATATATATCGCACTTCCTTCCGCGACGATGGCTCAGAGAAGGGATATTCTTGCAATATGCCAGGAAACTGGTTGCGAGTTGAAGAACCTTCCCGGAATGTATCAGCTGGTGAGCGGCGATGTGACGGTATCCAATCTGAGGAAAGTGTCGATCGAGGATCTGCTCGGTCGGGAACCCATAAAAGTGCAGACAGACGATGTCTTTGATTTTATCAGCGGCAAAACAGTTCTTGTTACCGGCGGCGGCGGCTCGATCGGTTCTGAACTTTGCAGACAGATCGCGCTTCATAACCCGAAAACGCTGATAATTTTTGATATTTATGAAAATAACGCCTATGACATTCAACTGGAGCTTCGTGAAAAATATCCAGATCTTGATCTTGTGACGCTGATCGGTTCAGTCAGAGACTCCAGAAAAATGTTCCATGTGTTTGAAGATTACAAGCCGGATGTCGTCTATCACGCGGCGGCCCACAAGCATGTTCCTCTCATGGAAGACAGTCCCTGCGAGGCAATCAAAAATAATGCGATCGGCACTTATAAAACGGCGTATGCCGCCATGGTCCACGGCTGCAAACGCTTTGTGCTTATCTCCACAGACAAAGCTGTCAACCCGACCAACATCATGGGTGCCAGCAAGCGTCTGTGCGAAATGATAATCCAGAGTTTCGATTCTAAGATAAAGGCTGGAGAGGCGGCTCAGATCCCGCAGCTTTTCACCCACTACACAAAGACAGAAAGCGGTAAAGAAAAACTCGATGTTTCGCGAAATGCAGAATTTTTCCGCAATATCAAAACTGAATTCGTTGCGGTACGTTTCGGAAACGTTCTCGGAAGCAACGGCTCGGTTATCCCGATCTTTAAAAAGCAGATAGAAAAGGGCGGTCCCGTCACGGTGACCCATCCTGACATCATCCGCTATTTCATGACGATCCCCGAGGCGGTAAGCCTTGTCATGCAGGCAGGTACTTGCGCAAAAGGTGGAGAGATCTTCGTGCTTGATATGGGAAGCCCCGTCAAGATCGACACCCTTGCGAGAAACCTCATCAGACTTTCAGGCTATAAACCAGACATCGACATTAAGATCGACTACACCGGTCTTCGTCCCGGCGAAAAACTTTATGAAGAGAAGCTTCTGGCGGAAGAGGGAACCAAAAAGACTGAAAACGAGAAGATACATATCGGCTGCCCCATCAAATTCGATACCGACAAATTTCTCGATGATCTGAATGTCCTCATGGATGAGGCTTATGCAAACAATGCCGATATAAGGAGCCTTGTGGCTGGAATGGTAAGCACATATCACCCGCAGGGAAGCGGGGAATACTGCGAGAGGGAAAAGTAAAATGATAACAGAGCTACATCATATTGCGGCAATTGTGAGTTCCGAACGGAGTTTGGAGTTTTATAAGCTACTCGGTTTTAAGGAAACATATAGGAAAGAACGAGAACACGATATACTGGTTTTAATGAGCGGCTGCGGGATGCAGCTTGAGTTTTTTATTGATCCCTCTCATTCCCGGCCGTCTTCAGAACCTATTGGTCTTCGTCATATCGCTCTCAGAGTTTCAGAAACTTTGGAAGAAGAGATTGAACGCTTGAAAAAGGAGAGCGCTTTAGAGATCGAAGTCGGGCCGATCAGGGAAGACTGGACCGGAGCCAGGTTGTGTTTTGTGAAGGATTATGACGGGATCTCGGTGGAACTGCGTGAGTAATTAGATAGTAAGAGGGAAATATGTTGATTTTTTTGATAGCGCTGATCTCCGTTTTTGCTGTAGTTTTTGCAGTGATGGGCCTCGCTGCCATTATAAAAAAGCCGTCATCAGTGTTTAAGGATAAACCTGAAGAGCAGAATCCCATGCAGGGAAAAATGGTCGTATTTGTCGAGAATGAAACGGAACCTGAAAACGCAGACGGTGTCAGGGGACACTTGGAAGCTGTCTCGGATAGCAGCCATAAGGCAGGTATATACGAAGCGGTGTTTAAGAGAGTTCTTGATCTCATTTTAAGTTTTTGCGGACTTGTCGTTCTTTCTCCCGTGTTTGCATTTCTTAGTCTATGGATAATGATCGATGATCCGGGGCCGGTGCTTTTTACGCAGAAGAGGATAGGACGTGACAAACAGTATTTCAAACTCCACAAATTCCGTTCCATGAAAATGAACACGCCCCATAATGTTCCGACTCACATGCTGGAAAATCCTGAGCAATATATCACAAAGAGCGGTAAATTCATTCGCGCTCACAGCTTGGACGAGCTTCCTCAGATCTGGGATATCTTCATCGGCAACATGAGTGTCATCGGGCCGCGCCCGGCTCTCTGGAATCAGGATCTGCTGACGTCAGAGAGAGACAAATGGAAAGCTAACGATATTAAACCTGGACTTACCGGATGGGCTCAGATCAACGGCCGTGACGAGTTGGAGATCCCCGTTAAAGCGAGACTTGACGGAGAGTATGTCGAGAAAGAGAGTTTCTTATTTGACTGCAGATGCTTTATCGGAACCGTGTTCAGTGTCGCCCGCGGTGAAGGTGTGGTCGAAGGCGGAACCGGCGAGATGAAGAAAAAAGAGAAATAGGTTTTGATGATGAAAAACGTTCTTATAGCCGGAGCAAAAAGTTATATCGGTGAATCTTTTAAAGAATTCTTGTCTCAGTGGCCGGATGAATACTCTGTTAACGTGATAGACACACTAGGATTGAAGCCTATCCCCGAAATGTTTAAAGGTGTTGATGCCATTTTCTGTGTCGCAGGGATCGCCCACATAAAAGAAACGGCAGAAAATCGTCATCTTTATTTCGATGTGAACCGTGATTTGGTTGTGGAGATAGCAAAAACGGCGAAGTTCGCAGGTGTCAAACAGTTCGTTCTGCTCTCATCAATGTCAGTATACGGACTTGAAGTAGGACGAATAACGAAAGAGACTGAGCCTGCTCCTGTCACAGCATACGGCAAGAGCAAACTGGAGGCAGACAAAGAGATAAAGAAACTGGAAGATGAAAATTTTGTGTTCACTTGTCTCAGACCTCCGATGGTCTATGGAAAGAACTGCACGGGAAACTATCGTGCGCTTCGGAAATTCGCTCTCAAGTCTCCGATTTTCCCGAATTATCAGAACCAGCGTTCTATGATTTATATCGGAAATCTTTGCGAATTCGTAAAGTGCTGCATTGACGAGAGGCGTTGCGGCTTATTTTTCCCGCAGAATGCTGAATACACAAACACAAGTGAGATGGTGACTGCGATAGCAGAGGCTCACGGTAAAAAGATAAGGCTGACAAAAATTTTCAACCTGGCGATCAAAATCGCTCCGGTCAATGTGGTTAGAAAAGTGTTCGGCGACTTGGTTTACGAGCCTGTGGACACTGTTGATAAATACGGACTTAAGGAAAGTATTAAACTGACAGAGGAATAAGGCAAATGGAAGGTCTTCGAGCAAGAGTCGATTATGTGCTCAAACACAACACTGCGATAAATAAAAGTTTTAAATTTCTTGCAAGCACGGCTGTAAAAGCTATGGGGTTGTTTGTACCGATGGATAATAAGGCGATAATATTCAGTGCGCATTCCAGAAAGTATAACGACAGTCCCAGAGCAATTTATGAGTACATGATAACACTCCCTGAATTCAAGGATTACACGTTCTATTGGGCGCTTGATGATACAAATGTTGAGATTCCCGGAAATGCCGTCAAAATTGTTCCAGATACTCCAGAATATTTCAGGACAGCACTCAAATGCAAGTACTGGATCACATGCGTAAACATTGAACGCAGCCTGAAGTTTAAAAGAAAAAACTGCGTTTATCTTAACACATGGCACGGGATCCCGATCAAAACGGTCGGAAATATGGCTGAAGGGAGAAAAGATTACGATTTTTCCCATATAGATTATTTCTGTGTTTCAGGTGATTATGAGATCGATTTATATGAAAAATCTTTTAATGTCCAGCCTGCTCAGATCATTAAGACAGGGCTTCCGAGAAATGATGTCTTATATAAAACGACCAAAGATGAAGTCGAAGAGATCAAGAAAAAATTGGGGCTTCCTCTGGACAAGAAGTTGATACTGTATGCTCCGACTTGGCGTGACAGCAAAGATGGCGGCAAGTCATACACCATTAAACCTCCTATGGATCTGGCAAAATGGGAAAAAATGCTTGGTGAGAAGTATATCCTTCTTTTCAGGACACATCCCTACACTAATAAGTTGCTTGGCGTGGAGTTCAATAGTTTTGTCAGGGATTATGTGAATTACCCGAACATTAATGACTTGATGAAGATCTCGGATATCCTTATTTCAGATTACAGCGCAACTATATTTGATTACGCAATTCTTGAACGTCCGATAATCTCATTCGCGTATGACTGTGACGAATATGGTGAAGAACGCGGTTTCGCTATGGATCCGAGAGCAGAGATGCCGGGTGGGATCGTGAAAACTGAGGATGAAGTGATAGATAGAATTCTCGGGATGAATTACGAGAAAGAAGTGGCTGCGGTAAAAGCCTTTAAAAATAAGTACCTGACCTATGGCGGACAAGCTACTGAGAAATGTGTGAAAAAAATGTTCGAAGTATAAGGCAGAATATTCTTGAAGTATAGGAAGTCGAGATAGGGGAGAAATGAAAAAAGCTTTAATTATCGGCGGTAGCAATGGCTTGGGGCTTGCTATCGGTAAATGTCTTGTTGAAAAAGGATATTTTTTGGAGATTTGCGATGTCTGCGCTCCGGAAGAAGGTGTTTTGGATGAGCAGTCTTTTCATTACAGCAGCTGCGACTTGTTGGATCTTGATGAAGAATTGTTCCGCTCTTTCGCTAACGACAGAGATATTGAAGTTTTGATGCTTACTGCCGGTATCGGTCGTATTGCAGATTTTCAGTATCATCACACGGCTGAAATCGAAAAAATGTTTAGGATCAACACTCTTAGCACGATCAAGATATTCCGCATTTTTTATGACAGAATAATGTCGAAAGATATTTTTTATGCAGGTGTTATAGGATCGATATCAGGTTGGATGTCAACTCCGTCGGCAGCTGTCTATGCCGCAACAAAAGCTGGTGTTATCCGTTTTGTCGAATCTGTGAATATCGAACTTGAGGCATGCGGCTTTAAAAACCGTATCATTGATGTTTCTCCGGCATCGTTCAAAGGTTCTAAATTCTATGGAGGGAAAAACGATCTTTCTCTTACTGAACCTTTGGCAAAAGAAGTTTTGGAGCATCTTTTTGATCGTGACACTCGTTTTATTCCGCAATATGAAGAAACTTTCAAAGCGGTTCTCGAACGATATCATGCGGATCCTCACGAATATGGTTTGCATAGCTTTGAATACAAGCAGCAATCCGGTCGGAAAGACAACTGTAAAAGAGTCAAGATCGGCTATCTTTCTGGTACTTTTGATCTCTTTCATGTCGGACATCTGAATTTGCTCCGCAGAGCAAAAAAACAATGCGATTACTTGATCGTAGGTGTTCACGACAGCGGAAAATGGAAAGGAAAAGAGACTTTTATCCCGTTGGAAGAGCGGAAAGCGATAGTTGCTGCCTGCAAATATGTGGATAAAGTTGTTGATTCATGCAGGGAAGATTCTGACGCATGGGCTTTGTGGCATTACGACCGCTTGTTTGTAGGTTCTGATTACAAAGGAACTGAGCGTTTCAACCGCTATGAAGAATATTTCAAAGACAAAGGTGTTGAAATAATCTATTTCCCTTATACGCAAAGCACAAGTAGCACACAGATAAGAAAAGCGGTCATCATGAAGACTAAAGACATAAATGCAGAAGAAAAATAATGAAAATTCTCTTTTGGATGTTTATTGGTTTTGACAAGCAGGCTACTTCAGAACATCTGCTTTCCGCAGCTATCGAGCAGCTTTGCATTGTCGGCCATTCTGTTCACATCATCCAGAAAAATACAGGCGGGCCTCAACCTTTGATCCCTGAAAAACTGAGCAAATATTCTGTTACAACTGATGCGATACCGTTTCAGGCTGCCGACAAAGGGAACTTGATTGCCCGCTATTTAACTGAACTCAAATATATCAAATCTTGCAAAAAGTATTTTTCATCAGATTACGATGCTGTCTTTATCCAGTCGACTACTGTCGCCGGTTTTGCGGTAAGAGCGGTTAGAAAAAAAATGCCGAAAACTAAAATAACTTTCAATGTTCAGGACATTTTTCCTTACAACGCTGTTTTTGGTGGCAAACTCAAGAAGGAGAGCCTTGTTTTCAAGGTACTTGCAGCAGTTCAGAGATACGGTTGCAACCATGCTGACCATATAATCACGATTTCAGAGGATATGAAAGACACTCTTGTCGCAGACGGAGTGGAGGCTTCAAAGGTCGAAGTAGTATATAACTGGTCATATCAGGATGAACTTTATGAAAATGTTGATCTGATGCCTGTGTCACACATGTTCAATCAAAACTTTTTCAATGTGGTCTATGCCGGAAACATCGGTGTGATGCAGAATGTCGATATTCTCATTGAGGCTGCAAAACTGATGAAAGACGACAAATCAGTGTGGTTCCACATTATCGGAAATGGTGTCTACAAAGAAAAGCTTGAAGCCAAAGCAAGGAAATACGGGATAACAAACATTTCTTTCTGGCCGATGCAGCCGCCGGAACTCGCTCCTGCGATATACAGTGCAGCAGATGTGAATGTGATCCCGCTTGTGAAAGATGTTTTTAGAACTGCGCTTCCGAGCAAGACCGCGACATGCTTCGCCTGTGGAAAGCCTGTCGTTTTCGCAATAGGCAAAGAGAGTAAATTCGGACAAAAGGTTATGAATGAAACCGGCTGCCCCGTTGTTGAAAGTGATGATGCAAAAGAACTTGCGGATGCGATCAAAGCTGTAAAACAGGGCAAGGTTGAATGCAAAACAGCCGAATTTTTTAAGAAAAACATGAGCATTTCGGCAAATAGCCGGAAGTATGCGGAAATAATTATAGGAGATTGATTGTGAAGATTCTTGTTATTGATGTTGCAGCTGAGCGTGGAGGCGGTGCTCTGACAGTTCTGAATCAATTCATTGACGAGTTTAAGTCTGATAAAGCGAATAGCTATATTGTGGTGGTAAGCAAACTGGATTATGAAGATTGTGACAATGTTCACTTTGTGAAATGCGCGTGGGTCAAGAAGTCGCGTATCCACAGGCTCTGTTTCGATTTTTTTCATGTTAAGAGACTGGTTAAAGAATATAAGCCGGATAAGATTTTATCCCTGCAAAACAATACCTTCCCAGTGAGAAATATTACTCAAGAGGTCTATTATCATAATATTCTGCCGCTTGCCGACAGGCGTTTCAGTCTGTTTGAGTCAAGAACAATGTGGCTCTACCAGAATGTGATAGGCAGGATCTTTAAATCGAGCTTAAAAAGAGCTTCTCACATTTATGTTCAGGCAAACTGGATAAAAAGGGTGATGTCGGCTAAGTGGAAAATCAAAGAAGAAATTATATCTGTTAAGAGTGCAGAGGTTAATCTGACACTCTTTCAAAATGCAGAACGGCATGATCCGGAATCTCAAACGATCTTGTTTTATCCGGCAAATACGGCTCTATATAAAAACCATGTCACTTTACTGAAAGCCTGCAATGAGGTGTGGGATAAACTTGAAGATAAAAGCAGGTTGTCTCTCGTTCTGACATGCAGCAGGGAATCTCTTCCAGCCGAATGCAAAACATTGATAGACAAAGATAAAATAAATATAACTTTTACCGGGCGTTTGACGCCTGAAGAAATGGTGAAATGGTATTCAAAGTCTGTTTTGGTATTTCCTTCTTTTATTGAAACCGTAGGACTTCCGCTCAAAGAGGCGGCAGCAATGAATTCTACGATTATTGCGGCTGATTGCGAATATGCCAGAGAAACTCTTGGCTCTTACAAAAATGTGGAGTATTTTGAACCGTTTGATTGTGTGAAACTGGCAGGGTTGATAAAGAATAAGTTAAGAGAGAAGAAAATTATTGAATAAATTTGTTTGCTATTTTTTGAATATCCTAATTGTTTTATATGCGATAGCGGATTTTATGAGCAGTGCAAGTGCGGGAAATGCTAACACGCAAAGGGGAACTGTATATGCTGCCCTGATTTCAATAATTCTTATTATGATGTTGAAAATACTTCCTTCACACTCTATAAAAATTAATAGCTTTTCAAAATATTTGTCGATTTTTGTGCTCTACTATTTTTTTAATAAATTTGTTTTGTCGTGGAATGTTGAATGGTTTCATGCGGTCTATTTAGGTCTTTGTATATGGTGGATTTTAACAATCCGGTTCTTTAGAGATATGCAGGATAAAGAACCGTCAACTTACCGTTTGTATTCTAAATTTTGTCTTTTTATGTTTTTCTTTTATGTGTTTGTGGTTTTATATGGAGCTGTAAATATAGTAGCTAGGTTTTCGAGTATACAATTCGCTAGAGTTGGATATGCTTATCATCTTCTTTCTATTTTGCCGATGATTCTTCTTAATCAAGACAGAAAATCTAAATTGTTATTTATTTCAATCGGCATGGTTGCAGTTGTAATATCATTGAAACGTGGTGCTATTATAGCTTTTCCAATAGTGTTATTTGTTTATTTCTATGTCGAGAACTTAACAGGACATGCACATAATAATATAAGAAAAATACTTTTAGCTATGCTTGTTTTTTTTGTCGTCTGTGTGATATTTGACAACTATTCTGAAGGCTTTCTTAGCAGCAGATTCGAAATGGAAGAAATAAGTGAAGGTTCTGGGAGGGCCGAGGGAACAATGGATACCTTAAGAAATATAAGTAAAAGAGACTTGTTACAGTTAACTTTCGGTATCAAAGCTCGATCTGAAGAATCTCTGGGAGGTGGGGCGCATAATGAATATTTGAACCGTTTGGAGTCAGTGGGTATAGTTGGTTTTTTACTATATTTGACTTTAATGTTCTCCTTAATTAGGACTTCGGTGGTGTTGATCCATAAAAAATCGATTTTGGCAGCATCCTTCTCTGCAATGACAATCTATTCTATTGGTATTGGTCTTGTTAGTGGATGGTTATTTATGCATTCTACCTTCTATATTATGATGTATATAGGTTTTGTAACTTCTTTGGCGACCAAAGAGGAAAATGAAATTAAGAATATTTTAGTAAAAGAGGTCTGTTAGCGTGAAAATAGGAATTTTGACTTTTCATTATGTTGATAATTATGGTGCTGTTCTTCAAACTTATGCATTGTATCGCTATCTGACTTCTCTAGGTTGTACTGTTGAGATCATTGACTATAACAATAGTTCTCATCGGAAAAAATCTACAAAAAAGCTCAGTTTGATAAGGACCGCGATTTGGAGCAACATTCGTAAGCTGATATTTGGGACGAAAAAGCATGAAGGGTTTGAGTTGTTTCGTATAAATAAGCTTAATATATCGAGTCAGAAACAGATAAATACAAAATTAGAGATGATAGATTTTCTGAAAGATGGTAAGTTTGACTATATTTTTGTTGGCAGTGATCAGGTGTGGAATCCTAAAATTACAGGTGCTGATTCCTCTTATCTTTTGGATATAGACAATTTGCCTATTCAAAGAGTAGCTTATGCTGCAAGCATCGGCAAATCATCTGTTGATAATGAATGGCTTAAAAGATTAGTAGAACAAATCAAAGGATATAAAGCTGTGTCGGTGAGAGAAAAAACAGCTGTAAATGTGATAAAAATGGCTGGATACGACAGAAAAATTTCGGTCGTTGCAGATCCTGTTTTTTTGCTTGACAGTACTTTGTGGAGCGAGGTCGCTGCCCAAGACGATATCCCATCTAATTATATATTGTGCTATATAATGCCTGGTGACAATTTGATTGAGACAAATATAGAACAAACTGCAAAATTGATGAGTAAAGAACATGGGCTTAAATTGGTGTTCTTGGGAAGGAGGGAATATAAATATTTTAAAAAAGATGGCGAAGATTATATATATGCATCGCCTGAATTGTTTCTTGAGCTTTTTAAAAATGCAGGCATGATATTGACCAACTCGTTTCACGGCACAGCGTTTTCAATTATTTTTCAAAAAAATTTTTATTCATTCGTAAATACAAATTTGTCGCCAGAACGTCAACTTGGTTCAAGAATAATTGATTTGTTGGAGATATGCGGGTTAAGTTCTAGGTGCTCTAATTCAATTGTTCACGAATTTTCTTCTATAGATTATGAGATTGTGAATAACTGTGTTCGTGGTTTTGTAGACAAAAGCGAAAAGTTTATATCGGAAAGTTTATTATAATTTGTTGAGGAGGGTGAAATGCATTTCCTGAGTTGTGCCGGAGAACTGAATCATCATGGAAGATTTATGTGTGACGCTATGCATGCACTGTTAGGAAACAATTATAGGAGGATTACGACAAGTTTTGTAAATAAAACAAGAAAAAATCTGGGATTCCATGATGAACAGTTGAGTTATAGCATTGATGGAAGTCTTTTTAATAAAGAACAAATCGTAAATTGGATAAAATGGGCAGATGTTGTTGATTTCGGTTCTGCTCCCGAAATTTTTTTACATGAAGCTGTAAGACAGAATAAAGTTGTTTTTATCAGAATGGAAAGAATATTGAAAGAGGGTGTCTGGAAGTTGTTTGTTCCATCTGTTTTTGCGCGTTATCATAGAAAATACATACAATATCGTAATAATAAAAATGTTTATTTTTTGTGTGTGAGTGCATATGCAGCCGGTGATTTGAAAAAAATATTTGTCAGAGGAGACAGGGTTTTACAATGGGCTTATTGTCCTGAGTTTGTAAACTATGATAATGTAATGACTATTTTCAAGTCGGATAATAGCGAAAAAAAGCCTTTGCATATTTTTTGGTGTGGAAGATTAATTCCGTTGAAGCACCCAGAGGTACCTGTTTGTATAGCGGAAAAACTTAAGTTCAAAGGGATTGAATTCCATATGGAGTTGGCCGGTGCCGGAGAATTATTTGCTAGTCTTCAAAGAATGATTAAGGAAAAAAACTTGGAGCAGCAAGTTTCTTTGATAGGGGCTGTAATTGCCGATAAAATGCGATCTAAAATGATGGAGAATGATATATTTATAGCATCTTCCGATTATCATGAAGGATGGGGGGTAGTTATAAATGAAGCGATGAATAGTGGATGTGCTGTTGTGGCATCAAGAGAAATGGGATCTGTTCCTGTTCTTATCGAAGATGGGGTAAATGGTTATTCTTTTTGTTGGAAAGATATTGATGCGGCTGTAGGAATTATAGAAAATCTTGCCAAAGATAGACAGAAACTCGCAAAAATAAAGATGGCTGCTTATCAAACAATTAAAACACGGTTTAGTCCAGAGGTGTATGCAAATGTATTTGTGCAGATTGCGCAAGATGCTATAGAACATCATGCCTTGAAAATAGAAAGTGGTTTGGGAGCACCTGCCATCATAAGATAGCTAACTTATAAAGGTGGCTTAGGTGTTTTGGTAGCGTTAAAAAATAGCAAGATAGTGAACTTGACATGAGAAGTGGAATGATAAAACGATTTAAAATGGAGATTTGTGATGTTTGATTTTAATATTATTACATTCCAGAGAGCGATAAATTTCGGGGCTGCTCTTCAATCTTATGCTTTGCAAGAGTTTATAAAAAAACAAAATTATAATGCCGGGATATATGATTACATAAAGCCTGTAACAATTGGTATAAATGCGACCCTGAAAGGTAAGGTAAAGAAAATATTGACAAAATTTACCCGAGATAAAAAGGCAAAATCAAGAGAAGTTCAAAAATATGCCGAGTTCCGCGAAAAATATTTCAATCTTAATCTTGATACCAAAAGCCGTATCTTTGTTACTGGAAGCGATCAGGTATGGAATTTGAATAGCAGCATGGATTCAATGTTCTTTCTACAGTTCCTGGATGACTCCGTTTATAAAATTTCGTATGCTGCAAGTATGGTAACAACTGATGTCCCGAATGACAGAAAAGATCTTGTAAAAAAATATCTTAAAACATTTGATGCAATATCGGTTAGAGAGGAAGGGATCAAAGAGAGTTTAAGTCCGTTTTGCGATAAAGACATTTCGGTCAATGTCGATCCGACGCTTTTACACGATAAAGCATTTTACCGCAATATCGCTAATCCGGTGAAAGGTATTCCTGAGAAGTATATCCTCGCTTATATTCTCCATATTCCCAAAAACGGAAACAAGCTTATAAAGTGGCTGCGTAAGGAAACCGGATTGCCGGTCGTTCTTTTGGATAGTTCAGGCGCAGTCGGCATGGTTGTTAAAAATGATATGATCGTTAGAGATGCTGGACCGCAGGAGTTTGTCTATCTTTTTGATAATGCGGAATGTGTAGTTACGACGTCTTTTCACGGAACATGCTTTTCATTGATATTTGAAAAGGAGTTCTATTCCATTGTCAATCCTGATTCGCCAAGCAGAATATCAAATATTCTCAAAAAGGTCGGTGTTCAACCGATAAGTGAAACTGATACGCAGTTCACAAGAAGAAACAGTATCGATTGGGATCATGTGAGGGATGTTCTTGCTCTGGAAAGAGAACGTAGCAGACAATATATTCAAAATGCTTTTGAGATTGCTAAAAATAAAAAGGCTGTTAAACCAAGCGGCACTGTCGCTTTGATGAACGATACCTGCACAGGATGTGCCGCATGCGAGGATGTTTGCCCGACAAATGCTATAAGCATGGTGTTGAATTCCAAAGGTTTTTACGAACCATCTATTGATGAGACCAAATGCGTGAACTGCAGCAGGTGCATTCAGTCATGCCCTTTAAATACAAAGCAGGTCGTCTGGCCGAAGAAAGCATATTACGGCTGGAACTCATCTTCTGAGGTGTTGTTTAAGAGTTCTTCAGGAGGAGCTTTTTACTCGATAGCTCAAACAGTCCTGCAAAAAGGTGGAGTCGTTTTCGGGGCTACTTATTCTGAAGATTGGAAAGACATCGTTTTTGAATGCACGGATGATGTCGCGTTAGAAAAATTGCAAAAGAGCAAATACACAGTCAGTGCCGCATCCGGATTGTATAAGAGGATAAGAAAATATTTGAATGACGGCCGACAGGTGCTGTTTACAGGGACACCGTGTCAATGCGCCGGAATAAAAAGCGTGTTCGGTGATGAATATGGAAATCTGATCACTTGCGATTTTATCTGCGGCGGAATGCCTTCGCTTTCATTTTACCGCGAACATATAGAGGCTTTGCAGAAAAAATACGGCTCTCCTATTACATCTTTGGATTTTCGTTCAAAAGAGTGGGGTTGGGGAAGGATGCGCCTCTTTGCGCGTTTTGAAAACGGCAAAAAGTATATAAAAAGAGATTTTGCCGATGTGTATTTCAAATGCTTTAATGCTAAAGTATCTGTGCGCAAGGTTTGTGCGGGATGTCCATATTATCATTTTCACCGTTCGGATTTCACAATAGCTGATTATTGGGGATATCGTGCGGCAGGGATCAAAAAACATAAAAGCGGAATGTCACTTGTAGTCTGCAACAATGAAAAAGCTGAAAAAATATTTGGTGGAATAAAGGATTTCGAAAAATTCGAGATCCCAATCGAATACACGCATTACGCTGTCAGAGACAAGATCCCTAGAGCGGACATTCTGAAAGGCAATGACCGCTTTTTCAAACTCGCAGCCGAAAAAGGTTTTGAGGCGGCAGCACTTAAAATGTATGACATAAATGAATTGCATTATTACATCAAAAAACTAAGAAAAATGTTGCATTTGTAAATATGCGAAGAAAAGAGTTTAAGGGATATAGATGAGTAGTTTGCAGAAACTCGCTACTTCAAAAAAACTGGCTGTAATCATCACATATATTTCGCTGATAGTTCATACTTTAAGCAATTTAGTCCTTACGCCGCTCTATTTGAATTATCTCGGTCTGGATCAGTATGGTCTTTATCAGATGATTTATACGGTCGCAAGTTATATCCTTATTCTTGATTTCGGCATAAACACTGCGATGGTGCGCTATATCTCCAAATATCATGCTACTAACGACTATGAATCTGAGAAGAATTTTTCGGCTCACTGTCTGATCACAGTCGCTACCATTATTGTTTTGATGATGGCGGCCGGCCTTATAATGAATGAGTTTTTGTTGGACATATACCCCACAATAACAGCTGAAGAGGCTGGTGTTGCCCATCAGCTGATGCTACTGATGCTTGTCGTTGTTTCCGGAACAATATTGGAAAGATTTGTGTCTGGATGTGTATCTGCGTATGAGCATTTTACGGTCAATAATGCGGTAGGTGTTGTGAAATTAATATTAAAAATCCTTCTGACGATACTATTCCTTTATATCGGTATGGGAGTGATTGCGGTTGTCTTGGTAGATGTGATAGTGATACTTTTATCAATCATGTTTCGTTCAATATACGCAATCAAACAGTTGCATTTCAAAATTAAGTTGAGCAAGTTCGATTTTACTCTGATCATAGACCTCATTTCCTTTATGTTTCCCGTTTTTCTTCAGGCCATTATCGGCTATATAAATAATTATGTTGACAAGACAGTGCTTGGTATCATGACATCTAAAGCAGATGTCGCGATATATTCGATCGCTACGACTTTCATAGCCTTGTTTAACGCATTGCCTTCCGCTATTTCAGGAGTCTTTTTGCCTAAAGCGACCAAGATGATATTCGGTGGAAGTTACAACAGTGATGATCTCACGAATTTTGTTATCCGACCAGGCAGATACCAGTTTATGCTTTGCGGAGGATTTGTGTGCGGATTCGCTTTGTTCGGCAGAGAATTCATCAGTCTGTGGGCCGGACCGAATACTGTTCAGGCATGGACTGTCGCGATGATCATTATTATCCCGAATATGATCCCGTTGATTCAGAATACGGCAGTAAGCATTCTGGATGCACTCAAAAAGAGACTTTTCAGATCAGTTGTGCTCTTTGTTGTCTCTGTAATCCATGTCATAATCTCTGTTTTTCTTGTTGAAAGATACGGGATGATGGGTGCTCCGATTGGCTCGGCGTTTGCATTTATTATCGGATATGGAGTGGTAATGAATATCTATTATCAAAAAGAAATAAAAATTCAGGTCGGAAGACTCTTTAAAACCATTTTCTCAAAAACATGGCTGTGTTTGATACCTGCGGTCGCTGTCGGATTTGTCAGCAACAGATTTTTGCCGGATTATTCCTGGATCACTTTGGTTGTAAAAGGCGCCGTTTTTAGTGCGGTTTACGGAGTCGCCTTGCTGTTTTACGGATTTAACAATCAAGAAAAAAAGGATTTTTCAATCATACTGAAGAAATTCGGAAAGTGAGTTTGAGGAAGGGAAATAATGTGCCAGATAATTTTGTAGTTAAATAAAAGGAGTATTTCTATGAGTTATAGTGCAGAACAAAAAACAGTGAGACATTTGTTAACTTCGCAATTATATAGAATCCCGCGTAATCAACGTAAATATGTTTGGGATAAAGATAATTGGGAAGATTTATTTCTGGATTTAAATTTTGCAACAAAAAATAACTTGAGCCATTTTATTGGAAGTATGGTACTGTTAAAAGATGAAGAAACAGTCGAAGGACTTCCTCTATTGGTTGTAATAGATGGCCAACAGAGATTATTTACAATCACAATTTTTTTGGCAGCTTTATTGTTCGTCATGAAAAAATATAATTTACAAAATGATTATTATGGAACAGAAAAGTATCTTTATGCCACGGATGATAAAAATATTTCACATCATGTTTTTGAATCATCCTATCATCTTGGTCTTGGCAAAATTTTGACTGCAATACCAAATTTGAAGTTTGGGAGGAATGTTTCCATTGATTCATTCCTTAAAACACATGTTGCGGACAAAATACGTGATAAAAATATAATGGATGCCTTCTCTTTTTATGTGGGTAAAATTGAAGAATTTATATTACAACGAAAAGATGATCCCCAGAGTATAACTGTATTAAAGGATGCTATACTTAATACTGAATATGTTAGAATAGAGGCAACAACTGAAGAGGATTCTTATACTATTTTTGAAATATTGAATGCCCGTGGTCAAACTTTGGCAGATCATGAATTGTTAAAAAATTATGTTATGAGATATATAGAGCCGAAAGAAAAGGTCGATAATGTAAAAACAGAATGGGAAGATACGGAAAAACTATTGGGACGCGGTATAAATAAATATCTTTTACATTACCTGATTCATAGATATAAGGTCGATGAGAATGATAAAAAAGATGCTTATAAAGCAATAAAAAAATATGTGAAAATAACAGATATAGAATCATTCTATTCTGATTTTATTCAGAAAGCTCAATATTATTCAAAGTTACAGAATCCAAGATTGGTAGACGGTGACGGTAACGAAATTTGTTCAGATTTGGAGTATTCAATATTTACTTTTTTTAGGAAAAAAAGACAGGAACAATTTCGGCCAGTTATCCTCAGTTTGATGCATCAAAAAGAATTGGGCGAGTTGCCTATTGAAGAGTATGAGCAAGCATTGGAATTTATTAAAAACTTTTTTGTATGTTATACTATAATCGGAAAAGCAAAATCAAATACGCTTACTTCTATAATATCTAGCTATGCGTTTAAATTGGAAAACTCTTTTTCATCAGATTTGTTAAGGGAATTTTTTAAAAGTTTAAAAGATAGGATTCCGAATAAAGATTGGTTTGAAAAAGCTTTCTCTATGATTGGTTATTCACATCATTTTAAGTTTTATAATGATGATAAGGAAGAAAAAAAGGCAAGATTGGTCTTGGAAATCTATGAAGAATCTTTAGGTAATAAAAATATGCCTAAAGAATACACTATTGAGCATATTTTGCTAGATTCTGATGGAGAACAAAATTCCAATATAGGGAATTTGTTACCTTTAGAGGAAGGTCTAAATAAAAAATGTGCCAATTTGCCTTTGAAAGATAAAATTAAAATTTACAAAAAATCTGATTTTAAAAGCGTAAGAAGATTTGTTGATCGATATGAGAATAAAACGGATACCTTTAAAGTAGAAAAGAGAATGTCGCATTTGGCAACAGAATTTTATAAAATTATTAATAAGGCATAATGTAGTACCAAACAAAAACCAGATAGAGTTGGCGGAAAGTGAGTTTATGGTGGCGAAATAAGGCGAAAGCGGAAAAGGAACCAAATGATTGATGTCTGGAAAATGTGAATGGAGGGAGATGAAATGGGAAAGAAAAAGTCTTCGAGGGTAATATCAACTGCAGATGTTGAAATGGCGCAAAATTGCAAAATTGTGCTTCCTAGGAAGCATAGGGAAGATATTGATCCGTATCAAACATTTTCTGCCAATATTGAAAGAGCAGAATATTTTATTGAATTATACAAACAAAAGATAAAAGTGAGGGCCTGTAAGGGACGCCCGCCAATATCTGATACTGATATGCTTAGGGCAGGGGTGGTTTTTTTTACACTCCACAGTGGAAGAATATTTGAGAACAATTATTAGACGGCGCAAAATTTCCTTGTTGAAAAGTAATGAATCTTGGAACGATGTATTGCGGGATGTTTCTCTTCCTGGCAGAAATTACGGAAAATCAACTGCAGCAAAAATAGAGCTAAATGAATTGTTTGAATACAAGGATAAGACTGTTTTGGAGTTGGTTCAGGACGCTTTAAATGAAAAGGTGGATTATTTAACATTTAATGACTACTCTCAGATTGTTAATTCTTTGAAATCAGTGGGAATAAGGTTGCCTAGCAAAGATAAAGAAATAGATTGCGAAAGTATAAATTCCTATATAAAAAGACGTCATAAAATTGTCCATGAAGCAGATAAAAACGAGATTGCAGGAAAAGGTAACTATCGCACTCAATCAATTAATTCTAATCAATTAAAAAAATGGGTTGAGGCGGCAAAAGTTCTTGTCGATAAAATTAATGAAATATATGCGCAATTATAGTGCCAAACAAAAACTGGATAAAGATTCGGCGGAAAAGGGAAAGTGAGTGTAGGTAAACCCCGCTTCTTTTCTCTGGGAACGACCTGATATTTTTCTGACCTTTCTTTGTTTAAAAAAATCTTAATTTTTTTTCAAAAGAGACCCTTGAAACTGGGGAAAGTGTGTCTATAAGAGACGGCATGATTTTCACAAAAGTGGAGTCAGAGGAGTTTTTGGGGGATGAGGAAGTTGATGAACAAAATTGTAGACTGGAAAAGAGAATACGTACAAACAGCATTGTTGACTTTAATTATTGTCGCCAATGTCTGTTTTAATTTACCTGAAATTGCGAAGAACGTATTAGCAGATGCCTCAGTTCAAATGTCTGAACTAGATCCTAAATGGCGTCTTGCTATTGGTTTTGGTCGATGGGTATTTGCTATAGTTGTTGTTGTAGGATTATGGTTTGTCATCAAATATTTCAATAAGGATTATGTCTTAAAGCAAAATATTTCCAATGATATAGTCTGGCATACATATTTTGATTACTGGTTTTGTCGGTATTTTTTGAGCATAAAAAAGTTGTCTTTGACCAGAATGCCGATACCTATGCAGTTTAAGCTCGTGTGGAAGGATCTCTTTTTAGAGTATGATTATATGGACGGCATCACAGAAAAGGAAGAGGCTAAGGATAAGGTAAAAGTTGAACGATTTCAGGATAATCCTCTGACATCTACAGTTAACCTTGTTCTTGCAGATACCTACCCGCTGGATTGGAAAAGCAAGCTCCCTGCATCGGTCCTAAATCTTACGACTATTGTGATAGACCGCACAGGTGAGAAAGGCACTAGATACTATAGTCGGGATTTTGTAAAAAAGATTTCATCAACAGTACATGATCTTCCAAACAATGTGACGACGATCAACCTGTTTGCAACGATTAATGCTGCTCACTGTTACCATATAACAAAGGAGGTGTTTATGACGGGAGGCAGAGACTCGCTGAAGCATCTTGTCGTCTATGAACAATCAAAGGGTAGTTGGGTTTTTGAGGGGAAGAATATAAAAGTGTTTTAAGGAGATTAAAAATGGCATACTCGAAAGAACAGTTAGAACGTATTTTTAGTGATTTGGCTGCCAGGATAAATATTAGCGATGCCCTATTCAAAGTAGCAGATGAAGAGTACACAGCCTTGGGCAAATGGATCAATAATGAAACAGAAAAGAATGGCACGAAGTATAAAGTTCTCATATATCCTCAGGGGTCGTTTGCTTTAGGAACAGTAATCAAGCCGATATCTGATGAGGATGATTATGATCTGGATCTGGTATGCCTGGTCGAGAACGGTATGAACTTTTCTGCTAAGCAGTTGAAGTTGGATGTCGTGAAACCTTGGCTTATAGGATATAAGAAAACCAAGAATGACATTGAAGAGAAAAGGCGTTGCTGGCATTTGGAGTATGAGGATGTTCCACACTTCCACATGGATGTTATTCCTGCAATACCGAGTCCTTTTCCCAACTCTGATAGTACAATTAGCATCACGGATAAAAATGTCGATAGATCTCCGGTTTATGAATACCAAGAGAGCAATCCCAAAGGGTATGTACAATGGTTTTTTCAACGCTGCCGCCAGAAGAAGATGGGAAGTTCTGGCCTGGAGGTTATGAGCGAGATGGCTCAACAGGAGGATTTGAAGCGAAATAAGAATAAGACACAACTTCAGAAAGCTGTACAAATTTTGAAGCGTCATAGAGATGTAATGTTTAAGGACGATCCAGACAACAAGCCTATCTCTATCATTATTACAACTCTCGCTGGTCAGATATATCATGGAGAAACTACTATTCTTGATACGCTTCTTGGATTTGTTGGAGAAGTAGAGCACTATCTGAAATCTCATTGCAAAGAAGATGGCAGCTATAGTATTCCAAATCCGAGTTATAATGGTGAAGATTTTGCAGACAAATGGAAAGATCATCCGGAGAGGCAAACTGCATTTTTCTCTTGGATTAAACAGTTGCAGTCTGATTTCAATCTTGAAAATCTTATGAACCAAGATCGTGTAGCGATGGGCAATATCGTAAAAGAAGCATTCGGCTCTACCACAGGAAAAGCAATATTCAGCCAAATGGGATATGAAGAAGCTAATGAAGTTAAAGATGGAATTCGGAAAGTTGACACAGTAACAGGTAATTTATCAAAAACCGGAATAGTGGCCATTTCTCCAAGTAGGCATTATGGCGAGATTCAATAAACCTATTACCTTGGCACAGCAAGAGATTAAGCTGAGAAAGGTATATCCCAACCTCATTGATAAAATTAGTGTGTCACGCAATGAATTGAGCTGTGTAATGAGGCTTCAGCCGACTGCAGAAAGCAGAGAATATAAGGTAAATATTAGGTTCAAAATTGGATCTTGGCCCAAAGTAAAACTGGTGGATCCCAAAGAAATAGTTTTGGTAGACGGGAAGAAGCCACATCATCTTTACGGCAGAAGTGTTGATGGTGGGGAAAGGCTTTGCGTGTTTTATCCTAAGGACTGTGGGTGGACGGATAACCACTTCTTGGCAGATACATTTGTTCCATGGGTAATCACTTGGTTGAGTGCTTATGAGATCTGGCAAATTACAGGTGTTTGGGTCTATCCAGAATATGTTGATGGTAAGCCAAAGCAAGATCAAACTAAGGACTAGAGATTTCGTATATTCCGTCCTAATGACAAACAAAATTTTTAACATCCCCATCTTGAAATGAGGTTTGATGCAGGAATTATTAATTCCCCTGCTGTTTTAGGAAATACAGCAAAACCGTGTTAAGGACATCCGTAAAAAGCCAAAGCATCCTGGAAACAAAAAGTGGAGTTAGCATTTCTTTGTCGATGTTCTTCCAATGTGCTAATGAATTCCGGATGTTAAGCCCTATACCATTAGACTCAGATAAGAGAAATTGAAGACTTTTCAGATGATCATAATTAAAAATTTGTTCTATTTTTTTGTCCCAAAGCAATGTCCCGAGAGTTTTTCCGCTTTTGTTTTTATTTTTATTTTTGTCTCCTTTCTTTGTTTTATCATCTTTTTCTTCAGGTATATTTTTGCTTTCATTTACATATGCTATTCTCAACAATTTTTCGATTATAGCACATGTCAGGCTTTCTATGGTGTAGCACATGGAATGCAATACTATTTCGGGACACTTATTCTGATTTCTGAGGATATATTCTAAGTTTTCGTGCAAAAAATCGACATCTTTTAATAAATTCTCGTCGTTGCTGGTTTCTTTATTGATAAGAGAAACGATGTTCTAAATTGATGCTATGTATTTATTCAAAGCATCGGGGCGGCTCATAAATCCCTCTAGTAAACCAGAATACATTACAGAATATGCTAACAGCTGTGTTTTGCGCTCAACTGTAAAATACGGGTCTTTGTCTGGTTTGTCATTGTTATATTCTGGTATCGAATTTAAAACTGCTATCAATTCTTCATGAACATTATCCGCGAGATAACTGATATATTTAGTATCTCCGTCTTTAATTTCTTTGTGATGAGTGATTTCAAGTAGTTGTTCTTCGAGTGGTAAGTTTGGATCGAGATTTTCTATCCATCGTTCCAGAAGATAATTCAAATTGCGCTTAGGCTGATTTTCTTGATCTGTCATAACAAAACTCCTTTTTTCAATAACAATAATCTGTTCTCTTTGTTTTCATTCCAAATATACATTGTGTTTGAAAACGCCATTATAAATAAGCACTTTCCCTTGAAGTCAAGAGGCTGACATGGATTCTTACGTATAAATTTTGGTGAAGTAACAAATTGTGACTTCACCAGATTCGACAACACCTCATGACTGAGAGGACGGAGCTGTCACAAATCGATAAATGAAAAATTTAAAATTCGGTTAAAATAAAAATCTAAAAATAATTTGACTTTTAAAAATAAGTGACTATATTACTTCCATCGGTGAGTCCTACCGTTAAGTGGAATCTTTAAAAGCAGTGAACCCTACTGTGAGTGGGAACTTTAAAAGCGGTGAGAAATGAACAAGAAGATGATTGACAGCGCGATGAAGGACCTCGCGGCTGAAGCAAAAAACATATACGGTGAAAAACTGAAAGAAGTGATTCTTTTCGGTTCTTGCGCAAGAGGCGATTTCGAGGATGACAGTGATGTTGATATAATGATCCTTCTCGATGTGCCGAGAAGCGAAGTCGAAGAAGCCAATCACAAAATGGGTTCCGTGATAAGCAGACTTGATAAAAAATATGAATACGAACTTCTGTTTTCCCCCATTGTGCAGAGCTACAGCGAGTTCAATTACTGGATCGAAGCCCTTCCTTTTTATCAAAATGTCCGTAAAGAAGGCATAAGGTATGCGTGAAATCAGCCAGCAGGCAAAAGATTTGTCGATATATCGACTGGAAAGAGCGAAAGAAGACTGTACCGCTGCCGAAAACAATTTAGGGCTTAAAGATCTCAGAACTGCAGTAAACCGCGCATATTATGCTATATTTCATGCTTTGAGAGCGGTTCTGGCACTTGACGAATACGACTCTAAGAAACACAGCGGAATCATAAGCGAATTTCGTCTGCGCTATGTCAAAACCGGCATTTTCGACGAAGAAATATCCGATATGATCGGCAAAGCATTCCAGGTAAGGAACAAGTCTGATTATGAAGATATGTACATCGTTAGCAGAAACGATACCGAAATTCAGATACGAAACGCAAAAACTATTATTGACGCGGTCGAAAAATATCTGAAAGACGAAAAAATAATCGGCTGAATCAGTGATTCTGATATCGAAATCCTCTCGCTTTTCCTAAAAAAATCAGTATAATGCAGCGGTTTGACCTCTTTGCCCTCTCCGTCAGCCTTTGGCTGCCACCTCTCCCTGAGTGAGAGGCAAGCTTGGCTCCCACTTTGGGGGAGCTGTCGCAAAGCGACTGAGAGGGAGATAAAAAGGGTGAGGTCTTTACGGAGGTTTCAATGCGCAGATTCGAAGATCTAAAAATAGCTGTTGCCGGAAGCGGTTATGTCGGTTTGTCACTGGCTGTTCTGCTCTCTCAGCATCACGATGTAACGGCGGTCGATATTGTTCCTGAAAAGGTGAAACTTCTTAATGAAAAGAAGTCGCCGATCCAGGATGACTACATCGAGAAGTATCTGGCTGAAAAGAAGCTCGGTCTGAAAGCGACGACTGACGGGAAAAGCGCTTATGCCGATGCTGATTTTGTCGTTATCGCGGCTCCGACGAATTACGATCCGCAGAAAAATTTCTTCGATACGAGCGCGGTTGAAGCGGTAATCGACCTTGTTATGAGCGTCAACAAAAACGCGATAATGGTCATAAAGTCGACGATCCCTGTTGGTTTTACGAGACATATCCGCGAGAAGAAGGGGAGTGAGAACATAATTTTCAGTCCTGAATTTCTGCGTGAGTCGAAGGCTCTTTACGACAATCTTTATCCGAGCAGGATAATTGTCGGATGCGATGAAAAAACGCGCGGAGCCGCTGAAATTTTTGCAAAACTTCTTCAGGAAGGCGCCGAAAAGAAGGATGTCCCGACACTTTTCATGGATTTTACGGAAGCGGAGGCGGTAAAGCTTTTCGCGAACACCTACCTGGCACTGCGTGTGAGCTACTTCAACGAGCTTGACACCTACGCCGAGATGAAAGGGCTCAACACGGCGAACATCATCAAAGGAGTATGCCTTGATCCGAGGATAGGAGACCAGTACAACAATCCTTCGTTCGGATACGGCGGATACTGCCTTCCGAAGGACACGAAACAGCTTCTCGCGAACTATGCCGACGTGCCTGAAAACCTGATCCAGGCGATAGTCGAAAGCAACCGCACGAGAAAGGATTTCATTTCTGACCGCATTCTTGAACGGGCCGGATACTACACAGGAAGCAGCACCTGGAATCTGAAACGGGAAAAGTCGGTCACTGTCGGAGTCTACCGCCTGACGATGAAAAGCAACAGCGACAACTTCAGATCTTCCGCGATCCAGGGGATCATGAAGCGCATCAAGGCGAAAGGCGCGACGGTCATCATCTACGAGCCGACTCTTGACGACGGCACGACATTCTTTGGTTCAATCGTCGTCAACGATCTCGAACGCTTCAAAAAGAGCTGCGACGCGATCATTGCGAACCGCTACGACAAAGTTCTTGATGATGTGGCGGATAAAGTCTATACGAGAGACCTGTTCAGAAGGGATTAGGTGTTTCTGTATATTGATTTTTTGCGAGATTATTATATCTTTCCGCCTGAATTCGTTTTTTACATTTCGGAGGTAAACAATGTTTTCTAAATTGTATGACAAAATTGTGGCCGGAAAAGAAAAAATATCTCTGGTAGGACTTGGTTATGTCGGAATGCCGATAGCGGTCGCTTTCGCGAGAAAGGTCAAAGTTGTCGGATTCGATTTGAACGATAAAAAAATAGCGCTTTACAAAAAAGGTATCGATCCTACGCATGAAGTCGGAGACGATGTTATCGCCAAAACAAAAGTTGAATTCACTTCCGACGAAAAGAAGCTCCGCACGGCGAAATTCCATATCGTTGCGGTTCCTACGCCTGTAAACGACGACCACACTCCAGATTTGAATCCGGTCGAAAGTGCAAGTACCATTCTCGGACGCAACCTCGTAAAAGGTTCGGTCGTAGTGTTCGAATCGACTGTGCATCCAGGTGTCACTGAAGATGTCTGCGTTCCTATCCTTGAACGCGAGTCCGGCCTCAAATGCGGTCGTGATTTCAAAATCGGATATTCACCGGAGCGTATCAACCCCGGCGACAAAGTCCACCGTCTTGAGACGATCACAAAAATAGTTTCAGGCATGGACGAGGAAACTCTGGACTGTGTAGCTAAAGTTTACGAACTTGTTGTTGAAGCAGGAGTTTACCGCGCAGAAAACATCAAAGTCGCAGAGGCTGCGAAAGTAATCGAAAACAGCCAGCGCGACATCAACATCGCCTTTATGAACGAGCTTTCCATAATTTTCAACAAAATGGGGATTGATACACAGGCAGTCCTGAAAGCGGCCGGAACAAAATGGAACTTCCTCAAATTCTATCCGGGTCTGGTAGGCGGTCACTGCATCGGCGTAGATCCTTACTACCTGACATATAAAGCGGAAAAAATCGGTTATCACAGCCAGATCATCCTCTCTGGCCGCAGGATCAACGACGACATGGGCAAATATGTAGCTGAATGCTGCGTCAAAAATCTGATTGCTTCGGATAAGGCTGTCAGAAAGGCAAAAGTCGCGATACTGGGTTTCACCTTCAAGGAAAACTGCCCCGACACGAGAAACACGAAAGTAATTGATATCGTTCACGAACTTCGTGAATACGGCATAAATCCGATGATAGCCGACCCGGAAGCTGATGCTGCCGAAGCAAAAGCTCTTTACGGAATCGAGTTCGCCGATATCAGGGACGTAAAGGAGATGGATGCGGTCATCATTGCTGTCGCGCACAAAGAATTCAGCAATCTTAAAATGAAAAATATCGACAAATTTTTCGGCAAAGGCAAAAAAGTCCTTCTTGACCTCAAAGGCCTTCTCAACCGCAAAGAATACGAGGACGCAGGTTACAACTACTGGAGGCTCTGATCTTTCTGCTCCGGCCTCGAATCGCGGATGAGGCATTTCGTGAAACATCTCTGCAGGTTCTTGACTTCGTTCGGGAAATCATTAAAATGCCGCAACTGATTGCTAATTAAAATTTTGGAGAAAGTAATGGAAATCGCTAAGAAAATCGAGACAGCTTTAACTTTCGACGATGTCCTCCTCGTGCCGCATTATTCCGAGATCCTTCCGAAGGATGTCAACATCACGTCACGGCTCACGAAAAACATCGTTCTCAACACGCCGTTTTTAAGTTCCGCGATGGATACCGTCACGGAGGTCGACACCGCTATCGCTATGGCCCGTCACGGCGGAATGGGCGTCATCCACAAAAATATGACGATCGAGGAGCAGGCGAAGCAGGTCAAAATGGTAAAGCGTTCCGAAGCGGGCGTTATCACGAACCCGATCACGATAACGCCGAACGAAAGCATTTCCGATGCGCTTGATCTCATGCAGTCGAACAGGATCTCGGGCGTTCCGGTAGTCGAAGGAGAAAAACTTGTCGGCATCATCACGAACAGAGACCTACGTTTCGAAACGAATATGGAAAAGAAAGTCGGCGAACTGATGACGAAAGAACTCGTCACCGTAAGAGAAAACTTCCCGATGGACGAGGCAAAGGCCCTGATGCACGCGAACAGGATCGAAAAACTTCTCGTCGTCGATGACAACGGCGGTCTTGTCGGTCTCATCACGACGCGTGACATTGAAAATCAGGAAAAGTTCCCGAATTCGGCGAAAGACAAATATTCGCGTCTTCTCGTCGGTGCTGCGGTAACTCCGACTTCAGCAGGGTATGACCGTGCGGCCGAGCTCGTCAAAGCGGGTGTCGACGCACTCGTTCTCGATTCGGCGCATGCCCACTCGAAAAACGTCATCACAGTCGTCAAAGACTTCAGAAAATTCTATCCGGATGTCGATATAATCGCAGGAAACATCGTTACCGCTGAAGCTGCCGAAGAGCTTTTCAAAGCAGGCGCGGACGTCGTCAAAGTCGGTATCGGCCCGGGCTCGATATGCACGACGCGAATCGTCGCCGGTGTCGGTTATCCGCAGCTTTCGGCGATCATGAACGTTGCTCCGGTCGCGAAAAAATACGGCAGGACGATGATCGCAGACGGCGGTATCAAATATTCAGGCGATATCGTAAAAGCGATGGCGGCAGGCGCAGATGCCGTAATGATAGGCGCGATGTTCGCCGGAACGGCCGAAGCTCCGGGCGAGATAGTCCTTTACCAGGGCAGGACCTACAAAATGTACCGCGGAATGGGTTCGCTCGGCGCAATGAAGAAAGGCAGCAAGGACAGATATTTCCAGGATAACATCACCGATGCGCAGAAATTCGTTCCTGAAGGGATCGAAGGCAGAGTCGCATACAAAGGACCCATCGCAGACACGATCTACCAGCTTGCGGGCGGCCTTAAATCGGGTTTCGGATACTTGGGCGCCGAAAATATCGCGATGCTCCGCGAACACGCGCAGTTCGTCCAGATCACGAACGCCGGATACCGTGAGAGCCATGTCCACGATGTCACGATCACGAAGGAAGCTCCGAACTACAGGACCGAAAACAATTAGTAATAAAGAGGTTGCATGAACGATCGAAGCAAGGAAACTTTTCTCGGGCACCCGAAAGGGCTGTTCGTGCTTTTTTTCACCGAGCTCTGGGAGCGTTTTTCGTTCTACGGGATGAAGGCGATCCTCGTGCTTTACATGGTCGCGTCGGTGCAGGACGGCGGCCTCGGCTGGAGCGATGCGAAAGGGCTCGCGATTTTGGGCTACTACCAGCTTTTAGTCTACCTGATGTCAGTTCCCGGCGGTTTTGTGGCCGATAAAATACTCGGACAGCGCAAAAGCGTTTTCCTTGGCGGACTTCTTCTCTGCGCAGGGCACTTTCTGCTGGCTTATCCGCCGGTATGGGCGTTCTACGGCGCGCTCGGCCTTATAATTTTAGGTGTCGGACTTCTCAAACCCAACATTTCGACTATGGTCGGAGAGCTTTATCCTGACGGAGACCCGAGAAAGGACGCGGGTTTCACGATCTTCTACATGGGTATCAACGTCGGTGCTTTCGCAGCAGGGATCGCAGTCGGATGGCTTGCATACAAATACGGCTGGCACTGGGGATTCGGTCTTGCCGGAGTCGGAATGCTCGTCGGTCAGGCAGTATATGCCTACGGTCAGAGATATCTCGGAACTGCCGGACAGCTTAAGACCAAGGCGGAAAGCGGCGCAGTTGCCGAAAAACAGCCTCTTACCGCGCTTGAAAAGAGAAAGATCGGACTTGTTCTTTTTTCGTTTTTCATAGTCATCATCTTCTGGGCGGCTTACGAGCAGGCGGGCGGACTTCTCAACCTCTACACCGACCGCTACACTGAGCGCAACGTCCTCGGATTCGAAGTCCCGACGGCGTGGTTCCAGTCGCTCAACCCGCTTTACATCATGATCTTCGCCCCTGTCGTCGCTGCTTTCTGGGTATTTCTCGCAAAACACAAAAAGGAACCTTCGGCGATAATGAAGATGGGACTCGGAACAGTCATTTTAGGTATCGGATTCATCTTCATGGTCGGAGCTTCGCTTGAAAGAGGCGGCGACGAAGCGGCGAAAAGCAGCGCTCTCTGGCTCTGCATGGCCTATTTCTTCAACACGATAGGCGAACTCGCGCTTTCACCGGTCTCGCTTTCTTTCATCACGAACATGGCTCCGAAACGGATGACTTCGCAGATTATGGGCTGGTACTTCGCAGTTACCGGCGTTGCAGCATGGCTCGCTTCGAAAATAGGAACTTTAGCCGATGTTTTAGGCGAACTTTCGGTCTTCACTCTCATCGCCGCATTCACGATAATTTTAGGCGCTCTTTTGATGATTGTTGCACCCAAAATCAACAAAATTGCCAATATTTCAGAATAATCGCCGATTTTTATTGCAATAAGTCAAAAAAAATATTATGCCTCAGTTGTTCTTTGTTTTGTGAAATCAGGTGTCCCGTTTTTAATATTTTTTTTAGGAGTGAAAAATGGCTACAAAGAAAGCAATGCCGAAAGCTGCACCGAAAGCTGCACCGGCAAAGAAGGAAGTCCCCGCAAAGAAAACAGTGAAAACCGTAAAAGAAGTGAAACCGGCAGAACTTAAAGGCATGAAGGCTGCTCAGGTCCACCAGATTCTCGGCAAGTACATCCTCTGCGACGGCTACGACATCGTTGTCGACACCGAAAAAAGCCATGGCAGCTACATGTATGACGCAAAACACAACAAGGAGTATCTCGACTTCTTCTCGTTCTTCGCTTCGATGCCCATCGGATTCAACCATCCGAAACTTCACAACGACGAATTCGTTAAAGAGATCGGCGAAGTAGCTCTTCACAAAATCTCGAACAGCGACTTCTACACCACGACCATGGCTGAATTCGTAGAAGCTATGGCAAACACAGCGAAACCCGACTACATGAAGAAGATGTTCTTCGTTGACGGCGGCGGACTTGCTGTTGAGAACGCACTTAAAACCGCTTTCGACTGGAAGATCAGAAAGAACCTTGAGAAAGGCATCCGCATTGACGAAGACGAGATGAAGATCATCCACTTCAAACAGGCTTTCCACGGCAGAACGGGTTACACCCTTTCGCTCACCAACACTTCCGATCCGTGGAAATACAAATATTTCCCGAAATTCAACTGGCCGAGGATCACCAACCCGAAGGCTATATTCCCGCTTACCGGCGAAAATCTGAAGAAGACTGTCGAAGCTGAAAAAGTTGCATGCCAGGAGATCCTTGACGCATGTGAAAAATACGGCAGCCAGATCGCCGGCCTCATCATCGAACCGGTTCAGGGCGAAGGCGGTGACAACCACTTCAGAAAAGAGTTCATCCAGGAACTCAGAAAGTTCGCTGACAAATACGAATTCCTCCTCATCTTCGACGAAGTCCAGGCAGGCGGCGGTCTCAGCGGCAAATGGTGGACTCACGAGCACTACGGCGTAAAACCCGATGTTATCTGCTTCGGAAAGAAGTTCCAGGTATGCGGTATCCTCGTAAACGACAGAGTCCTCAAAGTAAAGGACAACGTTTTCGTTAAATCGAGCAGACTCAACTCCACTTGGGGCGGCAACATCGTCGATATGAAGAGAACTGCACGTTACCTCAAGATCATAAAGGAAGAAAAGCTCGTTGAGAACGCAGCGAAAATGGGCAAGATCCTTCTTGACGGACTTGAAGCACTTTCCAAGAAGACGAAAGGCAAGATCTTCAACGTCAGAGGCAAAGGTCTTCTCTGCGCATTCGACATGAAAGACGGCAAGGCAAGAAATGATTTCATCAACGACTGCATGAACAAAGAAAACATGATCGTTCTTGCATGCGGCGACAACTCCATCAGATTCAGACCGTTCCTCGACATCACCGAAGCTGACGTCAAAGAAGGTCTCAAGAGAATGGAAAGAGTTCTCATGGCGAAAAAGTAATTTTTCTCCATCATAACCTTAAAGGGCCGGCTTAGTCCGGCTCTTTTTTTTGCTTTCAAAAATTTGTTTTCACGCTTTTTTCATATAAAATATTCCGGTTTTTTTCGGAGGAGTGATGAAAAAAAGTTTTTCCTGTCTTGTTAAAGCGTTTTTTGCCGCGGCATTGTGCGCCTTTCTTTTCTTCTCATGTTCGGAAAAGGGCGGGAACAATGCAAAAGAGCCCGATCTCACGATCACGCAGACAGACATCATGCTTCTTATAGAGCACAAAAAAACGATCGACGGCATAACGGCTGAGTATGACAAAAAAATCGCCGAGGCCCAGCCTTCCGCAGCCTACAAACTGATCGAGGAGGGAAAAGGAGAAATCAACAAATACCTCGAAAGCAAGGGGCTCGACCCGGAGATCTTCATGAAAAAATCGAAAAAAATACTCAGATGTTACCTTGCTTTCAACGAGATCAGCGAAGAGACGGAGCAGAAAAGGATCGAGATCCTCAAACAGAACGACACTTCCGAGCGTGATCTCGAGATCAAGCTGAACGCTTATAAAAAAGCGGGAGAGGCCTTTTTCAAAGAGATGACGGAAGGACTTTCCGAAAAAGAGATCGCTCTCGTCAGATCAAATCTCAAAAACATCGCAGCTGTCACGGAGTGATCCGCTAAAATCTTGCCATTTCGGCTGCTATCCGTATGATACCGCGCGTTTTGTCGGGAGTCGTTTGTATAAAAAAACGGTTCCTCGGAGGATGGATGGAACACTTGGACCGCCTTGAGGCGACGTCGATACACATAATAAGAGAATCTTACGCAAACTTTAAGAATCTCGGTATGCTCTGGTCGATAGGCAAGGACAGCACAGTCCTGCTCTGGCTCGTGAAAAAGGCGTTCTTCGGCCATGTCCCGTTCCCTCTCATCCACATCGATACGCACTACAAGATCCCTGAAATGATCGAATACCGCGACCGCCTCACGAAAGAGTGGCACTTGAACATGATCGTCGGAGTGAACGAAGAGGCTCTTGCGCAGAAGGCGACTTTCCCCGACGGGAATGTCGACAGGATCACATGCTGCAGGAATCTCAAGACTCAGGCGCTCAAGGCGACGCTTGACGGGAGCGGCAGGAGATATGTCTTCAACCACGAAAAAGGGATCTATGAACCTGATCCGTCGCACGAGGCCTTCACCGCGATAATCCTCGGCATCAGAAGCGACGAAGAGGGGAGCCGCTCGAAAGAACGCTATTTTTCGCCGCGTAATGCCTCAAACGAATGGAATATCGGCGATCAGCCGCCGGAATTCTGGAACCAGTTCAAGACCGATTTCGCGCCGGGAACGCATCTCCGCATCCACCCGCTCCTCGACTGGACCGAGCTCAACATCTGGGAATACATCGAACGCGAAAAGATCCCGACAGTTTCGCTTTACTACGATCACGGCGAGGGCAGGAGATACCGTTCGCTCGGCTGCTATCCGTGCACGTTTCCTGTTGAAAGCACCGCTAAAAATGTTCCTGAAATAATCGAAGAACTGAGGAGCGGAAAGTTCGCAAAAATTGCCGAACGCTCAGGCAGAGCGCAGGACAAAGACGACGGCGGCGGTCTCGAAACGCTCAGAAAAGACGGATATATGTAAGCTTAAATAAGGATCCCCGCGATATTTGCGGTGAGAAGACATGCAAAAGTGCCGCCGATAAGAGCCTTTATGCCCAGAGAGGCGATCTCGCTCCTTCTTTCCGGGATCATCGCTCCGATACCGCCCAAAAGTATTGCGATCGAGCCGAAGTTGGAAAATCCGCAGAGCGCGTATATCGAAATGACAGTGCTTCTTTCGGAAAGCATCGTTGCGGCGTCAGCATTCATTTTGGCGAGAGAATCGTATGCGATGAACTCGTTGAGGACGGTCTTCTGCCCGAGAAGCGTGCCGACCTGGGATGTCTCTTCCCACGGAACGCCCATCAGAAAGGCGAGAGGTTTGAATATCCAGCCCAGGATCTCTTCCATGGAGGTCCCGAAAAGTGAGAAAACATAGTTGAACATCGCCACGAAGGCAATGAACGAAATGAGCATCGCCACGACATTTATCGCGAGGAAAATGCCTTCGCTCGCACCTCTGGCAGCGGCGTCGAGGACGTTTCTGTCAGTAACTTCGATCTTGATACCGTTTTGCGTCGCCGTCTGCGGTGTCCCGGTCTCAGGAACGAGGATCTTCGCCATGACTATGGCTGCCGGAGCACTCATCACGCTTGCCGCGATCAGATGTCCTGCATCGATGCCCATCTGGATGTAAGCCGCGAGGACTCCGCCGGCGACTGTGGCCAGCCCGCCCGTCATAAGGCACATGAGCTCGCTTCTCGTCATCGTTTTGATGTAGGGTTTGACGATGAGCGGGGCTTCTGTCTGTCCGATGAAGATGTTGGCAGCCGCCGAAAGGCTTTCTGCGCCGCTTGTCTTGAGGATCTTCACAAACAGCCATGCGAAGATGCGGACAAAAAACTGCAAGATCCCGAAATAGTAGAGAACTGCAAAAAACGATGAAAAAAAGATGATCGTCGGCAGCACGGAGAGGGCAAACGAAAACTTGTCGAGCAGCCCGCCGAAGACGAATTCAGAACCTGCAGAGGTGAAACTCGTAATCTTCGTGAAGCATTTGTTCAAAAAATCGAAGATCATCTTTCCCGGGGATGTTTTGAGGACGAAAAAAGCGAAGAGGAACTGCACCAGCAGTCCGTATGCAACGAGTTTGAAATTCACTTTCCGCCTGTTTTCGCTCAGGCCCCAGGCGATGAGGATGAAAACTACGATCCCGAGCAGACTGATAAACCGATACATTTTTCCTCCTTTCAGTCAAAGAGCAGTTCAGCCGCGCCGAGTGCCCCGGAATCTGTGGCGAGGGCGGCAGGAACTATTTTAACATTTTTTGCCCCGATCGAGAATGCGAGAGAGGAGACTTTTTCCCTTATCGGCTGCAGAATGAGTTTTCCGAGTTGCGATACACCGCCTCCGACAACGATGATCTGCGGATCGAGAAGAGTCACGATGTTCGCGAGAAAAGTTCCTGTTCCGTCGGTAAGATGTTTGAGCGCCCGTTTTGCACCAGGGTCGTTTTTCTTAATCAATTCGGCAAGTTGCGTCGTCGAGACCCCGAACAGCCGCTCGATTGCCGGACCTGCGAACTTCTGCTCGAGCACAGATCCGTCCAGGAGTTTCATCTGCCCGAATTCGCCGGCCGCACCGTCCGCGCCGTGGTAGATCTTCCCGTCGATTATTATTGCCGATCCTATTCCGGTGCTCACTGTGATGTAAAAAACATGTCTGAGCCCTTTCGCCGCTCCGATCCTTGTTTCGGCAAGACCTGCGACCCTCGCGTCGTTTTCGACCATGACGGGAACGTTCCAGCGTTCGTTCAGAAGCCGGCGCACTTCGATGTTCTTCCAGCCGCTCAGGTTCGGGCAGTCGTAGACTAGCCCTTTTTCGTAGTTCACCGGGCCGGGAACACCGATGCCGATCCCGGCAAGTCTGTCAGGCGATATCCCTGCCTCTTTGCATGACATCTCCAATGATCTTGCGATGTTATCCATAACGACACCGACTCCGCGCGAGGCTTCGGTCGGGATCTTTGTCTTTGCCAGAACATTTCTTTCACCGTCCTCGATGACTGTCAGGATCTTTGTTCCTCCGAGGTCGATGCCGGCGTAAAGAGCTTTTCCGTTTACTTGATCCATAGCTGCTCCCCAAAATCAAAAAACCGTTTATTATACCCGTTTTTTCAGGAAAAGCGAGAGCCTTTTCCAATTGATTTTTCACAGCATTTCTTGCTAAAAAAAATTTTTGTGCTACACTCTGCCGCTTGTTTTTTTGTGGACCTTTAAAAATGGAGGCGGTCTTAATGACTAATACATTGAATTTATTGGGTAATTTACTTATAACGCAGGAAGCGGCCGGACAGGGCGGAGCTATGGGGATTTTGAATATGCTCCTTCCGTTCATCCTCATTTTCGGTATTTTTTACTTTCTTGTCATTCTCCCGCAGAAAAAACAGATGAAAAAACACAACGAAATGCTCAATCAGCTTAAAAAAGGGGATACCGTCATGATGAGCAACGGGATCCAGGGCAGGATCGTCGAGGTGAAAGATACTGAAATCAAAGTTGAGATCTGTTCAAACCCGAAAGTCGTCATTACCGTTCAGAAAGCTGTTGTATCCAGCGTTGTAGCGAAAGGAACTGAAGAGTAAAAACATATAAAAGGAGATTGGTTGTTATGGAAAGAAACTGGTTGGCAAGAGCAATTTTTGTTCTTGTGATTATTGTCGCGGCATGTGTTGCGCTTATCCCGACTTTTATCGACACGGAGACGAATCCGTGGGCTGCGAAGATAAACGACGGGCTCAGCCTTGGTCTTGATCTTAAAGGCGGTATCCACTTCGTTCTCAGTGTAGACACCGAAAAGGCGGCTACCGACAGGCTCGACCGCAGAACGGACGAGATCAGGATCAGACTCGACGAAGAGAAGATCCCTTATGAAACGGTCAAAGTCCTCCCGGAAAGTTATGCTGTCGAAGTCAGACTTGCTGAAGGCGCAGACAAAGACCTTTTCAGAGACAAGGTCATCGACTACTTCGGCGACCTTAAAAAGACCGGAAGTTCCGGAAATTCCTACACTCTCACGATGCGTGACGAATATGTCCAGCAGCTTAAGATCAATGCTGTGGACCAGACGCTTGAAACGCTCCGTTCGAGGATCGACGAACTCGGCCTCAAGGAGCCTATCGTTACGAAACAGGGCGAAAACTCGATCCTTGTACAGCTTCCCGGCTACAAAGATGTCGAGAGAGCAAGAAGCATCATCGGCCAGACGGCTCAGCTTGAGTTCAAGATCGTTGCTGAAGACAAAGACCCGCTCGGCGAATACACCGGCGAAGTTCCTGAAGGCATCACGCTTGTAACAGGCAGAGGATCAAATGCTGAAGGCGCAGTCTTTACTTACAAATACGCAACTTCGAATGACCGCGCGAAACTCCGTGAGTTCCTGAAAGACAAAGCTCCGGAAGGGACTGAATTCCTCCTCGAGGAAAATGTTTCGGCTGACGGAACGAAAGAATATATGTCGTGGCTGCTTTACCGCCAGGCTTACATCACTGGTGACATGCTCACCGACGCGAGAGTTTCGATCGACCAGCAGAAGAATATGCCGTATGTCAGCATGAACTTCGATAAAGTCGGTGCCGAGATTTTTGCCGATGTAACGGGCAAAAACATAAAGCGCAAAATGGCGATCGTCCTTGATGAAAAAGTCAACAGCGCTCCTGTGATCCAGTCGAGGATCGAAGGCGGCAGCGCAATGATCACGCTCGGCGGAAACGGCGACTACAACTCGATCTTCGAGGAGGCGAAAGACCTCGCGCTCGTTCTCAGAGCCGGTTCGCTTCCCGCTCCCGTAACGTTCGAAGAAAACAGAACGGTCGGTCCGAGCCTCGGTCAGGATTCCATCGAAAAAGGAAAAATGGCGGTTTCGATCGGTTTCGCCCTTGTCGTTGTTTTCATGTTCTTCTACTACGGTTTTGCAGGACTCATCGCAGACCTGGCGCTTTTCCTCAACCTGCTTTTCATCATGGCTGCAATGGCTGCGTTCGGCGCAACGCTTACTTTCCCCGGTATCGCAGGTATCCTTCTTACGGTCGGTATGGCGGTCGACGCGAACGTTATTATTTTTGAAAGGATAAAAGAGGAGCTTCGTGCCGGAAAGGCTCTTGAAGCTGCGATAGAAAGCGGTTTCAACAAGGCCTGGTCGGCGATCTTCGATGCCAACCTGACGACTGCGATAACATCTTTCGTGCTCTGGGAATTCGGTACCGGCGCGATCAAAGGTTTCGCAATAACCCTTTTGATCGGTATCTGCTCAAGTATGTTCACCGCGATATTCGTGGCAAGAGTTGTTTTCAACTACTTCCTGAAAGCGCGTATCAAGATGTTTTCCCATGTTAAATAAGGAGTTTGAAGATGAAGATAAATGAATTGAAAATCGACTTTATCGGCAAGTCAAAAATACTTTTCCCGATCTCGTGCGTTTTAGTCGCTGTCTCGATACTTCTTGTCATTTTCAAGAGTTTCAACTACGGTATCGACTTTGCGGGCGGAACAGAGATCCAGATCAAGGCCGACGGCGTAACTCAGGAACAGGCGAGAGATGTTCTCACAAAGTTCGGAGCAAACGACATCCAGCAGTTCGAAGGCAAGCAGAACGAATACCTGGTGCGCTTCAAAAATATTTCGATGGTCGACGATGCGACGATCAACGCTTTCCTTGATGCGGCAAAAGCTAAATTCAGCGATGCGAAGATGCTCAAGACCCACTTCGATTCACAGGTAGGCGACAGAGTCGAGATCTGGTTCGACAAAGAGATCCCGGAAGCTGACCTCAGCGCGCTTGTTGCAGAGACGAAACTTCCTGTTGTCGAGAAAGATGCAGTCAGATACAACAAAGTCGGCGACAGACACATCTACAAACTTATGCTCAAAGGTATGACGAACGAGATCGTAAACGCGATCGACAATATAAATCCTGAAGCAAAGGCAGACCTCGTCAGAGTCGAACTCGTAGGTCCGAAAGTCGGCCAGCAGTTGAAACTTTCCGCGATCCAGGCTGTTTTCTACGCTTTGATAGCGATCCTGGTCTACATCGCTTTCAGATTCAACTTCATGTTTGCTCCCGGCGCAGTCATCGCTCTTTTCCACGACGTCATGATCGCTCTCGGTATCTGGTCGCTTTTCGGATTCTCGTTTGACCTTACCGTCGTTGCGGCGCTCCTCACGATCGTCGGTTACTCGATCAACGATACGATCGTCATTTTCGACAGGATCAGGGAAAACATGAAAGATCCGAACAAAGGAAATACATTGGCTGAAAAGATGAACACGAGCCTCAACGAGACCCTGCAGAGAACGTTCCTCACTTCGATAACGACTCTCTTCTCAGTCCTCGCTCTTCTCATTTTCGGCGGCGAGATCATTTCTGGTTTTGCAGGCGTTATGTGCATCGGTGTCGTAGTAGGAACCTATTCCTCGCTCTTCATCGCTTCCCCCATTACGCTTTACATTGAAAGGTATATGAACAAAAGAAAAGGAAACGCAGCATAAATGAAGCCGAAATGGCAAATACTGAATCCCGATCCGGGCAGGATCGACACTCTGAGTAAGACGCTCGGGATCTCCAAAACTGTGGCTACGATCCTTGTGAACCGCGGGATCGACGAGGTCGAAACTGCGAGCATGTTCCTTCAGGCCAAAATAAGATCTCTTCCCGACCCGTTCCTTCTGAAAGACGCCGAAAAAGCTGCCGGGATCATTATCGACTACATCAAAAATAAGAAAAAAATCGTGATTTACGGCGATTACGATGTTGACGGCATCACTTCGACTTTGATTATGTATCAGTTCCTTTCGCATCTCGGCGCAAGCGTTGATCACTACATTCCGCACAGACTTGAAGACGGTTACGGACTCAATACATACACTCTGGAAGAGATCGCGACAAACGGCGGTGAGCTTGTTATCACTGTCGACTGCGGTATAACGAGTGTCGATGAAGTAAAATACGCAAAAGATCTTGGTCTGGCGACGATAATCATCGACCATCACCATGTCGGCGAAACAGTCCCGCCGGCTGTGGCTATTGTCAATCCGCACCAGCCTGACTGTCAGTATCCCTTCAAAGAGATGGCAGCTGTAGGTGTAGCATTCTCGTTCCTCATGGTTTTCAAAAAAATAGTCGAGAAAGACGGATTTTTCACGGGAACACTTCCGAATTTGGTCGAATATCTCGATATCGTAGCTCTCGGAACGGTCGCGGATATGGTCCCACTCCTTGAATCGAACAGGATCTTCGTGAAATACGGACTTACCCAGATGCAGAAGAACCAGCGTCCGGGTCTTCTGGCTCTGGCTAACATCTGCGGGCTCAAGTCGCTCAAAGAGATAACTCCGTCGGTAATAAGCTACAAAATGGCTCCGCGCCTCAATGCGGCAGGCAGGATCGGAAACGCGATAAAAGGTCTTGAACTTATCGAAAGCACCGATTACGAAGCGGCGCTGAAGATGGCGGAAGAGCTTAATTTGACTAATGAATACCGTCAGCAGCTCGAAGCCGAGATTTTCGATCAGGCTCTGGCGAAAGTCGAGAACAGCGATATTATCCAAAAGAGAAATTCGATAGTTTTATATTCCGAAAAATGGCATCCCGGCGTTATCGGAATCGTCGCGTCGCGCCTTGTTGAAAAGTTCTACAAGCCGACGATCATGATTTCAGTCGAAGACGGGATCGGCCGCGGCAGCGTAAGAAGCATTCCGCAGCTCCATATCTACAAAGTTCTGGAGAGACTGAGCAACTATTTAGTTCAGTACGGCGGTCACAAATACGCGGCAGGACTCACGATTCAGGAATCAAAAATAGCCGAATTTATTGATAAATTTGATGAGATCGTGGCGGAAGAGCTTGAAGAGGAAGTCGGCGGTCAGATGACTGAAATCGATGCGGAACTTCAGCTTAAAGAGCTTGTTCCCGACCTCGTTGTCGCCCTTTCGAAGCTCGAACCTTTCGGAATCAACAACCCCGAACCCAATTTCATCGCGAGAAACGTCAAGATCCTGAAGCAGAGCATTATAAACAGAAGTCATCTCCACTGGAAACTCGGCGCGAAAAATACGAACATGACTTTCAATGCGATAGGTTTCGGCCTTCTGAACCACGGGAATGCACCTGTTGTAGGAGACATGATCGACATAATCTATTTCCCGCGGATAAACGTTTACGGCGACAACATCATGATGCAGCTCTACATCAAGGATTTTGTCCATTCGGGTTCGAACCGTTAGTTTCTTGCCATTTTCAGGGATTTTGCTATAAAACCGCGTTTTTTTGTTGGAGAGACTCATGAATAAATTTACAACTGTTTTTTCTCTTGTTTTTGCGGCTTTTCTGGTTTCGTGCGTCGACACGGGCAAGGTGGAAGGGCCGATAGAAATCACGAACAATGTCACAGACTGGCGCGACGAGGTGATCTATCAGCTTATCACTGACCGCTTTGCCGACGGCGACGTCAACAACAACTACAATGTCAACAAAAAGTCGCTCACATCCTGGAACGGCGGCGATTTTCAGGGTATAATCGACAACATCGACTACCTCAAAAAGCTCGGCGTTACGGCGCTCTGGATAAGCCCTGTCGTCAAAAATGTCGATTCGGACGCGGGAATCGCAGGCTATCACGGTTACTGGACGCAGAATTTCAAGGCGGTGAACCCTCACTTCGGAGATCTGGCGAAACTGCGCGAAATGATTCAGATCCTCCACGAAAACGACATAAAAGTCATTCTCGATATCGTTGCGAACCACGTCGGACAGCTTTTCTACTACGATATGAACAAGAACGACCAGCCCGACGAAATGGTCATGGGCAGCGACATGACATGCGACGCTTACTGCGGCCACATCACCGGCGTTGAAGACGAAGCTGTCAAAAATCAGATCTGCTCTCAGGAATATTCACGCGAAAGCATTTCGTGGCTTCCAGAGGATGGTGACTGCTACTCGAACTGCGTCTGGAGATGCAAAAACGAGGAATATCCGCAGAAAATGGGGATCGTCCGCTACAGCGAATGGGACCCCGACTTCGATCCGCGCAAGATCCGCTCCTTCTCCGATGCGGGAGAGTCTGGTATCGCGCCGATAAAGTGGGTATATATGCCTGAGATCAACCGTGTTCCGCCGGAGCCGGCAGAATTTCACAACGACGACTGGTACAACAGAATGGGCAGGACTGTCACCTGGGACAGCCGCTATCAGGTCGTAAAAGGCGATTTCCCCGGCGGTCTCAAAGACCTTGACACGACGAGGACCGATGTAAGGAACGCGCTCATTTCGGTCTTCCAGTACTGGATCGGCGCGCTTGATATCGACGGTTTCAGAGTCGATACGATAAAACATGTCGAGCACGAGTTCTGGCAGGTCTTCACTCCGGCAATGAGAAACTACGCGAAAAGCATAGGCAAGGAAAACTTCTTCATTTTCGGAGAGGCTTTCGACGGTGACGATGTCCTTCTCGGCAGCTTCACGCAGAATGACGAGATGGATTCTGTTTTTTATTTTTCCCAGAAATTTCAGGTATTTGATTCTATTTTTAAGTGGGGCAACGCAACAAAGAATTTCGAAGGGCTTTTCAACGAAAGGTGGAACAAACACCGCGACGGATCTGCTCTCGGAGAGGGCGAATCGCCGCGTTACGGCACGGTCTCGGGCGTAAAAGACGCCGACGGGAACATACTCTCTCCGCAGAGGATCATGGTCAATTTCATGGATAACCACGATCTGCCGCGCTTCCTCTACGAGCAGCCCGACAAAAACGCTCTCAAAAATGCTCTTTCGCTGATGTTCACGATGGACGGAATCCCGTGCATCTACTACGGAACAGAGCAGAATTTCAGCGGCGGCAACGATCCGGCGAACCGCGAAGCCCTCTGGACAAGCGGATATGACACCGAAAACGAGACTTTCCGCCACATTTCGAGCGTTGCGGCTCTTCGTGCGAAGTATGCTCCGCTGCGCCGCGGCGATCTGAATATCGTCTGGACGACAGACCACACCGGCGAAGAGAGCGATGCCGGGATACTTGCTTTTGAAAGAGTCTACAAAAACGAAAGGATGCTCGTCGTCATCAACACGAACAAGGAACACGCGTCCAGGACTTCGTTTGAAGGAACGGCAATGAAAACGAATTTCGCGGCAGGGACCGGTTTGGTGAATGTTTTCCCAGGCTCTGACGGAAAAAGTGTTTCTGTTTCATCCGACGGAACGCTTGATATAGAACTTCCCGCACAGACAGCAGCAGTTTTCGCTGTAAAATAGTCGTATGGCTCTCAAAAAAAATCTCAAAATCGCAATAAGTTTCATTATTGTCGCAGTTCTTTTTTTCCTTCTTTTCAGAAAACTTGATTTCGAGCTTTTTGAAAAATATCTGGCTGAAGGCAATAAACTTCTGATTTTATTGGGAGTTTTTGTTTATCTTTCTTCGTTTGCAGTCCGCGCTTTACGCTGGAAGGTGCTGCTCAAGCATATCGGGAATTTCAAAGTCCGTGAACTTGCGCCGGTAATTGTGGCAGGTTACGCTGTAAACAACGTCCTTCCTGTCAGAATCGGAGAGATAGTCCGGGCTGCGATCGCGGGAAAACTGTTCAAAATCAGTATTCCGGCGACTTTTGCTTCGGTTTTTGTCGAGCGCATTTTTGACGGTCTCACCATCGCGCTCATTCTTTCAGTCACCATTTTTTTCTATCCTTTTCAGGAAAATATGAAAATGCTTGCATGGGGCGCGTCGCTTTTTTTCGCCCTTTTGTTCCTGTTTGCCCTTGTTTCGGCATTTTCGCCGAAACCCCTCGCGTTCGTGCAGTTCATCCGCTCCAAAGCACCGAAATTTTCGATGCCTCTTTTCGATTTTGCCGAAAAATTCCTCAAAGGCGCGGCATCGCTCGACTCTTGGCAGAAGATTTTTGCGACATTTTTTTTGAGCCTGGGTGTCTGGGCTTTTGAACTTGCGGTCTATCTTCTGATCTCGGCCGCTTTCGGAGTCAGGATCCCGTTCGTCGGCTGCCTTGTCATGCTCTGCGCCGCGAATCTCGGGATGCTTGCGGCCCCGACACCTGCAGGACTCGGCGTTTTTCAAGGGGCGATCGTTTTTGCACTTGAATCGTTCAATGTTCCTTACGAACAGCGGATGGCGGTCGCCCTGATACTGCACGCCGCACAGATAGTTCCGACAACGGTCATCGGCTTCATCTGGATCTGGGTGAAAAATCTTAGTGTCGGCGCGCCGGGAACAGTGTCGTAATATCGATATTTCGAAATTTCGATATACCGACGGCGCGAATCGATAATAACGTTATCACGATTTTCCAGGACAGATTTTTTTCAGCGGGCATCTTTCGCATTCGTGCTTTGTCGGCCTGCAGACAGTCTGACCGAGCGTGACGAGTTCCTGATTTATTTCTTTCCAGTATTTTTTCGGGAGAGTCTTTTTGAGTTCGACACGCGTTTCTTCGGGCGTTTTGGTTTCGACGAGCCCCCACATGTTCGAAATGCGGTGAACGTGGGTATCGACGCAGATCTCGTATCTGTCGAAAGCCTTGATGAGAACAAGAGATGCCGTTTTCACGCCGACTCCGGGAAGAGTCGTGAGCTCCTCAAGAGTCTGCGGGACTTCTCCGCCGAATCTGTCAACTATGTCAGCCGCCAGTTTTTTGAGGTTTTCCGCTTTCGTCCTGTAAAAACCGACGGGATAGATGAGTTCCGCGAGCTCTTCGACTGAAAGTTCCGCCGTTTTTTCAGGTGTATCGGCTTTGGCAAAAAGCGATCTCGACGCTTTTGTAGTAACTGCGTCCTTGGTCCGCGCCGAAAGCATGGTCGAAGCGAGAAGTTTCCACGGAGAGTCGTGTCCTGCCGCCATCAGGTCTATGACAGGCGCGTAGTCAAGTCCTTTCACCCAGATCCTAAGTGCGGCAAAGGCCTGATCTATCGGGATTTGCGGGATCTTTTTCATCTTTTCGCCGATCTTTCCTTGTCGGAAAGCCAGTGAGAGATCTTTGAAACGATGATGTCGATCGCGACTGAATTTTGTCCGCCTTCAGGAATGACGAGGTCGGCAAAGCGCATCGTCGGCTTGACGAAATCGCGGTAAGCCGGGCGGACCATCGTGAAATAGCGCTCTCTGATCTCTTCGAACGAGCGGCCGCGCTGCTCCATGTCGCGCCTGATCCTCCGCATGAGACGGATGTCGGCGTCTGTGTCGACGAAAATCTTGATATCGAGCATATCGCGGACCTTTTCATCGTGGAAAGTCATGATCCCTTCAAGAACGATGATGTCGGCCGGTTCGATGAGCTCGGTCTCCTGTTTTCTTGAATGCGTCACGAAATCGTAGATAGGCTTGTGCACCGCTTTGTTCGCCTTCAGATCCTGAAGCTGCTGCCTGAGAAGCGGAAAATCGATCGCGGCGGGAACGTCGTAGTTGTTTTTCTCGCGCTCGGCAAGAGTTTTGCCCGACAAATCGTTGTAGTAGCTGTCCATTTCGATGATGACTACTCTTTCATCATTCGAAAAAGCCTGTTTGATGTTCTTCGCAACGGTCGTTTTTCCCGAACCGGATCCGCCTGCGATCCCGATAAAAAGCGGCATAATCTCCTCCATCAAAAATCCAAGGTTAATATACGGCACAAAGTTCGTTTTTCAATAAAAGTTTAATTTTGCCATTTTAAACCTGTTTATTATACTAGTCCGTGCTTTTTTAAAGATGATTGTTTTTTAATATAGGAGCTTGAGATGAGAAAGATTTTTTGTGTACTTGTACTGTTATGTTCAATGTTTTTCATGCTGAGCTGCGGCGGCGGCAGCACGGAAAACACGCCGGCACAAGACGGTGACGCAGTAAGCGACGAAGATGCCGTCACGGACGAAGATCAGACCGACACTGAAAACACCGATACAGACGATACCGGCGATACGGTTGACGACACTTCCGACACGGAAGAACCTGATGGCGACACAGACAGCGGTGACAACAACAAGAAGCAGGGCGAGCTTTACGGCAGGTGCTATCCGAACAAAACCTGCAACGAAGGGCTTGAGTGCGATGAAGAAAACGATACATGCATAAAAAAGCAGAAAGACGATTCCGACACTTCCGATACAACTGACGACACCGACACTTCCGATACAACTGACGATTCCGACTCAGACACTTCGGATACCGGAACAACGGATAACGATATACCGGGCGGTGACAATGATAACGAAACTCCTGACAACGACACTCCTGAAAATCTTGAAGCAACCGAAAACCACAAAATCAGCGGTTCATACCAGATCGGCAGCAATGTTTCGGGAATCGAGACAGCCCTTTATGAATGCGGCGGAACCGAAAAAATTGCTTACGGAAACACTGACACAAAAGGAAAATACAGTTTCAATGCTGCGATTTCGGCAACGAAGACTTACTGCGTAAAAGCGGGAGATTTTGCAAGCTGTTTCATTGGTATGAGCGACCACACGGCGAACATTTCGGAAATCACGAACGCGGTTGCACTCGTCAATTCTGACTGCTCTGATTTAAGAGCAGGTGAAACAAAAATCAGAAAATACGCAAAACTGGGAACCGGCGAATGGCTGGGCGAGCTCGATTACTCGAAACTTTCCGGCATCAAAGAAGGGCTCAAACTTCTTTCAAACTATCTCAACACGACAAACAGTAAAACGCTTTCTTCAAAAATAGCTGAAGATGCAAAGAAAGAAACTCCTGAATTCGCGAAATTCTTCAACGGTTTCAGGGTTTTTGCCGATAAGGCAGAAATAATCATAGGTGAAACCTCTGACAGCAGTGCAAATTTTGCTGTTGAAGGCGGCAGCACCAAAGTTGCACAGGGCTTCAAAATCCAGTGGACTTTGAAAAACAAATCGGCTGAAGCCGCTGTCTACAAATTCACAACTTCCGCTCCCGGCGAATATGTTGCAAGAGCAAAACTCGTTTACAGCGGCACCACCCTTTCAGATGATTCAACAAGCGTTCTTTTCCTTCAGAGAAAGAGCGGCGGCACAGTTTATCTGAATAATAAATCGAAAAATATTTCGTTCAGAATCGATGACGGTATTTACGGCGTCATTCCTAAGAATACTGTTGTTAAAAAGAACGGAAGTCCTGTAAATTCAATTAGTTACGATGTTCTCTCGGCAGGCGGGAATCAGGTTTCGCGTCTTAAATTTTATCCTGAAGGCGCAGTTTTCGAGGGCGACACGATGTACTTTGTCCACGAGCTCGGCACTGTTTTCGGCGGCGACCCGATTATGCTTTCGGCAAAGAGAACAAACGCAAACGGCACAGTCGATGTGCTCAATTCCGCGGCGGGCGACCCGATTATGATGGCTGCGGCAGGAGATCCCATCATGACAACAGCTGCCGGTGACCCGATCATGCAGGCTGCTGCGGGCGATCCGATTATGACTTCGGCTGCCGGTGATCCGATCATGACGGCTGCGGCAGGAGACCCGATTATGACTTCGGCAGCGGGCGACCCCATAATGACCTCAGCTGCCGGCGATCCTATAATGTCGGCTGCGGCAGGCGACCCGATCATGACAAGTGCGGCAGGTGACCCGATTATGACGAGCGCAGCAGGTGATCCGATCATGATGGGAACAAGCTCAAGTGCCATGATTTCCCAGACAGGCCACTACTCAACATTCACGGTTGAAGCGGCATCCCTTCCTGTTTCAGTTGAAGCTATGGTTGCAAGATGGTGCGACGGCTCATTCTACCGCGGATATTCACCTCTTGAGTTCATAAAAAAAGGTGTAACGGACAACAATCCTGAAAGCACTCTTCTTCCGTATCTCACCTGCGAAAAGTTCGGTGATCTCGGAAACGACCTTTACGAGCTTATGAACAAACAGATCGGCTTCCAGAGAAACCTCAATCTTTTCGAGAACCTTTTCTTTGTAAACGAGTTCTACAACCGCATGAATGCAAAGCGTGAAAGCGGTGCAGTTGCTGCGGTTAAGAACGGTCTTGAATTGCGTAGCGCAATAGCTGCTCTCTACACGGCAACGACTTCCTACAACAGAAGCACGACTCTTGCCTACATGTTTGATTCGTCAATGATTCCCCTGACTTACAGCGGCGTAATTCCTGAAGATTATACGTCAAAGGCAAAGAGTGCAGTCACCGGAAATTCAGATTCGGGTGATAAATACACCGCAACGAAGAAAGAAATGATGATTTTTGCGAACTACATCACAACTTCTTCAAAAGGACCGGACTTCAACAACGTTTCCTCTGTTCTTAATCCTGACCAGCTTGTCTGCGCATGGTTCAATCCCGACACACCTGCCCAGAACTGCAACAAGGTTTACACAATCAACGATGCAGGTCATGTAACTTTGGGCGGAACAGAAGTAAGCGTAGCAGAAGCCAATGCAATCTTTACAAAATACTTCATGCCGATGAACAGCAGACTCAGTGATTCAGAAAAACTCGACCTTTTCAGAACGCTCTACCTCGCACTCAAATACGCTGGAACAATATTCTATAACGGCAGCGACATCGAAGAGCTCAACGGAAAACTTCTCAAAACTGCATACCTTGTTTTTGACGGAATTGACGGCAACGCAAAAGCAGTCAGCATAGTTGATTCTTTCGACGCTTCTGCTCACACGGTGCAGGTTCTTGACGGCAATGAAATGGCGACAAGACCTTACATCCAGAAGCTGAGCACACTCACTGATCAGATTTCACTCAAAGTTGCTGCATCGAGTGCAGATGTTGAAAAAGTTCTAATCAGCATCGAAGGAAAAGAATTTGAAAAAGTTCAGGAAAATACGAGGACTTACTACAAACAAACCGGTGATCTCAAGGAAAAATCTATAATTCTCACTCCCGGCACACTTTCGCAGGGCGAAAAGGCTCTCAAAGACCTTCTTGGCAGCGAAAATGTCGATTCACTCGGCAACATCACCGGAAAAATGACGATAGTCGCTAACTCCAAGATCTCGAACAAAACCTATTCGACTCAGAAAACCTACGAGTTCTTCGTCAACAATGACGGTGACGGCGTCAATTCAAAGGAAGTTCCGGCAGATCTCGAGATTTTTGTCAATGATTCAACAGGTCATCCGGTTCCCGACAATGCAAATCCGATGATAATCCTGAATCCCGGCAACAAGGTTTACTATCCTGTTGACGGCAGAGTCAGCATAGAAAACCTTACTCCTGCGGCATACACAGTTGATGCATTTGCTGACGGATATTATGCAAAGAGCACAAGCGTAAATGTTCCTGCCGGCGCAGCATTCAGCGTTGAGATCAGGCTTGACGAAGAGCTTACAAGCACAGCTGATGCTAGCCTTGAGCTTTCTGTAACAATTGATACGGCAAAACATCCGTCGAAAGTTTACATCCAGATTTACAACGACGACATGGAACTTGTTGCAAACGAAGCGGCTAAATTCAGCGATGAAACCGGCACTTACAAAAATGTAAATATTGAAATCAATTCAGGCAGATACACACTTCTCGCAGTAGGTGAAGAGCTTTACAATTACCTTGAAGCAATCACGCTTTACGAAGGTGCAAACACTAAGGAAATCAAGGTTGTAGCAAAGAACGCATGCGGAAACGGCATAGTCGATTCAGCAGAAGAGTGCGAACCGGCACTTGCAGCTCCTGTTTCCTGCGGAACGATCTATCCGGCTTCGACCCATCCTGAAAAAACTGCGACATGTGATCCGAATACATGCACGTTTGACAAGCAGGAATGCGGAAAAGCGGCATACTGCGGCGACGGCATCCTTGATGCAGGCGAAGGCTGTGACGGCGGAGCAAAAGACTGCTCAGAAATAGCAGGCTTCGGCAATTCAAGAGGCACGGCACCGTGCAAAAATGACGACTGCTCGGGTTACATCACTGCAAACAACTGTACAAGAACGACAGCTTCATGCGGAACACTTCCTGCAAACGCACAGTGGAATGACGGCGAAGGGACATTTGCACAGACTTATGACGGCACAGACTGGGCTCCTACTGCAAAAGCGGCTAACTACGGTCTCACAACGGAAGAATGCACATCCTCGTGCACAAAAGGCTACAAGTGGAGCGGCAGCCAGTGCCTTGAAAGCCCGCTTTCACTTGCACTTGTCTGCACAGGTGAAACCGATTGCTTCGACAGCAGCTCAGCAACCGAATGTCCTGCTTACGGAGAGGCATTCTTCGGTCAGGACGCACAGTATGCAGAAAACGGCTACTGCACGAAGCACGACTTCACGACAAGCGGCAGCGGTGACAACCAGATTGTAAAAGACAAGTTTACGCACTACGAGTGGCAGGCGGTTTCATCAGGCAATGTTACCTGGTCAGAAGCCGAAACATACTGCTCGCGTCTTGAAAACGGCAGTTCGACGGCAGTCTGGAGAGTTCCGACGCCGGCAGAGTTGCTCACAATTGTTGACAGCAGCAATGCAAGCCCGGCACTTGACAACAACTACTTCACTGTTTCGGGTCACACATTCTGGGCAAGTGAAGATAAGAAAAATACGGAAAACGCTTGGAGAATTGATGAAAACGGTGCACTGACAAGTGTTGCAAAAACGGAAAGCCATCATGTTCTCTGCGTAAGAGTAAATGACTACGATGCAACTGAAAACCGCTTCACTGCAACTGATGAGACTGTAAAAGATAATGAGAGCGGCTTAATGTGGCAGAAACAGGCGGTTGCTTCAAGAACATGGGCAGAAGCTCTCAACTACTGCGAAGAAGTTTCCATGGCAGACAAGTTTGACTGGAGACTCCCGAACAGAAACGAACTTGCGTCCCTTGTTGACTACACGAAAGCAAACGGCACAATGAGTGATTTCCCGTCAATAGCTGCAAAAGGTTTCTGGGCTTCGACAACAGATATCAATGCAGCGTCAAAGGCATGGACAGTCGATTTTGCAGACGGAAGCATCAAATCCGCAGATAAGACTGACACGAAGTACATAATATGCGTAAGAAACGACGAGCCGTGCTTCGGCGATGAATGCGCTGATCCGTGCGGCTTTGCTCCATGCAAAAACATGGCAAATTCGACAGGTCTCTGCACGGCAGGCGACTACGATTTCACATGCGGCTGCAAATCGGGCTTCAACTGGAACCACGCAAAGTGTCTCCTTGACACGACAAGATATGTTGCATGTGACGGTCTGCCTGAAAACGCGATCTGGAACACCGTTTTCGGTATCAGCCAGACTTATGACGGCGACAAATGGTATCCGAGCAATATCGGTACATTCAACAAGATTTCAAGCAACGTTGAATGCCGCTTTGTCTGCGCAACCAACTACAAATGGGATGCAGATGAAGAAAAATGTCTTCCGGTTTCAAGAGTTGCGAACTGCTCTGAAAAGAAACCCTACTCCGACTGGAACGTAGTTTACAAGATCTCTCAGACATGGGACGGCGAAAAGTGGGAACCTTCGGCAGAATCTGAATACAACCCTGAATCAAGCGAAGAAGAATGCCGCTTTGTATGTAAGGAACACTACAACTGGGACAGCGAAAACAATCTCTGCGATCCTGAGAGACAGCCGGCGGCATGTACAGGACTTCCTGCAAACGCAGTCTGGAACAGCGCTACGATAGAGCAGACATGGAACGGCACGTCTTGGGCACCGACAGCAACAGGAACCCACACAACCGGCAATGCAACCGACAAATGCTATTTCAAGTGCATTGACGAAGGTGACAAGTACGAATGGAAAAACGGCGCATGTTCCGCGAAACCGAAAACGGCTCAGTGCGCAGGCCTTCCTGACAACGCAGAATGGACAGGCGGATATTCAAGCATAACGCAGACATGGAACGGAAGCGAATGGTTCCCGGGCAATGCAGGAACTTACAACACAGAAATAAATTCCGCATACTGCCGCTTCAAATGCCTTGCAAACTACAACTGGAACGGTTCGACCTGTGAACCGAGAACACAGATAGTAACCTGCGGAACACTTCCTGCCAATGCGGTTTGGAACACAGTTTCACAGATCAGGCAGACTTGGAACGGTTCGGAATATACACCTGCGGTAAATCTGATATACAGTGAAACTTCAAGCGAAAGTGAATGCCGCTACACCTGCAAAGAAAACTACGAATTTAAAAACGACGCATGTGTCGCAAAGAAACAGACTGTTGCCTGCACCGGACTTCCGGCAAACGCAGTATGGAACAGTACAACAGTCGTCCAGGAATGGAACGGCACGACATGGGCTCCCGAGACAACCGGAACCCACACAACCGGCAATGCAACAGACAGATGTTACTTCAAGTGTATTGATGAAAATGTCAAATTCGACTGGGATACGACAACCAGCACATGCAAAGGTCATACCAATTCAAATGTTGCCTGCAACAACAACTCAATTCCGGCAAACGCTTCATGGTGGAACGCAAATATCAACCAGACATGGAGCGGAACGGAGTGGCTTCCGACGACGACAGGCAGCTTCAGCAACAGTGCTGTTGATAACCAGTGCCGCTTCAAATGCAACAGCCACTACAGCTGGAACGGCGCGACATGCGAAGCAGAGACAAAGATTTCATCCTGCGGAACACTTCCGGCAAATGCTGAATGGAACACCGCTTCAAGTATAGAGCAGCACTGGGACGAAAGTGCTTCCGGATTTACTCCGACTCTCACTCCGGAATACGGCACTGAGGCTACGACAGCTTACTGTCGCTTCAAATGCAAGGAAAATTACGAGTGGAAGAACGGTTCATGTCAGGCTAAGACAAAAACCGTTGCATGCACAGGACTTCCGGCAAATGCGGTATGGAGAACGAGCTCTTCTGGAACAGGCAGCTCATTCAGTATAACGCAGAGATGGAGCGGCACAGAATGGACTCCGTCAACAACAGGAACACACGGCTCCTTCATTTCAGGTCAGTGCCGTTTCACGTGTGCTGATGAAGGCTATAAGTTCAAATGGGAGAACAACGCATGCCTGCCGAACACAATCACAGATCAAGAGTGCGAAGGACTGCCCGACAACGCAGAATGGACAGGCGGTTTCTCAACTATATCTCAGACATGGAACCCGGCTACCAACAGTTTTGAACATGGTCTTTGGGCAACATTCGCTACCGAGGCGGATTCCGCTTACTGCCACTTCAAATGTAAGGAAAACTACACTTGGACCGGTCTTGAAGACGATACAGCCGATGACGGAGAATGCGTTGCAGACACAAGAAAGATAGATTGCAAAAATCTACCTGAAAACGCGGTATGGAACTACGTTCCGACTATTACCCAAACTTGGGACGGCAGGGAGTGGCTTCCCAAACTTGAACCGAAATACAATGTTGTCGGAAGCGAAGATGAATGCCGCTATATCTGTGATGCAGGTTATTATCCGCTTGACGGCCAGTGTGTTGGCAATCCATGCAGTTACAGCCCGTGCAGCGGTATTGACTATGCAAGCGGAACATGTTTGGAAAATGGCAATCTGCTTCTTTCATACGCCTGTGAATGCAGCGGTGAAAACTACTGGTGGGGCAAGACCGGCTGCCGTTCACAGAATGCGGCTCTCGGAAATTTGTGTACCGGTACTATTAAATGTTTCAATAACGGTGCTGAAATAGGCTGCCCGGAATCTTCGTCAGGAACCGGTGAAAACTATAATTTCTACGGTCAGGACGCATACTATGCGGAAGCAGGTTTCTGCGCTCCCAAAAACTTCTCACTCATAGGAAGCGAGCCTTATACTATAACTGTTGACAATGCTACAGGTCTTATGTGGACGAAGAATCCTTCCGACTACCAAGGTGTGAGTGCTGCCAGAACTTACTGTTCAGAACTCAGTTACGGCGGTGAGACCGGCTGGAGACTTCCCTCCATCAAAGAGCTGATGACAATATTTGACAATAGTATGAGAAATCCTGCAGTAGACACGAAATATTTCAATATCGAAGACGATGTCTGGTCAACAACTCCTTTTGTAAGTGATTCGGAGGTTCCGAGTATTTGGATCTTCGACTCTGACAACGGCTATGTCGGCGCTATGCCAACTCTTATTTATACAGCGCCTGCCATTTGCGTAAAGGGAACTATGACAGAGAATCCGGTGTTTGGAACTATAGCAGGAACTAATGCCGTGGTCAAAGACAGCACAACAGAACTTTACTGGCAGAAAGGCTATGCAACAGACAAAACATGGCAGGGAGCCATTGAATACTGCGAAAATCTGACGTTGGGCGAATATTCGGATTGGAGGCTTCCGAATTACAATGAACTTGCTTCTATTATTGATTTCACCAGAAAAGATCCTGCCGTTAACACAACATATCTTAGTATGCCGACTAGCGAAACAGAGTATTTCTGGACTTCAACAACAAGACAAGACTCTTCAGACAAAGCTCTTGCATTTGATTTTAAATCTGGTGCTCCAAAATCCAGTATCGTAAAATCAGAACTGAACTATGTCCGCTGTGTCCGCTCCGATATCTGCGGTGAAGGAAAATTCCTGTCAGGTAAAAACTGTATCGATACCCCGTGTACTTCAAGTTCATGCTCTTCAGTCTCTTATTCAGACGGAATATGCACACCGCTTACTGAAAGCAAATACTCATGCGGATGCGTTGACGGATACACTTGGGAAAGCTCGACTTCAAGCTGCATACCTGATCCTTGCATTACCGACAACGAGTGCGTTTCTATGGAAGGTTCAGACGGAATATGCACACCTGATGACGGAAAAATCAAATGCGGATGCGTTGACGGTTATTTCTGGAACGGTTCGAGGTGTATGAAGAAAGTCTTCGGAAACATCTGCACCGGACTGCAACAATGTTACAATGCAACCAAAATAATAGCTTGTCCGGAAACAGAAAATGAAACTTTCTTCGGTCAGGATGCATATTATGCCTCAAAAGGTGTCTGCACTCCGCAAAGCTTTATTCTCAAAACTCCCTACAGCACTAAACCTGATGAAAAGGTCGTTTTGGATGAAAATACGAAGTTGGAGTGGCAGCGGACGATTTCGGGGGATACATACACATTCTATCAGGCAATAACTCACTGCGCTAATCTTGAATACGCCGGATACGATGACTGGAGGCTTCCGACTACGAAAGAGCTTGCAAGTATTATGCTTCAAAGCTCCAGCGGTCGTGTAAACACCGATTATTTCGTTGCAGGGACTGGAAGCAGACAATTCTGGACTTCAAAGAGATACGTGAGTGATACGAATAAAGCGTGGACTATAAATTTCGGCTCATCAACCACAAATGTAACAGAAAGAGAAACAGGAGAGGCTCTTTATGCTATCTGCGTCCGCGGCGAAATTCTGCCGGAAAGTTCGTTTACAACCTTTACAAAGAACGGAGACAGCATAATTAAGGATAATGTTACCGGACTTATGTGGCAGTATCTTGTAGATGAGGGAGACTGGTCTTATGCACTGAATTACTGCGAAAGTTCGACTTACGGCGGATATACAGACTGGAGATTGCCGAACTTTAATGAACTTCTCTCTATTGTTAATTACGACAGATACACTCCGACGACTGATATACCGTCAATTACTGAAAAAGGAACCGTGTGGTCTTCAACTAATAGTGTTTCCAGTAGCGGAGCCAGATATTCTACGACAATATCTTTCAAAGATGGTGGTCAATCCATGACTCGCAAAACTTACTCAAGTTATGTTCTCTGCGTCCGTTAAGGCGGTGTAAATCGTTCAACAAGCTCTGGCCGCGCGCCTTTTTATGAAAGACATTAAATAACAGAATAAGTTTGCAAAAACGCACCGCTTGACTATATTTTCGCGGATTTTTTATTTGTGGAGAAAAAAATGTCCGAAATCAATTACAAAAACGCCGGAGTCGATATTGTCGAAGGCGCGGCGATGGTCGACAAGATCAAACCTCTCGTCAAAAACACGATGCGTCCTGAAGTTCTCGCAGGTATAGGCGGTTTTTCATCGCTCGTCTCGATCCCTGCAGGGATCAAGGAACCCGTTTTAGTCAGCGGAACGGACGGTGTCGGTACGAAACTCAAATTCGCATTCCTTGCAGACAAGCACGACACGATCGGCATCGACCTTGTCGCGATGTGCGTGAACGACGTCATCGTCGGCGGCGCGGAACCGCTTTTCTTCCTTGACTACTTCGCTACGGGCAAACTTGACAGCGATACGGGCGCAAAGGTCGTTTCGGGCATAGCTGAAGGCTGCCGCCAGGCGGGATGCGCCCTTGTCGGCGGAGAAACTGCCGAAATGCCGGGATTTTATGCTCCTGGCGAATACGACCTCGCAGGTTTCAACGTCGGTGTAGTCGATAAAAGCAAAATAATCGACGGTTCAAAAATAAAGGAAGGCGACGTCATCGTCGGAATTCCTTCGACCGGCGTCCACTCAAACGGATACTCGCTCGTAAGAAAGATAGTCCTCGAAAAAATGGGGCTCAAAGTCAGCGACAGGATCGAAGAACTCGGCTGCACGGTAGCGGAAGAGTTCCTGAAACCGACGAGAATTTACGTCAAGGAAGTTCTTGACCTCATCAAAAAGTTCGACATCCGCGGCATGGTCCACATCACGGGCGGCGGATTTTACGAAAATATCCCGAGGGTCATTCCGGAAGGTCTCGGAGCTTTGATCGACGGCGATTTCAAAGTGCTTCCTGTCTTCAAATGGCTCAAAAAATGCGCGGGACTGAGCGAGCGCGAGATGTTCACGACTTTCAACTGTGGGACCGGCTTCATGCTGATCGTGCCGCCTGAACAGGTCGCAGCGCTGCTTGAAAACTCAGACAGATATGTCGTCGGCAGGATCGTGAAGACCGACAAAGCGGAAAGGGTCGAAATTTCCAGGAGCTATTTCGCGTAAATTACCCGAAAAATTGATTTTCCGAAAAATATCACTATACTTTCGCGGTTTTTTTGTTTAATGGAGATTTCTATGGCAAGAGTAACAGTTGAAGATTGTCTCGAAAAGGTTCCGAACAGAATGGAACTCATAATCCTTGCGGCAAAAAGAACGCGCCAGCTTCTTGACGGAGCGGAGCCTCTTATCGCCAACACGAAAGGCAACAAACCGCCGATCATCGCGCTGCGTGAAGTCGGTGCCGGCAAAATAGAACTCGGTTATGCGGCCAACAAGCAGAAGAAACACTTCCACCGCCGCCGCAAAATTTCAAGATACATCCGCAGCCAGGATGAAGACTGACGCAGTGGCCTTCGGGCCAGGGTTCTTTCGACAGAATAAAGATGGACGACAACTTAAGAAAGGATGCTTTGAAAAGCGAATTTTTTAATTGCAAAAAAAGTTTGACTGACGGTGCAAAATTTGATAGATACCGCCGCTGATTGTTTTAGGTGCTTAATTTGGACAATTTTTTATAGGGTTAGCGACATGAAGTTTTTTTCAAAATTGCTTGTTATGGTTTTGATCGTATGTTTCGTTGTTCCGGCTTATTCCCAGGAGGCTCAGGAAGCTCAGGAAGCCGTTCAGGAACAGGAACAGCAGTCAGGTGTCAACCTTAAAGTCGGTGACAACTTCTACTTCGAGGGTAATGTCAACGACAACGCCAATGATGACAAAGAGGAATCAATGGCTGAAACCCAGTCTACTCCTTTTTACAAACAGACCTGGTTCATCGCTACGGTAGCGGTCGTCATTATCGCCGGAGCCGCTGTAGGCATCTACTACGGAACGAGGACCAGCGAACCTGAAGGCAAAGTTATTGAATGGGACAACAAATAATAAGGATAGATTGGAGGATTTTATGAAGAGATTGCTTTTTCTCTCTCTGGCATTCGCATTGGCGTTTTTGTTCGTAGCATGCGATTCCGGCAATACCGGTGATTTCAAGATCACGCTGAAACTGCCTGTCGATGACGGCGCCTGCCAGGACTATGATGAAGACGAAGACGGCGAGGACGGCACTGACTATACCTACTGCATAAATAAAAATGACCAGGTCCTTCTTTCGATTTATTCCAAATCGGAGATCAAAGACGACTATGTCTATGCAGACCGTAAACTCATCAGAGTCAACAGCAACAGCGGCGGAAAGGAAGAGTTCATCAGATCGCTTAAGAAGGGGACTTACTACCGCTTCTTCGTTGAAGTCACCAACAAAAACGAAAAACTCAAACTTACCGGCGGTATCGACGGTGTTTACTACGATGATAAGAACAACTACGATGTAGATATTTTCCTTGCGGCAGTCGGCGATTTCGTCAGAGTCGTTTCAGACAGACAGAGAGCGGACGAGAATTCGCTTGAATCTTACTTCGACACTGACGGTTCCAAAGGTTCTGCGGCGGTCGCGCTTAAAGACGGCAGCATCTATATGGCAGGCGGTTACGGCTTTGATGACGACAATGTTATGAACAAAGCCGCTCTTTTCAACATGAAAGAGCTCAAAAGAAAGGATGTCTCGAAATTGAAAGCTCCGCTTTATGACCACATTGCCGCTTTACTTGATGACGGGACCGAAAAAGGAAAAGTCGTTGTCGGTCTTGGAATGACTGAAGACGATGTCCTCAACGAGTCCGTATGGGTCTACGATCCTGATTCCGACAAATACGAGACCCTTGATTTCGGCGCTCAGCCTATGACGAAAGCAAGAGCCATCACGATCGACGGCAGTGTTTACATTGTCGGCGGCTGCACTGATTCCGGCGCTTCCAAAGTCGTTTACAAAGTCTCCGCAGGAGAAAACGGTGTTTATGTCGAGACATTCGCGAATTTGAATGAAGGCCGCTGCAACCATGCCCTTGCAGATGTTTCCGATGTTACAGTCGATGAAAACGGCGTTAAGACCGTTACCCCGAAACTTTTGGTTATCGGCGGTTCAACGAATTATAAACCGGAAGGAAAAGAAACCCCGGTAACAGGCGCAAATTTTGCAGAACTTGTTACGAAAGGTTCTTCGAAACCGCTTGATGTCGCTGACAGAAACGGTGTCGATGACTCAAATCTCAAAGTTACGGGTCTTATTTCTCCGGCAGCAGTCAGTGTCGTTATGGATGATAAAGAAGAAAATGAGACAGTTGTTGCTCTTGTCGGCGGATACCTTCGCAACGGCGACAGCGACGATGCTTCGTGGGTAACCAATCCGAGCCTTTTTGTTTTCAGCGCAAACGGCGAAGATGCTCTTACCTATGATTCGAACTCATCTCCGAACGAATGCTCGAGACCTTCAGCTGCCCTTCTCGGCTCGGAAGACAAGAGCGTTCTTAAATATGTCGCTGTAAACTGCGGTTCCAAAGAAATCGACAGAACGGCAAGATACGCTTCCGACCAGATCGTTTTTGTTCTTCAGGTCAAGAGAGTAAAAGATTCCGATCTTGGTCTCGAAGTTTTCTCTTCTTCCGTTAAAGATACTTTGATGGATGAAAACCGCGATAGAGACAGTGATGCCGTTATATCCGACGGTCCTGTCGCAGTTGACGGTCTCGGTCAGGTATTCATGCTCGGCGGAAAATATGTTTATCAGGTAGGCAGCTACGCAGTTCCGTAGTTGTTGGCCGGCTTTGATTTAAAACGGGGGTTTTCCCCCGTTTTTTTTTGCTTTTCGGAGGAGTCGTGAGAAAATTTTTTATTCATACTTTCGGCTGTCAGATGAATGTCTACGACAGTGAACGCGTTGCCGTCATGCTTGCTGAAAGCGGCTGGGAATATACCGAAGACGCGGAAGAGGCCGAACTTATCATTATAAACAGCTGCAGTGTCCGTGAAAAACCGCTTCTTAAGCTTTACAGCTGCGCGGGGCGTTATCTGCCGCTTAAAAAATCGAAAGGAACGAGGATCTTTATCATGGGCTGCGTCGCTCAGCAGCTGGGCGGAGAAATAATCGAGAAGATCCCGTACATCGACGGAGTTTTCGGTCCCGGTGCCGAGGATATGATCCCGGATGTCGCGAACAAAGGTGTTTTTCCGTTCGTCTCGAACAAAGCTGATTCACTTGAGCGCGAGGAGATCTTTCCGGCAAGGTCGAAAGGGAGTTTTTTCAGTCCCTATTCTTCGTATGTCACAGTCATGCACGGCTGCAACAACTTCTGCAGCTACTGCATCGTCCCCTTTGTCAGAGGCCGCGAGATCAGCAGAAAAAGCTCCGTGATCCTTGACGAGATCCAAAAACTTGTCGATTCAGGGATACAGGAGGTCACTCTTCTGGGGCAAAATGTGAACAGTTACAAAGATCCGGAAACAGGTGAAACTTTTGCCGCTCTTCTGCACGAAATTTCCGAAAAAACTGCTTTGAAAAGACTCCGGTTCATAACGAGTCATCCGAAAGATTTCGGCGAGGAACTGGCGAAAGCGTTCGGAGAAATTCCAAATCTTATGCCGTATCTGCATCTTCCGGCTCAGTCGGGCAACAACCGCATTTTAAAGCTGATGAACAGAAGATATACTGTCGAAAGCTATATCGAAAAGATGGAACTTGCCCGTAAATACTGTCCCGATATCGCTTTAAGCAGCGATTTCATCGTCGGTTTCCCCGGTGAGACGAGGGAAGAATTTGAAGATACAATGAAACTTGTCGATCTTGTCGGCTACGATTCGATATTTGCTTTCAACTATTCGCCGAGGCCTTTTACCAAAGCTGAAAAAATGGCGGATGACGTTCCTGAAGAGGAAAAATTCGCCCGTCTCAACGAACTTTTGGATCTCGAAAAGAAGAGATTAAAAGATGTCCGCGGCAGGTATCTTGGCAGAACTGTCAATGTTTTAGTCGAATCGGCAAGCCCGAAAGGCGACACTTTCATGGGGCGCAGCGAGCACAATCTGATCGTTCACATAGCCGGATCGACCGCGGCGGATAAAGGGAAGATCATCCCTGTCAAAGTTGTCGAGATCCTTGAAAACACGATGCGCGGCGAGAAAATTTGATGAAAAACTCAGGAATTGCAGTAGTCTGTTCGATCGAAAACGACGGTTCTTTCAAAAATGTCACTTTCGAGCTTTTGGGTGCGGCACGCAGTCTTGCCGAAAAGACCGGTGAAAAAGTAATTGCGCTGCTCTGCGCCGATGCAGACTGTGATGTTCAGGCTTTGAATGATTTCGGAGCCGATAAAGTTTTCGTTCTTTCCCACAGAAAAGCCGGAGTCTTTGAACTCGAATCGGACGTGTTTGCGATTTCTTCAATAATTTCAGAAATTTTACCTTCAACAGTCCTCTTTCCGGCAACAGATTACGGCAGGGTCCTCGCTCCGGAAGTGGCAGCGCGTCTTCACTGCGGGATAACCGCCGACTGCACCGATTTCAATATCGATGAAAACGGCCGCCTCGTCCAGATCAGACCTGCTTTGGGCGGCAACATAACGGCGCATATAATATCGCCTTCGACTTTGCCTCAGATGGCGACTGCACGCCCTTCCGTATTCAAAAAAAGAGAATTTAAAGTTGAAGACTTTGAGAAAAATATTGTCAGAAATGATTTTTCCTCTCTCGCTGAAAGAGTCCTGAAACTCAAGGAAAATTCAATAATTACATCCGGCAACGCAAAAATAGAGGATGCTGCCCTGATTGTTTCTGTAGGCAGCGGCGTCTCTTCGCCCGGGCTTGTCAGGCGTTTCGGCGATTTCGCAGCATCTATCGGCGGAATGCTTGCATGTTCCAGAAAGATCGTCGAGAAAGGCTGGCTTGAACAGCCGCGTCAGGTCGGTCAGTCAGGAAAGACCATAACTCCGGAGATTTATTTCGCGATCGGCATTTCAGGTGCCGTTCAGCATCTCGCCGGCATGAAATCGAGCGGTTTCATTGTGGCTGTCAATACGGATAAGTCTGCAGAAATATTCAACTATTCAGATGTCGGCTTTGTGATGGACGCTGAAGAGTGGCTGAATACGGCTGAGAAATTCTTCAAGATCCGACCGGAATGATCTTCGGTTCCGGAAGCGTTACTCCCAGGATCTTTTCAAGGCTGTAGCTGTTCTGCCGCAGAATGAATTCGTATTCCTTGTTTTTTTCATCAGAAATCTGTGCAAGCGGCAGGTATTGTTTAAGATCTTCTTCTTTGAGCTTCATCAGCGCGGGGCAGTGTTTCATTAAATATTTCCGCCATTCATCATCGGTGAAAAATTCGCTCACGAATGGAGTGTTTCTGCACTGGAACGGCTTGAAATCGTGAATAGAACACTTTTTAGATTTCAGGAAAATGCAGGCGTCGTTCTCTTTTTTTATAACGATATAAGGTAGATATGAGTAAGATGAGCCTTCTTCGCAGTATTCCAGAATGATGAAATCGGTGTATTTGTCGATAAATTCCTGAAGCGTCATTTTGAAATTTTCCGCCAGACTTCTGACATCTTCCGGATAGAGAAAGACCGATCCGTCGCCCGAGCAGCAGCCTCCGCATGCAGTGCATTTAAAAAAGTTCATTCTTTTTCTCCTATTCTACGCGGGTAAAGTAAGACGCCGCGCGCAGTGTGTTCGAAAGTTTGACCGATTTCGAGCGGTTGGAAGCACGGACGCCGCCCTGGATCTTAGCTTTCGCCTTTGTGCTTCCCCAGTTCGGAAAATCGTCGCTTCTAATAATGAGTTTTCTGATAAAATCGCCTGAAAGCAATTCCGTTTCTTCGATGCTGATCAGTTCATTTATAAGCGCTTTTGTCAAGCCGTCCGCAAGGAGCAGTGAAAGTGAAGTGTCTGGGAGATTTTTGCTTTTGTCGGTCGTAAAAGTTCCTTTTTCATACCAGAAATCACGCGAGTCAAATCTCATCTCTTTTAAAAAACCGGTCTGCGAGGCAAAAAAATCTTCCATCGCTTTGTATGAAGCGCTCTCTTTTTCAGGATCAAAATCGGCAAGATAGCCGATAAAACGCATCTTGTTTTCGGTATTTGCACCTTCAAAAAGGGAGATCGCCTTCTTCAGCAGGCTGACGATCTTTTCATCCTTGTTTTTATCTTTTGAAAGTAGCGAAAACGCCTCGATGAAAATGCCGGAATATATGAAGTTTGCAGTTATCGCCTTTTCGGTGTGGTCGAAATCGAAGAACTGAAACTGGTAGCCCATATCTTTTTTCTGCCTGACCATCAAAGCTTCTAATTTTGCCCTTGCAGCATCGTCTTTTTCCTCTTTGTCAAGGACGTATTTCAAAGTTTTTTCAGCCGCTTCGGTGAGAGCCAGATCTTCAAGCCTTTCAGCCATTCTGAAAAGGACTTCAGCAGCGTAAGCCTGCATGAGAAGTGACTCTTTCGCATTTTTTTCCTTTGCGTCCGTTGTTTCGAGCTCGGTCGGGAATGAGCCGTCTTCGCGCTGGATGTTTTTAAGATGTTTTGCGATGAGGCGAAGGTCGAAATTCGGCGAATAGTCTGCTTTTGCCAGTGCCGAGCCGTCAAGCCACGGAACAGTGTTGCCGTATTTAGAAAACATACCCCCGTTGTTTTCTGAAAACTGCGTCGTTCTGTAAAAATAGACCGAAGCGACATCTTTTTTGTATTCATCCTTGTCAAGCCCGTACTGCGAGCCTTTTCTGTCGAGGACTGACAGCGGATTTGTCGAATATTCCCAGGGAAGGAGCCTTATCTTTGCGCCGCGCGACTTCAGATAAAGCCCGTCAACGCCGCTTTTGGGCAGCGTGATCAGATACTTTTCGCTTTTGTCTTCAAGATATGCGTAATTAGAATGAAAGTAGAGAATAAGGCGGAGTTTTGACAGGTCGAGTTTTTTGATCTTCGCTATCTCGTTAAAAAGTTTTTTCAGATTTTTTGCAGTAGATAAGACAAGTTCGTCTTCGTAAGTCACCGACATCATCAGATTTCCATTAATATCCCAGGCTGTTGCCGTAACAGTGCGCTTTTTGTCGGGGACACTGTCCGGGCACTTTTCGTTGCGGAGACATTTGATGATGAAATCGGCTTCTTCTTCCATAAAATCAGCGTCCTTTTTCGGCAGAAATTTTTTAAAGATGCTTGAATAGGCTTCTTTTTCAGTTCTTTTCAGTAAAATTCCGCTGTTGCCTGCAAAAAGATAGTCAAAATCCTCAAGTTTTTTGAATTTGAAAAGGGAATCAGCGAACTCGGTTTTTCCGCGCAGAGAACTTGGAACGAAAACGCACTCGCTCCCTGAATGTTTCATATTGTGACTATATTCAGCTGCAGGCGCTTCCTCAAGCTCTGCAACAGAGGCGCAGTGTTCTTGTTTGATGCGCTCGAGAACATCTTTCGGCTTTGCAAGCTCTTTAACTACGACGACAACTGTGAAAATGATCGTCGCGGCAAGCACTGAAGCCGAAACGAAACGCAGAACTTTTTCGATAGTTGGCATTTAGTAGTATATCCTTCCTTTTTTGCCGTAGATGACCCTTGTTCCGTCGGCGCCGGGAAGGTATACGGCGTTTGTCAGTTCATGGTCTGCAGTGAGGACCGCGCCGTTGCCTGCTATGAGGTTGGGACCGAGAACGATCTCGCTGCTCTTTTCGATCTCGCAGTTGTTGCTTATCACGATCGGCGGTTCCTGCTTGATCGGCGGGAAGTTCAGCTTTTTGCCGAGTGCGACGAAAAAATCTTCATTCTTTCCTTTCAAGTGCTCGTACTTCGTGTGATAGTAGTCGCCGAAGATGTCGGTGTCGTCGAAAAATTTAAGAGGCAGAGTGCGGAGAAGCTCAAACGAACAGTCGAGGTATCCGTCAGGTGTCCCCATATCCCACCAGTTTCCTTTGATGTAAAATGCGTTGAGGTTCCTGCCTGATCTGATCGCACGCTTGTAGACATAGCTCGTGATCGAAACGAAACATCCTTTCGGGATGAATTCGAGGAGCTGCGGATTTATTACGTGGATCCCGGTGAAAAGGGCGTTCCCTTCCGGTATCGTGTCGTAGATCGATTCATTGAGCATCCTGACGATCTTGTTCCCGTCGACTCTGATAACAGCGCGGGGATCTTTCTGGGAAGCCGGAAGTATGCCCAAAGTCGCAAGAGAATCCGAGTGGTTGTGGCTTTCGATCATTTTGTCAAGGTCGAAGTTGAAGATAGTGTCGGAATTCACGACCACGAACGGTTCCTTTTTGACAAAAGGCTCCATCGAAGCGATCGCGCCGCCTGTGCCAAGGATCTCCTGCTCGGGAAGATATTCGATGCTTACGCCGTATTTGCTTCCGTTGCCGAGTGCTTTCGCTATTTTTTCGCCGTGAGAATGAAGGTTGATGTAGATCTCTTTTATCCCGTAGTGCTTCAGAAAATAGATGTTGTATTCGATGGTCGGGCGGTTCAGCACAGGGATCAGCGGCTTCGGGATGTTGTCTGTGATCGGAGCCATCCTGGTCCCGAAACCTGCGGCTAAAATAAGCGCTTTCACTTTGATCTCCCACTGTCCAATTCAGGAATGTAAGGCGCGAGAAGTTCCGTGATACTGTCAAGCCCGAGTTTCTGAAGGGTATCTCTGACATAGCCGAGAGTCGGAAGAATGTAGGGTACGAACCACTCTTTGCCTTTGACCTGGTTGAGGTATACGAATCTTCCGGCATCCTTCATTTTGCGCTGAAGTGCCTGAAGGTAGAAAGCGTGTTCGAATGTTTCAGAGTCGTTGAAAAATTCGTGCATCACGCTGTTCGTGTTCCAAAAGTATGAAAGAAGCGATGAAAGCTCGTCTTCCGAAAGTGTGACGTAGGAGTCGCGGAGCAGAGAGACCAGATCGTAGATGACAGGCGCCATCAGCGCGTCCTGGAAATCGATGAGGTAGTGCGCGCCGTCCCTGACCATGATGTTCTTCGACTGAAAATCCCTGTGTGAGAAGAAGTAGGGCAGGTTCGCCAGTTCACGCGATATCTTCTGGAAGTGCTTTTCGAGTTTGGGCCAAAGATTTTTGTATGGCAGCGCGTAGATCCTCTTTGCGATCATGTATTCGTAAAAATGGTAGAACTCGTCCATGAAAAGTTTTGTCGAGAACTTTCTTTTGTCTGCCGGAGTGTCGAATCTTGTGCGGTCGTATATTTTTTTCTGCGTGTCGGTGAGCAGATCAAGCGCGTCTTTGATGTATTTGAACTTGTTCTTTCTGTCGTTTTCGATGAGTTTGAAAAGCGTCGTGTCGCCAAGATCTTCAAGAAGCATAGCCTTCTGTTCCGGGATAACGGCGAGGATCCCTGGGACTTTCACGCCGATGCCGTTCAGAAAATCGTGGATCGCCATGAAGTCGGTGAATGAGTCTCCGCGTCCGAATTCTCCGGGTTTGATGTCGGCGACTTTCATCAGCAGGACAGTCGTGTTTTCAAAACTGATCCTGACATAGGACCTGCCGGAAGCGTCTCCGAAAAGCGGTTCTGTGAAGAAATCAAGGACTTTTCTTCCTTTGTAGATGTTTAAAAGCTGGTAAGCCAGAAAATCGGTCTCGTAATTCATCATTTTGTCTCCAATTGGTCATAAAATTCATAAATTACCGAGAAAAAATAAGGGGTCAGCAGCGCGCCGGCAATAAAACCGAGCGGAAGCAGGAGCTGCGCCAGAAGAAGGGCAAGCGCCGCCGCAGCGTAGAAAATGAATGAAAACAGAAAAAGCGGGAATCTGTAGCCGTTGCCTTCGCGCAGACTGTCCATCATTGCATCAATGGCGAATTTCTGTTTGCGTGCCGTTATGAAAAAAGTGAACATGAAAAGGCTGAAAAGGGCTATCGACGGGATCACTCCGGCGACCGCGCCGATGAGAAGGAGCGGGAAGAGGAGGATCGAGATCAGAAATCCGTTCTTTATGTAGTTCAGCACTATGCCGGGAGAGGCAATAGAGTCGTTTTTCAACCCTTTCGAAGCGCATACTACGGAATTCGCGAGCATGATCATGAGAAGCCCCTCAAAAACAAGAGTCAGAATGACACCGGCGGTGATGCTGTAATGGAAAAAAGCCGGAGGAACGGAGATCGCCGCGCCCCAGCCGATGAGTTTCGTGAAATTTGACTTGTACTGGATCCATCCCTGTTCAAAAGCTCCGACAAAATCGAGTCTTTCCGTTTTGTGCATCTTTTCCTCCGTAAAAATGCCGCGCAGAAGCAACAACCAAAGCGGGATAGTCTAATGTTTTTTTTCAATAAATAAAGTTTAGCCTGAAAGAGGATTGAGAGTTTTTTTCAGATCCGTTTCAAAAACGGGTTCAGTCTTTTTTCCTCGAAGATCGTTGTGTCGTCATCGTGTCCAGGATAAACGACAGTGCGTTCAGGAAGGGTCATCAGCTTGTTTTTTATACTTTCTATGATCTTTATGCCGCTTCCGCCGGGAAAATCAGTGCGCCCGATACTGCTCCTGAAAAGCGTGTCGCCCGAAAAAAGCACAGGATCACTGTAATTTTCCATGTAAAAGCAGGTGCTACCCGGTGTGTGTCCGGGAGTGTGGAGAACGTCGATCTTTGTTCCGGCAAAGGCGAGAGCTGTGCCGTCTTCGAGTTTGAGACAGTTCTTTCCGCTGAAAACAAAAGGGTCGCCGAACTCTTCCGAAAAATTGAGCTCCGGCGAATAAAGCCACTCCTCTTCGAAAGTGCTGACTGCTGTCACGGCATCCGGGAACGCCTCTGCGATGTCGTTCAATCCGCCGATGTGGTCAAAATGAGTGTGCGTGAGAAGAATGTAGCGCACATTGAGATTTTTTGCCGCTTCTATGATCCTTCCGGCATCTCCTCCCGGGTCGATGATGAAAGCTTCGGTCCCTTCCGAAACGATGTAGCAGTTAGCTCCGATGGGAGAAACAGGCATTTTTGTGATCCGCATTTCCACCTCCTTAAATCAAGACGGGAGATTATACAGAAGCTCTGAAATTTTGGAAATTTGCCGCTTCTTTTTGAGCATAAAATGAAAAAATCTTATGTTTTCAGCGGATTGTATTTTATTAAATTGACAAAATAGTGTTTCCGCGTAATATAATCCGGCTATTTTTTGTTTGATCTTACAATGGATATAAGGAGTTTTTGATGAAAACGATGATTTTTGCTTTCATTTTGATGTTTTCGACTCTTATGTTTGGTGAGGAAGTTCCGCCGGCAAGTGCGGAAGAAGTTCCGGTTCCTGATTTTATCAACCTTGACAATGTGGACCTCAGCGCGGCTCCCGAAACTTATGAGGTCGTTCCGGGCGACACACTCTGGGATATAAGCGAAAAAGAGCTTAAAAGCCCGTGGTACTGGCCTAAAGTATGGTCGCTCAACCCGCAGATCCAGAATCCCCACAGGATCTATCCCGGGGACAAGATCTCTTTCCGCCAGACTGGCGAAATGATGATGCCCGGCGAAGAGGGAACTGGTGCTTACGGTGAGAACGGCGAAGGTTACAGCGCCGAATATGAGGATGAAGGCGAGACCGATGCTCTTGCGCAGACAGGCAAGACGCTTGACGCAACGCCGGAAAACTACAAGGATTTCGTAAAACTCGGCGGCAAATACAGGATCGACAGGTTCAAACAAATCGACGACACTGTTTTTGATATCGTCCAGAAAGGTTTCGTAGGCAACACCGAAGAGGAAAAAATGGCGAAGATCGTTGCTTCGTTCGAGCCGAAAGAGCTTTTGGCAACGGGTGACAACGTCTATGTTGAACTCGGAGACGACGAGGAAGAAGACGACAAAGACGAAAAGAAAAAGGAAAAGCCCCATTTCCAGATCGGTGACTATGTCGAGATAATCAATGTTAAAGACAAGATCAAACATCCTGATACCGGTGACAAGATCGGCTCGATCGTCGATATAGTCGGCAGAGGCAAAGTCCTTGATATCGGAAAAAAGAAGAAAGACGACGACAAGGACGACAAGGACACGCAGATCGCGACGGTCAAGATCATAAAGGCTTATGATGCTATCGAGCGCGGTTTCTATGTCCGCGAGTATGTCGAGACTGAAGACAGTGTCAAAGTAACGGAACCGGCATCCGACATCAAGGCGAAGATCCTTACCGGTTACGACCCCACTTTCTTCTACGGTCCGAATTTCGTCGTTTACCTTGACAAAGGAAGCGACGACGGTGTCGAAAAAGGTGTTATGCTCTCCGTTTACAGAAAAGGCGACGGCCTCAAGGAATTCGAAGGCAAAGCGTCTCCGGCAGGTCTTCCGTATGAAATGATAGGCGAGCTTGTCATTGTTCAGGTCGCAGAAAAAACATCTGTAGCGATCATTACAAACAGCATTACGGCTCTTGAAGCGGGCGACATTGCGGTCTCTGGCGAGATTGAAGAATAAGCTCTTAATCTTCTTACCTCTTTTATTCTCATTTTTTCTCTTTGTTTTTGTTTGTCTTAATTTTACCGATCCGCATGTTCTCGGCCGCGCAATAGAAAACGAGACCTCCTTTTTTGCTGCCGCCGGCGGTTTCAAGGCAGATCTCGATTCTCTTGACACCATTTCCGCAATGTATGAAAAATCGGAAGAAAATGCTCTTCCAGGTGATCTGCTTCAGGCAATGATCCTGTCCGTAATAAGCAGGAACTCTTCATTCATAAAGAGTGAAAGCGGCGACCGCCTTTCAGTGAGGATCGAGGATTTTTCGGCAAAGATAGCGGCTGCCGGAGAGGAATTTTCAAAAGCGGCTGCCGAGGAAAGACCCCGGATAATCGCTTCTCTTCGGGCGGACATCTCGACTTTGAAGGATATGGCGGATCTCGCTGCAAGGCAGAAACTCGGTATCGTCCAGTACAGCTACTTCGTCTGGCAGGACTTCATCAACAAAACCGTTATAGTGGTCTCGGCCTTGTTTCTGGTGATAAACGTGATCCTGACGATCTTCCTTTTTAAAAAGAAGAAAAGTGCAGTAAAACTCCTTTCCTTGATAGGTTTGGAAGAGGGCGCTCCGGCTGATGCTGCGGCGGAAGAGATCAGAAAGCTGACGGAAGCGAAGAGCGCGGAACTTGACGAACTCGGCAAAAAATATGCCCGCGAACAGATCGTAGGAAAGAGGAAGGAAGATCTTCTCAACGCAATTCCGGAAGGGCTTCTGACTGTTTCATCGGAACGTGTCACATTTGTCAACAAAACTATGAAAGAGTGGTTCGGCGTGGACGAATCCGCGATAGGCGAGTATGTGAAAAGTGTTTTTGACAGGATAGGCACTAACGGCGCCGAAGGTAAATTTTCCTGCGGCGAGGCGATATATCAACTTTCGATCTCTAAAAGCCAGAACGAGATCTTTTATATCTTCAGAGACATCACGAACGCGGAGGAGCTTTCGAGCAAACTGCTCAATTCGGAGCGGCTTGCTTCGGTCGGCGAGATGGCGACACGGATCACGCATGAGATAAGGAATCCGCTCAACACGATAAAAATGAACAGCGACTACCTGCTTGAAAACATCGGCAAGATCGGGTCTGAGGAAAAAAAGCAGCTTCTTTCGCTTGTCGTTAAGGAAGTCGAACGCCTTGAGCAGATCACGAACAAATACATGGGAATGGTGAACTACAACAAGAGCGGAGCGGCAGAAAGCGCCGTTTCCCTTCCTTCAGATCTGATAGAATTCCTTTCATTTCATCTTCCTGAGCTCCAGAAGAGAAGCATCGAGCTGACTGTCGGCAAAAGCGATCCTCTTTCGGTCTCGATCTCACTGTCGTCATTCAAGGAGATCATGCTCAATCTCCTCAAAAACGCGTGGGAAGAGCTCGAAAACGGTGGAAAGATAGCTGTGAACATTGCCAGAAAAGGCAATTTCGCTGTGGTGTCGGTCGAAGATTCAGGACGCGGTGTCCCGCAGAGCGAAAGAGAGTCTGTCTTTAAAAATTTCTATACCAACAAACCCGGCGGCACGGGAATAGGGCTCAGCCATTCGAGAAAACTTGCGACCGAGGCCGGAGGAAAACTCTATGTCGGAGATTCGGTGCTCGGAGGTGCTTCGTTCGTCCTTGAGATCCCGCTCAGAAGAAAGTCTTCTTAATCGGATCATTCTACAGTCGGCTTGAAGAAGTCAAAATTGACATATTTTCCGTCTTTGCTTTTGCGGACTGCCATGCCCGGATCCGTTTTGATGTAGATCTTCAGGACATTGTCGGCTTTTTTAGGATAGATATATGCGACTTCGGCCTTGAAAGCCCTTGTGTCGATGATGTTGAGCAGATACTGCGGGATCTTGTCGAAATTGTTGACATCGATCACGAATCCGCCGCTTATTTCCCTGAACTGATAGTCGACTTCGCCGTCAAGTTCCATCGTAACGCGGCTGAATTCAGGGAATTTTCTGAAGAAAATATTTTTCAGTTTTCCCTTTTTCTCAAGTTTGGTGACAGGAAGTTCCGGTAGTTTTTCCGACAGAGTCGGTTCTTTTTCGGCTTTTGTGACTTTTAGCTGGCGTATTTCGCCGTCTTCTGATCTGACAGCTTTCATGCGCTCAGCCGTGCGTTTCTCTTCTTCAGCCTTTTTGAGCTCGGCTATGCGCTTTTCTTCGGCAATGCGCCTCTCTTCTTCAGCCTTTTTGAGTTCAGCAATACGCTTTTCCTCGGCAATGCGCCTCTCTTCTTCAGCCTTTTTGAGTTCCGCTATGCGCTTTTCCTCGGCAATGCGCCTTTCTTCTTCGGCCTTTTTGAGTTCAGCGATACGCTTTTCTTCGGCAATGCGCCTTTCTTCTTCAGCCTTTTTGAGTTCCGCTGCCCGTTTTTCTTCGGCCGCGCGCTTCTCTTCTTCAGCTTTTTTGAGTTCAGCTATGCGCTTTTCCTCGGCGCTCCTTTCTTCTTCGATAAGTTCGTTCATGAGCGAGTTGACAAGTTCGGCTTCTCTTTCGGATGCAAGACGCTTGTCGTTTTCAGCTTTTTTGAGTTCAGCTATGCGCTTTTCCTCGGCTGCGCGTTTCTCTTCTTCAGCCTTTTTGAGCTCAGCAATGCGCTTTTCCTCGGCAATACGCCTCTCTTCTTCAGCTTTCTGAAGTTCTGCTATCAGTTTTTCTTCCGTCTTGCGACGCTCTTCCTCGATCAGGCGCTCCTCTTCGATTTTCCTTGCCTTTTCGCTCTGCGCTATGCGCTCGGCCTCTCTGCGGGCCGTGAATTTTGCGATTATCGTGTCAAAATTGTCGTCGTCGAGGAACACAGAGCGGCTGAAGGCTATGATTATGGTCCCTTTGCGGTTGAAAAAGGTGTATTGAGCTCCGGATTCTACAAAAAATACGAATCTGGTCATGCCTCCGGAAAAGTTTTTTTCGACCGATTTCACCATCGGAGGCAAGTTTGAAAAATCGGAATCTTCGAATGAACCGTTCGCTTCGAAAACTATTCTTTCGGGATTGCTCAGTCTGTATGATGAAAAAGTAGGATTCTCCTCGGCACTTTCAAAAACGACATAAAAATTGTCGTTCTCTTCAAGTGTCTCCAAAGAGAACAGAAAGAAAAATACGAGGAAAAGAGCCATGATTCCGAATAGTTGTGATCAGTTGCCCGATTCTCCGGTCGTGTCCCACTCGACAAATTCGGCTGCGACACATTTGCCGTCGGAGATGAATCCGAAATCGCCCAGATAGTCGTTGAGAGGTTCGACCTGCTTCATAATAAGGTTCCTGATCGAGCCGCTCGTTCTGTCGACTTCTTCCTCAGACGCGTTCAGCATAGGGGTGACTTTCGTTATCGTCAAGGTCCCGCGGGTCTGGAAATAGTATTCTTTTGCCGCTCCGAGTTCGGCATCGACCCAGACCATCACGCACTGCTGGCACTGGGCGTAATTGTCGTTCAGGCCTGTTCCGAGTTCGTAAGTTCCCGTCGTGATATTGCCCATCAGGAATATTCTGATAATGTCGATCGCGTTTTCTCCCATCGACGGAGAGAAGTAGCCGTTGATTTCGTCGGCATAAAGCCCTCCGACCGTTATTTTCGGCACTTCGATCATCGTACAGCCGGCCGCTTCCTTTTCAAATTCAGGATCAGGCCCGTCAACAGGAGTTGTCGGTTCTGTCGGTTCAGTCGGTTCTGTCGGCTCTATGTCCGTATCTGTATCGGTATTTTCTGCCGGTCCATCAGGATCATCGGTCGGATCTGCATTATCCGGTGCAGTATCGGTATCATCCGTCGATTCCGGATCAGTATCAGCGGCCGGTACGGTATCATCGGTCGGATCTTCATCCGAAACTACGCCGCTGTCAGTCGTATCTTCTTCATCCGAACTGCCGCATGCAACAAGCAAAGCAAGTGCGGAAAACAGAAAAACGAACAGGATTTTTTTAGCAAAATTACTACTTTTCATCAATCAAAGCTCCTTTTATCTCTTTTGCTGTCTCTTTAATGTTTTCGAGAACGTTTTCCTTCAAAGGATCGAGAGTGATAACGCGGACTTTTGTCTCTTCGGCTACCGATTTTATGACAGAATCGGGGATCTGAGCCTGCATGAATACGGCTTTCGCGTTGTTTTTCTTGATGAAATCTACGACTTTCGCCATATCGACTGCACCCGGTTCCTTTCCTTCGATCTCAAGCGTAACCTGTTTGAGCCCGAATCTGTCGGCAAAATATCCGAAAGCTGGGTGGTGAACTACGAAACTCTTTCCTTCAACTTCTTTGAGCTGAGCGGCAACTTCGTCATTCACTTTTTTGATCTCAGCTTTCAGAGTTTCGCCGTTTTCGCGGTAGAACGCTGCATTTTCAGGATCAACTGCGGAAAGTTCAGCAACGGTGTTGTCGGTCATAACGATAAGGTTCATCGGATCGAGCCATACGTGCGGATCGTGCATTCCGTGGTGATGTCCGCAGCAGCCTTTTCCGTTGAGACAGTCGCATCCGCCGTGTTTTTTGCAGCACTCTTTGTCGCCTTTGCAGGGACATTCCTTGCCGCAGCACTTAGGACAGCCTTTTCCTTCGTGGCAGCTGCACTCTTTGCCCTCTTTGCATCCGCATTTGCAGTCAGCACAGCCTTTACCTTCTTTGCAGTCGCATCTCTTGCCGTCTTTGCATCCGCAGTCGCACTTTTCACAGCCTTCGCATTTTCCGCCGCAGCAGCCTTTGTCGCCGTGATGGCATCCGCACTCTTTTCCTTCTTTGCATCCGCACTTGCAGTCAGCACAGCCTTTACCTTCTTTGCAGTCGCAACCTTTTCCGTCTTTGCATCCGCATCCGCACTTTTCACAGCCTTCGCAGCCTTTGTCACCGTGATGTTCTTTGTGATGAGGGCAGCCTTCGTGCATTCCCTTGTGCTCGAGTTTTTCTTCTTTCGGAGCGTCGAATCCCGGAAGAGCGCACGCATCTGCGCCGCATTCCTCTTTTTCAAGCTTTTCACCGTGCTTGCATCCGCATTCCCTGCCTTCCTTGCATCCGCATTTGCAGTCTGCACATGCTTCGGCACAGCCTTTGTCGCAGTGATGATGAGGATGAAAATGTCCTTCCATTTTGCGGAAATTTATTCCTTTCGCCATATCGGCAAAACGAATGTTTTTGTAGTCAGCGGCAAGTTTTTCGATAGAAGCTGCTTCGAAGGGGACTCCGATTTTGAGGTAAAGTGCGGAATCTTTGAGGTCAGCCATCTTTTTCGGACCCGGTTCATAAGTTTCCGGCGTGCTTGAAGGCTCCATCATCGTGTTGACTCTGACTTTGTCTTTGCCGACAGTTTTGACGATGAAAGCCTGGGGCGGAATGCTGACTGTTACATTGAGAATGTCCCGTTTTTTTGCCGCGGTACTGGCCTCGCTACTGGCTGCGCTGTCCTTGGAAGCGGTCTTTTCACCGCAGGAAACCAGCACAAAAAGAGCCAGAAACAGAACAAAAATTTTCATGATTTTTTTCATGAGACATTCTCCCTTAAAAAATTAAACCTCGCAAATATCCATGATCTGCCTTGTGACAGATTCAAACTCTTTTGCTGCCGGATTGCTGTCGGCTGCGTAGACAAAAGGAAGTCCGCAGTCGCCCGATTCTCCGATGGCCGGATCGAACGGGATCTTTCCGAGCAGCTTGATGTTGTATTTTTCCGCGATCTGTGTTCCGGCACCGGTTTTGAAAATCTGCGTGACTTTGCCGCAGTGCGGACAGATATAACCGCTCATGTTCTCAACTATTCCGAGAATTTTTATATGCGCTTTTTCGCAGAAGTTGACCGACTTTCTGACATCGGCAGCGGCGACTTCCTGAGGAGTCGTGACTAAAACCGCGCCGGTGAGATCGTCAACCGTGTTGATGAGCGAAAGAAGCTCGTCGCCCGTTCCGGGAGGCGAATCGATTACGAGATAATCAAGCGTTCCCCATTCGACATCCTTGAAAAACTGCTGGATCATTCCGTGTTTTATCGGGCCTCTCCAGATTATCGCGTCGTCGGAATCCTGAAGGAAAAAGCCGACAGACATTATTTTGAGTGCGCCGAAAGTGACCGGAACCAGCTTGTTGTTTTCATTGACAGTGATCTTGCCGTCCTTCATACCGAACATCGTGGGAATGCTCGGTCCGTGCAGGTCGATATCGAGAAGACCTGTCGTTTTGCCTTCAAGCGCGAGCTTCATCGCCAGGTTTACCGCGACAGAGCTTTTGCCGACACCGCCTTTGCCCGACATGACAAGGATCTTGTTTTTGATTCTGCAGAGATTTTTCTTTATCTCCTGTCTCACAGCAAACTGCTCGGCTGATTCATCCTGCATCTGTTTCTTCGCACTGCAGGTCGTGCTTGTGCAACTTTCACAAGAAGAGTGCTTTTCTTCTGCCATAACCGCCTCCAAATCAACTAAAAACGATGGATTTTAAGGAAAAAAAGCAGAAAAACAAGATTCTTTTTTGTGCCGCGCAAATCTTAAAAGGTTGCGCCGTCGGCATAACGGAATTACGGGATATTACGGCAAGATTTGCGGCGCGAAGATTATTTCAAAAACCTTTTTTCAAGATCCTTCCGATACTTTCCAAGATCGAGTTCAATGCGGTTTACGCCTTCTTCCACAGCGGCTTGCGCGACCGCGAACGCGACTTCGACCAGAACTCTCGGATCGAAAGGTTTCGGGATGATGTAGTTCCTGCCGTATTCGAGCGAATCGAGCCCGTAAACTTTGAGGACTTCGGGCAGAACAGGCATCTTTGTCACTTTTATGAGTGCTTTTGTCGCCGCCATTTTCATTTTTTCGGTTATCTGACGCGCTCTGACGTCAAGTGCTCCTCTGAATATTGCGGGAAATCCCAGAAGGTTGTTCACCTGGTTCGGAAAATCGGTGCGCCCTGTGCCGACTATCGCGTCAGGACGGGCCGTACGCACTTCTTCGTAGGTTATTTCCGGATCGGGGTTCGCCATCGGGAAAATCACAGGATCGGGTGCCATTTTTTTGAGCATTTCAGCTTTTACAAGCCCTTTTATGCTGACTCCGATATAGACATCCGCGTTTTCAAAAAGCTCCGGAAGCGATCTCGCCGCAGTGTTTCTGTACAAAAATTTGTGATATTCCGAAAGTCCGTCCTTTCTCCCTTCGAAGAGGACTCCGTCTTTGTCGTAGGCGAAAAGGTTCTCCTGTTTTACGCCGCAGTTGATGAGGTGTTTTGCGATTGCGACACCGGCTGCGCCCGCTCCGGTGATGACGACTTTGCAGTCTTCCGGTTTTTTGCCCGCTATCTCGAGCCCGTTGAGGACTCCTGCCGCGCAGATGACGGCAGTTCCGTGCTGATCGTCGTGGAAAACAGGAATATTCATCGATTTTTTGAGTTTTTCTTCGATCTCGAAGCATCTCGGAGAAGAGATGTCTTCAAGGTTTATTCCGCCGAAAGTGGGTTCGAGCGACTTCACGATTTCAACGAATTTGTCCGGATCGTGCTCGTCTATTTCGATATCGAAAGCGTCGATCCCTGCGAAACGCTTGAAAAGAAGTGCCTTTCCCTCCATGACGGGCTTTCCCGCAAGCGCGCCGATGTTTCCGAGCCCGAGCACTGCACTTCCGTCGCTGATGACGCCGACGAGATTCCCTTTTCCAGTGTAGTCGTAGACCGTTTCGGGGTCTGCTTTGATCTCAAGGCAGGGCAGGGCGACTCCCGGCGTATAAGCCTTTGCAAGATCAGTCTGGGTTGCGCATACTTTGGATGGAACGACTTCGAGTTTCCCTGGTCTCGGCTCCTTGTGATAGCTTAAAACTTCTTCTCTGTTCATTGTATCTCCGTTCAAAAATCAAGAAACATCGGTGAAAATCGTCAAAAGAAGGCAAAAAAAATGGTCGCGGGGATTGGATTTGAACCAATGACCTTCGGGTTATGAGCCCGACGAGCTACCAGCTGCTCTACCCCGCAACCTCATTGCCGCGCAGTATAGTAGTCAAAATAAGATGTATGTCAATAAAAAAGTGTCACGAACTTATTTGAAATATCCGATGTTCGCCATGATCATCTTTTCGAGAGCGTTCCGCGCCCTGTGGAGACGCACTTTGAGAAGATTTTTGTCGATGCCGAGCAGTTCTGCAGCTTCGGAATGCTCCATTTCCTGCAGATCGATAAGAGTAATGACTTCGCAGTAGGGAAGAGGGAGCTCCGAGATCAGTTTTCTCAGCATTTTCGCACGGTCCCCGCGGATGAGCTCAAGTTCGGCAGGAATATCTGATGACGGTTCGAAACCTTCGAGATCTTCGATGCTTATGAGTTTTTTATTTTCTGATATGAAGTCGATGTAGCTGTTTTTGATTATCGTCCAGATCCATGTCGAAAAAGAAGATTTTCCTTCAAATCCGCCGATGTTTACGAAAGCTTTCGTAAGTGCTTCCTGATAGATCTCCTCGGCTGTGTCGCGGTTGCCTCCGCAGATCGATACAGCGAACGAAAAAAGTTTCTTTTCCGTAGCTTTGACGAGGTCGCCGAAAGCTTTTACATCACCTGCGGCCGCCCGTTCGGCGAGCTTTTTTTCATCAAGCGGATTCATTTCCCTGTGACGGGTTTGATGTTGAGATTGATGTTGGCCTCACGCAGGAAGAGCTTGATCGCTTTCCGCTTTGTTTCGCGAAGATAAGCCTTTTTGATCTCGTAAGGCATGAACGAACTTTTGACCCCGTTTATGATGAGGTCGAGAATATTCTGCGGCGAAAGGCCGAAAGTTTTGTATGCAAGCCAGTATTCATCGGTCATCGTTGTGTCTGTGATGAGCCTGTTGTCGGTGTTCAGCGTGACTCTGAGGCTGAGATCGAGGTAGAATTTGAGCGGATGTTCACTCATGTTTTTGACTGCACCCGTCTGGACATTGCTCGAAGGACAGAGCTCAAGCGGGATCCTGTGATCGTTGACATAGTTGAGCAGGTCGCCGTCTTCGCGGAGTCTGACTCCGTGTCCTATCCTGTGGGCGCCGCAGTAGTGGAGCGCCTGGTGGATGCTGTCGGGACCGTATGCCTCTCCCGCGTGGATAGTTACGTTGACATTGTTCGAGAGAATGAGTGAAAACGCTTCGAGGTGATCCCGCGCCGGGTAGTTGTATTCAGCCCCGGCAAGGTCGAAACCTACGACGCCGCGGTGCTTGAACGCGACTGCGAGTTCAGCCATTCTAAGACTGACTTCCGGCGAAATGTTGCGCATCCCGCAGACGATGACCCCGCTGTTTACGCCGAAATCGCGTTGTCCTGCCTTGAGACCGTCGATCACAGCTTCCAGAATGACCGGCAGCGAAAGCCCTTTCTGAGTGTGAAGTATCGGTGAATAGCGGACTTCAAAGTATTCGACATTCTCTTTTGCGCAGTCTTCGGCAAGTTCATATGCCGCGCGGTAGAGGTTCTCCTTGGTCTGGAGGACCTTGAGCGTTATCTCAAAACCTTTGAGGTAATCGTTGAGCGATGCATGGGTCTTGCCCGGAGCGATGAGCCGGCGGAGTTCTTCGACCGATGATACGCCGAGATCGATGCGGTCCTTTTTTGCAAGATCCAAGATCGTTTCGAGCCTGAGCGACCCGTCGAGATGGACATGAAGATCGGTCTTCGGCAGTTTTTTGAAAAAATCGCGCGTCAGAAGGCATGGATCGCCGGGATCGGCGTTTTTAGCCTTTTTCAGTTCATTGCTTTGCACTCTTTGACCTCCATGTCGAGCATGTTTGCGTAACCGTCGACCTTGAGTTCCTCACCGATGCGGATGTTGCTGGTGTATATGTTGATCTTGCCTTTTGTCGGATCGGGTTCCTGAATGTAGCAGATCTCGTCGATGTCGCCTGTCTCTTCATTGAGTTTCACCTTGGCTTTGTAGAGTTTGTCGTTGTTCAGATAGTAGGTCTCGCTCTTTGATGAGACGGACGAGCCTTCAAGCTGAAGGACGAAATAGATCACTCTGCCGTCTTCGTCCGTGTTCGAGGAGTTGTCGGCGAAAAAGATCTGAATGATCGGGACCTGATGGCCGGAACTTAAAGTTATCGACTTTTTGAGAGCCCACGAAGCGGAATTGATGGTTATCGTCTCTCCAAGAAGGTTGAGATATGTCAGAAGTCCGGAACCGTAGTTTATCGTCTCCGCGTTTCCGTCGTTTATGTTGCCGAGAAATGAAAAGTTGACATCCCACACTTCTCCGGCAGCTTCGTCGTCGGAGATTTCATCTTCGTCCTCATACTCTTTGTAGTAAGATTCATTGTCGTTCTGAAAGTCGTCGACATCATACTGCTCATCGCTGTTCTGGATGCATGCAGTAAAAAAAAGACTGAAGATCAAAGCCGAAAAAACCAAAAAAATATTTTTCATAGTTTCCTCCGAAAAAACAAAATCCAAATATTATAGCGGAAATGATTTTTTTAGCAAAAGTTTTGATTTTTGAAAGGGGGCGAAGTTGTGCCGAGGACCAGATTATTTGCAGAGCTCTTTAAGGAGTTCGACCGTGAAGTCCCAGACTTTTCCGACAGTTGCGATCTCAAGTCTTTCGTCCGGAGTGTGCGGGTTCTTGATTGTCGGGCCGAATGATACCATGTCCATTCCCTCGTTCTTCGAGCCGATGATCCCGCATTCAAGGCCGGCGTGGATGATCTCTACTCTCGGTTCTTTGCCGAAAAGTTTTGTGTAGATCTCGACGCATTTTTTGTTGAGTGCGCTCTCCATGTTCGGTTCCCAGCTCGGATAGCCGTCGCTTGTCGCGGTCTTTGCGCCTGCTGCTATCGCGATCCCTTCGATCTTTCTTGAAAGCCAGTCAAGTCTGCTCTCGACCGAGCTTCTCTGGCTTGAAAGTATCGAAACGCATTTTTTATCCGAGATCAGTCCTCTTGCTTCGCTCATCTTGATCGTGGCGAAATTGTTCGAAGTTTCCGGAAGGCCTTCGATATCCTTGCTCATAGCTGCGACACCGTGAGGCATAGCCATCATTATGCCGATGAGCTTTTTCGTATCTTCAGGATTGATCTCGTTGCGGTAAATGTTTGCAGCCGGTGTGATGTCGATCTTCATTCCGGGTTCTGCATAGCCGATCTCGCCGACTATTTTTTCGCGGAGAACTCCGAGAACAGCCGAAACATCCTTGTCTGTCGAGATGATAGCCTTTGTTTCACGCGGGATCGCGTTGTGTGCGCTGCCGCCTTCGATATGGATAAGTTTCGTCGTTGCGTTTCTTGCTGCTTCGTCAAGAAGTCTTGCGACTATGATGTTGGAGTTCCCTCTCGGAAGGTTGATGTCAACGCCGCTGTGGCCGCCCGAAAGTCCCCAGACCTTGATCTCGTAAACTTTGTCGTCTGCCGGAACAGCAATCGTAGAGCATTCAACTTCGATCTTCGTGTCTCTTCCGCCTGCGCAGCCGATCGTGAAAACGCCTTCGTCCTCGGTGTCGATGTTGAGAAGGATCTTGCCTGTGAGCCAGCCCGGTTTAAGCGTGTTCGCGCCGGTGAGCCCTGTCTCTTCGTCGATCGTGAAGAGGAGTTCAAGCGGCGGATGAACGACATCCTTGTCCGTTGCAAGAAGCATTCCCATGGCAAGTGCGATGCCGTCGTCAGCTCCGAGCGTCGTGCCGTCAGCCTTCAGCCATTCGCCGTCGACGATGCATTTGATCGGATCTTTGCTGAAATCGTGGCTGCTGCCTGCGACTTTTTCGCAGACCATGTCCATGTGACCCTGAATGACGACTGTCGGTTTGTCTTCACAGCCCGGAGTTGCCGGAACATGGATGAGAACGTTCATCGACTCGTCTCTTTCGCCTTTAAGACCGTGCTTTTCAGCCCATTCTACGAGCCATTTGCTGATCTTTTCTTCGTGTTTGCTCTGACGCGGAACTTTGTTGAGCTCTTCAAACAAATCAAGAACTGCCTGGATTTTGTTGTTCATTTTTCCCTCCGAAATGAATTGTAAAACATCAAAAAACGGACGATTATAGCCGCTTTTTTAAAAAATTCCTCTTTTACGGGAAAATTTTTGGTGTTGTTTCGGTTGAGTCACAGATCACAAGGCATGATCTCTCAAAATCTCCATCTAAGCTAGAGGGGGAATTAAATAGAATTTATGCAGTTGATCTATCGTGCTCATACAAAGTGGATTTTTATTTTTTTATGCCTAAAATTGCCTGATTTTTCAGTTTTTTTGGGAGAAACCGATGATCACAAAAGAAAAATTAAACAGATTCTTCTTTGACAAAAAAGGGTGGATTCCGGTTCTTTTCATCACTCTTGTCATTCTCGCTTTTGTTTTCGCGCCGACTATATCGGCCATCCTGATCGCAGCGTTCGTTGCGGCCGATGCGATCGAACCGATAGTCGATTTCTTTTCGAGAAAGCTGAAGATCCCGCGCACCTTCACCACGATATTGGCGATAATCCTGATCGTTCTCGTTATAGGGATCCTGCTCCTCGCGATAATCCCTGAGATCATCGTCCAGCTTGGAAGCGCAGCTGACAAGATTAAACCTGCCATGGTATCGCTTTGGGAATACGCCAACACGCATGCCGGAAAGATGAACATAAACCTCCGCGAACTTGTCAGCCGCGACGACTTCGTTTCAGGTCTCGGAAGCCATGCCGAATCGCTTTCCAAAATAATTTCCGGTACGACAGGGACCCTTTTGAAACAGACATTTTCAGTTGTTTCGCTCCTTCTTGACATGCTGATCTTCGTTGTTATCACATTTTTTGCGAGTTCCCGCTTCAAGATGATAAAAGAGTCGATCTTCGTGCTTATTCCGCCCCACATGCAGCCTTCCGCCAAAGAATGGCTCATTAAATTCGACAAAATTTTCTCGGGTTTCATCCGCGGCCAGCTTACAGTCTGCATCGTTCTCGGATCGCTTTACGCAGTTCTTTTCACGATTGCCGGCATTCAGGGAGGAGGTAATCTCGGGATAATGATCGGAGCTCTCTGCTTCGTTCCCTATGTCGGTCTTTTCACGGGAATTTCGATTTCGCTGATACTCGCGCTCATCAGCGGCGGATTCTGGGGGCTTTTCAAAGTTCTCATGATTTTTGTGATAATACAAGTCTGCGATACAGTGTTCATAACCCCGAACATCGTCGGAAAAAAGGTGAACGTAAGCCCCGTTTTTGTCATCATAGCCCTTTTCGCAGGGGCCGAGATAGGCGGCTTTCTTGGTGTCCTCACCGCAGTTCCTCTTTTTGCGATGCTCAAAGTCATAATCGATGAAGTCATCAAAAGATATAAAACTTCCGATTTCTACAACGACAGAACTCTCAGCGTGACGGTCAAAGAGTCTTCAGGCGCGTCAAAAGAGGAGTGATGCTCGCCTTTCTTGAACCTTATTACGCCGGCAGCCACAAATATTTCGCCGACGGTTTCGCCAAGGTGTTTCCTGAACGAATTCAGATCTTTACGCTCCAAGGCAGACACTGGAAATGGCGTATGCACGGTTCCGCCGTAACTTTTGCGGAAATGCTCGAAAAAAGCGGCGGAAAATTTGACACCGTGATCGCGTCTTCGCTCACAGACACCGCGCTTCTGAAGTCGCTTATTCTCCCGAAAATGCCCGGGTGCCGCTTCGTGACATACTTTCACGAAAACCAGCTTGCATATCCGTGGTCGGAAAACGATAAAGAGCCTGAAAAGACCGATATGCACTATGCATTTATCAACTTTACTTCGGCTCTTGTTTCCGATCTTGCGCTTTTCAATTCGGGATTCAACAAAGAGAGTTTCTTTTCTGCATTGGAAGGTTTTCTCCGCTCGTTCCCCGACAACAGGCTTGTCGGCAGGATCGACGCTGTCTACAAAAGATCGAAAGTGCTCTATCCTGGAGTGAACACGATCCCGATGCTTGCGGATAAAAAGAATAAACCTCTGAAAATATTATGGAATCACCGCTGGGAGTATGATAAGGACCCCCAAACTTTTTTTGAGACTATGTTCCGTTTGAAAGAAGCGGGGATCCCTTTTCAGCTTGTCGTTTTAGGTGAAGAAAAATCGACATCACCCGAAATTTTCAAGATCGCTAAAGAAAAACTGAAAGATGAGATAATTTCATTCGGCTATGCCGAAGATTACGAAGAATACAAAAAACTTGTCGCCTCATGCGACATCCTGCCGGTAACTTCAAAGCATGAATTTTTCGGAATAAGCGTTCTCGAAGCAGCTTCGGCGGGAGTTATTCCGATGCTCCCGAAAAGGCTGAGCTATCCCGAGATCTTTCCGCCTGAAAAGTTCGGAAAACTCTTTTATGAAGAAGGCGGACTTTTTGATTCAGCTGTCTGCTTCCTTAAAGATCCCGATCTTTCGCTGCGCGATGAAATTTCCGGAAGGGCTCAACTTTTCGATTGGTCTCATTTTAAGAAAGGTGCGGACAAACTGCTTTTTTCTGAAAATTAGAGCGGAAGCAGCTCTATCCTCTGCTCTTCTTCGATACTGCCTCTTGCTTTTATGAAAAATATGAGCGGTTTTCCGTCGGTCGTTTCCGAAAACAGAAATTCCCCGCTTTTCCGTTCAACAGGGCTTTCAGGGAGCTCGTAACCTTCGCTCAGCCCTGTGATGCGCAGTACAGCCTTATCCTTTTCGGAAGAACGTGCAATGGTGTAGAGGGCGTTCTCTTTTTTAGAGTAGTAGTTGAAAGTTATGTCGTCGTAGGCTATTAGAGCCATATCGGTGATCTTTCCTTCCTCTTTTTGAGTGCCGGCCCTGCTCAGGATCCAGTTCGGCTGCGGAGTGTAGAACAGAGAGATCTCGTTTGCGTGCTGCTTTTCAGAGAAAATGTAGAGTGCTTCCCCTGCGCACTGGAGAAATTTCGGTTCTTCCCAGAAATAATCGCCGAAATCTCCTTCTGAAGGCTCGTTTTGCGGAAAAGCGTATCTCTTCAGATTTTTGGCTTTACCCTTTTCGTAAACATACAAAAAATCGATGATTTCGGCATCCTCTTCGGAGTAAGGCATCTTCGGATCTTTGGTGAGAAGCAGATTCTCATAGTTGACAAGAAGGTTTATCGTGCCGTCATCCTGAATGCAGCCGCTCAACAGTTTCGGGAACGCAAAAAAAGGCTTCCCGTCCTTTTCGGTCCGCTCCGGCTTCAATACGATCTCGGAAGAGACAGTTTTTCCGCTTTTTGTGTCTACGGCAAAAACATCTATCGAGGAGTCGGTGATCTCCTTTATGAGCGAGACTCCTGTTTTCGGGGAGTAGGAGAGAGGCTCTCCCTCTTTTATCTCTGCCTTTTTCATCCCTTTTTCAGTCAGGATGTAGTGCTTTCTGCTGCTTCCTTTCGTGACAGTGAGTATGCCAGGGATCTGATGCTGGTAGTCGCAGTCGTATTCGGAGATCTTGCACACGACGAAAGGGTCTTCGGAAGTGCAGGAAACAAATGATGAAAGTAAAAAGACGATAAGGATTGAAGTGGTGAAATGCTTAGTATTCAAGCTGCTGGAGATCTTGTTCAGCCTTTTTGTAATGTTCGTTTTCGGCGGTGACTATCTTGAGGATGGAACGGAGAAGTTCTTTAGCCTTTGTCGGGTTGAAGTTCTTCATTACGTTTGCCTTGTCGTAGATCGCCTTGACGATCTTGTCCTTTGAATTGAGCCAGTCGCTGCATTCGGTCTTGTCAGGATCGATCTCGGCGCATTTTTCGTAAGCTTCGTTCGCTTCGACATACTTGTTTGCCTTTTCCATCTCTTTTCCGCGGGCGAGCCAGCCTGTAGCCGCATATTTGTCGACTTTCTGCGAGAATTCCGTTCCGCCGTCAACGATTGATTCGTCGAGAGCTTTCGCAGCTTCGATGTTGTCAAGAATAAGCGAGGAATTCTTTACTTCAACGCCTTTGAGGATCTGCTCACGGACTTTGTTGAAGTTGAGGAGCTGTGTCTTGAGAGCGAGGACTTTCGCGTCTTCTTCGCATTCGCACTTGATCTCGCTGACTTTGACTATCGCTTTGATAGCTGCGTTGTATTTTCCTTCCGAGCACATTTCAAGAACGAGCTCTCTTGCCTTTTCGAGTTTCTTCGCATTGTCTTTGAGAGACTGTCTTTTGCTTGCCTGTTCTTTTTTCTTCTCGGATTCTCTTCTTGCCCTCTCTCTTTCAAGACGCGCTATTTCCTCTTCTTCCTCTCTTCTTCTTCTCTCTTCTTCAAGGCGCTGCTTTTTCTCACGCTCTTTTGCGAGACGTTCTTCTTCTTTTCTTTTTTCTTCAAGCTCGCGCTCTCTTTTCTTTCTTTCTTTATCGGAAGATTTGCTTTTGGAACCGCCTTTTATATCGCCGAAAGCGGACATTTTTCTTATCTGTGCGAAAATCGCTTTTTCGGTCGCATCGTCGGCGTAGTCATAAGTTTTTGACTCATCGTCGACGACTTCCTCTTCCTCGATGTTGATGAGAACGAGTCTGACAGTGACTTCTTCATCCTCGTTCATGCTGATGAGTGAAAGAAGAACATACTGGAAATCTTCATCGCCTGCGTTTTCCGACCAGCATTCGGGTTTCATTCCGCATTTTCCGAATTTTTTGAGCTTGGACTTGGAAACATCATTGTAGCTGACCGAATTGAGTTTCGATTTAACATTCGCCTCAAGATTTTTTATGATCTTGTTAGCGTCTGATTTTTCGATTTCTTTCGTTACAGGCTTCATGAAAAAAACTGTGTCGGCATAGGCCGGAAGTATGAAAGAAATCATTAAAGCAAGAATAAAAAGTCTCTTTTTCAATCTTTCCTCCAACAATCACTCTGAAAAAAAACTGCGGGTATTTAACCGACTTTTGTTTTTTTTTCAAGTTTTATTCCTCACTACCCTGTATTTTTTATTCTACAATTTAAAATTGACCGCGAAAACTGAGCGGATATAATTTGCCCCTGAAATTTTTTTGCCGCTTGCGGCAGATTCTTTTTTTGAGGTAAAAAATGAACGAAAAAATCAATGAAATCCAAAATCAGGAAGAAAAAAGTCCGGTGAACTTCATCCGCGCCGTCATCGATGCCGATCTGGCGAGCGGCAAACACAAGGAGATACAGACCCGTTTCCCGCCGGAGCCGAACGGATATCTGCACATCGGGCACGCAAAGTCGATCTGCCTCAACTTCGGTCTTGCGAAGATCTACGGCGGCAAGTGCAATCTCCGTTTTGACGACACGAACCCTGAAAAAGAGGATGTCGAATATGTCGATTCGATCCAGGACGACATCAGATGGCTAGGTTTCAAACCCGACAAAGTGCTTTACGCTTCAAGTTATTTCGATCAGCTCTACGAGTGGGCGGTCGAACTTATAAAAAAAGGGAAGGCTTTCGTATGCCAGCAGACTCTTGAAGAGATGCGCCGCGACCGCGGAACGGCGACGGGAGCAGGGAAGGAGAGCCCGTGGAGGAACCGTTCAGTCGAAGAGAACCTTGAACTTTTCGAAAGGATGAAAAACGGAGAGTTCAATGAGGGCGAATATATGCTCCGCGCTAAGATCGACATGGCTCATCCGAACGTTCTGCTGCGCGACCCGGTAATGTACAGGATCAGAAAGGTCAACCACCACAGAACTGGCAACAAGTGGTGCATCTATCCGACTTACGACTTCACGCACGGTCAGAGCGACGCGATCGAAGGGATCACCCACTCGATATGCACGCTTGAATTTGAGGCTCACAGGCCGCTTTACGAGTGGTTCCTTGAGGCTATCGGCATCGAAAAGAAGCCTCAGCAGATCGAATTTGCCCGTCTCAACCTCACGAACACCGTCATGAGCAAGAGATTCCTCAAAAAACTTGTCGATGAAAAATATGTTTCGGGCTGGGACGATCCGAGAATGCCGACTATCGCCGGTATCAGACGCCGCGGATATACGCCGGAAGCAGTCCGCGATTTTGCCGAGAGAGTCGGTGTCGCAAAAAGGAACAGCACCGTTTCGCTTGCGCTTCTCGAACACTGCGTCAGGGAAGACCTCAACAAAAAGGCGGAAAGGTTCATGGGCGTTCTCGATCCGCTGAAGGTCGTCATCACGAACTATCCCGAAGGGCAGACAGAGCAGTTCGAAGCGGTCAACAATCCCGAAGACGAAAATTCGGCGAAAAGGCTCGTTTCCTTCTCGAGAGAGCTTTACATCGAGCGCAAGGACTTCATGGAAGAGCCTCCTGCGAAATTCCACAGGCTCGCTCCCGGAAAGGAGGTCAGACTCAGATCTGCTTACTACATCACCTGCACGGAAGTCATCAAAAACGAAGACGGTTCGATAAAGGAACTTCACTGCACCTACGATCCTGCAACTAAAGGCGGCTGGTCAAGCGACGGCAGGAAAGTCAAAGGGACGATCCACTGGGTCGATGCGAACAACTGCCTTAAGATCGAAGCGAGGATATATGAAAACCTTTTCGAGATGGAAGATCCTTTTGAAGTCGAGGAAGGGCACGATTTCATCGAGAACATGAACAAAAACTCGCTCCAGATCGTTGATGCTTTTGCCGAGACCAACCTTAAGGATCTTGAGACCGGCAAGCAGTTCCAGTTCGAGAGGGTCGGTTACTTCTGCATCGACAAGGATTCGACACCTGAAAAGATCGTCGTCAACAGGATCGTCACGCTGAAAGACAGTTTTGAAAAAACTCTCAAATAATTGGAGGATCTTATGAAAAAATCACTTCTTGTCCTTTCTTTGATTCTTGCCGTGGTTTTTGCCGCCTGCAATAAAAAAGAGGAATCAGTCAATCGGGATGTAAAAGCTCAGGAAGAACAGGATCCTAAAAAAGAGGAGATCTACAATGTCGATCTTGGGACGGCGGTTTTCCGCGGCCCGCAGGATGCGCCTGTCACTGTCATCAACTTCTCCGATTTCCAGTGTCCGTTCTCGAAACGCAGCGTCGATCTGATGGAAGGGCTGCTCAAAAAATACAACGGCAAGGTCAGATATGTTTTCAAACATTTCCCGCTCAGCTTCCACAAATGGGGAAAACCTGCCTCCTACGCGGCTATCGCGGCGCAGAACCAGGGTAAATTCTGGGAATATTACGCAAAACTCTATACCGATGTGAAGACCATCAGCGAAGAGACGATAGTCAACTATGCTAAAGAGCTCAAACTTGATATGGACAAGTTCAACGAAGACAGGATCTCGCCGGAAACTGCAAAAAAAGTTCAGGACGACATCACGCAGGGCTCTCTTTTCGGAGTCCGCGGAACCCCGACGCTTTTCATCAACGGTGTCAGGATAGTCGGCGCGAACAGCGCGAAGATAGAAGAGACGATCGTCAAACAGATCGCTGCCGGAGAGCAGCTCAAAGCTAAAGGTGTGAAAGATCCCTACACAGAGATCGTCAAGAACGGAAAAACGAAGTTCATTCCGCCCAAAAGAGAGGCTCCGGCAGTTTCCCAGGATGTCTACAAAGTCGAGGTCCCGTCCCACGCTCCGGTCTGGGGTGCGGAAGATGCGCTCGTCACGCTTGTCCTTTTCGATGACTTTGAATGTCCTTTCTGCGCACGGCTTTACGGCACTTACGAGCAGCTCAAAAAAGATTACGAAGGCAGGATCAGGATCGCTTTTGTAAACCTTCCGCTCGGTTTTCACAAAAAGGCGAAAGATGCGGCATACGCAGCGGCAGCGGCACATAAACAGGGGAAATTCTGGGAAGTCTACTCCTTCCTTTTCACGAGACAGAAAGAGTGGAACCGTGTCGCCGATTTCAAAGAATGGCTCGAATCGAAGAAGGAAGAGCTTCCGGTCGAATGGGAGCAGTTCCAGAAAGACATGGAGAGCAAAGCTGTTGAGAATATCGTTGCTGAAGACATTAAAGCGGCCGGTTCTCTCGGGGTCCGCGGCACACCGGCATCGTTTGTGAACGGCAGGTTCATAAGCGGCGCTCTTCCGGTCGATTCTTTCAAAAAAGTTATCGACGAAGAGCTGAAGAAAGCTGAGGGCAAAGGGCTTAAAGGCGATGCGCTCTACCGCGAGATCATCAAGGACGGAAAGCCTGCAGTTGCCAAAGCCAACGGCAACAGGGGAGAAAAGGAAGATCCCGACAAGATCTATTCTGTGAAACTCAGCGGGAACGAGGCTGTCAAAGGCGCCAAAGATCCGAAAGTCACGATAATCGAGTTCTCCGATTTCCAGTGTCCTTTCTGCAGCAAGGCGTTCGCAACGCTTGAAAGTGTCGCAGGGAAATACAAAAACGAAGTCAGGGTGGTCTATAAGAATATGCCGCTCGGTTTCCACAAAGAGGCTAAACCCGCTGCTCTTTTTGCCCACGCCGTGAAAAGGCTTTACGGCGACGAAAAGTTTTTTGCGCTTGCTTCGGTCCTTTATGCAAAGCAAGGCGAATGGAAAACGGACACCGAAGAAAAATTTGCAGGTTACGCAAAAGAGATCGGTGCTGACTGGACAAAAGTCAAAGCTGAGATGGCAAGACCCGAAACTGAAAAAGCGGTCACGGAAGATATCAATGAAGCCGGCAGACACAACCTTCGTTCTGTTCCGGCATTTTTCGTGAACGGCAAAAAGGTAAGCGGTGCAAAGCCTGCGGAAGTTTTTGAATCAATGATCGAATCAATAATCAAAGGAGAGAAAAAATGACAGTAAAAAAAGGTGACAAGATTGCGATCCACTACATCGGACGCTTGAAAGACGGAAGTGAGTTCGACAATTCCTACGAGAACGGCGAACCGATAAAGTTCGAAGTCGGCGGCGGAATGGTCATCCCCGGCTTTGACGAAGGTGTTATCGGCATGGAGATCGGCGACAAGAAGACGATAGTCATCCCGCCGGAGCAGGCTTACGGAGAAAGGGACGAACGTTATATCTTTGATGTCCAGAAATCGGAATTCCCGAAAGACGCAGACGTTCATGTCGGCGCTATCTTCCAGATGCAGAGTGAACAAGGCGAAGTGATCCCGGTGGTAGTTTCGAAAGTTGAAGGCGACACGGTCTATCTTGACGCGAACCATCCGCTTGCAGGAAAAGAACTTACTTTTGAAATGGAACTCGTTGCAACCGGCGTAGAGATACCGCATCACCACTGCGGCTGCGGCTGTGAAGAGTGCGGAGACGACTGCGACTGTGACGATCATGGGTGCGATGATCACGGTTGCGACTGCGGCTGCGGACACCATCATTAACTTAAATACTTGATTGCAGGAGGTTTTTTATGGCTTCTATTTTAGCTTATGCGCTTCTGGTCGCCGGTGTCGTTATTGCCGGAATAATTGTTTGGAAATATGTAAAAGATCTGCATGAGTCGCCTCGCGATATGTGGATCCTTTTCGGATACATGGTCATTCAGTATATCGCTTATGCCGCAATGAACCCAGTGCTTACGCTGTGGCTTTCGGCTGACTGCGGACTCAGCGACCAGATGGCCGGAAACGTCATCATGATCTGGTCGATCCTGCTTTCGTGCATCGGCATGGTCGCAGGTGCTCTGGTCGATACTATCGGCGTAAGAAAAGTTATGTTCCTGAGTGTCGTCTTCCTTTTCATTTCGCGTTCGGCGATGACTTTCATCACAAATCCTGTGATCGTTTTTATCGTCGGTTTCATCCCGTTCGCGCTCGGTTTCGCCCTTGTTTCGCCTGTTATCTCGGTCTCTATCAAAAGATACACGACTAAAGAAGGCGCGGCTCTGGGCTTCGGTCTCTTCTATGTCATCATGAACGCGGCTTACGCTGTCGGCGGCTGGCTCATCGACTTTGTGAGAGACACTTTCGCCGAGAGAGACGCTGCAGGAAAGATCGTCAACGAAAACGCCGGCATCGACCTCGCAGGGATCCACCTTTCGAGTTATCAGATGCTTTTCCTCATCGCTGTAGGGCTTACGATCCTCGGTGCTCTCGTTATTATGTTCATCCGTGACGGTATCGAAGTCGTCGAAGAGACAGACGAATCGGGCAAAACCACTTCCAAGATCGTCAAAAAACCTGTCGAACAGCACGGAAGCGGCCTTCAGGCTGTCAAAGGCGCTGCGGTTTCAATGGGCAAAAAGATAGGCGGAGCAGTCAAGGAAAACTACTTCTGGATCTTCATCGGCATTTTGACAATTACCCTTTTCGTCAGATTCGTATTCTTCCATCTTCACTACACTTTCCCGAAATACGGTATCCGTGTCCTCGGAGAAGGAGCAAAGATCGGATCTATCTACGGCGTTTTGAACCCGGTTCTCATTATTTACCTCACTCCGCTCGTAGCGGCTTTCACGAGAAAGACGAAATCCTACAAGATGCTCGTCATCGGTTCGCTCGTTTCGGCGGCAAGCTGCTTCATTGCAGTCCTTCCGGGAACGATGTTCTCTTTCCTCAACGACTCTGTTCTGAGTGAGATCATCTTCATCAAATGGCTCGGAATCGCTCCTGACATGAACGCGCTTCAGGATTTCTTCGCTGCTAATCCGCTTTCGATGCAGTACTGGTCGCTGATCTTCTTCTTCATCATTTTCACGATCGGCGAATCGATCTGGTCGCCGAGACTTATGCAGTTCACGGCTGAGATCGCTCCGAAGGGAAAAGAGGGGACCTACATTTCTCTTTCTGTCCTTCCTTTCTTTTTCGCGAAGTTCTTCGTCGCTCCGCTTTCAGGCTGGCTCGTAAGCTCATACGTTCCGCTTGATGAAGCAGGCAAGATCGCTTCGAGTTATCCTAACCACCACATGGTATGGGTAATAATCGGCGGAATGGCGCTTGTCACGCCGCTCGGACTCCTTATCTTGAGGCCGTTCTTCAAAAAACATATCAAAGAAGCGTAAATGAACAGAATAGTTCTTCTCATAGATGACGAGGAGTCGATACTTCAGTCGATGAAGTTCGTGCTCGGAAACTCCGGCTACACTGTCATGACAGCTGCTTCAGCGCCTGCCGGTCTTAAGATCATACAGGAGCTGGAGCACGAGCTTTCGCTTATAATCACGGATCTTTTTCTCCCCGGCGGTTTTGACGGTTTCGATATAATAGGAGCGGTGAAGGATCTCGGGACCCACATCCCGATAATCATGGTAACTGCTTTCGGCAATGTCGAGACTGCCGTAAAGGCGATGCAGTTGGGTGCCTACACCTTTCTTGAAAAGCCGATAAACACTAAAGTCCTGCTTGAACAGATGAATAAGGCGATAGAAGTCGGCAATCTTATGAAGGAAAATGTCCGTCTGAAAAAGGAGAACCTTGATATTTCGGCTGACAGATACAAGATAGTTTACCAAAGCGAGGCGATGGAAAAACTTCTAAAAAGCGCTTCAGAGATCGCGAAGACTGACGAAACTGTCCTTATAACAGGCGAGAGCGGAACAGGAAAAGAGCTCGTCGCCCATCACATTCTGCTTGAAAGCAACCGCGCAGGGGCTCCGTTCATCCCTTTCAACGCGGCTGCGGTGACGGAATCTCTGATGGAGTCGGAACTTTTCGGCTTCAAGAAAGGGGCTTTTACCGGTGCGGACAAAAATTCGCCCGGTTTGGTAGGAGCGGCTGAAGGAGGCACTCTTTTTATCGACGAGATAGGAGACATGCCTCTGAGTCTTCAGACGAAACTGCTCAGGTTCCTCGAATCGAGAGAGTATCTTCCGGTCGGCAGTTCGACTCCTCTCCACGCGAATGTCAGGATAATCGCCGCGACAAACAAGAATCTTGAAAAAGAGGCCGAAAAAGGGAATTTCAGGAAGGATCTCTACTACAGACTGAGCACTTTCATCCTTCACATACCGCCTTTGCGTGAACGGAAGGAGGATATTCCGCTTCTTGTCAAACATTTTGTCGAGAAAGCCTCTCTTGAATTTGCGAAAGATGTGGTCTACCCGGATCACGAAATGATAAAGGAACTTGTCAGACAGGAATGGAAAGGCAATATCCGCGAACTCAAAAGTTTCGTAAGCCGTTTCGTCCTGACAGGTTCGGGGCTCTCTTCAGGCGGAAACAGGGATGTTCAGGCTCAACCGGACAGCGGCAGCGCCGAAGTCCTTTCATTCCGCGTCGGCGAAAAAACTCTCGACGAGATCGAAAAAGAGATGCTTGAGGCGACGCTCAAATTCACGAACGGCGACAAACATTCCGCAGCGAAACTTCTGGGCCGTTCTGAACGGACACTCTACCGCAAAATCTCAAAAGACAACGAATTTTAGCAGATGGTGCCGCTTTGAGAGCAGTCAGGATTTCTATCGCCGCAATTATTTTTATGATTTTTTTCGTCTGGGCTTTTGCGGGCGGTTTTGACTCTCTTTTTCTTTTTCATCTTCCGGTTATGGCTCTCCTTTTTCTTGTCTCGTCCGCTGTTTTTGCCTTTGTTCCGGCTGAAAAACTTGCTTCCGTGCTGGAAAAGGCGGTGCCTTACCGCTATTACATTTTTCCGCTAATCACTTTTTTTCTTTCGCTTGCCGTGTCGCACTTCATTTTCAGCGGTCTGCCGCATGTCCCGGACGAAGTGAACTACAAATATCTGGCCGATGCGCTTCTTGACGGCCGGATAACGACACCGCTGCACCCGCACTATGAGTTTTTTCATATTTTGTATGCGAACCCGACGTTATCGGGTACTTATTCGATCTATCAGATCGGCTTTTCGGTTTTTCTTGCGCCTTTTGTCTTCCTTGGAGTGCCGTTTTTGTGCAATCCGCTCCTTACGGCCGCCGCTGTTTTTCTGACTGGAAAGATCGCGGAGGAGTTCTATGGAAAAACAGTCGCCGCTCTCGCGATGGGGCTTGCCTCGCTCTCGTTTTTCACAGTGCTTATGGGCGGAACGTGGATGGCGCATTCTTTCTGTGCAGTATGCACGCTCGGATCTTTTTATTTAGCACTCCTTTCAGTCAAGGCGCACGGAGCGAAGAGAGCGGCTTTTTCCGCAATCTCAGCCCTCTTCATTTCGTTTCTGATGCTGATACGTCCGCAGAACGCCCTTTTTGCGCTCTTGTTTGTTTTGGCGTATCTCTTTGTTTTTATTGATAAAAAATCGTTTTTTAAAGTTGTGCCCGTTATGGGTTTCGTCATTTCCGTGTTTTTGGTCATGCTGATCGCCTCCAACTATGCGGTGAGCGGAAAGATCACCGAATTTAAGCACGAAAAATACTGGAATATCGAAGAACCCGTTGATGACTGCATGGGGCTCGGACTCGGCAAAGGGTGCAAGTTCGGGACTTACTACGAGATGCCCGACGGCGGTCTGACAGTTCCGCTTGCTTTCGGGATAACTAGGGCAAGGCTCGGATCATTCGTCCCGGTCTTTGCATTCACCCCTTTTATCTTTATCTTTCTCATGCTTGCGTTCATATTCGCCGGTGATGCTCACGAATTTAAGAAAAGTCTGATGCTTTTAAGCGGATATCTGGTGTTTTTCATAGTCTATTTTTTCTATTACTACATAGATTTCGGCTACGGCGCGAGATATTATTACGAATGTTCATTCTTTCTTTTTCCTTTGATCGCAAGAGGGATCGTATATGTGTATGAAAAATCGGAAACAGCCTTCTCAAGACCGTTTTTCAAGAACGCCCTCTTTGTTCCGGCGTTTCTCGCGGCAGCCCTGATCTTCCAGACTTTCCGGACTTTGCCAGCCGCCGTTTCGTATTATTCGGAAGGCGCATGGGCGGCCGACAGACTGCTTGAAAGGGCATTGAAAGAGAAAAATATCGAAGAAGGACTCTTCTTCATTGCCCCCGATTTTTTCTATGCAAGCGGCGCTGCGCGTATGGATCTTCACAGGATAGATGAAAACAGGCTGATCTTTGCCCACGATCTGGGATATGCTTCGAATCAGGCTCTGATGGATTACTACAAAAATAAAAAGGCCTATCTGGTCGTTTTCAATATAAACGGGAACGAACTGCCGGAGATCATCGGGTTGGACCGTGATCCGTCGGTCTCGCAGCTGACAGCTGAGGCGGAAGACAAGAGCTACCCTCTGGACGGTGCTCCCGATTACTGCAACAAATTTCCGCAGTATCCTGATTTTGCCAACAAATATTCCGGTTTCACGCTTCCGGACGATATGGTCTCGGGGCGTGTCTTCTTTTTCTGCCGCTTTACCGAAGGATCGCAGTTCTACACTTTCGGAGAGTACTTCGAAAAAGAGGGGACCTACAAAGTCAGGATCACTTTCGCGGCGACTCCGGAAAGCGGAGGATTTTACTTTGAGACAGGTGATTTCAGCAGAAAGATAGCCCTTTATTCGGAAGAGAGACATCTTGATACCGCGGAATTCGATGTTTTTTTCGAAAAAGGGATGAATTTCATAAAACTTTCGCCCGATTTTGAAGGCAGACCGGAATATTTCATTATTGACAAATTTGAATTTTTCCCACTGGAGCAGCTTGAGGCAGCCAAATGAACAGAATAGTGAAGTCGTTGATCCTGATAGTGACGGTATTTGTGTTTTTTTTCTGGGCTACATTCGGAAATATTTTTCTTCCGCTTGCCCTCTTTTTTCCGACATTCCATGTTTTCTTTATCCTGTTCGCCGCACTTTTTGCGTTTCTTTTCAAAAAATATGATCTCTCTGTCATAGACCTGAAGTTCGGCAGATCTCCGTTTTTCGTCCTTCCGGCTACAGCCTTTGTCATTTCTCTCGTTATCGCATTTCTGTTTTTTCAGGGCATTCCGCACATCCAGGACAGCGTGAACTATCTTGTCATGGCGGAGAATTTTGTCGCGGGAAGGCTTCACAGCAGGATGCCGGAACACTACGAATTTTTTCAGTATGCCTACATGATCCCTGACGGGGAAAAACTCTATTCTGTCTTTCTGCCGGGATTTTCGTTTTTTCTCATCCCTTTCGTCATGCTTGGCATCCCGGTCGTTGTCAATCCGCTTCTGACCGCGCTCAACGTTTTTCTTACCGGAAAGATCGCGGAAAAGCTTTTTGACAGGAAGATCGCCGTCATCACGATGTTTTTCATGCTTTTTTCAGTATTTTTCATAGTTATGGGCGGAACATGGATGGCGCACTCGTTCTGCATGACGCTGACACTTTCCGCGATTTTGTCTTACCTCGGCATGATAGAGAAAAGATCGGTCAGGTTTCCGGCGATACTCGGTATATCTCTTGGATGGCTCGCATGGACGAGACCGCAGAACACGCTTTTTGCCGGCATCCCGCTGATAGCGCACTACGGCTATACGATCCTCAGGAAACGTGATCCCCGCATTTTTGCCGAAGCTCTGAAAAAAGGGGCCGTATCGCTGCTTTTTTTCGCTCCGTTCCTTGCTTCACTGCTTTACTACAATTCGATCTACACGGGAGATCCGCTGATCTTCAAGCAGGACCTCTTTTTCAACTACAGCGAGCCCCGCAGTTTCTGCCACAGGTTCGGGCTCGGGACAGGCTGTCCGCGTTCAAACTGGATAGAGCTGCCGCTGGAAGGACTTACTTTTACGCATGCGCTCCTTGTTTCATACCGCAGACTCTCATCGCTCATAATGAATCTTTTCCTCCATCCTCTGACTTTGATCCTCATTCCGTTCGCTTTTATTTTTACCAGAAACAGAAAGGATTTCAGCAACCTCCTCTTTTTGTTCTCGATATTTTTTGTAAGTCTCGCGGGATATTTTTTCTTTTATTTCGACGGGAATGTTTTCGGACCGCGTTATCTCTATGAAACATCGTTTTTGCTGCTTATAATCATGGCATACTCGTCAAACATGATACTTGAGGGCGGCTTTGTCAGAGCCAAAACAGATAAGATATTGAAAATAATGATGTTTTCTTTGATGGCTGCCGGAGTTATGTATCAGACGGTCTATGTTTTTCCCGCATTGAAAAGCAGTTATGAAAAAAGTTTCTGGAACATCAGTGCCGATCTCAAAAAAACTCTCGATGCCAAAGGGATAACGGAGGGAGTGGTCTTTATTGCGCCGCCCACGATGTACGGATCGGGCTACGCGCTCATGGATTTCACCCGTTTTGAAAATAACAGGATAATCTATGTCAGGGATCTCGGGGAAAAGCAGAACAAACGGATAATGTTCGAATATCCGGGCAAAAAATATTACTGGGCGCTTTTCGAAAAAATGGAGCACAACTCGAAGCCGCCGGTGATTTCTGAACTTGCGCCGCAGGTCGATACCGGAGAGATCCATGTCGAGCTGGAGAGCAAATTCTATCCGCTGACAGGGAGTCCTGATTACTGCAATACATTCCCGGAAAGATCCTACCTTGATGTCTATCTGGAGATGACGCCCCCTTACGAATATCTTCTGCCGTATCAGTTCACGATGTTTTGCAGATTTGTAAATACTGAACAATACTATGATTTCAAGCAAAAAGTGAACAAGAGCGGAGAATATACGCTCCATGTCAACGGTATTCAAGGGAAAGAGATGGGGAATTTCGACATTCTGATCGACGGCGTAAAGGCTGCTGAACTTAATTTCCATACCCCGACTAAAAAGATGACCGATATCCAGTTCAAAGTGCGTCTTGAAAAAGGACTGCGCGATTTCAGGATAGTTCCGCGGGAACTTGTCAGCAAGTACAACTACTTCATGATCGATTCGATTGATTTCGTGCCGGAAAAACTCGACTGACGGCTCCTGCCGGGAATGTTTTGACGTTTCTGCTTCCTTATTCTTGTTTTCCTGTGAAAAATCCCTAAACTATGCAGGCTCTTTTAACCTTTTATCAATATTTTCCAGAGGAGAAAGCTATGCAGAAAAAAACCGTACCGCCGAAAGGCAAAAGTCAGACAAAGTATATTTTCATCACGGGCGGAGTCGTGAGTTCCTTAGGCAAAGGGATAACTTCGGCTTCTCTCGCGCTCATTCTGAAAAGCCGCGGATACAAGGTTTTCATGCAGAAACTCGACCCATATCTCAACGTCGATCCCGGCACGATGAGTCCGTATCAGCACGGAGAAGTTTTCGTCACTGATGACGGCTACGAAACAGATCTCGATCTCGGCCACTACGAACGTTTTGCTGGCGTCCACTGCACGAAGGCTTCAAGCTACACTTCAGGCAGGATATACTCGTCTGTCATCGCGAAGGAGCGCGCCGGAAAATATTTAGGCGGCACAGTTCAGGTGGTTCCCCACATCACGAACGAGATCAAAGACGCGTTCCGCTCGGCTGCTGAAAGCGGTGCCGACATAGTTCTCTGCGAGATCGGCGGAGTTGCGGGCGACATCGAATCTCTTCCTTTTCTTGAGGCTGCGCGTCAGTTCCGTTTTGAAGTGGGTTCTGAAAACAGCTGCTTCGTCCACCTCACGCTCGTCCCTTACCTCAAAGCTGCCGGCGAACTCAAGACCAAGCCTTCGCAGCATTCGGTAGCCGAGCTCAGAAACATCGGTATCATCCCGGATGTCCTTGTGTGCCGCACCGAAATGACGATCCCGAAAGAGCATCTCGAAAAACTCGCCCTTTTCTGCAACGTCCGCAAAGAGTGCGTAATAGAGGAAAAGGACGTCACAGACTCGGTATATTCGGTCCCGCGCGAACTTTTGAAACAGCAACTCGACCTCAGGATCCTTGAACAGCTCCGTCTCCCGATCAAACCTGTCATCCACACTGAATGGGACACTCTTGTCCGCAAGGCGACAAAGCCGAAATACGAATGCACGATCGCGCTCGTCGGCAAATATATCGCGATCAGAGACGCCTACAAATCGGTCCACGAGGCGCTTCAGCACGCAGGAATGGCGAACAACGCGAAAGTTCATGTGGAATGTATCGAGGCGGAAGATCTCGAAAAGAACAGAAACATCCTCAAAAAGGCTGACGGCATCCTGATCCCCGGCGGCTTCGGCACACGCGGCGTGAACGGCAAGTGCATCGCGATAAAATATGCCCGTGAAAACAAAGTCCCGCTTCTCGGGATCTGTCTCGGGATGCAGTGCTGCGTCATCGAATACGCAAGGAACGTTCTCGGCTGGAAAGATGCGAACTCGACCGAATTCGACGCAAAGACGAAGCACCCTGTCATCGATCTCATGGAGGAACAGAAGAATGTGACCGAAAAAGGCGGCACGATGAGGCTCGGCGCATATCCGTGCAACCTGAAAAAAGGTTCGGTCGCGGCAAAACTCTACAAGAGTGAATCGATAAGCGAACGCCACCGCCACCGCTATGAATTCAACTACGTGAGCAGATTCCGCGAAGAACTCGAAAAAGCAGGGCTCAAAATCGTCGGAACTTCGCCGGACGGCAGACTTGTCGAAATGATCGAACTCGATGATCACCCCTATTTCGAGGCCTGCCAGTTCCATCCTGAGTTCAAAAGCAGACCGACAGAGCCGCATCCGCTTTTCAACGGTCTTGTGAAGGCTGCCCTTGCAAAGAAAAACGGAAAGGGAAAATGATCGGGAAGATCTAAACCCCGTCTCTGCAATATTCATTTGATTTTTTTATATTTATAACTATATTTTCGCGTTTTGTTGTTTTTGGAGGAAAATATGGCTGTTTACATCTGTCACAACTGCAAAAAATCGCTTGACGACGAACTTGAAGATATCCGCGGAAAAGTCGGCAGACAGGATGTTTGCCCGTTCTGCTACTCCGATCTTCACTGCTGCCTTAACTGTCGTTTCCACGACGAGAACTACACCAACGAATGCCGTGAGGACTCGCGTTCCTTCATCCGTGAAAGGGACAAGGCAAACTTCTGCGCTTCGTTTGAATTCATCAAGAACGAAGGAGAGGACGGCAGCGAGGAGATCGAGGCAAAAACACAGCTGAGCGACCTTTTCAAATTTTAGTTTTTCAATAAATATTCGGGAGTTCCGATATGTTCAAATACTTGTTCAAAAAGATCTTCGGCACTGAAAACGACCGTTTTTTGAAGTCTATCAGGCCGACGATCGCGCAGATCAACAGTTTTGAAGATTCGCTGAAAAACCTTTCCGATGCGGATCTTGCTGCCAAGACAGCCGATTTCAAACAGAGGATCGCAAACGGCGAATCTCTTGATTCCGTACTTCCTGAGGCTTTTGCGGTCGTCAGAGAAGCCGGCAAACGCGTTCTCGGAATGAGACACTACGACGTTCAGCTGGTCGGCGGCATAGTTCTCCACAAAGGAAGGATCGCCGAGATGAAGACCGGTGAAGGCAAAACACTTGTCGCGACTCTTCCGATGTATCTCAACGCTCTGGAAGGACGCGGCGCACACCTTGTCACTGTCAACGACTACCTTGCAGCCCGCGACGCAGAATGGATGGGAAGGATCTACAGATTTCTCGGACTTTCAGTCGGAACTATCCTCAACGGAATGAACACGAAAGAGCGCAGAGTCGCATACAACAGCGATATAACATACGGCACGAACAGCGAATTCGGCTTCGACTACCTGCGTGACAACATGAAATACGACATAAACAACTATGTCCAGCGCGATCTTCGCTATGCGATCGTTGACGAGGTCGACTCGATCCTTATCGATGAGGCCAGGACGCCGCTCATCATTTCAGGTCCGAGCGACGAGAGCACCGATCTTTATGTCAAAGTCAACGCAGTCGTCAGGACACTCAAGGAAGACGAGCACTTCACGAAGGATGAAAAGGCGAAAAACGCGATACTCACCCAGGAAGGAATCTACAGAGTCGAAAATCTTCTCGGCGTCACGAACCTTTACGCGCCGGAAAACCTCGAGCTCGTCCACCACGTCCAGCAGGCTCTGAAGGCGAATTTCATGTTCCATCTGGATGTCGATTATGTCGTCAAGAACATCGACGGCGTCGACAAAGTCATGATCGTTGACGAATTTACCGGCCGACTCATGGAGGGAAGGCGTTACAGCGACGGTCTCCATCAGGCTCTCGAAGCAAAGGAAGGTGTCAAAGTCGAGCGCGAGAACCAGACTCTGGCAACGATCACATACCAGAATTTCTTCAGGATGTACGACAAACTTTCCGGTATGACCGGTACTGCCGATACCGAAGCGCGCGAATTCGCCGAGATCTACAACCTCGGAGTCACTGTAATTCCGACGAACAAGCCCGTTATCAGGCAGGATCTCCCAGATCAGATCTATAAAAACCAGGTCGCGAAAGAAAATGCAGTTGTCAGGGAAATTCTTGAAAAGAATGCGAAAGGGCAGCCGGTCCTTGTCGGTACCGTTTCGGTAGAAAAATCGGAAAGACTGAGCAACCTCCTCACAAAGCAGGGGATAAAGCACAATGTCCTCAACGCGAAATTCCACATGAAGGAGGCTGATGTCGTCGCTCAGGCCGGAAGAAAGGGGACGATCACGATCGCGACAAACATGGCGGGCCGTGGAACCGATATCGTTCTCGGCGGAAACCCCGAGAAGCTTGCAATGGCCGAAGCCGAGGCTGTGATGGAATTCGTCGACACCGAATCTCCCGAATTCAAAGAGATCCTTGCAAAATACGAAAAGATCTGCGCCGAAGAAAAGAAGGAAGTCCTTGCAGCAGGCGGTCTTCACATCGTCGGAACCGAGCGTCACGAATCGAGGCGAATCGACAATCAGCTCAGAGGCCGAAGCGGCCGTCAGGGTGACCCGGGCTCCTCAAGATTCTTCCTCAGCCTCGAAGACGACCTCATGCGTATTTTCGGAAGCGAGAGGCTTTCGGGCGTGATGTCGAGGCTCGGGCTTGAAGACGACCAGCCGATCGAGCACAAACTTATCTCGAAATCGATCGAAAACGCACAGAAAAAGGTCGAAGCGCACAACTTCAGCATCCGTAAGAACGTCCTCGAATACGACGATGTCATGAACCAGCAGAGAAAGACGATCTACGCGCTGCGCCGCAGCATCCTGACGGGCGGAGAAGCGAACAAGCAGGTCATCTACTCGATGATAGAAGACATCGTCAACACGAATCTGCGCAACATAGTTCCGGAAAAATCGACTCCCGACAGCTGGGATTACGCGATGGTCAAGGATTTCCTCGCAGGAACTATTGCCTACACCGAGGAAGCGAAGGCGGAACTCGACGAATCGATATTCGCAGACATCGTTGATCCTAACAACTATGCAGGTCACAAAAACGAGGCGGCTCTGACGCTGATGGCTCAGAAATGCTACGATTTCCTGCTTGAGCAGTATGACAAAAAGATGGCGCAGTACGACAAGGAACTCAGCAACGAGATCGAACGCCACATCGTTCTCGAAGTCCTCGATATCTTCTGGAGACGCCACCTTCTCAGCATGGATCACCTGCGTGAAGGTATCGGGCTCCGCGGCTACGGCCAGAAAAACCCGAAACTTGAATACAAGCGCGAAGGCTTCGCGATGTTCCAGGATATGATGTTCAACATCTACACCGAATCGGTGAAACGTCTCTTCTCGGTCCAGGTAGTAACTCAGGATGCGGTAGAGAAATTCGAGCAGAAGGAGCAGAAAAAAGAGGCTGAAGTCCAGAAAAACACAACTGCTCCGACGATCGAAAAAGAACCTTTGAAACGCACCGCTCCGAAAGTCGGAAGAAACGACCCGTGCCCGTGCGGAAGCGGCAAAAAATTCAAGCAGTGCTGCATGGGAAAAGGGATCTACGATTAGATCCTATTCCTCGTATTTGTTGTGCGGGACATCAGTGTTCGGATCGGCAAGATCGAAGATTTCGCCTTTGTCTGCTCTTTCAAGCAGAGTTTCACAGTCCATTGAGTCATCAACTTTTATCATCTGAAAAACTGTCTTTTCGGTATTCGTGACAGTCGTTTTCTGCATAGAGAGAGTCTTGTTCGGCGTGTCAGGGTGCGAGAACTGATCTTCCCACCACTCGATATTGCCTTCTATCCTGCCCTCTGCGACAAGTTTTCCTGTAACTATGTGGCTCAGTCTCTGGACATAGTACATATCTCCGTTTGCGAAGCCGTTGAAACCTACCGTAAAAGCAGGATGTCCGTCTTCATCGTGGTCAAAGATCCTCGGATCGTTTTTATCCGTGACCATAGGTTCGGTCGAAGGATCTTCCATCTTTGCACCGCGCAGTTCATAATCTTTGTTGAGCCTGAAAGTGTATCCTCCGTCAGCTTTTCCGATCTCAAGATAAGGCACATTTTCCTGTCCCGGTATATCTTTCGGTTTCCAGTGGAAGAAAACAGTGTTCAGTTTGGAAAAAGGCTCGTTGAAATGGACTACGCCGAATGTCAGGGCATTGTCTCCTGTCCGGTTGTCGGTGCGGCAGATCCGGTCTCCTTTTTTGAAAAAATCAAATTCACCCTTCTCGTTTTTTCTGATCTCAACAACGAGGTAACGCATTGTTACGCTCGGGACATTTTTTGCCACGGCTGCACTTGACTGTGATCTGAAAATGATCTTCTGCGCCCATGTCCCGGCAAAATTTGATTCGATCTCCTCTTCAGTGACGGGATCTTCAGAAACATTTTCACCGGGGGTCTCAGTTTCATCACTGTCGGGCGTTTCAGTTTCAGTCACTTCCTCAGCTTCGTCCGGCTCCTCGTTTCCGTTGTCAGGAACAGTTGTCTCTTCATCAGGAGCAGCCGCTTCGTCATTTTTTTCACCTGTTTCATCATCGCTTGTTTCGGCATTGCCGTCATCAGAGCCATTTTCTGTTTCCTTTCCGCCTTCGTTACCCCCGCATGAAATGAGGAAGATCAAAAAACAAAATACAAAACCCAAAATCAAAAACTTTTTCATTCAAATCTCCATAATGAATTGTAAAAAAGCCCCTCTGAGAGGGGCTGAAGTCAGAAGATCAACGGATCAGTTGACTCCTACTGCATCTCCTGCATTCGGGTCAACAAGGTCGAAGACCGTGTCAAGCTGATTGACCAGCGTATCGCAGTCCATCGAGTCCGAAACTTTTCTGAACTGGAATATTGATTTGTCTTTGAGCGTGGTCGTGTTTTTCGGAGCTTTCAATGTTGCATTGGTAGCATCTACCAAAAACTGCTCGTCACTCCAGTCAACATTTCCTTCAATTTTGTCTTCAGCAACCATTTTGCCTTCAAATACATGCCACAGTCTCTGGACATAGTACATGGTACCGGTCGAAAGAGAAGTCTTGCCTTTAATGCCGAGCGTAAATGCGGCCTTGCCGTCTTCGTCATGGTCGAAGATCCTTGAATCGGTCTTTTTGTCAATCATATTTTCGGTCGCCGGGTTGTCCATGCGTGCACCGCGGAGTTCCCAGTCTTTGTTGAGTTTGAAAGAAATCTCTTCGCCGTTTTCTGCAACTTCTACATAAGGAGTATCTTCCTGACCGGCGATGTCAGCAGGTTTCCAATGGAAGAAGACGGTATTGAACTTCGATTCGTTGAAAAGGACATTACTTGCGGAAGTAGCGTTCTTTTCTCCGGTCCTGTTGTCCGTTCTGCAAAGTTTGTTGTCAACCTTGTTCATATCAAGCTGTCCTTTTTCGTTGACATAGAAATCAGCAATAAAATATCTGGTCGTGATACTAGGAGCAGGTATACCGAGAGCTACTGAATTAGAATGGAGAATGACTTCTGCCGCCCATCTGCCGACAAATTTTTTATAAAGCGGATTTTCGTTATCAGGATCGGTCGGATCATCGGTCGGATCATCGGTCGGATCGTCAGTCGGATCATCGGTCGGATCGTCGGTCGGATCGTCGGTCGGATCATCGGTCGGATCATCGGTCGGATCGTCAGTCGGATCGTCGGTCGGATCATCGGTCGGGTCTGTGTCTGCTGCGGTGTCGGGATTCTCTTCGGTATCGGTATCTGTAACCGTGTCAGTGTCATCGGCTTTTTCCGGTTTTTTGCTGTCACCGCCGCATGAAACAAAGAAAAGTGTTGCACAGATTGCAACGATCGAAATCATGAATTTTTTCATTTTTTCCTCCAAAAAAAATTGTCAAATCACCATATGACTTCTGCTGAAATACCTATGTTCAAAAGAAATCCTTCGCTTGTCCAGCCCGGAAAACCGGGGTTGTTGGTCTGCATTTCCTTTTTTATGGTTGCCACATCCTCAGATGAAAGTTCGGAACCGTAATATCCGGCTTCATCGTCAGGAACTTCGTCAACCAGTCCGCCGTCTTTCATGGCGCGTTCAAGATCCTTCTCTTCAGTCCTGCTGAGGAGCCACTGCAGAGAACCGCTTATTCCGGCACCGATCTTGACCTGATCAGTAATGCCGAAATATTCGTGGTAACCGAGAGAGAAGCCGAACCTGTCGTTGTCGACATAGTTTTCTCTGCCCGTCTGAGCAGGAACGGGACTCGGAACATAAGTGAAGCCGAATGCGGCTCTGCGTTCAGGATGTCTCATGAGCAGACCTGCCGTTGCGGAGAATGTATCACTCCATTTATCATAAGGTTTTTCGCCGTGCCGGTTGATGTAAGTCGACCACCTTGACCATTCGAATCCGGCCATGGGAGTAAGTATGTAGTCATGTGCTATCTTGAAATCATAGTAGGTGCCGATCGAAAGTTTTATAGGCTGATAACCTGCCGTCATCGAGGATTCGGCCTTGAGATATTTTTGACCTTCCGGATAGAGATAGTCCAGACCTAAGACCTGCATCTCGTTGTTGAGTTTGACGATACCCGTGTTCGTCGGGAAGTGGAAAGTCCCGGTGAGATGCCATCCTGCGACCGGGTTAGCCACGAATGAGAAGTAGGGCATTACAGATGCGCCGACATTCATCTTTGCGTTTATGAGCTGCTGGGAAGGGTTCGAAGCATTCGGAACGAAAACGCGGTTCTGAGTTTTTGTATAAGTCGAGATCGCAAGCCCGGCACCGATCCTGAAGTAACGGCCGAATCTTCCGGCAAGAGCCAATGCCGCGCTGAACTGTTTCAGTCTGTCGCCGTAAAGCTCGAACTGAAGGCTGTTTGAAAAATACTGTTCCCTTTCGTCGTTGAAAAAAGGCTCCTGAGTCTGGATCCCTGAAATAGGAAGAAGTGCATAAACACCGACAGCGAGCTGTCCTCCTATTTTTTCAAGACTTTTCTTCGCTATGTTTTTAACTGCTCCGAGCATGATGACGCCGTCGAATGAGTCATAATCGGCGGAACCGCGCCTGTTTATCAGGTCGGCTGTGGGCAGAGGCGCATTGTAGCCTTCGATCCCGGTCCCCATGTTCGAAGTTTCAAAATCGTGGATATAAGATCCGATGTCGTATCCGTTGGGACGGACGGCATGTTTTATCGACTTGTTCTGGATCGTCATTCCGAAACCGATCTTGAAGGAATCGTCCAAAGTTGCGAGGTCTGCGGGGTTGAAGTAAGCCGCCTCGGCGCCGGTCGAGATTATGCGTGAAGTGAACGGATGGACCGCATCCTGCGCGCCGACAAGTTCAAGGACGGAAGAAGCCGAAAGCGTTGCCGAAAAGCATACGCAAACAGCGAGGAATAAAATTTTTTTCAACGACATTTATATCTCCAATATAAAAATAACTTAACTTACAACGAACAATGAGACTTTTTAACAAGCCTCAGGTTACATCATCCCCAAATATTTCATGGCCTTTTTTATGTCCTCCCAGACAGGCCGTTTGTAGCTTTCGTTCCGCAGCAAAGCACTCGGATGATATGTGACAAAAACCTTTATTCCTTCGTATTCATAGCTCGTCTCACGGGCTTTCGACATCGGACTTTCGATGCCGAGCAGATTTTTCATCGCAACTTTTCCAAGTAAAATCAAGACTTTAGGATTCACGATCCGAATCTGTTCCTTCAAAAATCCTATGCAGCACTGAGCCTCATCCGGCATCGGATCGCGGTTCGCCGGCGGTCTGCACTTGACAATGTTTGCGATGTAGACCTGCTCGCGCGGGATCTTCATGCCGTTTTCGATTATTTTTGTGAGAAGCTGCCCCGCCTTTCCGACAAAAGGTCTGCCGGTCAGATCCTCGTCTTCGCCGGGCCCTTCGCCGATGAACATGATGTCGGCATCCGGATTTCCTTCTCCGAAGACTGTATTCGTCCGCTTTGCTGCAAGGCGGCAGCCCGAACATCTTTCAGTCTTGATGCGCAGCTTTTCAAGCGGCGGAAGCGATTCGTCGACCGGTTCTTCAGCCCTTTTTGTAGCTACATTCGCAGAAACGGGGGATGCCGTAGCGATCGAGACAAAACCTGCGTTTCTGAAAGTTTTCAAAATTTCTTCGGAAATATCCGACCGAATTTCTTCTGCGAATTTATCGTTGAAGGTGAACGGCTCGATCTGCTGCTGCCAAAGCAGCCATGCTTCAAGCGATTCGGAAACTGAAGGGATCAATTCTTTTCTCTGCCGTACCTGAGAATAAACAAATTGTCTTCGATAGCGTTTGCCGCCTCTTCGCGGACTTTCGGATCAGTCTCTTCGCTTACGAGTTTCTTGAGGTAATCCTGGACCGATTTGTCGGCGATCTTTGCAAGAGACTGGATGCCGATCGATTTCGCGAGGATCGATTTTTCACGGACGATGAAGTCGTAAAGCGGTTTCGCGCCGCCGGCATTGCCGAGCTGACCGATCGACATTGCAGCTGTCGTTCTGATTTCTTCCTTGGAGTCTTCGTTCAGGACCTGAATGAGGAAAGGAAGTGATTCTGCGAACTGGTATGATCCGACGACAGAAAGGATCGTCTTCTTCCAGTAAGAATCGGTGCTTTTATTGAAAAGCGAAACGAGCGCTGCAGCGACATCTTTCGATTTTACCTTGTTGAAGTAGTTGTTGAACTCGAGCTTCCTTTCGGAGATTCTTTCGTTCGTAGCAGCTTTGAGAACGAGTTCGACCAAGTCGGCGCCGTCGTATTCCGAAATGATGGCAAGGACTTTTGCGAGCCATTCCGCGTCTCCGCTGTCAAGCTGAGATGAAATGAGTCTGATCGTGTCGGGAGAATCGATCTCGATGAGTGCGCGGACGAAGACCTCTTTGTTCGTCGCCGGTTTTTCTTCGGGGAAACATTCGCTCGAAGAAGGCGCGTAGAGGCTGATCTTGTTGAGCAGTTTTCCGATGACAGGAACGCTCTGTTTCGAGTAGAGGTTCATTGCTGCGAAACCGAAAGCGGTCTGGTTGTCTGCGTTGAAACCTTCCGCCTTGTTAAGGATCTGCTGGTTGAAGTAAAGTTCGCCTTTGATCTCGCCCGAGAATTTGACTGCGAGGCATGAAAGTGTGTCGGAACCCGCAATGAAGGAATCGTATTTCTCGTCATCGATCGGAAGTCCGCCGATCCTTGCGACAGCTACTGCCGTGCGGAGCGATGCAGCGTCCTTTTCTTCGATGAATTCGGTCAAAAGGCGCTCAAAGATCTCTTTTGTCGAGTCGTTCTGCATATTGTCGGCTTTTTCGCGGATCGCCTTTATCGCGACTTCGAGAAGCCTTTCGTCAAAGAACTGCCAGAAGTTGATCCTGTACGGAGTGTTGAAGGAGAAGTTGACCTTGTTGTCTTTCGTGACAGGGATCGTGATGCTGTTTTCAAGCAGTCTGTAGTCTTTTGCCCCTTTTTTGAGGATGAAAATGTAGGCATCGCCTTTTTTGTAGGCGTCTCTTTTGTAGCGGAGCCTGATTTTTTCGTTGTCGAGCCCGTTGATCTCGATGTCACCGGAAGCTTCGCCGGCATAAACTTTGTCGACAGTGACTTTCGCCTTTGTTTTTCCGCCCTGGATGTATTTTCCAAGGATTATAGTGTCCGCGCTTTCAAGAGATTTGACAAAATCTTCATCCTTCAATTGGACTTTGTCATCGAGCACAGACTGCGCGAAAATTGATGAAGTGAAAAAAATCACTAATAAAAATAACGTTTTGAGCATAGTGTTACCCCCATTTTTGGATAAGAACAAAATAAAATCTATAATATTTATACAATAAAAGAGGATTTGTCAATAAAAACGGAAAGATGCGTTTAGATGGTGTATGTGTATTTAAAATCGATCTGTCCGTCGTAGAACTGCGGGAAAGGACGCGACCTGATTGCATCGAGGATGCAGTCTCCGAAAAGAGACGACTGATATTTTTCGGTCGTGAAGTAGGCGTCAAGGACGACACCGCTGCCTGCAACGCGGACCATGAGTTCCATCGTTCCCATCATGTTGCGGTCGCCCTGCTCGTATCTGCTCTGGTAGCACTGCGTTATGTCGGGGAGGAACTTGTTCATGTGCGAAGTGACGTGTTTTGCCTCAAGAGTCGCCGGAAGGTAATCCTCTCTGCCTGCCCATGCCGCACGGAGCGTCTCAAGATCGGGAGGAGTGGTCACGAACTGCGTGTCTGCCGGTCTTGCCGGTCTTTTTATCAGGTCGCCTTCGACTTTTGCCTGGCGCGCTATCATCTCGACGATGCTCTTGAATTTGCGCTCTTCTGCGTAACCGCGGGCCGTTTTACTCGTTTTGAAGTGTATTTTGTTGATGTCTGCCCTGAATTCGAGGAGCGTCTTTACGACTTTTTCGTGGCCGTTCATGCTTGCGAACATGAGCGCACTCACGCCGTCGACCGTGACATCGTTGATCTTCGCGTTGTTGTAAAGCAGGAATCTGACCATTTCATCGTGGCCGTAACGCGCAGCATCCATGAGCGGAGTCTCTTTGTATCTGTCTGAATTGTTGACAGCCGCGCCTTTCTCGACGAGGTATTTGACAACTTCAAGATTTCCTTTTTTTGCAGCCCATGAAAGCGGTGTTTCATCACGGTAACCGTCCATGACATCAATGTAGGCGTGCTTTTCGACAAGCTGTCTCACCATTTCCATGTTTCCGTGCCATGCGGCCCAGTGAAGCGGATATACGCCGCTTTTGTTCTTGGAGTTCACATCTGCGCCGGCAGCGAGAAATTTTCCGACGAGGGCGGTGTCATTGAGTCTTGCAGCCTCGACGAAAGCGTCAGGATCATTCGAGACCTTGATGTTTTTTGAGGAACTTTCCTTCTTTTTGACCTGTTCGGTCTTTCCTTTCTCAGGCTGGCTTTCCGTCTTTGTGTCGGAAGTTCCGCACGAAACAAAAACAACGAAAACGATCAAGAAAAGTAAGCGAAAAATTTTCATAATTCCTCCTGTTTATCAGATGATTTTTCAGAAACGACAAGTTCCATCCTCTTTTTTACAGCTCCGGCACTTTCTGTGTCGCCGTGTTTTTCAAAATATGCAAGCTGGAGGGCGAGATATTTAAGAGCCGCTTTTTTCCAGCCTTCTTCTGAAGCCGCCTTGACTGCTATGCCGGCTGTTTCTGCATCGTAGCATCCGCTTTTTGCAAAAAACGAAGCCTTGATAAGGAGCGATGCCGGATCTTTTTCGGAAGAAAGCTCCGAATTGACCTTTTCGACACTGCATTTCTGTGAAAACTCAAAAATATCGCGGTATTTCTTCGGAAGATCTTCTGATTTCCGCGCTTTGCCGGAAAGAAAATTATAGTAAGCGACATTCTCTTCATTTTTCAGAAGCGGGAGCATGCCTGCGGCATCACGGCAGTCGGAGTATTCGAGAAGCGCGAAATCCACGATGCACCTTGTAAGATAAGCCTTCACGATTTCGTCCGGATCCACCGTCATTTTGAAATCTTCGAGCATTTTGTCGAAATATTTCGAAGCATAGCTTTCATTCCCGATAAAACTGCTTTCGATGAAATTCGCAGTATCGGCCATGGCGTTCTGCCTCCATGCCGGAATGTGCCCCGCGCCGCATGAAACCAGGAGAAAAAGCGTTGAAACAAACAGGAAGACTTTCATCACGGCAGGCCTATCTCCTTTTTCTGAGTGGTCGGAAGCACGCTGCGGACGTCTTTGACCATCGAATTTACAGAATTGATTATCGAATCAAGATCTTTTCTGAGAACGTCCATGTCCTTCGTCCCTTCCTGGAGGTTTTCGCCAGATTTGATGAGGGATGCGATCAGAACGTCGAGATCCGTCATTTTTTTATTGACATCTTCGACTATCGCATTGATCTTGGAGAGCGTTCCGGAATCGCCAAGGATCTGGTCGTCTGCCTTGACGAGTGTTTTGTTGGCGTTGCTCACGAGAGTTTCGATCTCGCCCAAAGAGTTGTTGAGGTGCGCCACACCTTCGCGGAACTGCGCCGCAGCCGCCTTGTCGCCGGCCATCATCTCGATTATGCCGCGTTTCTGCGCAAGATCGTTCGTGATCTTCTCGACATGGACCAGAGTTTTGTTGAGATCGCTCTCTTCATCGGTCAGTTTTTTCAGATTTGTCGCGATATCGTCTATTTTTTCGACCATCGGCTGAAGTTTTTTGATGACTTCGTTGATGTCATCGACCATTTTTGTCTCGAAAATATGGCTGCGGTCCGCACGAGTCTCGCTGAGATTGGGTGTCGTGACGATGAATCTCGAAGAACCGATGAGCGGGCGTTCCAGCGTGAAGACCGAGCTTTTGTTGATGCGCATGGCGTGTTCTTCCGGGACTTTGACGAGGACGATGACCGTTCCGTTGTTGTCAAGCTCGAACCTTTCGACTTTTCCGATCTCGAATCCCGAGAAAAGAAGCGGCATGCCTTCGGTTATACCCTCGCCGGTCGAGGATGAAAGGGTGTAGTAGAGGTGGTTCGTGAAGACATTTTTCCTGATGAGGATGAAAACTATGAATCCTGCTATCATCACAAGCGAGAGAAACAGGAACAAACCGACTTTGAAATTTGCGGAACTCTTCAAAATCCACCTGAAGCGAAATAAAACAAAAACCGAAATATTATAAGGATAAGTTGAATGAAGTAAATTTTTATTTAGGTGCGGCGGAAACCTGCTGTGCGGGCTTCTCCGATTCAACATAGTCCGAGATCAGCTTCTGGAGCCTTTCCGCAAGTTCCTGTCTCGTTTCGTTCTCGCCTATCCGTGTCGGAGGGAATATCTTGACTTTGACCTGTCCCGACCTGATGTCGAATTCTCCGGCTTTGAGGATCCTGTCGGCCCCGATTATCGCGACGGGAAGCACTTTGCAGCCGTTTTCGGTGAGGATCAGCGCGCCTGACTTGAATTTTCCGACATGCCCGTCACGGCTCCTCGTTCCTTCGGGAAAGACCAGATACGAGCAGCGTTTCATCTTTTTTTCGGCCGCTTCGAGGCTTTTGACCGCGCTGCGCCTGTTCTTGCGGTCTATCGCCACAAAATCGTAAAGCCACATCGCCTGTCCGAACACAGGTATCGCGAAAAGTTCCTTTTTCGCAAGGACCCTCAGATTGATCGGCAGGTTCGCACCGATGATCGGGATGTCTGCGATGCTCTGGTGGTTGGCGGCCACGAGATAAGTCTCGCCCGGAACGATGTTTTCGAGTCCCTCCGCAGTGCAGCGGACGCCGCAGGTCTTCAGGCAGACGGAAGAACAGTTCTTGAAGATTTTTCCGCCCAGCTTCCTCCTGGAGAGAATGTGAAACGGGAAAAGGAGCAGCGAAAGCAGAACATAAAAAGCAACAACAAAAAGGATGCAGATAAAACGGAACATGGCACCTCTCAGCACAAAAACGGGTAATTGTAATGAAATTTCGAAAATATGAAAGATAAAAGAAAAACAGTGTTTCCGTCTGTTTTTTCTGAAAAAAATCGGCATGTTCCGCGGAGAGCTTTTTTTCGACTTGATTTTTCCTGAATAATGTTTAACACTACTTAGATTTTAGTTTTTTTACTTTTTTGTTTTTTGGAGGTTTTAATGCGTAGATTCTTTTTGGCGGTCGCGATCGTTGCGGTGTTTTTCGCATTGTCCGCACAGGACAACAGCAATGATCTGTACCAGCAGTATTTGAACCAGTATAACAACAATCAGCAGCAGCCCGCACCGGCACAGACTGAACCTGCAAAACCGGCTGAACCGGCTCCGGCACAGGCTGAACCGGCGAAACCGGCTGAAGAAAAGAAGGAAGAAGCTCAGCAGCCCGCTGAAGAAAAGAAGGAAGAGGCTCAGCAGCCCGCTGAAGAAAAGAAGGAAGAAGAAGCTCAGCAGCCCGCTGAAGAGAAAAAGGAAGAAGAAGCTCAGCAGCCCGCTGAAGAAAAGAAAGAAGAGGCGGCGGCGGCTCCTGCAGAAGAGGTCGAGAAGATGGCTCCTTTCGAGAGGAAACCTTTCTTTTCAGTAGATGCTTTCATGGCTCTTTCCAACTCGATCTACTCTTTCGGCGGAAACATCATGCCGCACAGCAGTTACAGATTCGGCATAGACAACGCCGTCCTTGATTTCAAAGGCGGAGACCGCATGTTCAACGGCAGGATCCTTGTCGACCTTGCAAAAGGACTCAAGACCACAAAAGAGATCGAGTTCAACTACGACCACGATGACTCTCTCCCGACCGACGGAACGAATCCGCATGAATTCGTCTATGTCGGCGATGCTCCGAACGCTCTCGATGTTCTGAAGGATGTTTCTTTCAGCATGGTCCATCCGTCATTCAGAAACGAAGCCGGCACGCTGGGACTCAATGTCAAACTTCAGGCAGGTCTTTTCGGTATGCCGTTCGGGATCGAAAGCGGTTATGACCACGAGATCACCTATGCCAATTCGGCGATCAAAGAGGAATTCCTCGGCGGCGCATTCAGAGATGTCGGTGTTTCTCTCGGACTCGACCTTCTTCTCGGAAGCAATATGGACCTTGACATGACCCTTTTTGTTTTCAACGGCAAAAACGCTACGATGCTTGACGGAGAAGACAAATTCAAAGATCCGGCATTCGGTTTCGACATCAGATTCAACTACGAAAGCGATTTCTACGCTACGGCCGCTTTCTCGTTCGTTCTCGGAAGTGCTTATGTCGGCTATGACGAAGAGGCTGAAGGCGGTATCTTCCAGACCACGAACGGCACTTACCTTGATGAAAAGAACAAGATCGAGGAAAATCTCGTTATTAAGGACGATTCGATCGGCAGAAACGACTACGCTGCAAACAAAAAGAACATAATCCTTGCGGTCGGTGCTGATCTCGGCTACAACATCAACGATGACATCACCGTAGGTTTCAAAGGCGAATTCGCATATTCCAACAGATCGATGTTCAACCCCTACGCAAACGTTTTCCTTGGCAAAGACTACTACGAGAACGCGCGTTTCATCCGTGACGGGGACGAAGGCGTTATCTGGGGCAAAAGCTCCTACAATCCGTTCGGATTCTTTGTAATGCCTTACGCACATCTCTACTGGTTCGACATCATGGCGAGATTCTCCTACTACAAACAGCCTTACCTTTACTCCTATCTTGAAGATGCGAAAAACACTGTCATGGGTGTCGATTTCGCTCTCATCTACAACTTCTGCGACTACGCCGGTGTTGAATTCGACTACAACTACATCAGAGAATCATACCACTACTTTGATCCGGAAGTTGCGCCGGCTGCCCCCGGACACTACTACGCAAACAAATACAATACCCACGTTTTTACGATCGCTCTCACCGGCTGGTTTGATTTCTTGTGGGAAGGAAAATCCGACAAATCCGAAGAAACTGAAGCGGCAGCTGAATAATCCCTTTTAAATTCCGTTTTAAATCTCAAAAATCTCAGAAAAGTTGCCATTTTTGCCTTTTTTTGTATTGTAATCGCGCGTTTTTTATCAGATGATGGTTTTTATCATAGGAGTCAGAGATGAAGAGAGTTTATGCTGTCTTAATGTTTTTTGCGATGTTTTTCATGCTTTCCTGCGGCGGCGGCAGTGACAGCAAAGGCAAAAAACAGGGCGAACTTTACGGCGCATGCTATCCGAACAAAACCTGCAACGAAGGTCTTGTCTGCGACGAAGAGAACGATGTTTGTCTTCCCGGAGACGATTCCGACATTTCGGATACCGCTGTAACGGATGGCGACACCACGGAACCCGAGCCGGCAGATGACACCGACACGGAAAAACCTGAACCGGCTGATGATGATACGGACACAGACACTTCATCCGACACGACTCCTGACAATGATACAGACACGGACACAAGTGACACGATTCCCGATCAGGACACTGACACCGATACAAGTGACACTGCTCCGGACCAGGATACCGATACCGGCGACACCGAGCCTCTGGAAGGCACTGAAAACCGCACGATTTCAGGTTCGTACCAGATCGGAAGTGAAGTTTCAGGAATAGAAGCAGCCCTTTATGAATGCGGCAAAACTGAAAAACTAGCTTCGGCCAACACAAATGCAAAAGGCGCTTTCAGTTTCAAGGCCGATATCTCTTCAGACAAAACATACTGTGTTAAGGCGAACGGTTTCGCGAGCTGCTTCAAAGGTTTGAAAGACCATACGGCGAATATTTCAGAAATCACGAACGCAGTTTTTCTGCTTGACCAGAACTGCTCTGACTTGAGAAACAGCGAAACAAAAATCAGAAAATACGCAAAACTGGGAACGGGCGAATGGCTGGGAGAGCTCGATTATTCGAAACTTTCCGGCATCAAAGAAGGACTTAAGCTTCTTTCAAACTATCTCAAGACGACAAACAGCAAGACACTTTCCGAAAAAATAGCGGAAGATTCAAAGAAAGAAACTCCGGAATTTGCGAAATTCTTCAACGGTTTCAGAGTTTCAGTTGATAAAAATGAAATCATCATCGGCGAAACATCCGACAGCAACGCAAATTTCAATGTCGAAGGCGGCAGCACGAAAGTCGCTCCCGGCTTCAAGATCACATGGACTTTGAAAAATAAAACCGCCGATGCGGCAAATTACACTTTCACGACGACAGTTCCCGGCGAATACACAGCACGAGCAAAGCTTGCTGCAGGAAGCGACACGCTTTCGAATGATTCCGCGACAGTTCTTTTCCTTCAGAGGAAGAGCGGCGGCACGGTTTATGTAAGTGACACGTCGAAGAATATTTCGTTCAGGATAGATGACGGTATTTACGGCGTAATTCCCAAGGGGACAGTCGTCAAAAAGAACGGAACAAAAATAAATTCGATAAGTTACGATATCCTCTCGTCCGGCGGAAACCAGGTCTCGAGGCTTAAGTTCAAGCCCGAGGGAGCAGTTTTCGAGGGAGACACGATGTATTTCGTCCACGAACTCGGCACAGTTTTCGGCGGCGCCCCGATCATGCTCTCGGCAACGAGAACGAATGCAGACGGTTCAATCGATGTCCTCAATTCGGCTGCAGGCGATCCGATTATGATGGCTGCTGCAGGCGATCCGATTATGACAACAGCCGCTGGAGACCCGATCATGTCGGCAGCAGCAGGGGATCCGATAATGACGAGCGCTGCGGGCGATCCGATAATGACGAGTGCTGCAGGAGACCCGATCATGTCGGCAGCTGCAGGAGACCCGATAATGACGAGTGCTGCAGGCGATCCGATCATGGCAAATGCAGCAGGTGACCCGATAATGATGGGAACAAGTTCGAGTGCGATGATTTCGCAGACCGGCCACTATTCGACATTCACGGTCGAAGCGGCATCGCTTCCGGTTTCTCTTGATATGCTGGTTGCAAGATGGTGCGACATGGGCTCATTCCTTCACCTGACTTCGCCGATAGAACTCATTGTTAAGGCAGTCGATCAGAACAAGCCTGACGGCGAAGAGAAGACTGATCTTCTTTCATACCTTGACTGCGAGCATTTCGCGGACCTCGGAAACGACCTTTACGAGCTTGTCAACAGGCCGGTCGGCTTCCAGCGCAACCTCAACCTGATCGAAAATATTTTCTTTGCTACGGAATTCTACGGCCGTCTTCTTTTAAAGCAGGAAAACGCGGGTTCGTCGGCTTATGTCGCGGTTCGAAACGGTCTTGAATTGCGTAGCGCGATCGCGTCTCTCTACACGGCGACGACTTCCTACAACAGAAGCGCGGGAGTTTCGGAACTTTTTGATTCCTCCATGGTTCCTCTGACCTACAGCGGCGTAACTCCTGAAGACTACACGGCTCAGGCCAAAGCTGCGATCATAGGCAATTCCGGCGCAAGTGACAAATACATTGCGACGAAGAAAGAGATGATGATTTTCGCGAACTACATCACGACTTCATCAAAAGGGCCGGATTTCAGCGGCGTCACGACGATTCTCACTCCCGATCAGCTTGTCTGCGCATGGTTCAACCCGGAGATCCAGGCTTCTAACTGCAGCAAGGTCTACACTTTGAACGAGACCGGACACGTAACTTTGGGCGGAACGGAAGTTTCTGTCGCCGAGGCGAACGCTATATTTACGAAATACTTCATGCCTTTTAACAGCAGACTTGGCGAAGAAGAGAAACTCAACCTCTTCAGAACATTCTATCTCGCACTCAGATATGCCGGAACGATGTTCTATAACGGCAGCGACATGACAGAGTTTTATAACATCATGCTTCATACGATATACCTCGTTTTCGACGGCATCAACAGAAACGCTAACGCAGTCAGCATAGTAGATACTTTCGACGCATCTGCCCACACGGTTTCAGTTCTTGACGGCAATGAAATGGTAACAAGACCTTACCTCACGAAGCTGAGCGCGCTTACCGACAAAATATCACTTAAAGTCGCATCCGAAAGCGCAAATGTCGAAAAAGTTCTCGTCAGCATTGAAGGATATGAGTTCGAGAAAGTTCAGGAAAATACGAGAACTTACTACAGACCTGTTGTACCGGTCAGTCTGAAGGAAAAATCGATAGTTCTCACTCCAGGCACGCTCAATAACGGCGAAACAGCCCTTAAGACCCTGCTCGGAAGCGAGGATGTTGATTCTCTCGGCAACATCACAGGCAAAATGACGATTGTCGCTACTTCGAAAATCGCGAACAAAACCTATTCGACACAGAAAACCTACGATTTCTTTGTCAACGACGACAGCGCTGGCGTCAACTCGAAGCCTGTTCCTGCAAATATCCAGGTTTATCTCAACGATTCTACAGGCCACGCGATCGCCGCAAACGCAAATCCGGCGATAATCCTGAATCCGGGCAACAAGGTTTACTATCCTGTTGACGGTGTCGTCAGCATCACCGATCTTGCACCTGCGGCTTACACTGTTGACGCATTTGCTGACGGCTACTATGCGAAAAATGTCAGTGTCAATGTTCCTGAAGGCGCTACGTTCAGCGTTGAGATCAGGCTTGACGAAGAGCTTACGAGCACTGCTGATGCAAACCTTGAACTTTCAGTAAAAATCGACACGGCAAAGCATCCGTCAAAGGTCTACATCCAGATCTACAACGACGACATGGATCTCGTTGCGAACGAAACCGCGAAATTCGATACCGGTACGAACACTTACGAAACACTGAATATCGAGATTCCTTCGGGCAGATACACGCTTCTTGCGGTAGGCGAGGATATGTACAACTATCTTGAAGCGATAACGCTTTATCCGGGTGACAACGAAAAGGAAATCAAGGTCGTCGCAAAGAATGCATGCGGAAACGGCATAGTCGATTCTGCGGAAGAGTGCGAACCTTCTGTTGAAGGAACGGCTCTCACTGTTCTCTGCGGCACGATCTATCCTGCTTCGACTTATCCTGAAAAAGAGGCGGCCTGCAACTCGGATACATGCACGTTCAACAAGAGTGAATGCGGCAAGGCGGCGCTTTGCGGAGACGGAATCCTTGACGAAGGCGAAGGCTGCGACGGCGGCTCAAAGGCATGTGCTGAAATAGCAGGTTTCGGCAATTCAAGAGGAACGGCACCGTGTAAAAACGACGACTGCTCTGGTTATATCACGGCAGGATACTGCACAAGAACAACTGAAAGCTGCGGAACGCTTCCTGCAAACGCGCAGTGGAATGACGGCGAGGGTACATTTGCGCAGACTTATGACGGAGCAGACTGGGCTCCTGCTGCAAAAGCGGCAAAATACGGTCTTACATTGGAAGAGTGCACCTATTCCTGCAAAAAAGGCTCGGTATGGGACAGCGCTTCCAGCAGCTGCGTACTCTATCCGCTTTCGCTCGCACTTGTCTGCACGGGGGCAAACGGCTGCTTCGATACAGAAAGCGATGCCGAATGTCCGGCTTACGGAGAAGCTCTTTTCGGCCAGGACGCACAGTATGCGGCGACCGGTTTCTGCATGGAGCACACTCTTGCTAAGGAAGGAAGCGGCGAAAATGCCGTTGTCAGAGATGCTTACACTCACTACGAGTGGCAGGCTTCTGCAAGTGATGCAATGAGCTGGGACAGTGCAAACGAATACTGCTCGAGACTCAACGACAACGGCAGCGACCACACCGCGGCGCAGTGGAGAATCCCGAGCCCGGCTGAACTTCTCACGATTATAGATTCAGGAACGGCAAGTCCTGCTCTCGGCGATATTTTCACGACTCCGGAATACAGTTTCTGGGCTGCAGAGGACGCAAAAAATGGAGACAACGCATGGAAAGCTGATGAAAACGGCGCGCTGACAAGCGTTTCGAAAGCTGAAAACGCAGGCGTTGTATGCATCAGATATCAGAGCAACTACACTCCGTCAGGCAGACGCTTCACCGATGAAAACGAGACTGTAAAAGACAGTGAAAGCGGCTTAATGTGGCAGAAGCAGCCTGTATCGTCAAGCACGTGGAAAGAGGCTCTTGAATACTGTTTCAATGTTTCGAGTGCCGATAAATTCGACTGGAGGCTTCCGAACAGAAACGAGCTTGCATCCCTTGTAAACTACGAAAAGACAAACGGCGCACTCAGTGACTTCCCGGCAATGGCGGCGAAAGGCTTCTGGACTTCGACATCCGATGTCTCCTCTGCTGCAAAGGCATGGACAGTCGATTTTGCAGACGGAAGCATAGCTTCTGCAGACAAAGCTGACACGAAATATGTCATCTGTGTAAGGAACGACGAGCCCTGCTTCGGAGACGAATGCCCCGACGCATGCGGCTTTAACCCGTGCAAAGAGATGCCGAATTCAACCGGACTCTGCACAGCAAACGGATACGACTTTACCTGCGGCTGCAAGTCGGGCTTCAACTGGAACCACGCTAACTGCCTTCTTGACACGACAAGATATATCGCATGCGATGGTCTGCCCGAAAACGCAGTCTGGAACACCGTTTTCGGTATCAGCCAGAGCTACAACGGCGAAAACTGGTATCCGAGCAATGTCGGAACTTTCAACAAGATCCCGAGCACGACGGAATGCCGCTTCGTCTGCGCAACAAACTACAAATGGGATGCGGACGAGGAAAAATGTCTTCCGGTTTCCAGAATGACTCAGTGCTCCGAAAAGAAACCTTACTCCGACTGGAACGTAGTTTCCAAGATCTCTCAGACATGGGACGGCGAGAAGTGGGAACCTTCGTCAGAATCGGAATACAACGAAGAGGCAAGTGAAGAAGAGTGCCGCTTCATCTGCAAGGAACACTACAACTGGGATGCGGAAAACAATCTCTGCGATCCTGAGAGACAGCCGGCTGCATGCATCGGACTTCCGGCAAACGCACACTGGTGGAACGAATCAGCGGCGATCACGCAGACCTGGACAAACGGCGGCTGGGCACCTTCGGCAACGGGATCTCACAGCACCGACGCGGAAGAGAACAAGTGCTACTTCACCTGTGACACCAACTATGAGTGGAACGACACATCCTGCGTTGCAAAGACTCAGACTGCAAGCTGTGTCACCACGACCGACAATTCGGAGTGGACCGGCGGTTATTCAAGCATAACGCAGACCTGGAACGGCTCGGAGTGGTTCCCGAGTGAAGTAGGAACCTACAACACCGATAAAAATCCGGCTTACTGCCGCTTCAAATGCAAGGAAAACTATAACTGGAACGGTGCGAACTGCGAACCTGCGACACAGATCGCAACATGCACGGGACTTCCGGAACACGCGGCGTGGAACAAGGTCTCCAGCATAACGCAGACATTCACGAACGGAAGCTGGTCTCCGTCGAATGTCGGAACTTTCGGCAACGAAACGGCAACCGAGTGCCACTTCAAGTGCAATGACAACTATAACTACGACAACGGAACAGGAAAATGTCTCGCAGGAACTCAGACTGCAACCTGCATCGGACTTCCTTCGAACGCTCAGTGGATCAATTCGACCGTAACGCAGAGCTGGAGCGACAGCCTCGGCTGGACACCGGCAGCTACCGGCCACCACAAGTCGGTATCAACTGACGGATGCAGTTTCGAGTGCGAAACCGATCATTACATCTGGGATTCCGGCACATCGACCTGCGTCGGTAAAACGATCACGAACCAGAACTGCACCGGAAAGCCGGGAAGCGCAGTCTGGAACACGGTTTCAAAGATTTCTCAGACATGGAGCGGCTCGGCTTGGCTTCCCGGTCTTGCGGCAACCTACAACGAGAATCCTGCAGCAGACGAATGCCGTTTCAAATGTCCGGCAAACTATGAGTGGAACGGTTCTGACTGCATAGCTAGGACCCAGATTGTAAGCTGCGGAACACTTCCTGCAAATGCTGCATGGAACACCGTTTCGCAGATAAAGCAGACATGGAACGGCTCCAATGAAAAGTGGGAACCCGTTGTAAATCTTGTTCACAACGATGTTTCAAGCGAAACAGAATGCCGCTACACCTGCAAAGAGAACTATGAATGGAAAAATTCGGCATGTGTTGCAAAGAAGCAGACTGTTGCATGCACGGGACTTCCTGCAAACGCAGTCTGGAACAGTTCTACTGTCGTTCAGGAATGGAACGGCACGGCATGGACTCCCGAGACGACAGGAATCCACACGACCGGCAGCGCAACTGATAAATGCTACTTCAAGTGCATTGACGAAGGAACGAAATTCGACTGGGATACTACGACCAGCACATGTAAAGGTCACACCAAACCCAGTGGATGCGACAACGAATCGCTTCCTGCGAACGCTTCGTGGTGGAACGCAAATATCAACCAGACATGGAACGGAACGGAGTGGCTTCCGACAACGACGGGCAGTTTCAGCAACAGTGCTGTCGATAACCAGTGCCGCTTCAAATGCAACAGCCACTACAATTGGAACGGTGCGACATGTGAAGCTGAAACAAGGATTTCACCTTGCGGAACACTTCCTTCAAATGCGCAGTGGAACACCGCTTCAAGCATAGAACAGCACTGGGATGAAAGCGTTTCCGGATTTGTTCCGACTCTCACTCCGCAGTACGGCACCGAGGCTACGACAGCTTACTGCTGCTACAAATGCCAAGAAAATTACAGATGGAACGGTTCAGAGTGCGTTGCTGCGACAAGACAAAGAGAGTGCGAAGGACTTCCTGCAAATGCAGTATGGAGAACGAGTTCTTCCGCAACAGGAACTTCATTCAGTATAACTCAGGAATGGAGCGGTGAGGAATGGCTTCCACTGCTTTCAGGAACTCACGGCTCGTATCTTGCCGGTCAGTGCCGCTTTACATGTATTGATGAAGGCAACAAATTCAAATGGGAAAACAATGCATGCGTTCCGAATACTAAAACAGACCAGGCATGTGAAGGACTTCCGGAAAATGCAGAATGGACCGGCGGATTTACAAAAATATCGCAGACTTGGAACAGCACTATCAACAGTTTCGAGCCGAGCACTGTCGGAACATACAGCACCGAAGCTGATTCAGCTTACTGCCGTTTCCAATGCAAGGAACACTATATCTGGAGTGCAGAGGAAGGTGATGAAGGCGACGACGGCGACTGCGTAGCCGAAACAAGAGTTGTCGACTGCGACGAAGATGCTCTTCCTGACAATGCGCTTTGGAACTATGCTCCCTACATCACACAGACTTGGGACGGTAATGACTGGACACCGGGACTTACACCTGAATACAGTATCACCGGAAGCGAAAACAAGTGCAGATATACCTGCGATGACGGTTATTACTATTTAGACGGTCAGTGTGTAACGAATCCATGCAGTTCAAACCAGTGCCGTTCAACTATTACAACTTTTTCATCAGGTACTTGTAACACGCAACCGGATTCATTCCCGCTTTCTTACGCTTGTGTATGCAGCAACGGTTTCTACTGGCACGGCAAAACAGGCTGCAGATCCAATAAACCGACGAATTTCTGCACCGGAGCTTCCAGATGTTACGGATACGGATCCGAGATCGACTGTCCTTCTGAGGGAGAAGCTTTTTACGGTCAGGATGCTCAGTATGCAGAAAAGGGCTTCTGTGCACCGAAGAGTTTCACTGTTGCGGGAACGACAGAACAGCCGGTAATAAATGACAAAAATACAGGGCTAGGATGGCAGAAATCGATAAGAACCGTGGCAGCTACCTGGAGCGATGCCTACAATTATTGCAACAACCTGAATTACGGCGGTTATTCAGACTGGAGAATGCCTACCGTCAAAGAATTGGATACCATATTGGATCTCGGCAGACGCAACAGTGCCGATCCTAATTATTTTTCTAACACAACCTATTCTTATTGGTGGGTAAATAATAAAAATGAAACTGCTGACAAGTTATGGTATGTATATCAAACTTCAATTAAATACTGGCCTACAAGTTATGCAACGAACACAAGTTATAAATATTATGTCCGCTGTGTCCGTGGAACGGAACTGACTGAACCTACATCTGAATCTTTCAGCAGTGATACCACTGGAGTCGTTAAAGACACCGATACGGGGCTTTACTGGAGCACTCCCGGCGACAGCAGAGTCAACTGGAAAGACGCTTTTGAACAGTGTGAGAACTCTACAACCGGCGGATATACAGACTGGAGACTTCCCAACATCAACGAGCTTTCTTCACTGCTGAATTATAGTAAAACATCCGGCAGAGAGTTTTCATATCTCCCTGGAATTTCGTCAGGAGTTGAATTCTGGTCTTCCACCAATACTTCAGCACTGATGGCTTTAACTGTAAATTTCTTAACAGGTGAAAGGAGAGTTCAAAACAAAGATAAAGGGAATACCATTTACTACTATATCTGCGTTCGTTCCGATCTGTGCGGGGAAGAGCAGTTCCTTTACGGTAAAAACTGTATTGCCAACAGATGTGTTTTGAATAAGCCGTGCGAAAGCGTCAGCCACTCTGACGGTTCATGTACTCCTTTGACGGCAAGCACCTATAGATGCGGTTGCGAAGAGGGGTATGTCTGGAACCCGGGTACTTCTTCATGTATAGAAGATTTGTGCGCAACAAACAATATCTGTAGTTCAATTGAAGGTTCAGACGGAACATGTACTCCGGTATCCTCAGGAATACTTGTCAAATGCGGTTGTGTCGAAGGCTACTTCTGGGACGGTTCAAGATGCAGACCTAAAAACGTTTACGGCAATATCTGTACTTCACAGACAACTTGTTACAATGCTTCGGCTTCAATGACATGCCCGAGTTCGTCGAGTGCTGATTTCTACGGTCAGGATGCGCAGTATAGACTATGCACCGCGAAAAGCTTTAACAGCAAAACTATTTCAGGAAATCAGGTCGTTGAAGATTTGAATACTGGACTTATGTGGCAGAAAACTCTTCCAAGCACGACATCGGACGGCACAACAACATATACGTCATACACATTCAATCAGGCTGTTACCTACTGTGCAAATCTTAACTACGGCGGATATACAGACTGGAGAGTGCCAAGACCGAAAGAAATGCTTTCCACCATTTACAGTAGTACTGTCAACCCTTCAACGAGCACGACCTATTTCCCCGGACCTTACGGAACGGTGGATCCTGTTCCATACTATTGGACATCAAAGAAGAACCTTTCTTCAGGAAGTGCATGGGTAGTAAATATAAATTACGGAGAGTTTGGCAATTCATTGAATTCAAGTAAGTTCTATGTCCGCTGTGTCCGAGGCGAACCTCTGCCTGATGCATCATCTTTCACAACAGAGACAGTAAATGGTGACAAGATTGTTACAGATCATGTTACTGGACTCATCTGGCAGTATGGTCAAGTTTACGGCAAAGATTGGCAGTCGGCACTTAGATACTGTGAAGATCTGACTTATGCGGGATATACCGACTGGAGGCTGCCGAACAAGGATGAGCTGATATCCATTTTCAATTTTGATTCAGAAGGTCCTTATACGGATTTCCCGAATCGAACAATAGATAACTACTGGTCATCAACCACTTATAGATACAGCGCAAACCAAGCTTGGAATGTAGATTTTTTCAATGGTCGATTGAACTACGGCAACACAAAAACAAATGCCACGATATATGTCCGCTGCGTCCGTTAAGGCGGTGTGACTGGTAGAGACGTGACCTGACACGTCTCATGAAATCACGGTTCATCGGTATAGACATCATAATATGGCGTCTCTACAATCCAATTTCGGTAAATCGATGATTTTTATTTGATTTTATTTGGTTGTTTTTTATTGTTTTCAGATTTTTTGTATCGGGGGAACAATGACCTGGGTCCGGATGCTCACTTTTGCGGCAGTCGTGCTGACAGCTGCGGTCCTTATGACCAAATATTTCCTTTTTTCTTTGCAAAGTGCCTTCCCTGGGCTGAAGCGGTTTAAAAAGCTGCTGAATTTATTGTATATTTTCAATCTTGCTGGTTTTGCTCTTTTTCAGGAAAGGACATTCCTCAACACGAAAGCGTCCGAGGTCTTTGCCCTTTTGGTCTATTTTTACTTCACTTTCATGTTCGTTTTTGTCTCATACGGCGTTTTTTTCGAGGTTCTGATCCTGTGCCGCCGTTTTTTTGAGCAGATCTATGAAAAACGGCTCTCGGTCAGCAAGAGAAAGCTGTTTTTTGCCGTCGTTTCGCTGGTCGCGCTAAATACTGTAGCGGCGGGCTGGCTGCTGGCGCAGAACGTCGTCGTCAAAAGGATCGAAGTCAGAGATCCGAAGATCGCGCAGTACACCAAAGCGGTCCAGATCTCCGACATCCATTTCAGCCGCGTCATCGACGAGTGTTTCGCCGAAAAGATAGTTCCGATGATAAACGGTCTTAATCCCGACATCGTCCTTTTTACGGGCGATTACATGGACAAAGGGATCGCAGACCCGCAGAAGATCACGGAAATCATGAATAGGATCGAGGCTCCGATGGGAAAATACGCGATAAGCGGCAACCACGAATTCTATACCGGATACTTCGACTGCATGGATTTCATCGAGAAAAACGGCTTCGAGTTCATGGACGGAAGGGTAGAGAATGTCGGACGCAACATCGTTGTCGGCGGAGTGATGGACAGGAGCGCCGAACAGTCGGAAGTCTTCTACCACGAGGATGAAAAAGTCCTGAAACAGTTCAAAAAGGAAAATTTCAACATCTATCTCAAGCACAGGCCGGAGCTTGCAGACGGCGACGAGACGCGCTTCGACCTTATGCTTTCGGGGCATACTCACGGCGGGCAGATATTCCCGTTCACTATTTTGGTCAAGCTCGTAAACAGGTATCTGGCGGGGATGTATGAACTCGGAAACGGCGTAAAACTCTACGTCAGCCGCGGGACAGGTTCGTGGGGACCGCCTGTGAGATTCGGCGCGACGCCGGAAATAACGCTTATCGAGCTTAGACCGTGAGGCTGAGATGAATTTTTTCAGCGATAAAATAAGAAATTCTCTTGCACTTTTTTCGTGCGGTCCGGAAAAATATTCCTCTTTTCTTGATAGAATAGGGGAGATCTGCGGCGGAAAGATCGCCCACAATGCGGCGGCAGTCGATAAAAAAGAGGTCAGACTCGAAGGAAATTCCGTTGTTCTGCCGACGGAGGCACTCGAAAATATCGATGAATTGAAAAAGTGCGGCTATGTCGGAGCCGTTCTGCCTGAAATTTACGGCGGAAAGTCGCTCCCGAAACTTTTTGACGCCGCGGCGATAGAGATGATCTCGCGCGCCGACGCATCGCTGATGACGCTTGTTTCGCTTTCCGAAGCCGGCAACCTTATATGTTTATATGGAACAGAAGAACAGAAAGAGCGTATCCTTCCGGGGATCGCATCCGGAAGACTTTCGTGCGCAATGGCCTTGACCGAAGCAGGGGCTGGCAGCGACCTTCAGTCGGTGGAAACAGCCGCGGCAGAGGAAAACGGCAGGTGGTATCTCACGGGCGGCAAGCATTTCGTGACGAACGGCGCCGCCGATATCATGCTCGTTCTGGCAAGAAGTGAAGCAGGTGTTTCGGGCGGGCGCGGACTTTCGCTTTTTATCCGCGAAAAAGGCTCGGATGAAAACTGCAGGATCGTGAGTGTTGCGGAAAAGCACGGTATCTGCGGCTCTCCGACGTGCAATATCCGCTTTGAAAAGGCTGAATGCGGACTTCTGGGAAGAAGAAGGTTCGGACTTGTGAAATATACGATGGAACTTCTGCTTTCGGCAAGGCTTTCTGTCGCGGCTCAGGCGCTCGGGATCACCGAAGCTGCTTTGTCCGAGGCTGAAAAATATGCCGGGCACAGAGTCCAGTTCGGAAAAAGGATAGGGGAGATCCCTCAAGTCGCGCGGATGATCGAAGAAATGAGGGAAAGTGCCGGCATGGTGCGGCTGCTTGTCTATTTCACGGCGGCAAAATACGATGAGATGCAGGCTCTGCTCGCCGCGCCGCAAACTCCGGAGACTGCTGAAAAGGCAAGGGAGGTCCGTTCCGTCGTCGAATTTCTGGTGCCGCTCGCAAAATTCCTTGCGGCCGAAACTGCGGAAAAAGTCACCCGCGACGCTCTTCAGATCCACGGAGGAACGGGATGCCTGCGCGGAGTTCCGGTCGAAAGGCTCGTCCGGGACGCGCGTATAACCTCTATATATGAAGGAACAAGCCAGATCCAGATCTCGGCAGTCGTGCAGAAAGCGGCGAACGGCGCGCTTGGACATCTTGCGGAACTTCTTTTTGCAGGATTGGAAGGATCTGAAACTTCCGAAAAGATCATGCAGCGCGTGAAACTGCTGACTTCGCTTGCCGCGGCAATGATTGAAAACGGAAAAATCGAATCCTGCGAAAAAGAACTTGCTTTGTCGGCCGCATTACTTTCTGCCGCTGCACTTTTTGCCGCATACGGACCCGAAGATTTCTCCCGCGGAAATTTTTTCTCCCGCCTTATAGCAAAAACCGATTTTTTTCTTTCGCTTGCCGGGACCTCAGGCCTTCTTTGAATCAAAAAAGCTCCACAAAAAATTGACCTTGAGAATAAAGTTGTGAAAAAGTCCAATATTATCAATAAGATAAAAAGTTGTCTGAAGGCCTAAAAATTCTTGACATTATTTTCAAATCCGCTAATTTGCTTTCCGACTTTTTGGTGGTTTAACAATTCTATTTAGGTAAGGAGTCATGAAACACAGTAAATTAGTCGCTTTAACACTTGCTTTTTTCGCATTTGTTTCTTTCCAGGTTTTTGCGGATGACCTTTTCGATTTGGACGGCGGAGCTGCAGGTCCGGAAGATCCGACTGCTGAAGCTGCCCCGGCTGAAGAAGGCGAGGCGCCCGCTGCCGAAGCTCCTCAGAATGCGGATGCACCGAAGACTGCACAGCTTGATGCAGGCGCAGCTTCCGCTGACTCGGAGTCTGAAAAGGAACTCAGAGACCTTAATGTTGAAAAGAAGAAACAGATTAAAGTCGTTCAGAAGAAGGACTTCACGAAGGACGGCCGCTTCGAACTCGGAATCGACATCGGTTTCGCGTGCGGCGATTGGGAAGATCTTCTTGCAGTCGGTATCAGAGCGGCTTATCACTTCAACGAATACATCGCCCTGCAGGCACGTTTCCTCTACGGTGCTGTTTCATGGGAAAACGAGACCCTCAAACAGGCGAAGGAAGCTGATGCTTATGTTGCAAAAAGCAACCTCATGCTCACAGGCGGCGCAAGTGCCGTTTTCACTCCTTTCTACGGCAAACTCAGCGTTTTCGGAGATTTGATCCCGAAGTATGACCTTAACGCTTCTGTCGGTGTTTATTACTACAGAACAGTTGCTGAAGGCGAAGGCGTAAAAAAGATGAACAACAACAACGTAGCGTTCCAGGTCGGTTTCGCTCCGAGAATTTTCTTGGGCAAAAACGCAAGTCTCAGCTTGAATTTCGACTGGTTCATCATGAAGGACAAACGCCCGAAACAGGAAGGCGGCAGCTCGGCATATCTCAAGTCAGACTTTTTGTTCACGATCAATGCAAGCATGTTCCTTCCCTTTGCTAAGTAGTGGGGTGGTACTATGAAAAGAATACTGACTCTTGTTCTTATCGCCTTTACGGTGATGCTGGCAACGTCCTGCGCGACGCAGCTCACTGTCCGCGAAAAAGAAATGAAAAAATACGAGAAGATCGATGCGTCTCTCGTCGAAGGTATGCCTGAAGCGATCACAAAGGTCGTAAACGCATACAACAGCGAGGACTACTTCACCTCCGCTGTCGGTTTCTATGCTATCATGAAGAACAACGAATGGGACAGACTGCATGACACCGCAAGGTATTACTATGCAGAGTCTCTTTTCAGAATGGGGCTTTACCAGGCTTCCGAATATCAGCTTGCTGAAATCCTTTTCGAAGGTTCGGAATCGCACTATTTCGTATCGAGCCTTCTGAAACTTCTTGCCGTTACATACAAAACGGAAGATGAAAAGGTCCTTTTTGCAGTCCTTTCGAACGTTGACTACGAAGCTCTTCCGAAGAAGTTCGCCAACGAGTTGACTTACTACCTCGGCAAGATCAACTTCTACAACGGTCAGGACGAGCAGGCGCTCAAAATGTTCGGTCAGGTAAAGGACTACAGCTCCTTCTACCCGAAAGCAAAATACTTCCTCGGAGTCATTCAGGTCCGTCAGCAGATGTTCGCTGATGCAATGAAGAGCTTCACCGAGATCAAAGAGATGCCGGACGACAAGTACATCGGCACCGACATCAAAAAGCTGAAAGGTATGGCTGAACTCGCGCTCGGTGAACTTTACTACGCAGCTGCATGGCAGTCGCAGAACAAGCTCGCGATGTTCAACGTTGCTCTCAACTACTTCTCGAACGTAGGAAGAGACAATGCACAGTGGTTCGAATCACTTTTCGCAAGAACATGGGCTTCACTCATGATCGGAAGATTCGATTCGACGCTCGGAACGGTCGTAACTCTCCGTTCACCTTTCTTCACCGATATTTATTTCCCGGAAGTAAACATAGTTGAAGCGGTCACCTACTACAACCTCTGCCAGTATGACGAAGTAAACAACGTCATTGACTACTTCTTCAGCGTTTATCCGGATTATCAGAAGAAGATGGCTTCATGGCTCGAGAACGTCTCCACGAAGACCGGTCTCGACATTTATAAGGAACTTCTGGTAATGTACAAACAGGCTCAGGCAGGCGAGAAGACGGAACTTCCGGAAGCTGTTTTGAGAACTATTCTTACCGAATCACTGTTCGTAAGAAAATACAACCACATCAAAGAGATCGAAAGAGAACTTGCCATTATCGAAAAATCTCCCGACTCTTTCAAAAACAGTGTCATTGCTCAGGATGTTTCCAAGAAGATGATGTATCAGCTGACCACCCTTAGAAATGAATCGGGTGTCTGGCTGGTTCAGAGAGTCCAGAATCTCAACAACGAACTCGGTCAGCTTATCGCAGATATGAGAGCGATACGTTTCGAGATGACGGATAGTATGAAGTCTTCTCTTGAAAAAGAAGAACTTTACGGCAAAGAGGTAAAGGAAGAGGAAGAGACGGTTCAGAAGAAATCGGAAATGAATCCTTCCGTTCCGCAGAATTCCTACTACTACCCGTTTGACGGCGAATATTGGGAAGATGAGCTCGGCTACTACTTCTTCAATGTCGACAATTTGTGCAAAGAGTAATTTGGTTTAGTCAATTAGTAGAGGTTTCTGAAGATGTTAAATAACAAAACATTAAGAGTTTTTTTAGCGGTTTTGTTAGTTCTTTCCTTTACGATGACGCTTTCCGCTCAGAGAAAGAAAAGAGATGACGAAACGACGACTTCCAACGGTCCCGCAAAGGCCCGCATCGAAACCAACGATGTCAAGACCGACAGCAGATCGATGGAAAAAAGAGACGAGGCTATAAAACAGCTTAACGAACTTATAAAAGATTATCCGGAAGGTCCGAGAAAGGCTGAAGTTTACAGACGACTTGCCGAGCTTTACTGGGAGAAGGCAAGAGGCATCAAAGCCGTCATCATGGACGAGTACAACAAAAAGATCGACAAGTACTACGAAATGAACGACCCGAACGCTCCGATGCCGGAACTCAACCTTGAGGCTTCGCTTGACTGGAACAAAAAAGCAATCGAAGTTTGTGACTACATTATAAAGAAGTATCCGACTTTCCAGAACCTGGATGAAGTTTACTTCTTTATGGCTTCCAACCTTATGGAAACCGGTCAGAGTCTTGCAGCTGTCCGTTATTACACACTTGTTGTCGAGAAATTCCAGAATTCGAAGTTCGCTTCCGACGCTTACTTCGAAATGGGTGAATATTTCTTCAACAACAACAACGTTTTCAAGGCTATCCCGAACTACAAAGCCATCATCGACAAGTATCCGGACAACAAATTTTTCGGATTCGCTCTTTATAAGTATGCTTGGTGTATGTACAACGTCGGCGAGTACGAGCAGTCGGTAAAACTTTTCCAGCAGGTTGTCGAAGTCGCTGAGAAAATCAACGACCAGTCGCTCAAAGAAGACGCTCTTAACGACATGGTCGCTCCGTATGCCGAGGCAGGTTCTGTTGACGAAGCTGAAAAATACTTCAAAACAATCGTCAAAGAACAGAAATACTTCATCGCCGTTCTTAAAAGACTTGCTCAGATCTACTTCGATCAGGACAGATCTGAAGAAGCTATAAAGATCTACAGAAAACTCCAGCAGGAAGCTCCGGAAAGACCGGAAGGCCCGACCTGGCAGAAACAGATCGTTGAGTGCTACAAAAAACTCAACAACAAAGACGCTGTAAGAAAAGAGATCATCGTCCTCGTTGCAAACTACGCTGATGCTAACTCGCGCTGGGTAAAGGCAAACGAGAAAGACGAGGCTACTCTTGAAAGTGCACAGCAGACCGCTGAGGCAGCACTCAGAATCCTCACGGTTGATTACCACAACGAGGCAAGAAAAACGAAATCCCCGGAAACATGGAAGATCGTCGGTGAACTTTATCCGACATATCTTAAATATTTCCCGAAATCGGAAGCTTCCTACGATATGCGTTTCAACTACGCCGAGTATCTTTACGACCACAAAAAATACACGGAAGCCGGTGACCAATATCAGGCTGTTGCCGATATGAACCCGAAAGGCCACCATTTCGAAGATGCTTCTTTCGGCGCAGTAAGCTGCTTCGGTGCTCTTCTTGAAGAAGAACAGGAAAAGGCGAAGAAAGAGGCTCAGAACAGGATCGCGAAAGCTAAACAGGAAAAATCGGGCGAGATCAGCGCTGACCTTGTAAAAGCTGCTGACGACAAAGATGCAGACAAAAAGGACAAGGTAGCTGATGAGAACAAGGAAAAACCGATCCCTGAGCTTCACCAGAAGTTCATCACCGCTTGTGATACCTATATTAAAAATATCCCGAGATCGAAATATCTCGTTGATATCATCTACAAACAGGCTATTACTTACTACGTTTTCAACCACTTCGACAAAGCGGTTCCTGTTTTTGAAATGATCGTCCAGAAGTATCCGAGACACGAACTTGCTGAGTTCTCGGCTGACCTTATCATGGACTCTCTCAACATGGCGAGAGACTGGGAAGCGATCAATAACAAGTCAAGAGAATTCCTTAAGAATTCGGCTCTTCTTTCCGGAAGGAACAGACTTAAGACCGACCTTGAGAAATTCAAGGAAATGGCAACATTCTACTCGGCTGACATTCCGCACAAAAACGGAAAGAGCCTTGAGTCTGCTGACAGATACATGGCTTTCGTAAACGAATTCCAGAAATCGAAGTTCAACGATGTCGCTATGTATAACGCGATCGTTTACTACCAGAAAGGCGGCGACCTTTACAAGTCGATCCGTGTTCAGGAACAGTTCCTCAGAGAGTCTGACGATGTTTACAAGAAGTCTCCCCACAGAGACAAAATCATGTTCGGACTTGCAAAGAACTACGAAGCTATCGCTTACTACGACAAAGCTGCTCAGCTTTACATCGATTTCGTTGAAAAGTCTCCGAACAGCAAGGATGCAGGAGATGCAGTCTACAACGCCGCAGTTCTTTACGAGAGCTTGGGCGAAACCGAAAAAGCTATCGACAACTACAGACTTTTCGTTGACAAATATGCGAAAGACGACAAGGAAAAAGCCGAAATCGCTCTTCAGTACGGCTACATCTGGATGAGAAAGGGCAAAACTTTCTACGACAGAGCTGAAAAGGGTTTTGACAAGTTCGTCGCTGACCATACCGATATGAAAGGTCTTAAGGATTACTACTATATTGATGATGCCGGCAAGAGAAAACCGGTCGACGCAGTCAATAAAGTAAGTGTCGAAAAGGGCGAACCCAATACTCTTCTTGCTCTTTACGGTGCAAAAATGAAGATGTACAGAGAGCAGAACAATACGAAAGAATACTATAAGAGTGTTGACAAGATCCTCCAGATCTCCAGAGGTGCGGAATTTAAGGAAAAATCCGAGCTTAACGAGATTTCGAGAGACATCATTGCAGAAGCACTTCTTGAAGAACTTGTTCCGGAATACAACGAATATATGGCGATCAAATTCGACAATATTCCGTTCGCAAAGAAGCATAAAGGCTATGAACTCCTTCAGCTCGGTTTCGATGTCGAAGACGGCAAGATTATCCATCACGGCGATGCAAATCCCGATGAGCTCTATCCGGATGAAAAGGCTAATTTGAAAGCTGCGGCGAAAGTAAAGGACGAGTTCAACAAAATTTCTCAGGACAGAATGACCAAGAAGATCGAACTCACCGTTTCTCTTTCGCAGAAATACGAACAGATCATCTCGATCACCACTTCTCCGAGATTCACTCCGGCTGTCCTTTACTACATCGGCAAGATCTACAAAGACCTGACCGACCAGATGTTCAACGCTCCGATCGCTCCGTGGCTCAACGAAGCACAGATCTCCGAGTATAAGAACTATCTTGATGAAAAGGCTTTCGGTGCTCAGAAAAACGCTGTTACCTACTTTGAAACGGCTATGAAGAAAGGTTATGAAAGCTCGGTCTACAACGAGTGGGTCGCAAAGGCTAAATACGAGCTCCGTTTCTTCCAGGAAGTAACCGGCGGAAAATATTATGATGAAAACGAGATCGTTCCTCAGTCGGATATGATCGAAACATCATCTTTGATCGGAAAGATCGACACCGATTACAAATTCCCGAAGATCTCTGATGAAGAAAGGGCTAAACTCAAGAAGAGTGCTGGTCAGCCGAAAGCGGCTCAGCCTGCAGCGGCGGAAGCAGCTCCGGCGGAAGAAGCTCCGAAAGCGGAAGCTGAACAGCCGGCAGCCGAAAAAGTTGAGAATAACGAGGAACAGGGAGAATAGTCATGAAAAAAATAATCTTGTCTTGCTTGTTGGTATGTTCCTTGATCCTGGCTTCATGCGGAACGGCTCCGGAGAAAGCACAGGAAGAAAAACCTGCACAGGCAAAAACGGAAAAAGCGGCTGTTTCGAAATCAAAACCGAAAGAGCCGGAAGATTGGGCAAAATATTATACCGAAGAAGGTATGAAAGCTCTCGAAGTTAAAGACGGCAAGGTCGATTTCGATGCTGCGATCAAAAATTTCGAGCTTGCGATCGAAGCTTATCCGACGGCTCCGATCCTTCACTACAATCTCGGCCAGGTCTATCAGCGCAAAGGTGATGACCAGAATGCAGTAAAACATTACAACAGGGCTTTGGAGCTTGATCCTAAATATGCTATGCCGGTTATCAACAAGGCGGCTATTTATGCGAACAAACTTGAATACAACCGTGCTATAGAAGTTTGCGAGAAGTTCCTTGAGAAGGAAAATGACAAGGATAAAGGTGTTCTTTCCGCAGTTGCAGGTTTCTATCTTTTGAAAGGCGACTATATCAATGCCATTCAGTCGGTTAGAAAGATCCTCATCCAGGATCAGGCAGATGTCGATGCACTCAAAAACCTTGGTATGATCTACTTCAAAAAGAATGATGCAGGTCTTGCTTCGATGGTAACGACAAACTCATACAATCTGAAGTCGGACGATGCCGGAATCGCGAACAACCGCGGTGTTCTTTATTCGGCTCAGAATGATGACTCTCTCGCAATGCTTTATTTCACCCGTGCGATCGCGAATGATCCGAAAAACAAAAGTGCAAACTTCAATGTCGGTTCCATCGCTATGAAGTACGGTGATGCTGAAACGGCGTACGAAAGATTTTCGGTCGTTCTTTCTCAGGATCCGGACAACTTGAATGCAAGGATCGGTCTGGCAATGGCTTTGAGAGGTCTTGGAAGATTCGAAGATGCTGAAAAAGAGTACCTTGCAGTTCTTCAGAAAGATCCCAACAATGCTGTTGCAACTTTCAATCTTGCTGTTCTTTACAATGACCACATGAACAAGCAGGTTGAGGCAAAGAGAAATTTCAGAAAGTTTATTTCCCTTACCGGTGGAAGCCTGCCGGCTGACCATATTGTCAACCAGTATCTGAGCGATAAAGTTCAGATCAGACCGGTTGAAAAGACCGAGTAGGAGAAAATTTGATATTTCGAGTGTGATGGCTACACTAAGCGCGTTGATTTTTATATGACGGAGGTCGTTGCTATGAAAAAGTTGGTCGCTGTTTTGTTTTTGTTGCTTTCTTTCTCGTTCCTGGCTGCTCAGGAAACAGATGAAGAGGGCAGACTTATTAAATACCGTGAAAAAACAGTCATCGATTTTGAAGATGTAATGTTGGAAGGTCAGATTAAAAAGCCTTCGGGTTCGTTCCTTATGGACAGATCCAAAACCAAATTCAACTCTTTGATCAACCTCAAGCAGGATTTCAACAAAGAGTTGGTAAGGTCTGTGGATTTGCTTAATTAAAAATTTGTTATGTTGATGTTAACCATTATATGAGGCCGAGACTATGCCTGAGAAATCAAAAATGAGAAAAAGATTGCTTTACGATTTGTCTCCCATTCCGGGTGTTCCGGTAAACGAAGGAGCCAAAGGAAAATTGGAGCCGGAGATCAGAGTTGTTTATGACAACAAAGTCCTGCTCGATTTGCAGAAGGTAGACAAAAAATTCACATTGGGAACGGAAAACGGCGCGGATTGCATTGTGGACGAAGTTTTTTTGTCCGAGAACAAATTCGATTTCGCTTCTGTTTCCGGTCAGAATTTTTCCGTAAGTCTCAAAAACGGATTTAAAGGGACCCTTTACAAAGGGACCGAAAAGACCGATTTGGAACAGTACATCGCTTCGGGACACACGAGTGTCGATATCGATGACACTACGCTTCTTGTTGCGGATTTCGGTAAAATTTCCGTTTGCGCTCTGAAATCTCCCGCTGAAAAGTACAAAGGCGGCGCTCTGCAGTTCGATTTCGCTTTTGCGATAATCCTGCTCGTCATCTTTATTGCCGGAGGTTTTGTACTTAATATGATCATTGAGACTCCGCCTATCGAAGTCGATATTTTTGAGCTCGACAACAGATTCGCAAAACTGATCGTTGAGACAAAAGAGGAAGAGATAAAGGTCGAGGAGATCGAGGAAGAAAAGAAAGTCAAACTTGAAAAGCCGAAAGAAGGTCTTGTCGAAGCTACTTCCCAGAGAAAATCTCTCGGTGAAGAAGGTAGAGTCGGTGACAAGAAGAGCCGTGTCGCAAACGCACAGGGTTCAGCAAGAAGAGGTCTTGACGCTAAAGTTGCTCAGAGCTCCGGTATCATGGGTGCTCTTTCTTCCGGTGCGGCAAGTTTCGACCGAGTATTCGGCGGCGGCGGTCTTGGTGCCGGCATGGAAAAAACACTCGGTTCGGTAACGGGGCTTGCAGGTGTTGACCAGTTCGGTTCTGGCGGTCTCGGAACAAGAGGTTTCGGTACAGGCGGCGGCGGTAACGCTCTCGGAATCGGCGGTCTCGGAACAAGAGGACGTGGCGGCGGCGGTGCCGGCGGAAAATACGGTATGGCAGCTGGTCAGATCGGCAGAAAAGGTCGTTCGGATATTTCTGCAGGCGGCGGTCAGGCAGTTATCATGGGTGCTTTGGATAGATCCGTCATCGACGCATACATCAGAAGAAACCTTGCAAAGATCAGATGGTGCTATGAGAAGGAACTTAACAAAGATCCGAAACTTTTCGGAAGAATCGTTATCAACTTCATTATTTCTGCAACGGGCGCTGTAAGCAGTTCCAAAGTTCAGAGAACGACGATGGGCAACGCAACGGTTGAAAGCTGCGTCGCTGACCAGATCAAAAAGATTCGTTTCCCTGCTCCTAAGGGCGGCGGTATCGTTATCGTAAACTATCCGTTCGTATTTAAGAACTCAGAAAGCTAGGGAGAGAAATATGAAAAAGCTGTTTTTGTTGCTCATGGCACTTTTGGTAAGTTTCTCGCTGTTGGCAGAGTCTGAAGAAACAGGAGATGTTTCCGGCAACGATCTGGATCCTATCCTCAGAGGTCTTCATCTTCAGTTTTCCGGCGGTTTGGTCGGTTATGTCGGCAAAGCAGGCGGAGACAATGCCGGAAGTCCGATAGGATCGACTTTAAGGCTCAATTTCGGTTATGATATCCCGGTAAAGGATGTCGTAAACATCGGAATCGCGCTTTCTGTCGGTATGCTTCAGTTCAATGCGAAAGAGAACGATGCAGATCTCGAACAGGATCACAAGGATTCTCCGTGGGTCGAAGATTACAGTCCGCTTGCTGTCGGTCTCGATCTCGATGTTACCTGGATGATCGATCCGAGATGGGAGTTCGGTCTCCTTGTAAATTTTGACTATTACGCACTTGCAAAGACCTATAAATCGGGTAAAGACGCGCTTGATAAAGACGCAACCAACAACGGTAATATCGCTGTCGGCGGCGGCTTGATCTTCGAGCGTTATACTTTTGCACGCCATTTCTCGATAGGTGCTTCAGTCGAGTTCAACTACATTGTTGATTTCGACGGTATGAATATCATCTTCACTCCTTTCATGAAGTATACTTTCTTCTAATAAGTGCGGTGTTTTCTCTCAACAAAAATCCTGTAGGTATCTTTGACAGCGGTGTCGGCGGTCTCACTGTTTTCGCCGAGGTCAAAAAAGTTTTGCCTGACGAAAGTGTATTTTATTTGGGAGATACGGCGAGAGTTCCTTACGGCAGCAAATCGGTCGATGTCGTAAAACATTATTCTCTGGTCAATGTCAATCTGCTGACGGCTCTTGGTGTCAAGGCGGTCGTTGTTGCATGCAACACTGCGTCTGCTGCAGCGGTATCGTTTCTGCAGGAGCGTTTCCCGAATCTTGAGATCATAGGTGTCATCGAGCCTGTGGTCGAATATCTTCTGACCCGGCCGGAACTGAAGCGTATCGGGATCATCGGAACGAATACGACCATTATGTCGGGTGCCTACCAGAAAGCCTTGATCCGCGGCAACAAGGATCTTGATATTTCGGCCAAGGCGTGCCCGCTTTTCGTCCATCTGGTGGAAGAAGGTCTTTTCAAAGGCGGGATCACTGAGATGGCGATCGACATGTACCTTTCTTCAATGAAGAAAAATATGCCTGATGCCCTTGTCCTGGGTTGCACGCACTATCCGATGCTGCGGAGTGTGATCTCTGATTATTTTGGCGGAAAAGTCGAGATCCTCGATACAGCTTTTTACACGGCAAAAAAACTTGCCGGAATATTGTTGGAAAACGGAATGAAGAATTGCGGAAGTGTCGAAAACGACAGGTTTTTTGTGACTGACGATCCAAATTCCTTCAAGTCAACGGCGGAACTTTTTCTCGGGTGCAAAGTTGACAATGTATTCCACATTTAATTTATTTTTCTGATAAAGTTTGCCTTTTTTTAATTATTGCCTATTATAGGCGGCTGGATTTTTTTTGCGGAGTTTGAAATGAAAGTTTTTTTGACGATTGCATTTTTTATGTTTTTCTCGTTTTTAGGGGCTGAGGAGCCGCAGACTCCCGCTCAGGATCAGAACAACAAAGCTGAAGCAACTGCTGAAAAGGCTCCTGAAGCTGCACCTGCTGAGGCTGAAAAGCCCGCTGAAGCAAAGCCTGCTGAGGCTGAAAAGCCCGCTGAGGCAAAGCCCGCTGAGGCTGAAAAGCCCGCTGCTGAACCCGCTCCTGCCGAACCGGCAGCACAGCCGGCCGTTGAAGAGCCTAAGGCGCAGGAACCTGCCAAGGAACCTGAAAAAGCTGCGGAAAAAGATGATGAACAGGGCTACAACCTCAAACTCAGAGCTCTTGAGGAAAAGATCGATTCTTTGAAAGACAAGATATTCAAGTCGAAACAGAGGCTTGCTATCCTGCAGGAAACTGTTCTCGGCGGAACTGTCGGAGGTTCGACTGTCACTGTGATCCACAGAAACGATGCCGGCTCGCTTTTCAGACTGGTTTCGGCAGTCTACTATTTTGACGACAAACCGATCTTCAAGAAGGTCGATCTTCCGGAAGAACTCGAGGAAAAAGAGTTCCAGGTCTATGACACTGCGGTCGTTCCCGGACCTCACCGCATTTCGGTCTACTATGTTTTCTCCGGCAAAGGTTACGGCTTTTTCTCCTACATGAAAGATTATTCTGTAAAGATCTCGGCCGACCACTCCTTTACACTTGAGGAGGGCGACATTGTCGAAGTCGAAGTTTCCGCAGTGGACAAAGGTTCGATGCATAACTTCGACAACAGGATCGGAGTTTCATTCACAGTCAACAAAAATACATTTGAAAACAGGGAATTAGCTCAAGAGGAATAGTTATGATCAAAGGGCTTGAAGTTCTTTTCCTGTTGTTGCTCTGTTTTCCCGTCCTTGCGGCGGAGGACCCCGGCACATCTGAAAATGCCGGCACTGTAAGCCGCGCAGAGGCTTCTCTCAGAGAGATCGATGCCGAATTCGAAAACAACTTGAAAAGATATCTTTCGCTTAATCTTTCCGACACTGACTACAAGCTGCCGCCTTCGGAAAAAATGAAGAAGGGCGAATTCTTCTTTGAAAAGGGCGATTATGCTACGGCCGCCGGTATTTTTTACTCGGTGACGGTGTCGGTTCCTGACAATGACGCCGTAAAGCCGGCAGCTCTCTACAGACTCAGCGAATCGCTGTTCATGCAGAAAAATTACGTTTCGGCGACGCGCTACTACGAGATGCTTGCGGTTTCCGACAGCGGAGAACTCAGGATAAAGGCGCTCAAAAGGCTGATATTCATCAGTTATTCTTTGGGGGAATACGCAGCGGCAGAAAAGTATTACGACCAGTTTGCAAGGGGCGGGAACGATATCGCTTCCGATCCGGAACTTCTTTATTACCTTGCAAAATCGCTTTTCTTCGGCGGGAAGCCGGATGAGGCGGCAAAGTTCTTCTCTTCGCTGACCAAAGATGACGCTTTCTATCCGCAGGCCCGTTATTTTCTCGGTGTCATGGCACTCCGCGACAAAAAACTCGAGGAGGCTCGCGCCTGCAACGAAGAGATCCTCGCGCTTCCGGACGACGGACGCTATCATAGTTTTGAAAATATCCGCGAACTGGCAGATCTTGCTGTGGCAAGGATAGCTTTCGAACTTGACGAGCAGGAGACCGCGTCGGCACACTACGCGCCTGTTTCGTTCGATTCCCGTTCTTTCCCGCAGGCTTACTACGAACTCAGCTGGACTTTCATCAAGCGTGACCAGTTCGACGATGCGATAGAGACTCTGCGTTTGGTCCAGAATGCGGCTCCCTATTCGCAGATCGCGACCCGGGCCGAAGTCCTTGAGGGGACGCTCCTTGTCAAAATGGGGCGGTTCGGCGAGGCTCTGGTGCTTTTTGATTCGATAGTTACAAAATACAGCAAATATCAGGACGAACTTTTCTCGATCGACGGCAAGGCATTTCTTGCAAGCGGAAGGTCCGGAAAGCTCTCCGATTTCCTTCTTCCTTACTCTCCGGCGGTCAGATCGCTGCTCGAGGACAGCAGAAAATTTTCTGAAACAGTTGCTCTGAACGATACGATCCTTGAGCTGGAAGAAGAGTTGAGACGCATTGACGAGCTTGAAAAAAAGATGTCGGCGATCACAGGCAACAAGAACGCGGCCGCTCTTTTCCCGCCTCTCAAAGCGGCAGTAAAAAGCGTGATGTCGCTCAGGAACAGAGTCGCTGTAATAAGAAATTCCCTTGTTATGTATAAAAACGGCTCGCTCAGCGAGGGGCGCAGCGGTGAATTCGAGGAACTCGATTCCGAAAAGCGCGAACTTCTCGATATAACCGAAACTGCTTCCATTGCGCCTGAAAGGATCAGGGAACGCGCTGAGGAATACGGTGACAAAGTTGTGAAACTTGACGAGAAGATGCACATCGTCTCGATGGAGCTCGAAAATCTTTCGGGAAGACTCGATGCTCTTATCGCTTCGTATTCGGAAGAGCGGAATGTCGCCAAGGAAAACGAAAAAGAGGTCCTCGACAGGATCGGTCAGGAGCGCGAAAGGTTCAACGGGCTCACTGCTGAGAGCGAATCGTGCCAGACTGAGATCGATGACGAGAAAAACGCTCTTGTCTTCGGCGGGACTCTGATCGAAGCCGAAAATTCGATAAGGGATTCGTTCAACGGCATAGTTGCGCGTCAGAACGGCATCCTCGGCAATCCTTCGGAGATAGCCGGAGCTCTCAGAGAAGCCGACAGGATCGATGCGAAACTCGCCGGTTTCATGGACAGGCTGAATGATGCGATGAAAGGCATCATTGCCAATGTCAGCACTTCGTACGAGCAGGAAAAACGCACTGTCGACGGATACAGAAGCGAACTTCTCAGAGCAAAGCGCGAAGTCGAGGAGATGGCAGTCCTGGCTCTTTATTCGAACATGAATACCGCCCGCAATATTTTTGCAGATCTTGTGCTTCAGGGCGATTTGGGGATCATAGATGTCGCGTGGGAAAAGAAGGAGGAGTCTTCTTCCGAGATCATGCGCCTCAAGACTCAGAAGGCCAAGGAATTACAGCAACTCCACTTTAATTTAGACGGTGAACAATGAGATATTTTCTGATTTTTCTAATTGTGTCGTTTGCGGCGCTGCCTGTTTTTGCGGATGAAAAGCCGGCTGAAGCGCAGAATGCCGAGGCGGAAAAGTCCGTTTCTTCTCCGGATGATGTGATCGTTGACAGCGATCTTTTCAACAGCGAGGCTTTTGCTAGAGAAGTCGTCCGTTTTGAAGGACGAGTCAAGGAATATCAAAAGGAATTCAACCAGCTTGTCCTCAGGGAAGTCGCGGAAAAGAGAAAATTCGTCGATTCCAAATACTCCAGCGCGATATCCGAGCAGGAACTCATGGAGATGAGGGCAAGACAGGACGCGATAATCCTTTTCGAAGAATTCGTCAGAAAGTATCCCGACAATCCGAAATATACTCCGAACGCGATGTACAGGCTCGCCGAGCTTTACTACGAACGTTCGATGATCGTCTACAACGAAAAGACTGCCGGATACGAGGCTGAGATCGAAAAATTCGACAGGGGCGAGATCACGGTCGAACCGGAACTTCCGGAGATCGATTTTTCCGATTCTATAAAACTCTACACCGACATGATACGCCGCTTCCCCGATTTTGAATACATCGGGTCGGTTTACTACCTTCTCGGTTACTGCTACTCCGAGTCCGGGCAGGGCGACAAGGCGGTTCAAGTCTGGCTCACGCTGCTTGAAAAGGGGCTCGCCGGCGAAAATTACGTTGAACTCAGACTCCGTCTGGGTGACTACTATTTTGCCGAGAACGATCTGAAAAAAGCCGAAGAACAGTATTTGGAAGGGAAAAAATTCCCGGACAGCAACTTTTACGACCAGATCCTCTACAAACTGGCGTGGACTTACTACAGGCAGATCCGCCTCGAGGATGCGGTCAAAACATTTACGCAGCTGCTTTTCTACTCCGATGAGATGAGGGCGCGCGGCATCGACAAGGGACAGAACCTCAGAAAGGAGGCTGTCCAGTATATCGCGATCAGCTTTGCTGACGACGAGTGGGGCAGTGCCGACAAGGCGATAGCATACTTCTCGACGATCAAGGCCGAGTCGTTTGAGATCGAAGTCTTCGAGCAGTTGGGTGCATATTTCGACGAGAACAACAAATACGCTGAAGCAGAAAAGGTCTACCGCTACATAATCGGGCGTTATCCTTATTACGAAAACACGCCGATACTTCACAATGCTCTCATCCAGCTCTGCAACAAAGCCCGCGAATTCGACAAAGCTGCTGCTGAAACAGAGATCTTTGCGGCGAAATACAACTCTTCGAGCGAATGGGCGCGTATCAACCGCGGAAATCCGGCTGCGGTCCGTGCAGCGGCGGAACTTGCCAAAATCGCGCTTCTCGATACTGCTGTTTTCCATCACAAACAGGCTCAGGCTCTGAAAGAAAACGGCGATGCTGACGGAGCTGTCGCGGAATACCGCAAGGCTGCGGACTTCTATGCGGCGTATCTCAAGGATTTCCCGTACACTTCAGAGACATACGACATCACCTACAGCCTTGCCGACACGCTGTTCTATGCAGGCGACATCAAGGCTGCGGTCGTTGTCTACGAAAAAGTCAGGGACGACAAGAATCAGGATAAATACAGAGACGATGCGGCATTCCAGGTCTTCTACTGCTATAACAGCATCTGGGAAGGTTCCGATGAAAGGAACATTCCGGCTGCAGAAAAGGCCGGCAAGCCGCTCAGCGAGCTTGAGCAGAAACTTGTCTTCTCGAGCGATATGTACCTGAAACTCGCGAAAGAAGTCGAGGACAAGCCCGTCGTTGCATACAACGTTGCGAGGATTTATTATGATCACGATCTCTACAGCGATGCAGAACCGCGCTATCTCCGCATTATCAGCGAATTCCCCGAAACACAGCCGGCTGTCCTGGCATCGAAAGACATAATCGCCTACTACACAGCCAAAAAGGATTGGGTGAATGTCGCGAAATGGTCGAAAGTTTTTGCGGAAAGGCTCGCAACGAAGGCGAAGACCGACAAAAAAGCGAAGGAAGAATTTTCGACATACCGTGCAAGTGCTCTTTTCAAGCATGCCCAGCAGCTTGAAGAAGAAGGCAAGCACGTCGAAGCTGCCGAGGAATATCTGAGGATGGTCGAGGAGAATCCGGGCAACAAAGACGCCGACAAGGCAATGTACAACGCGGCTGTCAACTATCAGCGTGCAACCATGTTCGAATCTGCGCTGCGTCTGCACGAAAGGATCTACACCGAATATCCGAATTCGGAACTTGCTCCGCAGTCGCTTTATCTTGTTGCGTACAACGCCGAAATGAGCTACGACCACGAAAAGGCGGTCAATGCCTACAAGCAGTTGTACGACAAGTATCCGAACTACAAGGAAAAATCGAATGCAGTCTTCAACGCGGCTTTCCTTTTGGAAAAACTCCAGAAATATAAAGATGCTGCGAGATACTACAGGCTTTACTACACTGAAGAAAAGTCCAAACCGGAAGGTAAAGAGGCTCTTTACGATGTCGGCAGGATGTATCAGAAGGCCGAGGACTGGAAAGATGCGATCAAAAATTACGAAAATTTCATTTCGACTTTCGAAAATGATCTTTCGGTAACGCACCTCGTCGCAAGGGCGCGCTACCAGATCGCGAAGATCTACGAGGAAAAGCTCAATAACCAGAAGATGGCGAAGGCTTCATACGAGAAGATACTTTCCTACATCGCTGCGAAGAAGGTCACGACCGAGGAGTCGATGCTCTATGCGGCGGAGGCGAAGTTCAAACTTCTCGAAGACGAGTTCAACGCTTATTTGAAGCTCAAGATCATCGGAAAGAACGACAAGCAGCTCGAGGAAAATCTCAAGAAAAAAGTAGCTGCGATGAAGGAACTTGAAGGAAAATACAACGAAGTCCTGAAATTCCAGGTCTACGAGTGGATGATGGCCGGGATGTACAGGATCGGTTTCCTTTACCAGAGTTTCTCCGACGCCTTGTTTGACGCTGAGCCGCCGGCAGGACTTACCGAGGAAGAAGAGGAGGTCTACACCGATATGCTCAAGCAGCAGGCTGAACCTATCGAGGAACAGGCTGTAACCTACTATTCGAAGGCTTTGGAAAAGGCTCGTGAACTCAAAGTTTTCAACAAATGGACGCAGCTCATAACCGAAAAGCTTGCGGTCATGCGTCCGGCTGAATACAAAGTCGGCAAAACTCCGATGTTCGCCGAGGAAAACGATACCGATTCCGGTTTTGCACCGGTGATCTCGCTTGATAAGGCGGAAAAGAAGGCTTACAAGAAGGCAGGGATCGGCGGTGCCGCTGCTGAAGGATCTTCCGAACAGAAGAATGAAACGCCAAAAGAGGTGAAAGATGAAAAAGCTGAATAAAATTTTCATATTGATTGCGCTCTTGTCTTTTGTTTCGTGCGGAACTGCATCCACAGCCTCTTCTTCTGATTCTGAAAAGCCGGAAGGAAGTTCTGGAACAGTCCGGAGCGAACAGTCGGCGACCGTAGCCGGAAACGCTGAAAAACATCAGAAAACGGCGTCGGAAGGCACTGCCGGCACCGATGCGGCAACTGAAGCAAAACAGGAAAAGGATCCGAATTACGAAGGCGGAAAATATGTCGGCCCTGCTGCCGCTGACTTCGAGGAAGGACTTCGCGCTTATTCCGCAGGCGGCTGCGACAAGGCTGTCAAGTTTTGGAAGTCGGCTTTTGACAAAGATCCGAAAAATGCGCAGGTTGCTTTCAACACGGCTGTCTGTCTGGAGCGTATGAAAAACGCCGGTGAGGCTGCTGCGTGGTACGAAAAGGCCTATCTTGCCGATAACAGTTTCACGAAACCGCTCTACAATCTGGCTCTGCTCTACATGCCGGCTCAGATCAAGGAAAAAGAAGGTTATCTCATGCAGCTTGCCGAAAAGAACGCGGACGTTGTTGAAAAATACAACTTCATCGCGTGGCTCAATCTTCAGCTGGGCCGCTCGGAAGAGGCTGAAAAGTATGCAAAGATGGTCCTGAAAGAGGACGAACAGAACTCAGAGGCTGTGATTTCTCTTGCGACTTCATATTTCAACAAAAAGATGTACGAACTTGCTGAATCGGCGCTCGAGACGGCTGAAAAATGGGATCCCGACAATTTCAGACTCCAGAGACTTTACGGTTTCCTGCTTTACAGAACAGGCGATTCAAAAGGAGCTACGACTCATCTTATGAAATCTGTCAAGGCAAATCCAGACCAGCCTGAAGTAAGGAACATACTTGCCGTTCTCGCGATGAAGATCGAGGATTATTCCACGGCGAAGGAACAGCTCGAGGCCGCTTTGAAGATCAGAGACGACTTCTGGTCGGCAAAACTGAATCTTGCTCTGGCTTACAAAGGGCTCGAAGATTACAAGAACGCTGCGGTCGTTATCGATGAACTCGAGGCGAGAAACGATCTCCAGGAACCGCTCCGCAACAGCGTGATCTTCAACAAAGCTCTGCTTCACCTCGATGCGGATGTCGCAGGTGACAAGAATCCTGCGCGTTTCGATACAGCGGTCAAATATTTCAATGAATATCTCAAGCTGATCGCGAAAAGCAAAAACTTCAAGGAGCAGAAGGCGCTTGTCGACGGCTATATAAAAGAAGCAAACACCGAAAAGAAGAAACTTGAGTTCGCTCTTGCCGCAAAAGCGAAGGCTGAAAAGAGAAAACAGGCTCAGGAAGCAGAGGCAAAGTTGTTCCAGCAGAACAAGGAGGCGGCTTTCAAAAAGGCTGAAGAGGCAAACACTGCGGAGGCTTGGAGCAAGTATCTGGAGGAATATCCGGTCGTTGACGCAAACGACACTCTCAGTCTTTCGGCAAAAGCCAAACTCGAGGCGCTGAAACCTCAGGCGGCTGAAACCGCACCTGAGCAGAAACAGGAAGGTGAAAACACTGAAGCTCAAGGAAAAGAAGAGGGCAAACAGTAAAGATCATGTTTGAAAAGGCTAATGTAATAGCAAGGTTGCAAGTTTTTTACAGGGCTTTTGCCAAAAAAATTGCTTTAAAAAAATTGTTTGTATATATTCCGCGCAACTTTGTTCTTGTAAAGGGTAATTTTGTGATGCTTTTTATTTGCGCGCTTATCGCTTCGTTGCTTTTTTCCTTTAATGTCGAAGCGAAGACCATAGTTATAGAAGAAATTCAGATCGAAGGAACCATACAGAAACCTGAAGTTATGACGTTTTTGTCAAGGGCGAAGTTCTCGTACCGTTCACTGGATCTGGATGTAAGTTTTTTGGAAGAGGTGGAGAAAGCCGTCTGTGTAGACGATGCTTTCTAGTATATTATTTTTATTTTTTTAGGAGGATTTACTATGGAATGGTTTGCTGAGTTTTATCGTTCAGGCGGAACGTTTATGCACTTCATCGCTATTTGCGGTCTTTACGTTCTCGGTGTTGCAATTTACAAATGCATTTTTCTTCTTGTAAAGTTCAACACAAACGGCGCAAATTTGATGAAACAGATCCAGAAGCTTGTTATGGCAAACAATGTTGACAAAGCTATCAAACTTTGCGACGCAGCAGGCGATGCAGCTCTTGCAAAAGTTATGAAGGCTGGTCTTTCCAGAGCAAACAGAGGCGAACTTGAAATTCAGAACGCAATGGAAGAGGCAACTCTCGAAGTAACCCCGAAAGTTTCGAAACTCCTTCCCAGCATTTTCGCAATTTCGAGTACGGCTACCATGTTCGGACTTCTTGGAACGATTTTCGGACTTATCGATGCATTCGAAGCAGTTGCTCACGCTGCTCCTGAGCAGAAATCGGCAATGCTTGCAAACGGTATCGCTATCGCTATGAACACCACCGGTTGGGGTCTTATGATCGCTATTCCCGGAACGATTGTTCACCTTGTTCTTAACGGTCTTGCAGGAAAAATACTCAACGACCTTGATCTTTACTCTGTAAAACTTTCCAACTTGCTTGTTAGCAGAGAAAAAGGAACGGCTGAGTAGTAAACAGACACGATTTGGAGGAATAAAAAATGGGTAAGAGACGTTCACAAGGATCCGGTCAGGATCTCGACATGACGGCTGCAATGAACCTCATTCTTATTCTTATACCGTTGTTGTTGACCTCAATGGAGTCTGTAAAAATAGCCGTTGTCAACGTTGCTACACCGCAGATCGGTCCTTCTTCCGAGGCAAATCCGCCGGCAGACAGACCGGATGATAAACCTCTTAAACTGACAGTTGCTCTGACCGACAGAGGCATCACTGTTTTTGTAAGAGATCAGGTTATTGAAAACAAAGACGATCCGTTGGGTCCGACAATCCTTAAAATTGACGGACAAGAAGAAGATGCGGAAGGCAAAATGATTGATGCTAAAGTTTATGATATTGATAAGCTTGTTGAGATCATTTCGGATTTGAAAGATGCGAATCCGGCTGAAGAAAACATTATCATCACCGCTGAACCGAATACTAAGTACAAATACATTATGAAAATAATGGACGCTACCCGCGAGAAAAAGGACGGCGAAAAGAAGAAAACTCTTTTCCCGAACGTTGTACTTAGCGCAGGTATAGCATAAGGAGGGTGTTATGGCAGAAGAAAACAAAACTTATGAATACCTTCCGGAAAATTATGAAGAAGAAATCCTGAAGAGCAGGAAAAAATCTAAAGCTGGCAGAGAAAGCGCAGGCGGACAGAAGTTAAACATCAACTCGTTGATGGATATTCTTACGATCATGCTCGTTTTCCTTCTCAAGAGTTATGCTACAGATCCTGTAAACATTACTCCCGGACCAGACTTGGATATTCCGAAGTCGACTTCATTATTGCAGCCTGCAGCGACTGTTACAGTTACAGTTGCTAAGTCTTCAATAGTTGTTGACAACGAACCTGTTACGGTCGTAAAAGACGGTAAGGTCGAAGCTTCGCAGAAACGCGGCGGCGAAGACGCTTATTTCATCATTCCGTTGAACAAAGCGCTCGTCGAGGCAGTTGAAAAGAAAAGACGTCTCGAAGCTATCAACCCGACCATCAAATTTGACGGTATTTGTACAATCGTTATGGACAAGGAAAGTCCGTATCGTTTGTTGACGGAAGTTATGTATACTGCAGGTCAGGCGGAATTCTCGAACTTTAAGTTCGCGACTATTTCAACTGCCGGCTAGTATTGTTTAAAGTGGCCGGCATTAAGTTGCCGGTCACTTTTTTGAGAGATTATTATTGCATTTTACGAGGTTGTTATGCCCCAGGGGATATCAGACAAGGTCTTAAGAGTCGGCGTTATTCAAAACGGACGGATTCTTGACGAACAGGTATTCAGAAAAGCTGAAACAGTTTTTATAGGTGATTCGGAAAAAGCTCATTTTACAGTGCCCTCATCCTTCTTGTCAGGCAAATTTCCGATGTTTTATTTCAGGTCTGGGCATTATGAGCTTGTTCTTACCGGAAAAATGACCGGAAAGATCTTTTTTAAGGGCGAGCCGAGAGAAGTTGAAGACTTAATCAAAAGCGGTACTTTAAAAAGACGCGGTGATGATTATGTGCTTCCTATTTCAGAGGATCACCGCGGTAAAATTCTTATCGGAAATGCAATAGTACTGTTTCAATTTGTAGTTCCTTCGCCGAAACCTCCGAAATTGAGGCTTCCGAAGTCGATCAGAGGCTCTTGGACTCAGCATTTCGATTGGCCTTTTGTTTCGATAGAGTTGGTCGTCATGGTTTTCGGCTACTTCTTTTTTGCAATTTATCTTATGAATGTTCCGAAGCCTGAACCGGTGGAACTCACCGATGTTCCGAACCGTTTTGCAAAACTTATCGCTCCGGAACTCGAAGCTAAGGATGAGGTCATCGAGGAAAAAGAGATCGAGGATAAGACTCCGAAAGAAGAAAAGGAAGTCGATCCAAATGCTACGGCAACTTCGACAAAAGCTGTTAAAAAGGTCGCTGAAAAACAGGAAGAGGCTGCTCCCAAGAGAAATGAAAAGCCGAGAGATGCTTCTACTATTCAGCATGAAGAGTCAGTCCGTGTGGCTGAAATGCAGAAGAAAGTCGCAGGAAAAGGTCTTTTGAAGATGATCGGTTCGGTCGGTGAAGGCGGGACCGGCGGATTCATCTCCGATGTTCTCGGTGACGGCGGTAAAGACCGTGATATAGATTCTGCTCTTTCCGGTGTAAAACAGATCGGTGTTGCAACGAGTTCTTCGCAGCGCAGCAGAAAAGGCGATGCCGGTGCTGTCGAGACTGCAAAGATAGACGATCTTAAAGTTGAGAAATCAGAAGGTGCTGTCGCTGTAAAAGGCAGAGCGGAAAAGGCTGTAGTCGGCAAAGCTTCCGTCGGTAAGACAGAAGTCGACGGCGCCGTTGATTCAGCAAGTGTAGCCAAGACCATCAAAGGCAGCAGCGCCGCTGTAAAGCGTTGCTACGACAAGGCTCTCCTTGCTAATCCCACTTTGAAAGGAAAAGTATCGGTTACTATTTTAATAAATGAGAAAGGACGTGTCGAGAGTATTGATATTGCGGAAGATACACTTAAAGATGCGGAAACGATCAAGTGTATAAAAGGTGTTATCAGCAGGTTGCGTTTCCCGAAACCTGAAGGCGGTCCGGCAAGCGTTACTTTCCCGTTCATGTTCAGCAATTAAGTTTTGGTGAGATAGAAAGAGGTGTAAAATGTCTTTTTCAAAATTTGTTTTATTGTTTCTTTCGTTGATGTTCGCATCAGCGCTTTATGCAGATGACGGTTCATCTCTTGCAAGTGACGCTCAGGCGAAAGCAGATAAGATTTCCAGTGCTGAAGCAGCATTGAACGATGCGAATGCGGAAGCTGCCGCAGCAAAAGACCAGAAATGGAAATCATGTGTGGGAAAACATCTCAACACCGTTAAAGGTCTTGCTGCAAGCGCTGCAAGTATAGCTGCAAAGATTCCCGGATTGGTCGCTGCCGGTAAAACAGCGGAAGCACAGAGCCAACTTGTTATTTTGGGCGGAATGGCTGATTCTGCTGACAAGGCTCTTTCTGAAGCTCAAGCTTGTGAGCGTTCTGATGCTCCTCAGAAACAGGCTAAGAATGAAGAGAATTCAGCTTCCAAAGGCGGTGTTTCCAGTGCCATGGCTCTTGAAATGGGCGGTGACATGGCGACTGAGATCAACCGCGGATCCGTTGCAGGTTCCGATTCTGCCGATGCGGCGAATGTTGACGCCAGCGGTGAACAGCAGACGGCTAATGACGGTTCTTCAAACGAAGCTCCCGTTGCTTCTGAAACTCCAGAAGACGCTTCTCAGGTCGAGCAGGTCCCCGATCAGGAAGATCAGAGTCCTACGATGTAATCAATTTAGTGGATATTTAGGTAACGTGAGATGATAACTAAAAGAAATCTTTTCTCAGCAGTTTGTTTTGTGCTGATCGTTATGTTTTTCCCGGCATTTGTCTTCTCAGATGATGCTCCGGAAAAAGGTTTCAAAATCACAAAAGATACGGTTTTGAATGTCGGTATCGCCATCAGTCCGGAATTTGAGTCAAATATCACGAAAGCTTCGGAAGACACGGTTGTAACAGACACGAGAGTCGAAGACGGTAAAGAACAGAAGACGGAGATCATTTCTGACATGATCCTTCACTACAGTCCGTCTCTCCGCATCAAACTTGACGATGACAAGAAGACTCTCGGTTTTGCGCTTCTTTTTGACTACAACCACTATCTTGGTATTGAAGACAAGAAGACCTCCAAGAAACTTTCCGAGCTTGATATCAAAGCCGAACTGCTCGGTGAATTCAACAAGGACGGATTGGTCATTTTTGATTTCAAAGACACTCTTTCCAGATCTTCGACACCTGATGGTCAGGAACTTTCCGGAAAGAACAGAAACCTTCTCAATTCTTTCGATCTCGGTGTGGCTGTTAAAAGCTTTGAAGATGTCATGTATGGAAAAGTAAAGCTCGGTTTCGACATCAACTACCTTGAACAGTCGAAAAGCAATGCTGTCTATAAGGATTATAACTACATCGCTCCTTTCCTTGATCTTTTCGGAAGATGGAAATTCCTCCCGAAAACGATGGCTTTCGCTTCTTTTTCAACGAAATATCAGGATTACTACGAATCAAGTATCCGTAGTACTTCGAGAGCTGTTCCGATAAATCTTTTTGCTGGTGTTATGGGGCAGATCTCTCCCTATATTTCTTCCAAACTTGCTATCGGTTACTCGGTAAATATCGGCGACAGCATTCACAATGATTACAATGCAAACGCTGAATTTATTTTCAAATACAAAGATACCGGTCTTGTAATCGGTTACCTTAAAGCGGTGCGTCCTTCCGCTTATTTCCAGTATAATTCGACGCATAAGGCTTATTTGAATTTCAAACAGAAATTCGCTAAACACTTCCTTGCTTCGCTCAATTTCAACTATTCCTACATCATGTACGGAAAGAATGTCGAGTTCAAAAACAGGGATAACTACACTCAGGGGACAGACGGTTCTTTTGAGAAGGTCGAGGAACTTGAAGACGGTTCAACGATCACCTACACGACCCTGATGCCGAAAGGCAACCGCCGTGATCATCTCATCAACTTCTCTCCTGCACTTTCTTACGCTATTCTTCCGTGGCTCGGTCTTAAGCTCAGCTATAATCTGGAATACAAAGACACTGATTATGTCAGAACTTCGACCACGAATTACAATCACGCTACCGACGCCGACAGGAATTACACGAAAAAGACTACTACTCACTATGATTATATAGATCACAGAGTAATGCTTTCGATCGTTCTCGATTACTAATTTTTATGAATAAAATTCTCCCCTTTTTCCTATTTTTTTTTAGTTTGTCGCTTTTTGTTTCATGCACGATAAGAGTAGGTGAAAACGGTTCGGATAGGCAGGCAGGCTCCCAGACCGCATCTGAAATCGGCGAAGATGATGAAGAAGATCATCTCTCATTTATCGGAGCCGGCGACAAGATCAACATCCAGGTCTATAACGAAAAGGAACTTTCCGGCGTTTATCAGGTAAGTCCGGAAGGTTACATCACATTCCCTTTTATCGGGGAGATCAAAGTCGACGGGCTCAATATTTTTACTCTTGCTACAAAAATTTCATCAAAGCTGAAAGAAGGTTACTTGAAAGAGCCTAACGTCACGGTTCTTGTCGAGGAGTTTGTCAGCAAGAGAATTTTTGTTCTCGGAGAGGTTAAAAAGGCGGGCAGTTTCCCGATAAGAAGGCGCATGAGCGTCATCGAGGCGATAAGTCTTGCCGGCGGATTCACGAATCTTGCCGATCTTTCCAACGTCGTCGTTACGAGAAAAGGCGGTGACGGCAGGGAAAAAAGGTTCGTCGTCGATATAAAATCGATAGTTAACGGCACAAAGGAGAATTTTTATCTTGACGCCGGAGACATTGTTTTTGTAGGTGAAAGGTTCTTCTGATGAACGAGCAGGAACGTGAAATAGATTTAATGGAAATCCTTGCCCTGCTTAAGAGGCATATTTATCTTTTCGCCGCGATAATTCTGATCGTGATGACTTTTACCGTGGCTCAGATCTACCGCATGGTCAAGATCTATTCATCGACTGCGACTATCGAGATCGAGCCGAAAGCGGCAAACGTCCTTGGCGGAAATATGGAAGTCGTCCAGAGCGGAAGCCAGGGGAGTTACTACACGAACAAGGATTATTACGCGACACAGTATGAGATCATCCAAAGCCGCGCCGTTGCTCAGAAAGTGCTTGAAATGGTGCCTGGCGAAAATGTTCTCGAATATCTTGGTTTCGATCTTGAAAAAATAGAGCCTGACAAGATCAAGGATATTGATCCTGTCGCTGTCCTTCTCGCGAAGATCAATGTCGTGCCGCAGAAAAACAGCAATATCGTGCGTATCTCGGTCGAGGACAAAGATCCTGAAAAAGCTGCTTTTCTCGCAAACGCTGTCGCTTCATCCTACATTGAGTTCAACCTCGAAAAGAAGTATTTCGAGACTAAGGATGCGGCGCGCTGGCTCATGGATCAGAGCGTCAGTCTTAAGCAGAATCTTGAAAATTCGGAAATGATGCTTTTTGAATTCAAGCAGAGCAACAATGTCCTGGCAACGACTTTTGAGGCTAAGCAGGAGCTTCTTTCCAACCGCATAATCAAGCTGACGAACACTTTGACAGACCAGGAGATTAGGCGCAACGCGCTGACTGCGAAGATCGAGGAGTATTCTCATCTTGACATAGAGAATCCGGAAGACGGTTTTTTCAAGGAAATCAGCAAAGAAAATCCGCTTATCGGCGATCTTAAACTGAAATATCTGGAAGTTGTCTCGAAAATAAACGAGTCGGAGCAGGTTTACGGCGAGAAACATCCGAAAGTCGTCACCCTGCTTGCTGATAAGGAAAACATCGAAAAATCGTTCAGAAGCGAAATTTCGGGCGTTATAAGCAGTTACAATCTTGAACTGAAAATGCTCGACAACGAGATGAAAAAGAACCGCAAGATGCTTTCCGAATCGCAGACCGAGGCGATCAACCTCAACAAGCTGGATATAAATTACAGCAAACTGCGCCGCGAAGTCGAGACGAACAAAAAACTTTACGACATAGTTCTCGAAAGGTCGAAAGAGGCTGACCTCAGCGCGCTCCTCAAGAACAACAACATCCGTATGATCGACAGGGCACTGGTTTCGAAGATACCGGTAAAGCCGAGAAAGCAGATAATCCTGCTTGCCGGGTTCGCTATCGCGCTCGTTCTGGCTTCTCTCGCTGTTTTCCTCGTTGAATTTTTTGACACGAAATTCAAGAGCTTTAAAGAGCTTGAAACTATCTCAGGAAAGTCGCTTTTGGGCATCATTCCTAAGTTCCAGCAGATCGAAACTTCAAATTTCAAAGAGATCGCCTTTGAGGATAAAAGCGGTAAGAATCTCGCTGTCGAGGCTTTCCGTTCTTTGAGGACCAATATCAAGCTGAGCAACCCCGATTCAAGGCTCAAGATCATGCTTGTCACGAGTTCGGTTCCGCATGAGGGAAAGACGATCGTTTCGTCGAACCTTGCCGCGAGCTATTCTGTTGCAGGCAAGAAGGTGCTCCTTATCGATGCCGATATGAGAAAGCCGCGTGTTCACAAGGTTTTCGGACTTAAAAACGAAAAAGGTCTTTCGACTCTTATCGTAGGCGAACATTCGATGGATGATGTCGTCAACAAAAATGTCTACGAAGGGCTTGATGTCGTTACTGCCGGCATTATTCCGCCGAACCCAGCCGAACTTCTTGAGAGTTCGCGTTTTGCCGATATCCTGAAAGATTTTTCGGAGATCTACGATGTTGTCATCATCGATACTCCGCCGCTCAGTCCGGTAAGCGATGCGGCAACGATCGCGCCCATGACAGACGGGATCATTCTTGCGGTCAACATCAGCGAAACTCCGCGTGATATATTCAAGTCGGTAATCGCGAATATCTCGAAACCGGGCATCACGCGCCTAGGAGTCGTTGTCAACAACATTGATTTCAAACAGGAGAAAAAGTTCAAATCGTATTACGGTTATTCGTATTACCATTCGTCCTACTATAAGTCGAATTATTATTACTATACTTCCAGTGAAGATGGAAAAGTTAAAAAGAAAAAACGTTCTTAACCCGCTTTGCGTGCTTTTTGCGGCTGTTTTCTGCATCATTTCAGCAGCCTGCGAATCTCCGAGAGTCATAAAGCATCCCGTTTCGAGAGGCGACACTTACTATTTTTACGCGACTTTCTACGGCGACGAATACAACGGCAAAAACATGGCGAACGGCGAGCCTTTTTCAAACGACGCTATGACCTGCGCGGCAAAGGGTTTCCCCTTCGGAACAGTGCTTGAGGTGCAGTCGCTCGATACCGGAAAAAAGGTCGAAGTCACCGTGACCGACAGGCCGGGAAAAGAGGTGGTCGATCTTACAAAGAAGGCTTTTGACGAGATCGACAATGCGGCAAAAGGCAAGATCAGGGCGAAGATAAAAGTCGTCGGTCTTGCGGAAAGCGCACCGAAAGCTGCTCCTGCACCGGTTGCCGAACCTGAAAAAAGTGCCGGGGAAGAGAAGAAGTCAGAGCCTGAAAAAGAGCCAGAGAAAGAGGCTCCGAAAGAGACGAAGAAAGAGGTCTTTTACGCGATCGTGCTTGCGGCTTTCGGTAATATCGACGCGGCGAAGAACTATCAGAGCGGAATAAAGGAAGATACGTATATTTTCACAAGTGACGGAAAATTTGAAGTGAGATACGGCAGATACACCTCGAAAGAGGATGCTGAAGCCGATATAAACAATTTTTCGTGGAAAGATGCTGAAATAGTTCCAATTGAAGAATAGGAGGAAATTATGACGAAATTCAGAATTTTTACAGCGTTGTTTGTTTTGTTGATGATCATGCCTGTCTATGCCGAAAAAATCGCATTTGTCGATGTCAAGAAGGTTTGGTCGGAATCCAAGGAAGTCGAGAAGGAGAGAAAGAAAGTCGAGACACTTCTGAAAAAGAGCCAGGACGAGCTCAAGGCTAAAGAAGCCGAACTCATCAAACTTCAGGAAAAGATAAAGAAAGAAGGGAGAATGGCAACAGAAGAAGCGCAGGCCATGATGCTTGAAGAATACCAGAAAAAGGCTCTCGAACTTCAGAAAATGGCTTCTATGAAAGAGAAGGAGCTTGCAGATAAAGATGCTGCCGCTCAGGAAGAGTTCTTGGCAAAAGTCCGTAAGATCGTTATGAAAATAGCGATCCAGAAAGGCTATGACATGGTCATTCCGGCAGAGCAGACCCTTTACTACAACGATAAATTCGATATCACGAAGGCTGTTATCGCAGAAATCAACAAGTAACCGCTTTTTTCACTCGCAATTTCAAAAAAATCAACTATAATAACTGCTGTAGATCGTGTCGATAATGTTTATTGCCGCCGTCGTAATATCGATATATCGGAATTACGGTTTATCGGCAAAGTTCGGCGGCGCGGCGGCGGAGAGGGAGGCTTCATGCTTGAGAAATTCGACAACTATCAGTTGCTTTCAAAGATAGCTACGGGCGGAATGGCCGAGATTTTTCTCGCCAAACACGTCAATTCGCCGGTCAACTCGATGCCTATCGCGATCAAAAAAGTGCTGAAAAAATACAGCGACAATCCGACGCTCGTGAAAATGTTTCTTGCCGAGGCGCGTATAATCTGCAATATAAGCCACGAAAACATAGTTAAGATCTATGATTTCGGAAAATTCGATGATCAGTATTTCATCGCGATGGAGTATGTTTTCGGGCAGAATCTCGGGGCGATCCTTGAGAAGGCCGCGGAAAAAGGCGAGTCTCTGCCGCTCAACTTCACGATAGAGATCATCTCTGCGGTCCTTTGCGGTCTCGATCACGCCCACAACGCTCAGGACAGAAACGGCAATTTCCTGAACATCGTCCATCTCGACATGAACCCGAACAACATTCTGATCTCGTATGACGGAAAAATAAAAGTCGTCGATTTCGGCATCGCGAACGCGAACTATACAAAAAAACTCAAAGACTCCGCCGGGATCCAGGGGACTTACGCCTATCTTTCGCCTGAACAATGCTCGGGAACGTCGGTCGACAGGCGCAGCGACATATTTTCTGTGGGTATAATCCTTTACGAAATGCTGACCGGACAGCCGCTCTACAAAGATCTCGACAGCGACATGGCGATCATGAATGCGATACTTTACGACGAGGTCGAGCCGATAGACGAGCGTATGCCTGACATCGACCCAAATCTCGCAAAGATCGTCATGAAGGCGCTGGAAAAAAATCCGAACAGGCGTTACTCGTCTGCGATGGATATGCGCGAAGACCTGCAGCTGGTCTACAATTCGCTTGAATTCGATCCCAACGGCGAGACTCTTCCTTCGTTCGTGAAAAAGCTGTTCCCGTCTCATTTTATCAAGATGACCAAGATAATCGAGCAGGCGCAGACCGAGTATCTGATGGATGAACTTTTCAACAATATCGGAGAGCTGGAAGATATCGACCTCGACGGTAAGAAAAAATCCGAAGAGGCCGAGGAACAAAAGGAGAAGGCCGAAAAAAAACGTGAAAAAAACAAGGCTCTTTTTGCAAAAACGGGGCTCGTTGCCGGTATCGTTGCAGGACTTGCGCTGATCGCGCTGATACTGAAGTTCCTTATTTTCGACAGCGGTGTCCAGGTCGAGACGATAACCGTTTTCTCATCGCCGGGCGGCGCTCAGATTTTTGTAGACGGCGAAGATACCGGAAAAGTGACTCCGGCTACGCTCCAGCTCGAGCTCAACAAAAAATATATCATCGATTTTAGGAAGGACGATATGATCGGCGGTCTTGAATTTACGCCGACTCCCGAGAACCGCCAGATCAATATGCAGCTTAAACAAAGGTAAGAATGTCATTCGCAACATTGAAGATCGTGTCGAAAGACGGCGAAACGGCGCGAACAGAACTGAATGCCGTTGACTTTATGGGGCTTTATCTCGATTTTTATGTGCAGAATCCGATAGAGGCGGTGCCGAAAGAGTGTTTCCCCAACTTGAGAAAACTTATTTCGTTCGCAATCTCCTATCTTCCTTTTATGCCGCAGGGCTGGAGTTTTGCGTGGAATGTTTCTATGCCTCTCCAGAAACGGAGGCTTTTCTGCTGCGTAGATTCAGAAAACGGCACTTTTGTAGCGAAAACTCATTCCTGGGAGGCTTCGGCATACGAAAAAAATCCGCGAATGGCAGTGCAGATGGTCTCCGACATTTCCGGGATGGAGAGCGTCACGATGGTCGACTGCGCCGGGGATGTCCCTTCCGACAGGATCCTGGATAATCTTTTCAGAAGATTTTTTGCTGACCAGTCGCAGGAAAAACTTGAGATCTACGAAGACGGCGAGATCTTCGGGATAAAAAACAATTCCGGATCGCTCGCTTTTGCCGGAGATGTTTCGGAAGAAAATGTGAGCATCACTTTCAGATGCGGCTGCACGAAAGAGAAAATAGCGAAGATCTTTCAAAGAATGCCGGAAAAGGACATCGATTTTCTTTTTGAAAAGGAGCATGTTCTCAATGTCGAGTGCCCGAGATGCGGTTTCAAATACGGAATAAAAAGGCATGACATCAAATAAAATTTCAAAAGTTTTCCTTTTTTTCAGGCGCGACGGCAGGAAGATCGCCGAACAGCAGGAGACACGGGCTTTTATCACGGAAAAAAGCAGGGAGTTCGGTATAGAGATCGTTGAGAATATCGATGAGATCGAAGGTTCAGACCTCATTGTCACTGTCGGCGGCGACGGAACTTTCCTGGCCGGCGCGTCAATGGCTTTCGAGCGCGATATCCCTATCGCCGGGATCAATGTCGGCCAACTCGGATTCCTTGCCGAGATAAATCCGGGCGAAAAAACGATGATAACGAATCTCCTTAAAGGCGATTTCGATGTCAAGCACCGCATGATGATGGATGTCCGACTCCTCAGAAACGGCGCGGAAACGGCGGCTTTCACAGCTCTCAACGAAGTGACGATAATCCGTGACATAAACGCTTCGCCGATGCTCTGCTTCGGTATCGAATACAACGGTGAAGAGATGCCGCAGTACAAGTGCGACGGGCTTATCGCGGCGACTCCGACCGGTTCCACGGCATACAACCTTTCGTGCAACGGTCCGATAATCTATCCCGCTGACGAGTCTTTCGTCATCAACGCGGTCGCTCCGCACGCTCTCACGCACAGGCCGATAGTGCTTCCGGCTTCGGGTTCGGTCCGCGTTACTTTGAAGGAGTGCGTTCTCGGATTTCTCACCTGTGACGGCAAAAATTCGGTCAAAGTATGCGAAAACGATGTCGTGCTTATCCGCAGGAACGAGCGTGATCTGAGCGTCGTTTCAAACCCCGAAAGGAGCTTCTTCGAGATCCTTTCAGAAAGGCTCCATCTTGGAAAGAGGTTGTGATGAGTAAAAAATTCCAAAACAATAGTTCAATGAATTTTGCCGAGATCTTTTCAGGCAAAACCGAAAAAAAAGAGGCTGAAAAAGAGAGCTTCGCCGACCTTCTCGAAGAATATTCCGACATTGATTTCGAGATCCACAAACGCGAGAAGGAATCAAGCGCTGAAGAGCAGAAAGATTTCTTCAGACCGCGCAATGAAAACGTTTTTCCCGAATTCGAGATCGATCTCCACGGACTGACTCAGGATGAGGCTGAAAGAGTCGTCGAAACCAATGTCAGAGCCATGAAAAGCGGCAGGATCTATAAAATCCGTATCGTCACCGGCAAAGGGCTTCATTCGAAAAGCTCGCCCGTTATCAGAAACGCGATCAATATTCTCCTCAGGCAGCTCAAAAAAGAGGGCTGCTGCTCGAAGATCGAGTGGGATAAAAAAAGTGTCGAAGAGTCGGGGCAGGTTGACGTTATTGCTTAATTTTTAAATCACTGAATTTCCGAGAAAACTTTTCCTATCGGCTGATTGATTTCAAGGTCGTTTACCGGATCGAGTTTGTAAATGAGGTGTTCCTTGTTGATGATGACAAGGTGCCTGCCTCTGAAATATCCGACATAGGATGCTGCGGGATAGACCGAAAGCGAGGTCCCGCCTATGATGAGCATGTCTGCCGATGAAATTGCGTTTACTGCCTTTGTGACGGCATCAGCCGGAAGCTGCTCTTCGTAAAGTGTTACGTCGCAGCGGATGATCCCTCCGCAGGCGCAGCGGGGAATACGTTCCTTCGATTCGAAAATATAGTCTGCCGGATACTGCTTGCCGCATTTTGCGCAGTAGTTGCGCGTAGTCGTGCCGTGGATCTCGTAAACGTTCTGACTTCCCGCTTTCTGGTGAAGCCCGTCGATATTCTGAGTGACCACAGCTTTGAGTTTGCCGCGTTTTTCAAGTTCGGCAAGAAAGTAGTGTGCCGCATTCGGTTTTACGTTTCTCGCGTCCATTTTCTGCCTGTAGAACTCGAAAAATACGTCAGGGTGGTCCACAAGGCAGCTGTGGCTGAGCAAATATTCAGGACGGTATTTTTCAAACTGGACATCGTGCTGGTTGTATAAGCCGTCCTTGCTTCTGAAATCGGGAACGCCGCTTTCCGTCGAGACTCCGGCGCCTCCGAAAAATACGATATTTTCCGATTCTTCGATGAAATCACGCAGTTTTTTGATTTTTTCGTCCATTTTACACCTCAAAATTCAATTGATAACCAAAAAGACCAACAATTTTAAATGAAACACGATTTTGTTCAAGAAAAAAGCGTTCGCGGCGGTGGTTTGAAAAACAGACTTTTTTAAGTTGAATTTATTTTTTACAGATATTGGAAATAAAGAAAATTTTTCTTTCAATTTTTGTTTTCTTTACTATAATATTCGGCGTCCGGGTTTTTTGGAGTGCAGAAAATGAGCAAAATTTCGATCCGTTTTTTCAACGACCGCGAGGTCAGAGCGGTGTGGGACGAGGAAAATTCCAAGTGGTGGTTTAGTGTTATCGATGTTGTCGGTGTTTTGAATAATCAGGACGATTACGAAAAAAACCGCAACTACTGGAAGTATCTTAAAACAAAATTCAAAAAAGAATTGCCTGAGTTGGTTAGTGACACTACCCAGCTGAAATTGACTGCTGCCGATGGTAAAAAATACAACACCGATGTTATGGATTATGACCAGATCATAAAACTTGCCAGAAATTTCCCGAACAACATCTCGGCTCCGTTTATCGAGTGGTTTACCTACAGCGATGAAACCATCGACGGGAAAAGCAAAACCAAGGCATACAAACTTTTTGAAAGTTCGCTTCTTGATACGATCGAAGTCGGAACTGCGAAAGGTTTGAAGCAGATCCACGCCTATCTTTTCGGCGGTCTTTACGATTTCGCGGGGAAAATAAGGACTATGAACATTTCCAAAGGCGGTTTCAAGTTCGCGGCGGCCGAATATCTGCCGAAAACTCTGGATAAGATAGATAAAATGCCCGAAGAAACATTCGATCAGATCGTGGATAAATATGTCGAAATGAATGTTGCTCATCCTTTCCGCGAGGGAAACGGCAGAACGACGAGGATATGGCTCGATCTGATGCTCAAACGCAGCCTGAAAAGATGCGTTGACTGGAGTCAGATCAACAAATACGACTATCTTTCAGCGATGTCGGAAAGCATTCTCGACACCACAAAGATCAACGGACTTCTGAAAAATGCTCTCACCGACAAGATCGACGACCGCGAAATGTTCATGAAAGGGATCGACTATTCGTATTATTACGAAGAGGCTTAAAGTCGCGGTTTCAAAAGAAATTTTGCTTTTTCACTTTTTGTCGGGTTATATTCCCGCGTTTTTTGTTTTTTTGTTTTCCTCGGAGGGAAAATGGACGAACAGCAGAATATAAAAGAAGGATTACACAAGCTGAAGCGGACGGTCCTCGTTGTTGATGACGAGCTTATCAACCGCGAACTTCTGGGCATGATACTGCAGCAGAAATACGATGTCATTTATGCGGAAAACGGCAGAAAGGCGATCGATATCGTCAGGAGGATCCCTGGCAGGATATCGCTGGTTCTTCTTGATCTTCTGATGCCGGAAGTCAACGGCTACGAAGTCCTCAAAGCAATGCAGGCCGATCCGAAACTGAGAAAGATCCCGATAATCGTTCTCACGTCGGAAAAAGACGCCGAAGTCGAGAGCCTTCAGCTCGGCGCCGCCGATTTCATTCCGAAACCTTACAATATGCCGGAAGTCATCATGGCGCGTGTCCAGCGTTCAATCGAGCTTGCCGAGGATAGCGACATAATTCTCGCGACTGAGACTGACCGCCTGACGGGGCTTTACAACAAGGATTTCTTTTTCCAGTACTGTGCGAAGAGCGATGTTTACATACCGGGAAGAGAGATGGATGCTATTGCTGTCAACGTTTCGCGTTTTCACCTTGTCAACGAGCTCAGAGGAAGAAGTTTCGGAGACAAACTTCTGTGTGCTCTCGCCGATGAGATAAAGTATTTCGCTTTCCAGAGCGAAGGTTTGGCAGGGCGCGGAGGATCCGATCTTTTCTTCGTTTATCTTCCGCACTGCGATTCCCACGAGGATTTCCTCGAAAGCATAAGCGACGCCGCGGCCGAGATCGCTGGAGAAGGCAAGATCGGTCTGAGGATGGGCGTTTACCAGAATGTCGATTTTTCGGTCAGCATGGAAGAGCGTTTCGACAAGGCTAACATCGCATGCAACCTGCTTAGGAAAAGCGCTTCGGAACATTATGCGCTGTATGACTCGAACCTGCATGAGAAGGAGCTTTTCGCGGAGAAACTCATTCACGAGGTCGAGGATGCGCTCGTCGAAAAACAGTTCAAAGTCGTATATCAGCCGAAATTCAACATAAAAGGGAAAGAACCGCGTCTTTGCAGCGCCGAAGCCCTTGTCAGATGGCACCATCCGGAACTTGGAACGATAAGCCCCGGAATTTTTATCCCGCTTTTTGAGGAGAACGGCCTCATCAACAAGCTCGACAAGTATATCTGGCGCGAAGTGGCGCGGCAGATAAAGTCATGGAAAGTCGCATTCGGCATGACTGTCCCTGTTTCGGTCAACGTTTCGCGTATCGACCTGCTCGCTCCGGATTATGAGAACCATATGCTCGATCTGGTGCTTGAGAACTCGCTCCAGCCATCGGATCTGCTGCTTGAGATCACCGAGTCGGCTTATACCGAGAATTCCGACCGCATAGTCGAGATAGCCAATTCGCTGAGAAAGCACGGCTTCAAACTTGAAATGGACGACTTCGGTTCGGGTTATTCCTCGCTTAATATGCTTGCCGCTCTGCCGATAGACGCGCTTAAACTCGATATGAAATTTATCCGCCGCATCTGCGATAACGCGAAAGATCTGAAAATGGTCCAGCTTATGATAGAAATCGCGGATTTCCTTAATGTTCCCGTTATCGCCGAAGGTGTAGAGACCGAAGAACAGTACCGGCTTTTGAAGGAAAACGGCTGCGACATAATCCAGGGCTACTATTTCTCGAAGCCGCTTACGGTTGATCAATTTTCCGAAATGATAGAAAAAGAGGGGAGAAAGAGATGCTGACGATCGAAAAACTTAAAGATTTCGGCGCGAATGTCGAAGAAGGCGTTGCGCGCTGCATGGGACTTAACGATTTTTACCTTAAACTTGTGAATATGGCTGTTCCCGACGAGCAGCTGAACGCGCTTGAAGCGGCACTTGCGAAAAAAGACCTCGACGCCGCATTTGAAGTGGCGCACGCACTCAAAGGAATGTACGGAAACATCTCGCTCACCCCGATCTACAAACCGCTCAGCGAAATGACGGAACTTCTCCGCAGCCGCACCGATACTGACTATTCAGCACTTCTCGAAGAAGCAAAAAAACAGAAAAAGAAATTGGAAGAACTGGCATTGTAACGTCGGTTTTCGCGCCGCCGGCAATTTTTTGTCGATATTTCGAAAATTCGATATTTTGATTCGCCGCCCTTCGATATTTCGATGTTTCGATATATCGATATTTCGACACGACTTTTGGCGGCGCTATTTGAGAATTTCCCCCAGAACCTTTTTCATCAGTGCGACATCGACCGGTTTTGCGATGTGCGCCTGCATTCCGGCATCTTTTGCCGCTTTGACGTCTTCTGCGAATGCGTTTGCGGTCATTGCGACAATGGGAATCGATGCGAGAGCCTTGTTTTCAAGTGTGCGGATCGCTTTTGTCGCTTCGTATCCGTCCATGACGGGCATCTGGATATCCATGAGAATGATGTCGTAGTATCCTGCTTCTGAAGCCGAAACCATATCGAGTGCGATCTTTCCGTTTACCGCTGTTTCGACGATGAAACCGCTCTGCAGAAGGATCATTTTCGCGATTTCCATATTTATCGCGTTGTCTTCGACTAGAAGGACCCGTTTGCCGGTAAAATCGACAGGTTTGTCCGATGTTCCGGCTTTTGAAAATTCGCTTTTTCTGATCTCGTCTTCGTTTGCGAGCTTGAATTTGAGCCTGATTATCATTTCGGTGCCGCTGCCGGGAGATGTGAGGACTTCTATCGTTCCGCCCATGAGATCGACGATGCTTTTGGTTATCGCGAGGCCCAGGCCTGTTCCTTCGATGCCGCTCTGGGTCGAAGTCCGCTCGCGTTCAAAGGCTGTGAATATCTTTTCGACGAACTCTTTCGACATGCCGATCCCGGTGTCGCCGATGCGCATTTCGTAGGAGCCGTAACCCTCTTTTTCGCTCACTGTTTCATAGAGGACTGCTGTGACTCTGCCGCCTGACGGAGTGAATTTCAGCGAGTTGCTTACAACGTTGAAAAGTATGCGGAGAACGTTCTTTCTGTCGCACCAGACATAGCTGTCGCGGACCTGCGATGTGTGGACCGAAAAATCGATCCCTTTTTCCTTCATCTGCTCTCCGAAAAGCGAGCGTATCTCGTCGAAAATCATGCACAGGTCTGCCGGCACGAATTCAAGTTCGATCTTTCTGTTTTCGATGCGGCTCATCTCCAGAATGTCGTTGATCAGGGCAAGGAGATGGTGGCTCGATGTGCCTATTTTCGAAAGATAACTGTGCAGAACTTCCGGATCTTTCTCGGTCATGGCAAGGTTCGTATAGCCGATTATCGCATTCATCGGAGTGCGGATGTCGTGCGACATGTTGAAGAGAAAGCGGCTTTTCGCCAGGCTGCTTTCGACTGCGCGTATTTTTTCGCGCTCGACCGCCTCATGTTTTTTTCTGACGAGATCCTGAATATACATCATTATTGCGAGGCCTGTGAAAATTATGAGGATGAGGACAATGCCGCTTGTTGTGACCGCGCTCTGCACGGTTTCTCCGTTTCCGTCCGCAATATGTTTTGCCGCCCACATCAGCGAGGAGTAGATAAGAAGCGAGAAAAGGACGATGCCTGAAACAGACATTCCGCTGAACTCAGCCAGAGTGCTCTCCTTCAAAGTCCGCCAGTAGAAGATGAAACCGAGGAGGCACCAGAGTGCAAGCAGTAGGAAGGCTTCGCTTCCCATCGCCTCGAGAGCCGACAGGCGGGGAACGATCTGGACGATCACAAGAACAACGGAAACTGCCGTTCCTGCAAAGCCTGCGAAGACGACCCTTTTTCTGTTTTCGGCTTTAGCAAGCTTGTATGCCGCAGCGGAAGTGTAGCCGAAACCGACTACCGCGCCGAAAGAGGTGAGATCGACGAACCAGTTGAGGGTGTTGCGCCCCAGAAGCGAAAGGGATATCGATATCACCATGATGAAAAGGATCGTGAAGGTCGTTCCTGAGAATTTTTTTGAAAGAATGTTGTCTTCAGCCATTGTCGAAAGTATGCGCAGAGCCGCTCTGTAAGCGCCGATAATGCCAGTGAAAATCGCGGCGAGAGCGGTCATCGTGATAATGACAAGCCCCGTTTTGCCCATGTACGCCGAAGCTGCGTTGAAAGTGGGGACAGCCGGAAGTCCGCTCAGGTTGCCGAGATTTGAAATGTAGTCTCTCCACGAAGTGTACCCGTCGGGGACGAAAGAGACTCCGACAACCGCCATTGCCGTATAGATAAAGCCTGCGACGATTATCGCAAAGAAAAGTATCTTTTTCGTGTCTTTAAGCGGAAACTTGAAGTGTGCCGTGTCGAAAGCTGTGGCATCAAAGCCGACAAAAGCCCACGGAGCGAGGATCACGATCGTGAAAATTCCGTATAATCCGCTGATGTCACCTGTTCCGAAGGAGGTGAGAGCACTCCATTCGAAAGCGTGAGGAATGCACACCGCGCCGGTCACAAGCGCTCCGGCAAACATGACGACCGCTAAAACAGTGAAAAGTTTCTGTATAAATTTTTTTGCTTTGACAAGAAGGAATCCGATCCCCGCGAAAGCAAGGACGGAAGCGGCTACTTCGGCTATGTAAATGTCGTGTCCCGCGACAGAGTAGCTCCACGAATTTTTCACGAGGGGTGCCATCGTTATTCTCGCTACGACAAAAAGCGCTGTC
>JAEESW010000036.1 GCA_016290135.1 bacterium
CAGGTTGGCAAAAAGTTTTTCGTTTGGAGCAGCTATCCCCATCAGCATAAACGGGAACAGGACCCCTTCTTTAAGCACGAAAACAGGCAAAGTCGCCGGAATTTCAGTCATCATAAAATTTTCAGAACTCATTTTCACCTCGTTGGCACACTAAAACGGCTGAGTAAATAAGCGCGGATTTCCGAAAGTCAACCTTGGATACGATTTTTTATCTCCGCCGAAGCATTTTTTATTTGCAAAACAGATTTTTTTTCTTATAGTCCGCGCCGCGTGGGGCAATAGCTCAGCTGGGAGAGCGCGTGCTTCGCATGTACGAGGTCGCCGGTCCGAATCCGGTTTGCTCCACCATTTCTTTTGTTTTCCCGCAATTTTTGGAGAGTTTATGACAAAAACAGCGGCAGATTTGCTTAAAGACAAGCCGTCAAAGGTGATCCTCTCACTCTCCATCCCGATAATACTCCTCAACATTTTAAAAGGCGGTTTCAACATTGTCGACATGTTCTGGCTCGGGCGTCTCGGGAAAGAATTTCTTGCAGGAGTCAGCGCCTCTGTCTTCATGGTCTGGGGGGTCAACGGTCTGACTTCGCTCGTCACAGTCGGGACAGTAGCCGGAGTTTCGAGAAATATCGGTGAAGGAAGGATAGAAACGGCTAAAAGCAACTGCATGAGAGCGCTTGAACTCACTTTTCTCCTCGGCGCAGCCTCAACGATCCTTCTTTTTCCACTCATAGATCCTCTTGTAGACCTCATAAAACTTGAATCTGTCGCTCGGAAGGCAGGGATCGAATATCTTCAGATCATGATCGGGACTTCGGTCGTTTCATTCATAATGTTCTCGCTTCATTCGATACTCATAGCGTGGGGGGACACCAAAACTCCGGTAGTCGTTGAGATAGTCACCTTTATTTTCAACATAATTCTGAGCCCGGTCCTTATGTTCGGTGTCGGCCCTGTTCCGAGACTTGAGACAAGAGGGGCCGCGATCGCAACGGTTCTGAGCCATCTCATCGCATCTTCGCTCTATCTCGGCATAATCATAAAAAACAAATGGATACGCCTTGAAAAAACAGGCGGCGAGATCAGATTTTCCCGTTATCTTTCAATAGGCTGTCCTGTCGCGCTCTCGAGCATGTTCTTTTCTTTCATCTACTTTTTCATAGCGAAAGTGACCGCGAATTTCGGTTCCGGCGCTATCGGCGCAATGGGTATCGGGCATAAAATCGAATCTTTTTCATACTTTATCGCCCACGGTTTTGCATCGGGCCTTTCGACTTTCGTCGGCAGGAATATCGGCGCAAAGCAGGAAGAGCGGACTTTCGAAGCCTCGATATTTTCATTCAAGGCGGTATGTCTTCTGACAGCGCTCTATTCACTCGTCACGATCGTTTTCGCGCGGCAGTTCGTATCGTTCTTCAACTCTGATCCGGACCTTCTCTACCACGGAGTGCGCTATCTATGGTTCGTAATGCCCGCTGAAATAATACAGTGCGGCGGCATCGTCTTTGAAAACGGCACATTCGCCGGCTCAGGCTACACGAAACCTTCATTCTATGTAGCCATGCCGATAATTTTCGCACGGATCCCCCTTTCGTGGTTCCTGGCAGTCAAACTCGGGCTCGGCGCAAACGGAGTATGGCTGACGATAGCTCTTACAATGATCCTTACGAACTGGATCTTCTGCATTTTATACAGACAGAAAAAGTGGCTGAAGACTAAGATCTGAATCAACTACCCGTAGATAAAACCTCTCCTTCCGTCGATTGTGAGCGTGCAAAGAACATTTCTGGTCTCACCGCCGAAAGTGAAGGTTTTGTTGGCTTCGTCCAAAGTCAGCGACTTGCAGTTTACGACACCGATCTTGCCGAGTCTGACCGCAGTGACAGCAGCATGGGAAGTAGCTCCGCCGCGCGATGTGAGAAGTCCGTCGGCTTCGAAGATCATGTCGATATCGTCGCTTACAGTATCGGGACGCATAACGATAATTTTTTCTCCCGGATAGAGTTGTTTGCACTTTTCGATATCCTCCATCGAGAATACGACCCGACCGGTGAGGACATTGTTTCCGATACCTGTTCCTTCGCCTATAAGCGTCAGATTGTCGGGGACGAGCTCTTCCTGCATGAGGTCGTTCTGGTGATATGAACGGATCTGAAGTATGTGGAGATCCTCCCTTTTCGAGGTCTCGAAGGTGAATTCGATCTCCTGATGGCCGAAACCGCGTTTGTTGATAAGTTCGACCGATATTTCATTAAGTGCCGAATATATTTCAGGAAAATCTTTTTCCATACTGATATCGGGAGCGTTTTTCATGTTGAGTCTCTGCTTCTCTGAAACAGGATACGGGTGAACAAGACCGCCGACGATGTCCTCTCCCTGAGAACACATTACGAAATCGCCGTAAAGAGATACCTTTCTTCCTCTGCCGTTGGGTTCACGGGTGAAAACGACACCGGTCCCGGAATCGTAGTTGATGTTTCCAAGCACCATTTTCTGCACGATCACAGCGGTCCCCCACTCACTCGCGATGTGAAGTTTGTCGCGGTAGACAAGGGCTCTGCGCGAATTCCACGAATCGAAGACGGCGTGGATCGACGTAAAGAGCTGTTTGTGGAGGTTCTGCTCGAAAACGACATTCTGGCTTTTGAGGATCTTCATGTATTCTTTTGCGATCTCTTTCATGACTTCAGGCCTGAAACCGATCTTCTTTTCCACTCCGTAGACTTTTTTGAAGTCGGCGATCACTTTGTCGAAAAGGTCTCTGTCGATACCGAAATTCATACCCCAAGTCTGGATCAGTCGTCTGTAGCAGTCCCACGAAGTCCAGCCGTAATTCTCCTTTTTGGCGAGCTGCTCGACGAATTCGTCGTTCATTCCGACATTGAGGAAAGTGTTCATCGCGCCCGGCATCGACATCGCCGAACCGCTTCTGACCGAAAGCATGAGCGGATTGTTCGGGTTGCCGTACTGCAGGCCGGTTTTTTCTTCGAGAACGCCCAAAGCGTCTGAAATCGTGGTGTAGATCTCCTTTTCGATCTCAGGATGCTTCATCAGAGCCTCGCGCCGTCTGAAAAGCTCGGTCGTAAGGATGAATCCGTGCGGGACTGGCATTCCGTATTCCTTGATCTTTTTCAGGAAATACCCTTTCGCGCCGAAGAAGACCTGGTTGTCGAGCTCGTCGTCCTTTTTGTCGATCTCCGAAATTATCGATTTGCGCTTGTAGGTCATGATCATGTGGATGTCTTCCTGCGTCAGATTCTTCGGAATACCGTGCAGGATCGAGAGAAGATAGTTTATCAGGCTGTCTATCTGCTGCATGAGGAATGACGACGAGATGATGTCGCGGTAGAACTCCTCGCTCTTTTTGTGGATGATCTTCTCTTTGTCCTTTTCCGATGAAACTGTGAGATTGTGCTTTTCGATATACTGTTCAAGGACTACTTTGAGGTTCTGGTCGTGGATACCGAGGAAATAGTCATAGACTATCTTGCTCAGGTCCTCAGCAAAGAACTCAAAAATATTGGTATACTGATGAAGCGAGAAACTTGACGAGACCAGACTGTATTCCAGCATTTTGAGGTCTGAATTGAAACTTTCGCTCGTGATGCCGCCGAGTTCCAGACCTTCGCGGAAAAGTTCGAGGATCTCGCAGGTCTCTCTGATGTTGTCGGCTGAGACATAAGGAAGTTTCGTTGTCGAGACAAGTTTGTCGACCATGGTGGAAACGAGCTGCTCCATCCTGTAGATCATGCCCAAAGCCTCAAATTTAGGCTCTCTGTATTCGCCGTACATCGAAGGGATACCGATCGCAATGTGGCGTTTGTAGTAGATGTTTTCGACTCCTTCGGTCTGCTCTTCCGAAAGAACGGTCTTTTTGAGAGCCGACATGATCTTGAATGCGATCCTGACAGCGCTTTTCCAATCCTCGGCAGTCATAGCGGCTTCGAAATCATCGATCGTAGCCTTATGTATGTATGTGATCTTTTTAAGTTTTTTCGCAATATCGCCTGGATTGAGATAGTATTTTTCCTTAAGAAGCAGATAAATGTTGAAAAGATAGCCGACCTTTTTCTGCTCGACCTCATGCCCTGCTCCGAAATCGGCGATGATCTTCTCAACTTCAGCAGGTTTCATGGTAAAAAGCGTCTCGTAATCACCACCGGATCTGTTCGTCACGAAACGTGCGACTTCGTGCAGTCCTTCGTAGAGTTCTCCTGCAGGTTCGAGAGTCTCGTATATTTCGTCCGGGATCTTGTTTTTGAGGTGCTCTTTCTTGCCGGTGAGCCAGAAAACAAAGACATCTTTCGCAAGCTGGATGTGGGTATTGTTGCTCTCAGCGTGGATCTGTTTTCTCAAGAAGTGGGTAAGCAGATCCTTTCTGTGACAGATCTCATCGATAGCTGTCGAAATTTTTCTGAGTTCGCCTTCCGCACCGATCTCGTTGAAGTAGACCGGGAAGAGAACGGCGATCTGGCGCGCGATGTGGTAAGCCGGCGCGATCTGGCTGTTGAGGAACTTCGTTACATCGCTCTGGAAAAGATCCGTGTCTGATATGAAAACGCCGCCTATCCTGAGATTTACGAGCAAAGCCGAGAGAAGTTTCGTGCTTTTCGACGGGTTCACTTCGATTATCTCAAGCCAGGTCCTGATGTTTTTGACATGGTTCTTATCAACGATCATCTGCCAGTCGGAGTTGACTCCCTTGAGTTCCGGATAGACGAATCCGAAGCGGATAACTGCATCGAAAAAGTGGTCGCAGATTGTAGCGCTGCCGCGTTTCACGATCTCTTTGCCGAGTGTTTTCACACAGTCGAGTATCGCGCTCTGGAAAAGCTCCCGGACCGGTTTGAAGAAGTCGAACATCCTCGTAATGAAGCGTTTTGCCTCGCCCGTATCGTCAATAGATACGATCTTCAAAGTCCTGTTGAGGTCAAAAAGAAGATATTCTCGCAGACTTTCCATTGACGAAAAATCGAGCAGATAGAAAATATAGTAGATTTTGCATATCGGCGTCGGAATAAAGTCTATCGTGTTGCGGAAGCGGTCGGTAAAAAATGTGTAGTCGGGAAGTTTGAAGAAGTCTTCGCACTTCTCAGCTTTTTCGATCCCCTCTTCGCACTCTGTGAAAAGCTCGGGCGGGAACTGCGAAAGTATCGCGTTTTCGATTTCCAGGGCCTCGTCTCCGTGCTCGATCTTCCTGTTTTCAAGCCAGTCAGAGAACGACTGGAGATTTTTCCAGTAATCCAGATTTATGGTCATCACGCGTTTGAGCATTTTGAATATCCTGTCGCTGAAACGCCCGTCCTTGCTGATGTCGGTAACATATTTTTTAAGAGAACTCGATGCTTCCATCAGTCCCGGATTGCCGTCCGCAAGAACAGTTTCCGTGATGTCAAGAAACGAATTGAAAACATCATCGGAAATCTTGTTGCTCTGCAGGATCTTGTAAAGCAGTTCCAAAACATTGAAGATCGTCTGTCTCAGCCTGTTTCTCTGCGGAATATCGAGTTTCTGCGAAAAGATCTGCATGAAATATTGACCAAGCAGCTTCAAAAGTTCACTGCTTTCTTCAAGATCGGCAAACACCCACATGTTTTCGAGAGTTATCCAGCGGTAAGCCTCGATGACCTCGGTAAAATTCGGGAACGGATGGTTGAGTTCAAGAAAGAAAGTCCTCATCCTTTTTTCAAGAAGAGGGTGTTTTTCGACTGCGTTCAGAATGAATTTTTCCTGTTCAGAAAATTCGTAACCAGCAACAAAAGTCTCTGCCAAATTGACTTTCAAAGCCTCAGAAGTTTTTATAACGCCAGACATAAGACCTCCGGAATATAAAGATTAATGTAAAATATCGGCAATAAAATCAGTGCCTTCCCTCGAAGTCACCCTGCATTTCAGGATAGTGCCCTCTTTTTCGCCTTCGAGGTTGGTGATTATCGTGATCCCGTCGATCTCAGGCGCCTGGTTCCAGCATCTGCCGACAGGCACTTTGAGTTCGGGATCCATCCCTTCGTAAAGCACCTCTGCATCACGCCCGACGAACCTTTCGAGACGTTTTTCCATACACTCGTGAGCCGCCTTTTCGATCTCAGCGAACCTTGCATCCGCCGTTTTTGCAGCTACGGCGCGCATTTTGTAGGATGCAGAAGACTCTTCTTTTGAATATTTGAATGCCCCGATATAGTCGAAATACCCTTTTTCAATAAAGGCTTTCAGCTGTTCGTGATCCTCTTTTTTTTCAGCAGGGAAAGATGAAATCACGGTTGTTCTGAGCAGATAGTTTTCACCGAAGACATCTTTTATCATATCGAGAAGTTTATAGATATCCTGCTCTCCGTAACGCCTGTTCATCGCTTTGAGCACCGTGCTTGAAACATGCTGAAGAGGCACTTCGAGATAGTTGTGCATTTTCTCTGAATCTCTAATAGTTTCAAGCAGTTCCCGGTCAATACCTGACGGATAGAGATACATCACGCGGAATCTGAAATCCCCTTTCAAAGCATTGAGCGCGCGGATCAGTTTTTTAAGAGACGAATTTGTCTTCGAGCCGTACTGCGTCGTATCCTGCGCGATGACGACTATCTCCTTCACTCCTGTTTTTATCAGGTTTTCAGCCTCGGCAAGGATGTCTTTCAGCGGACGCTCGCGGTATCTGCCGCGGATATGCGGGATAGAACAGTATGCGCAGAAGTTGTCGCAGCCGTCGGCGATCTTGAGATATGCAGTCCACGGAGAATAAGTGAGGACGCGCCCCATCGAAGATGTGTAAAGGAACTCAGATTTTCCCCCTTTTCCTCTGTACCCTTCGTTCCAGTAAGCCGAAATGATTTTTTCTATATTCGGGATATCGTTCACGCTGAAAATAAAGTCGGCTTCGGGCAGCATCTCTCCCAGATTCGGATAAAGCTGCGGCAGACACCCCATGACAGCGATCTTCGCCCCTTTTTTAAGGTTTGCGTGAAGATCGAAGAAGGAATTTACCGATTCCTCCCTCGCATCGTTTATAAAACTGCATGTGTTGAGGATCACAAGATCAGCCTTGTCTGGACTTTCGGCGATCCCCCACCCTTTATCAAGGAACTGCGCTATCACCACTTCGGAATCGACCCTGTTTTTCGGGCATCCCAAAGAGCAGCAGAACAACATTTTCATCATAGATCTCTCCAGTTAAAAAACAAAACCGCGGCATTATAGCCAGATTTAAAAAAAAATTTAGTAGTTAGGAACATCTTTCTCGAAATTTATGAAAAAATTTATATAATCCTGCGCTTTTTGTCTGTTTTTTGGATTGAACTTTGATTTTTAGATTAAAATGCCGGGAAAGATACGGATCCTATTCATCTTTTTATTCTCATTTTTTGCACTTTACGCAGAAGGAGCGGAAACGGGAAATGAAGAGATCGCCTCAAAAACAGAAGAAAGGGTAAAAAGTGACGCGAAGGCAGATGAAAAGGATGGTAAAAAACTCGGTTTTATCGCGTTTCCCGTTGTTTTTTACTCAAGTGACACAAGTGCCGGTTTCGGAGCTTCGGCTGTGATCCATAAAGAACACTACAAAGACGAGTATGTAAGCAAGTCAAATTCGCTCGCGATGGTCTTCTTCTATACGCTGAGAAACCAGATGCTCAGCGCGAATGTCGGGAACCTCTACTGGAACAACGCCGACTGGCACTGGAAAAGCAAACTTGTTTTTAAGAAATATCCGACCGATTTTTACGGGATCGGAAACGGTACGCCGGCTTCAGACCACGAGGTGTTCGAGCCCTTTACTTTTCAGTTCGAAAATTCTGTAAACCGCAGAGTGTGGAAATCGTTTTATGCCGGACTTTCGCTTTCGCATGGTTATCACATGCTGCTCAAGAAAAAAAAGGACGGGCTTGCAGATTCCTATTTTAAAGATCACAGGAAGAACGGCTTTATTTCAGGAATCGGTCTTCGTTTGAGCTACGACAGCACAGACGATTCGTTTTTCCCGACGACAGGAAGCATGGCAGAAATAACTTACCAGTATCATCCTTTCTGGCTCGGCAGCAGATACGGTTTTTCGCGTGTTTTCATCGACGGCCGCACTTTCGTGAAGATCCCCATACCGAAATTCGAATCGGTTCTGGGATTTCAGCTGATGTTCGAAGGAGTAAGCGGCAACGCCCCTCTATCGTTTCTCCCGACGATAGGCAGCAAAGACATGATGCGCGGATATATCGGAGACCGCTTCCGCGACAACTACATGATCGCGGCGCAGACCGAATGGCGTTTTCCCATCTACTGGCGCTTCGGCGGAACGCTTTTTTTCGCTGCCGGAAGAGTGATGCACAATTTTACGGACTTTATTTTCAGAGATCTCAAATACGGCGGCGGGTTCGGCATCAGGGTGCAGCTCGCGAAGAAAAAGAAGATAAACCTTCGTTTCGACATGGGTTTTACGCCTGAAGGGTTCAAATTTTACTTCAATCTCCTTGAAGCTTTTTAAAAAAATTCACTTTTTTGTTGCATTAAAAAAGAAAATGACTATATTAGTTGCGCTTTGCGGGCCTATAGCTCAGTTGGTAGAGCCCCCGGCTCATAACCGGATGGTCAGAGGTTCGAACCCTCTTGGGCCCACCACTTTTTTGTGGAGGCTGAATTTGCTGTTTATTTACAAATTTCGCGACATAAATTTAAGAAAGCACTTGTTCAAAGCAAGTGCTTTTTTTTTGCTTTTTAACTAATGGAGGTTCCTTTGCTTGAAGAACTGAAAAAACTTGTCAATTTGCAGGCCGTTGACTCCGAGATTTTCAAGCTCGAAGAAGAGTTGGACACTCTGCCTGACAGCAACGACGCCCTCGAAGAACAGATCGTGGAAAAAGAAAACAAGATCAAAGAACTCAAAAAGGCCATCGACATTCAGATGGACGAAAAAGAGAAGAGAGACGAGATCTACAAAAAAGGTGAGGAAAAACTCAAAACGATCACCGGGAAACAGTCCGCGATCAGAAACAAAGAGGAATACAATGCTCTTTTGAGAGAGATCGACAACATCAAAAGGTTCAACCGCGACCTCAGCGACGAGATCAACGAGATCAGCAGGGAGATCGAAGCAAAGACCGAAGAACTCAATATCACCAACGAACAGTTCTCCCGCGAAATAGAGGGTTTCAAGAAACAGATCGCCGTCAACTCCAAGAGAATGGAAGAGCTCGACAAAACGATCGACAAACTCTACGATGAAAGAGAAAAACTTTCGAAAAACATCAGACCCGCGGTCTACAACAAATATCAGAGGATCCTTGACAATTCCACGAACGGAAGAGCGATAGCCATAGCTGAGCACAGAGTCTGCCACGGCTGCAACATGACTCTTCCTCCGGAACTTTACAACATGGTCCTCCGTGCAGTCAGGATCGAAGTTTGTCCGAACTGTCAGTGCATACTCATCCCGGAAGACAATCATTCGGACAGCTCAAAAAAATCGGATAAAGCCGAAAATTAGTTCTTTTACTTGTGAAAAAGTAGCACTTCCAGTCGCTGATATTCAGAGGAAAGTCCGGACTCTTCAGGGCAGAGGGCTGGCTAACGGCCAGGAGCAGTGATGCTACGGAAAGTGCAGCAGAAAATAAACTACCCGGTTATCGGGAAAAGGTGAAAAGGCGGAGTAAGAGCCCACCGGGGTCACGGTGACGCGGCCCGCATGGCAAACCCCCCTCGGAGCAAGGTCTAATAGAAATGCCATCTGCCGCGGCAGATAAGGATCGCCCATCCGACGCATTCGGGTTGACCGCTTGAGATTGCAGGTAACTGTAATTCCAGATGAATGACTGGATAAAACAGAATCCGGCTTATGTGCTACTTTTTCTCCACTTTTTCCCGAAAGTTCTTTTGTTTGTCCTTCTTACCAGGAGGTAAAAATGTCCTCAAGAGATCATTGGAAAAGTAAGCTTGGTTTCATTCTCGCAGCTGTCGGAAGCGCAGTGGGCTTAGGAAACATCTGGAAATTTCCTTACGTCGTAGGCAAAAACGGCGGAAGCGCCTTCATCTTCATCTATCTTGCCTGTGTCATCCTTGTTGGAATCCCGATACTTGTCGTCGAAATATACATCGGCAAAAAAAGTCAGCTCAATCCGGTAGGAGCCTTCCGTTTCTTTCAAAAAGGCAAGCTCCCCTTCTCTCTCATAGGATATGCCGGAGTTTTGTGCGGGATCATAATCCTTTCGTATTATTCGGTAATTACAGGCTGGATCTGCCATTATCTCATGCTCAGTTTCCGTGGTTTTTCAGGCACCGAAACAGAGATCAGCGAAATTTTTACCGATCTGAACGCGACCCCGTGGCTCAATATCGCATGGCACACTTTTGTCATGGTCACAGTCGTTGCAATAATCGCAAAAGGGGTCCGCAACGGCATAGAACGCGTCAGCAAGATCCTTATGCCGCTCCTCGGAATACTGCTCCTGATGCTCGTATGCTACGCCGTTACCCTCAGCGGAATGAAAGATGCCTGGCACTTTCTCACCTACCCCGATTTTTCGAAAGTCACTCCTGGCTCATTCCTTGAGGCTTTAGGCACGTCATTTTTTACACTTTCGCTCGGAATGGGCGCGATGATAACCTACGGAAGCTACCTCAAAGGCAACGTCAACATCACGAAATCGGCAGTACAAATAGCTTCAGTCGACACCCTTATCGCCTTTTTATCCGGACTTGTGATATTTCCGATCGTCTTTTCAAACGGCCTTGAACCAAGTGCAGGCCCCGGGCTCATCTTTAAAACTCTTCCTGTCCTTTTCTCAAAAATGCCGGGCGGACACATCGTTTCTGTTGCCTTTTTCGCCCTTGTCCTCTTCGCAGCAATAACAAGCGCGATCTCACTCATCGAAGTCGCAGTATCTTTCGTTGTCGACGAATACAAAGTATCGAGAATGAAAGCCCTTGTCATAATGGGAACCGTGATCTGGCTCCTCGGGATCCTTTCGGCAGTATCCTCATGGAACGTTGCCGGAACATCTTTCCTCGACCTTTTTGACAAGATCGCTTCGTGCTACATGCTTCCTTTAGGCGGTCTTTGCACAGCGCTCGTCTTCGGCTGGGCGATATCAAACGAACAGAAAAAGTCGGAAATCGGCTCTTCGGCATTCAGCACTGCTCTTCTTTTTGCGGCCAAATATATTTCCCCGGTACTTCTGTTGCTGGTATTTCTTAAAGAAATCGGGCTGTTCTAAGATCTTACGCTTTTTTTCTTTCTGAGATCTTCGATCCATTTGATCATGACAGGGAAAAATACGAGGTTGACAAGAGTCACCATGACTATTCCGATCGAAGCCATGATCCCGATAGACTGCAGCCCTTTATGCTTTGCAAGGGCGACACTGCCGAAACCTACCAAAGTGGTGAGAGACGAATAAAAAACTGAGCCTCCGGTATTTTTGAGATTTTCGATCATCGATCCTGCCGAAGTCCGGTAACGGTAGTAGATATGGATCGCCGAATCTATGCCTGTTCCGATGACTGTCGGAATGATTATCATATTGAAAACATTGAACTTTATCCCGCAGCAGACTGCAACGAGGATCATCCAGAGGATTCCTGCCGCAAGCGGAAGAAAAACGACGAAAGCATTGATGAAAGAGCGGTAAAGCAGAAAGAGCACGATAAATACCGAGCAGAATGCGAAAACTATTGCCAGCGGAACATGGATATCAATGACCTTTTCGATTTCCCCGAGAAGCATATATGAGCCCAACAGTTTGTAATCATTAATGTTTCCGCGAATCGTTCCGAATTCGTTCTTTATACGCATGACATCTTCGACATTCGACTTGTTGCCGCCTAAAGCAACCATGATAAAGCGGTCGGAAGTGCCGTCTTTGAGCGAAAGTTTGTCAGTTATCCAATCAGGAAGTTTTTCTTTCTCCATAACAGAGTCGACTTCGAGGAAAGGCTTGAATTCCTTATTGAATTTCTCGATCTCAGCCTCGCTGAAAAGATTGATCTTTCTTTCTATCATTCTTTTGATGCTTTTGATTATTTTGATCTTTTCATCCTGATCTTCAGGCAGGAAAGTATAGATCGAAATGAAATCCTTCAACTCTATCGACGTCGATCTTTCCTTTTTCATCTTTGCAAGCGTCCTCGTTGCGTCCTCAGTCTCTTCTGCCGAATTTGTCACGATGAACGAAGGAAGCCCGGTCGAGATAACATCAGTCTTTTCCTTTTTCTGAGCCGAAAGATAGTGGTTGGTTATCGTATCGGCGTATTTTCCGGGGAAACTCAGATTATCGAAGTTGTATTCTATCGAGCCGAATTTGACCGAAACCGCGGCAACTGCCGTTATCACAAGAAAAATCACGGTGACCAGAGGCGCTTTTTGTGAAAAACGGATAAATACTGAAGCGAGAAAATCGGTCGTGCGCGCCTTGATCTTCAGTCTGCCCATTCTGTCAAAGAGAAAAACAACAGCCGGAAAAAATATCATTATCGCGATAAAAGAGGTCGAAACTCCGAGAGCTGCCGCCAGACCGAAGTCGGAGAAGCCTTTGAAATCGATCATTATCAGCGAGAAAAAGGCCGCAACAGTCGTTATCGCGCCAGAAAAAATAGAAGGCATCGTGTTCGGAAGCGACAGTTTGAGAGCCTCTTCGGTGCTATCTGTTTTTGCAGCCTGTTCGCTGAAACGGCCGAGAAGATGGATCGAAAAGTCTATTCCCAGACCATAGAGGATCGTGAATGAAAACGCTGAAATGATATTGAATCCGCCGACAAAGAACTGCATCGCCGAGATCGCGCTCAGAACTCCTACGGAAAGCGGAAAAAAGACAATAAAGAGAGCTTTTACCGACCTGAAATAAAAGATTATCGTGAGCGACAGCAGAATGATGCATATCGCCAGAGTCGAGAAAACATCGTTGTAGATCGCGGTCATCTCGCGCAGTTTGTTGCGGAAGAGCCCGCCTGCTTCGACTTCGACGCCAAGTTTCTGCGGCTGGACTTCAGCTATCGTCTTCTCAAGCAGGTCTACGATCTTTTTGCTGTCTGCGACGTTGGTCTCTCCGCCGGCAGGACGCACTTTCATCGCGACATAAGTCCCCTTCTCCGCTTCGAAGAACTTGTCCATCTTGTATTTTACGCGGTATTCCTCCGCTCTTTTCATGATCTCGTCCATTTTTGAGGTAAGATCAGAAGATCCCTCCTCTTTTTCAGCAGTTTTTTCTGGATTTTCCTCAGATTCATCTTTGTTTTCGCCGAAAGCGAGCTCTCTTTTGACGGCTTCGGCTATCTGCCTGCTGATCTCGTCCTTTATCTTCTGCAGCTCGTCGAGACTGGCGAAAAGAAGGGCGTTTTTCTCAAGATACTCGACGTCACGGTCGAATTCGATGAACCTGACAAGAGGATCTCCGTCGATCTTAGCCTTTATCTGACGCAGCGCTTCGATGTTTTTCTCCCGGTCGTCCGACTTTGCCACGACAAGGACTGTCGAATAGCTCCCGACGATATTCTCCATTTTCTCGAGTTCGATGACCGTTTCGTTCGCACCTTTGAAAAGAGCACGGAGATCGGTGTCTATCTTAAGATTGTTCTTGAGATAAAAAAGTTCGCACGCCATGACCGCAAGAAGGCAGAACACCATGAAATAAGTATGGCGCGCCGAAAAACCTATGAATTTTTTATAAAAATTTTTCAAAAAAGACCTCTACTGCTTCCCGTAAAGCGCTGTTTCTGTTTTTGAGCCGTTTTCACGCACTGCACCAAGGAATTTTTTGACCTTTTTGAGGGCGATGCCGCGTTTGAGAGAACTTATCTTGTCAATGAAAATGATCCCGTCGAGGTGATCGTTTTCATGCTGAACGGCAACTGCAGGAAGTCCGCTCACCTTGATCTCCTGAGGATTTCCGTCGATATCGTAATATTTGCAGACTATCGTTTCGGCACGTTCTACATCGGCATTGTATTTCGGAACGCTGAGACACCCTTCGCCATAGACGACCTTTCCCTCTTTTTCAGTGATTTCGGGGTTTACGAACGCCACCGGACGGAATTCCGCGCTTTTCGGTTTTTCGCCGTTCTCTTCAGCCTTCACAAAATCCAAATAGCCGAAATCTATAACAAATATCCGAAGTGAAACACCTACCTGAGGCCCTGCTATGCCCAAACCATCGGCCGCACGCATCGTTTCAGCCATATTTTTTGCAAGTTCTTTGAGTTCTTCATTAAATTCGGTGACAGGTTTTGCCTTTTCGCGCAGGATCTTGTCTCCGACAGTCGAAATATGCAGAAGGGTCATGGTCTCTCCTAAACATTGAATCTGAAGTTGATAATATCTCCGTCTTTAACGACATACTCCTTTCCTTCGAGACGGTAAGCCGCCGCTTTTTTGCACTCAGCCTCGCTGCCGTACTTGATAAAATCGTCAAAGTGGACGACTTCGGCCCGGATAAAGCCGCGCTGTATGTCGGAATGGATCTTTCCGGCCGCCAGAAGTGCCGGAGTGCCGTTTTTGATAGGCCACGCCCTGACTTCATCGCTCCCCGCCGTGAGGAAAGAGATGAGTCCGAGAGCTGAATAGGCGCTTTTTATGAAGCGGACCGAAGCACCTTCGGAAAGACCGTAATCCTTGAGGAATTCGACCTGTTCTTCAGGAGTCAGTTCCGAAAGTTCGATTTCAAGCGGCGCGCTGACGCAGAAATACGAAATACCGTCGGCTGAAAGCTGTTTTGCCAGCTCTTCAGGAACATTCTGCTCTCCTTCAGGCTGGTTGAGAAGGACTATCATCTTTTTCAGAGAAAGGAAGTTGTAGTTCGCGATGAGCTCCGTCTCTTCAGGCGAAACTGTGTCGGAAGCAGGAAATTCGCCGTTTTCAAAAAGAGCGCGCAGTCTCTGTAAAATCTTGAGCTCGGGCGGATTTTTCTTTTCCTTCATTTCGCGCTCGAGCCTTCTTTCTATGACTACAAAATCTGTAAGTATCATATCTTCCTTGATCTTTTTATATTCAGCAAGCGGATCTGCAGCGTCTGAAGTCATCAAAGAATCGAAATTTCTGAGCGTTATTATCAGCAGATCCGACTTCTGGATCAGATTTTTGACTTTCGCAGGAAGAGCGGTCTCTTTCGACGGCGGGACTGTATAGTCGCTGAGAACGAACTCACTGTAAGTCTTCTTTTTCGGATTGTAGATTTCGGAGAGTCTGTCGATCCTCTCATCCGGAACTTTGATCGTTCCGACAGTTTCTTCCTTCTTGCCGCTTTCTATTCCTGTCAAAGCCTGAAAAACAGTGCTTTTTCCTGAAAACGGCAAACCGATCAGTGCAGCTTTCATATTTTCACCTCTGAATGATTGTTAATCAGTTATTTGATCTTAAAATCAGCAGTTATCGTCAATACCCTTGAATCGAGTTTTTCGGGAACGAATACGATCCTGTTTCCCTTTTTCACCGTTACAAGCGGAAGGAACGCCATGTTTTTCGCATCGGCTGGATCTATAATGTCGTTTTTCATCTTGTAGACATGTTCTATTCTGTAGATCCCGTAAAGTTTCGGGAACATTCCGGCTGTTGCGCGCTGCTGGATCCTGACTGTGATGACGATCTTCTCGCTTTTCTCGTCAAAAACGACATTTTCAACGACCGCTTCGGAAAATTCGTCTTTTGCAGCCGGATTCTCAACGCTTTTTCTGACGAACATCTCGGAACTCTCGGCAGCCGCCTGTCGTCTCGTCACAGCTTCGGAAACATCGAGATCGATATTTTTCAACACTTCGAAAAGGCTGTCCGGTGTAGTTGTCGGGAAAAAGAGCTCCTTGCCCAGAATCTCGATGCTGAGATCGGGTATCTTGAGCAGCATCTCCTTTCTGAGTTCATTCGGCTTGATCCCGTCGGCGACTTTGACGAGGACTCCGCCGTTTTTAGCCACCCAAGACTGCGCGATCATCGGAAGCCACGAACCGTCAACGCTCTTCAGAATGAACGGCTTTGCGCAAAGATCGGAGAAAATCAGCATAAAAAAGAGTATCGCTGCAATTTTCAACAGATTATTTCTTTGTTTTCTTTGACTTTCCATCTGCCTTCGCCTCTGGTCTCGGCTGCTTTTTGTGAAAATAATAAAGGACCGCGAATCCGAAGATTATGAACGGGAGGCTGAGATACTGCCCCATCGTGAGTCCTTCCTCAAACACCTGATATTCCTTGATAAATTCGATACAGAAACGGAAAGAGAAATAGAGAATAAGGAACAGCGCGGTGTAAAGTCCCGATTTTCTGTGGTCTTTCCGGACGAACGAAACGACAAGCAGGACAATAAGGATGACAAAAGCGCCGAAAGCTTCATAAAGCTGCGACGGATGACGGACGGGCCAATAGTTTATCAGGCACTCCATTTTGGAGATATCGCAGTGTCCGGTAGCGGCGTTCACCGCGAGTTTCATATCGTCCGGATTTCTCAGGAACTTGAATCCCCAGGGAACAGTCGTTATTTTGCCGACTATCTCACTGTTGAAAAAATTGCCGAGACGAACGAATGTCGCCCCCATGATCCCGGGAAAAACGACGCCGTCAGCAAGGTCCGTAAATGAAAGTTTGTATTTTCTCGATATACAGATAACCGCGACGATAAGTCCGATAGTAGCACCGTGGCTCGCGATCCCGCCTTTATAGACTTTGAGGATCTCAAGCGGATTGCTCAGATAATACGAAGGTTCGTAAAAAAGACAGTGGACAAGGCGCGCGCCGATGACAGTCGCAACGACGCCCCAGATCAGAAGATCGTCCGCGACTTTGTCGGGAAATCCGTATTTCCGATAGATCCTGCGTGCAAGATAAAAGCCTATGAATATCGCAGTAGCAAAGAGGATCCCGTAATATCTCAGCTGCAGAGGGCCGATCACGGCTATCACAGGATCGATATTCCAGACAATGTAGTCACTCATTGAAAAAAGCTCCAGGTAAGATCAGTTAAGAGGTTCAACGTTGAAAAGCAGTTTTGCCTTGATGGCAGCTTCCATGGTTCCTTCAGGTTTCAAAGCCTGCGGGTAGAAAATGTAGTAACTCTTTATGCCGAGCTGGAAATCAAGGTGTTTTATCGCATGCTGGAGAATGTCTTTGCCCTCATAAGTGTAGATAAGATTCATGACCTGATCCGAAGAATAAGTGTCGTCGTCAGTCTCAAAGACACCGATGAGGTATTTCTTTTTCTCCGAAACGGTGCCGTCTGTAGCTGAAGTGTCGCTCAATGTAGCCGAGAAATAATTCTCAGGAACACCTTCTTCGTTTACACCGTAGTAAATGCACTGCTTGAGGTCATCGCCGTCTTTGCACGGAGTCACACCATCCGCTCTGAACGGGTCTATCGCCTGAGCGTAAAGTTCAGCTTTCATCCTGAACGCATTGTTTCCGGTAGTCTGATTCAGCGGATTTTTGATCGTAAAAGTAAGTTCGTTCAAAGTCGCCGAATAGATCTTGTTGAGATATTTTTTGTATTTTTTGAGATCTTTCTGTTCCGCCATCTTGATCTTCATCGATTCGTTTTCCTGATGGACAGCAAGATGGATGCAGTTTTCATCAGCATCGACCCTGCACCTTTCGATCTCGCCTTCACGCTCAGCTTCCGACAAAGCGCAGAAACTCGAAATGTTGGCTATGCTCATGCGGGTGTTTGTAGAGTCGTCCTTGTCGGTAAAATCAGACGTCTCGAAATCGCAGATCGAGAAATGGATCTTTTCGACCAGAAGATCATTGACCGTAGGAACTCTGTAATCGATCTCCTTTTCGACGGTCTTTCCGGCAATAAGATCAAGGATGTCGTCAGTAACGAACTTCGGATAGTTCATGATCTCCGCATCAGGAATATTCAATTCTTTGAAAAGATTGTTCGTAACAAGCATGACCTCGCTGTTGAAGATCTTCTCCACACCGTTGAGACCTTCAGAAATGTTGATCTTGTAGACCGAGGGACTTGCTTCGCTGCCCTGATCGAACGGATAGTCGATCGAGATCGGAATAAGCATGAATTCCGAACAAGAAGTGATCAGTGCCGCAAAAAGCACTGCCGAAATCATACAAGCGATCTTGTTAATTGTTTTCATTTGATTCCCCTTCTTTAAGTAAATAATCTTCCATGAATTTGTCTAAAATCGGTTCTCCGTCAAGCACCGCATCGGCGTTTCCGGTCTCGAAGTCGGTCCTGTGGTCTTTGACCATTTTGTATGGATGCAGGACATAGCTTCTTATCTGGCTTCCGAAGTCGATCCCCGTCTTCTGTTTCTCAAGCTCAGAGGACTCTTCCTGTTTTTTCTGAAGCTCGAACTCATAAAGTCGTGATTTAAGGATCTTCATCGCCGTTGCCTTGTTTTTATGCTGGCTCCTGTCGTTCTGACACTGGACAACGATGCCTGTCGGAATGTGGGTTATCCTTATCGCCGAGTCGGTCTTGTTGACATGCTGGCCGCCCGCGCCTCCGGAACGGTAGGTGTCTATCTTCAGATCCTTCTCGTCGATCTCTATTTCGATCGAATCATCGATCTCCGGAGTGACGAAAACGCTTGCGAACGAGGTGTGACGCCGTTTGTTGGCATCGAACGGACTTATACGCACAAGTCTGTGGACACCGACTTCCGCCTTGAGATAGCCGTATGCGTAGTCGCCTTCCGCGATAAAAGTGATGTTTTTTATGGCTGCGGCGTCATCACCCGTATTTTTGTCGATGACTTCAAGTCCGTAGCCTTTGCGCTCGCACCACCTCGAATACATCCTCGAGAGCATCACGGCCCAGTCCTGCGACTCCCTGCCGCCGGCGCCTGCGTTTATGCTGACGATGGCGTTCATCAGATCGGTCTTGCCGCCGAGCATTTTCTGGAATTCGATCTTTTCGACAAGTTCGCCGATCTTTTCGAGCATCGTTTCAGCCTCGCCTTCAATCGTCGGATCTTCTTCAAGGAGTTCTTTCGCGAAAGCAAGTTCCTCGATATCCGATTCGAGCTTTGAATAAAGTTCAAGGCTGTTTTCAAGCACGCGTTTTTCCTTGTTGAGAGCCGCCATTTTCGAGGTGTCGGACCAGATCTCCGGCAGATCGAGCTGCTTTTTGAGTTCTTCGAGGCGCTCCCTTTTCGAGTTTATGCTGAGCGATTCAAAAAATATCTTCGATTTCTGCTCAAGTTCAACAAGTTTCTGCTCAAGATCTTTCGATGTCAGAGGCATTATTTCCACCTCAGATTTTCAATATTTATCTTCGCACCGTATTCAGTCATCATCCTGTCGCGGTAGCTGTCCCACTTTTCGGTGCCGTATTCCGCGATAAGTTCCTCAACGATCAGCGGATACGCCAGATTGAAACTCAAATGTCTCTTATAGGCGAAACCGGCGATCTCGATTATTGTGTAAAAGTTCTCGCTGTCAAGATAAGGCCCGAGTATTTCGCCGGGGAAACTCGCGAGGACATCATCTTTCCATGCCTCCCCCATCACATCGGCACTGAAAAGGCCCCAGTCGCCGTTGTTGCGGGCAAGGATCTCGTCGTCGGAAAGGCTTGCTGAAAGTATCCTGATGCTCGCACCATTCCGCAGCTGCTGAGCGATATCGTCAGCGTTCTTTTTGCTGTTCACCCTCACAGCGTAAAGGCGGTAGAGCTTGTCGCGCAGGAATTTGTCCTTGTTTTCTATGTAATACTGACGCACGATCTCGTCATCTATCGCATATATCTCGCGCTTTGTCTTCATGTTCATGTATTCGACGATCGTTTTCCTCTTGAAATCCTCGATCTTTTTCTTGATCTCCGGAATGTCGCCGACCCCCTCGCTTTTCCCCATCTCGTAGAGGAATTTCTCGGAAAGTTCCCGAAAAAGGTAATTTTTCCGCGTTTCTTCGGAATCAGGCATATTGTTCTGCCTGAGCCAAAGATTGTATTTCAGTTTGAAATCGGAAACGGAAACAACATCACCTTTGAAGACATAGACCACGGGATCGTCTTTCAACTTGCCGCACGAAACGGACAAAAGCATTAAAATCACTGCAAAAATATAAAAAAAGCGGCTCATTTCACCTCCAGAGTCCGCAAATTTTACTCATTCAGCGTTTTATTACAATTAAATTAAGAAAAAATTTAATGATTTGGATCAAAGAGAGCTGAGATCAGTCCTTAACCTTACATACAAGGTCGTCAACGATGACATATTTGTCAGCCATCGACTCTTTGGTATAGAAAACGAACTGGAAATCTTCCGTATTGGAGTCGAGTGTAAAGGTGTAGGTCACTTTTTTCCACGAACCGGAAAGTTCCGTGTAAGTCGGACCCGTTCCCCACTTGTCCTCGCCGCCTACAAGAGCATAGGATCTTGCTCCTATAGAAGTCGTTCCCTGAGCATAAAATTCGCAGGAATAAGTTCCGGAAGCAAGAGAAACCGACTGGGAGGAGAACCTTTGCTGCGCATTTGCTCCGACAAGTTTCAATGCAGACGCACCGGAATGGACCGTTGTCGTTTCCTGAACGATCCTTGATTTTGCAATATCCTTTGTCTTCGTGCCTTTCCAGTAATCAGGCGAACCGTCAGTCCAGTTTTCAAAACCGCCGTTTTTGATGAGAGAAATCGACTCTTCGCATTCGTGTGCCGTCAGATTGCACTCTTGCGCCGCCGTGCAGTCGGAATCACTCATGCAATTTCCTTCTTTGGCAACGCAAGTCCCTGTAACTCCTGAACATTCCTGATAACTGTCATCACATACGACTCCTTCGCACGGATCGCCGTCGACACAGATATGCTGCTCGGTGTCGCAGATTTTGTCAACTGCAGGACATTCAGCCTTGGAAGCGCAGAAACCGGCTTTCGCGATGCAGTTTCCGGTCGCGGGTTCACATTCAGACCAGCTTTCGTCGCATGTCGAAGTGCTGCAGTTGTCTATAACGTAATCTTCGTCTGATCTCGGAAGGATCTTGGAATTGTTGAAAGTGTAAGCCAGAACGCCTCTGATCTCGGCGAAGTGCGTTCCTACCGCAGGATCTTCGAACGAATAGAAATCGTCGTCGACTTTAAGCCCGCCGGCCACGCCGAAAACATGGTAAGAATCGGCTGCTTCGGTGACATTGACGTTTTCTACTCTGACTAAAACTCCGTTGTATGCGTCTTTGAGTTCGCCGCCGTTTTTGACTTTCGCCGGATCGACCGTGACAAAACCGGGAACGCCTCTGTTTGCCTTGATTATCTCAACATTTTCGACATTTGCTATCTGAAGCTGGTCGTAATAATTCATGACTTTTCCGGAAACTCTCACTTTGTCGCCGACATTGACCGCCAAAGTCGATTTATAGACGTAAATTCCGCTGAACTGCTCTTTTAAAGCGGTATCGTGGTCATCCGGATCGACCTGCATGAAGAAATTTTTATCTTTGTAGGCCGTGACAACACCTTCGATCTTGACCAAAGCACCTTCTGCAACTGTCTTCTGCTTGATTTCATAAATCGTAGCCTTCATCGTATCGCACGCGTCGCCGATGCCGTTTCCGTCAGAATCGGTCTGATCAGGATTTTTGTCGAACGGGCAGTTGTCGAATGCGTTGATGATACCGTCGCCGTCTTTGTCCGAAGCATTCACGGTCTTACATCCGCTGCTGTTTTTGTCAAGCGGACACGGATCGCAAACATCACCTACTCCGTCGCCGTCCGAATCGGCCTGTCTGCCGTTGTCGACCGGTCTGATCGGGTTGAAAATACCGGGGCAGTTGTCGTCTTCGTCAGCAATTCCGTCACCGTCCTTGTCGCCTTCTTTCGGGCCGGAATAAGGACGCGATTCATCTGCGCTTCTTGTGCGCTGAGGAACGCATGTCGGCTCGTCTTCGGGTGTTCCGCAGTA
>JAEESW010000008.1 GCA_016290135.1 bacterium
CATCAACAGCCACTTCAAGCAGAATTTTTATGCCTTCGTGAACCACTACCGGCTTAAGGAGACGCTTGAGCTGATGAACAAAACCGAGAACGCGGATAAAAATATTCTTGAGATCGCCTTTACCGCCGGTTTCAACTCAAAAACGACCTTCAACGCCACATTCAAGAAGGAGCTCGGCGAAACTCCGCGGAATTATCGCAAGCGTATCGAAAAATAGTTCAGGCAAGGGCTCAGCAATATTGACAATTGCTTTTTAAAACTTAGATTTCCATAGTTTTTGTCACTTTATTATGGAGGTTATATTATGACAAAGGTTCTTCTTGCTACCGAAAAGCCGTTTGCAGCAAAGGCTGTTGCAAAAATCGAAGAGATCTGCAAGGGCGCAGGTTATGAATTCCGCAAACTTGAAAAGTACACATCGGTTGACGAGCTCAAGGCTGCTGTCAAAGATGTAAACGCAGTCATCATCAGAAGCGACAAAATCACGAAAGAGATCATGGATGCCGCTCCGGAACTCAAGATCGTAGTCAGAGGCGGCGCAGGATACGACAACGTTGACTGTGCGGCTGCAAAAGAGAAAGGCATTGTTGTTATGAACACCCCCGGCGTAAATGCAAACGCTGTCGCGGAACTTGCGATCGGTATGGCGATCTATACCGCAAGAACCTGCTTCACTCCGACCACCGGAACAGAGCTTAAAGGCAAAAAACTCGGTCTTCAGGCTTACGGAAACGTCGGAAGGAACGTTGCAAGGATCGCGAAAGGACTCGGCATGGAAGTCTATGCATTCGATCCGTTCCTCACCAAAGAAAAGATCGAATCCGAGGGCGTAAAATACATCGCTACCAAAGAAGAGCTCTACAAGACCTGCAACTACGTTTCCCTTCACATCCCGGCTAACGACGAGACCAAAAAATCTATCACGAAAGAGTTCATGATGGATATGCCGAAACCGGCAACTCTCATCAACACCGCAAGAAAAGAGATCATCAACGAAGAAGACCTCGCGGCTGTTCTTGAAGCAAGACCCGATTTCAAATACGTCGCTGACGTAGCTCCGGACAACGCTGAAGAACTCAAAGCAAAATTCGAAGGCAGAGTATTCTTCACCCCGAAAAAAATGGGCGCACAGACAAGCGAAGCAAACGACAACGCTGCAGAAGCTGCTGCGACCGAGATCGTAAACTTCTTCGAAAAGGGCGATGTAAGATTCCAGGTCAACAAGTAACCGCTTTTAATTTCTGAATTATTCGGCGCGGGCTTTTTGCCCGCGTTTTTTTTTGCCTTTCATGCTTGTTTTTATGCTGGGGTCGTAATAGGGCAAAAATCTTGTCTTTTTTGCGATTTTTTTTAAAATCTGCTGCTTTTTTTTTGAACTTTCGGAGGAAAGAATGAACACTTTGGACGCTATTTCGGTTGTTGACGGCAGATACGCCTCCAAAACCGATGAACTCAGGGATATTTTTTCGGAATACGGTCTCATCAGACACCGTGTTTTTGTCGAAGTCGAATGGCTCAAATTCATTCTCGGACGTCTCGGATTCGATGATGCGCCTCAAGGGGTCATTGATGCGATAGATGCGATATACAACGGTTTCAATACCGAAAGCGGGCTTATGGTCAAAAAGTTCGAATCGGTCACGAACCACGATGTGAAGTCGGTCGAATACTATGTCAAGGATCAGCTTGAGAGCCGCGGTCTGGGACATTTGAAAGAGTGGGTCCACTTCTGCTGCACTTCGGAGGATATCAACAACACTTCCTATGCGCTGATGATCAAGAAGGGAAAGGCGATCGTCTGCACGCTTCTCCGTGAACTTCTCGGTAATATCGAGTCTTTTGCGAAGGCGAACAAGGCTGTCCCAATGATGGCGAGGACGCATGGTCAGCCTGCGACGCCGACGACTGTCGGCAAAGAGTTCATCAATTTCGCGGCCCGTTTCAGACGCGAGCTCGATATACTTGAAAAGATCGAAGTCGAGTGCAAATTCAGCGGTGCTACCGGCAACTGGAATGCGCATGTCGCTGCAAAACCTGATGTCAACTGGCTGAGCGCGGCTGAAGAGTTCATTTCAGAACGTTTGGGGGCGAAACCTCTCATCTGGACTACGCAGATCAACAATTACCACTATATCTCGGAGATATTTCACGCGCTCATCCGCATTGCTTCGACTCTTATCGATATGGACCGAGACATCTGGACCTACATTTCGCTTGCTTATTTCAAACAGAAACCGAAAGAGGGTGAAGTCGGTTCGTCAACGATGCCGCACAAGATAAATCCGATCGATTTCGAGAACAGCGAAGGAAACGCGGGTGTCGCTATATCGCTCATGGAACATTTAAGCACGAAACTTCTCAACTCGAGGCTTCAGCGCGACCTCACCGATTCAACGGTCCTCAGGAATATCGGACTGGTCTTCGGCTACGTTCTGATAAGTTTCAAGAACTGCATGAAAGGGCTTTCCAAGATCGAAGTCAACTATCCGAAACTTGCAGAAGATCTTGAGGACAACCTTGAGCTTCTTGCCGAGCCGGTTCAGACTGTCATGAGAGTTTACGGAGAGGAGAATCCTTACGAAAAGCTGAAAGGGCTTACACGCGGCAAAAAAATCGAGAGAAAAGGGCTCGACGAGTTTATTGATTCGCTTGAAAAAGTTCCGGCTGATGTCAAAGAAAAACTCAAAAAGCTCACTCCTTCGACATATCTCGGCATCGCGGAAAAACTTGTTGACGAATATTTTGAAAGAACGGGTGCAAATGTCAGGTAGATCGCTGTTTTCATTAACCGGAGTCTTTGTTTTTGTCCTTTTTTCAGTGCTGCTCCTTTCCTTCACGGGCTGTGAGGAAAAGTATGGACATAACGATAACGAAGAGGAAGAAGAACAGACTGTCGTGCCGGATGAAGATGCCGGAGATACAGTGCACGATGCCGACCGTGAGGAAGAGAGAGATGAGGCTGGAGACGAGGCCGGAGATGATGACTATGAAGAGATTTCCGAAGAAGAGCCGGGCATAGTTGACGAAGACGAAACTCCCGACGAAGAACCTGAGATCCCTGAAGAGGAAAAAATAAAATCAGTAACTATCGGCACTTACAACACGCGTTTGTTTTTCGACAAAGTCTGCGACACAGGAACCTGCTCAAGTTCCGATTTCGAGAAAGTTCCGAGTGATCCTGAATACAGCGAAAAAGTGAGCGACCTCGCCGCTTCGGTGCGTGAGATCGGTGCGGACATCATACTTGTGCAGGAGGTCGAAAAGGACTCGTGTCTCAAGGATCTCTTTGAAAAAGCTGGCGGTTACGATGAGTATTATCTGGGAGAAAAGGGTTATTCGGCTTCAGTTGACACCGGCGTTATGACAAAAGGAAAGATAACTTACAAAAACAAGCACATCGAGCAGATAGACTGTGCAGGCTGCGATGGCGGGAAGACCACTTTCTCACGCGCTTTCCTCGAGACCCACATATCACTGGGAGGTCGTGACATCATTGTTTTTTCGGCACATTTCAAGTCGAAAGCGGACGATGACGCGGAACGCAGGCTTGCTGAGGCGGCAGCCGCGGCAAAGATCATGAAAAGCGTTGCTGAAAAATACCCCGGCGCTCTTATCGTGATGGGAGGAGATCTCAACGACGAACCCGGAAGCGATACTTTGGAGCCTTTTGAGAGCGATCCTGCGTTTCTGAGGGTCGCGGATGAACTTTCCTCAAGAGATCAGGCAACTTATTCCTACCGCGGCGAGGCGATCGCTATCGACCATATTTTCTGGATGAAGAGCGGTGCCGGTTCCTACAGACAAGGCTCCGCCGAGGTCGTAAAGGACGCCCCGAGCTGGTATTCGCTCGGTTCTTCAGATCATGCCGCTTTGAAGGCAGTATTTGAATTCTAAGATGTTCACTTTCGTTGCCGCAAAACATAAACCTCTGATCATTCCGGTCTTTATTCCTCATTTAGGCTGCAAAAGGCAGTGTGCTTTCTGCAATCAGCACGACGTTACAGGGGTCGTTGAACCGACTCTGGAAGATGTCGAAAATGCGGTGAAAAGCTATCTTTCGTGGTCGGCACCGCGTGAAAGGACTGAAATCTCGTTTTACGGCGGCACGTTTACGGCGCTTCCCCGTGAAAAAATGATGAGTTACATCGAAAAAGGGGCTGGATTTGTCAAAGACGGCACTGTCGATGCACTGCGCTGCTCGACAAGACCCGACGAGATCGATGCTGAACGTGCCGGAATACTGAGAAACAACTCCTTTGAAACTGTGGAACTCGGCGTGCAGAGCATGTCTGAAACGCTGCTTGAAAAAATGAGACGCGGCCACTCATCAGACCATGTCGTAAAGGCGTCGGAACTGCTGAAAAATGCAGGGATCCGTGTCGGTATGCAGTTTATGACGGGATTTCCGGGAGAGAGTGATGAGGATGTGGAGATCTCATGCGCCTCATTGACACTTTTAAAACCGGACTTCATAAGGATCTATCCTTTCGTTCCGCTCAAACACACGCCGGTCCTCAACGATCTGGAGAGCGGAAAGGTCAGGACAGAAAGCGTGGAGAGGATCATTGACAGGAGTGCGTCGCTTTTTCTTGCAGCAATGAGGGAAAAGATCCCTGTGATCAGAGTCGGACTGCCTCAAAGTGATGATCTTCCGGAGATCTATCCGGCAAATCTTTTCCAGGTCGTGGCGGCAAAAGCGATAGAACGGCTTGTCGAAGAGGGTGAAAGAGAGTTCTGCATCCCCGAAAATTTTGTTACGAGCTTCAACATGGCGAAGAGGAAGTTTGCTTTTTTCATACGAGCAACTATCATCCCGAAAAGTTCCTTGGGAGGAATGATATGACCACTTATTTGACTTCATTCATAGTTTCGTTTGTTTTTGTCTGCCTTGTGACACCCTTGCTCATAAAGATCGGACTCAAATTCGGCTTTGTCGACCAGGTGAACCAGCGCAAGATCCACCGCGGTGCAATCCCGAGAATAGGCGGCATCGGCATTTCGCTCGGAACGATGCTTCCGATTTTTCTCCTGTTTTACATCAGGGGCGGGATCCACATCGAGACACCTGACAACATTTACCTCTTCTTTGTCGGCGGTCTTTCGATAAGCCTGCTCGGCCTTCTTGACGATATCAAAGGGGTCAACGCGAAAGTAAAACTCCTTTTCCAGATCGGAATTGCGATTATGGCGACTATGCACGGCGCTTTGATTCAGTCGATTCCGACACCGTGGGGACAGCTGGAACTCGGATTTTTCAGTTATGTTCTCACTGTTTTCTGGATCATAGGCATCATCAACGCGTTCAATCTGATCGACGGAATGGACGGGCTTTCTTCCGGCATCACTCTGTTTTCAGCCCTCACGATAGCTATGCTCGCGATCGTCAACGGCACGCCGTATCTTCCTGTTGCCCTTGTCGGACTTGCACTTGCCGGCGCTGTTACCGGATTTCTTATCTATAATTTCAATCCCGCAAAGATTTTCATGGGTGATTCCGGCTCGATGTTCATAGGCTACATTCTGGCTGTTCTCTCTCTCAAAAGCCAGTCGAAAGCCCACGCTGTCGTTTCGATCATGGTCCCGATCATCGCGATGGGGCTGCCGATCCTTGACACAACACTTGCCTTTTTGAGACGAATCCTGCGTCATCAGTCGATTTTCGCGGCTGACAAGCAGCACATACACCACTTTTTACTTTCGCTCGGTTTCAACCAGCGCAAGACTGTGCTTATCCTTTATGCGATCTCGATCCTCTTCACTATTCTTTCGATGGTGATGATTTTCAACAAAAACGTAGACACCTTCCTTATCGTCCTCATTTTCGCGATAATCGTCTTCGTCATAATCACGAAACTCGGCTATGTCGAGATGATTTACGGCAAATTCCGCGTAAAGAAGGAAAATTCGCTTGAAAAACACCTTGAAAATTTCTTCATCAACAGGATAGAACTCAAGGAAGACAAAGATTTTTATTCGTCCGAACTTCCGATAAAAGGCTTCGACATCATCGACGTCAAAGGAAAACTCCTCTTTTCATCCGGCGAAAAGGATCCGATAAACTTCTTCGACATTTCTGCGAGAAGATCGCGTATCGTCCGCCTTTACTGGACTGAAAACGTTCCGATAATCGGCTCGAGGGAATCGGCTATGCTTATCCTCATGGCGAAAGGTCTTGTCGCGAAATTCGCCCCGATAAGCGACGCTGACGAGAAAAAATTTCTGGCTGAAATCAAAGAATAATCAAAGACTTGTAAGAACGACCGGGCCGTTTGCGGTGATCGCTACGGTGTGCTCGAACTGGCAGCTCAGTTTGCCGTCCATCGTGACGACTGTCCAGCCGTCGCTCAAAGTGCGTGTTTTGTAGGTCCCTTCGTTTATCATCGGTTCGATCGCGACGACCATTCCTTCCTGCAGCTTAAGTCCGTCACCGCGCTTGCCGTAGTGCGGGATCGCGGGATCTTCGTGAAGGTGGACGCCTGTGCCGTGACCGACATACTCGACAACGACAGAAAATCCGTTGCTTTCGGCATATTCCTGGATCACTGCGCCGATATCGCCGATATGGTTGCCAGGAACACACTGTTCTATTCCGAGTTCAAGGCATCTGCGGGTGACTTCGACAAGTTTTTTCGCCTTGTCCGTTGCGCCGGGCATTACATAGGTCATCGTGCTGTCGCCGATATAGCCGTTGAGAGTGACGCCGCAGTCAACTGAAAGTATATCGCCGCGCTGGATGATCTTCGCCTTTCTAGGGATGCCGTGAACGACCTCGTTGTTTACCGAAATGCAGGTGGCGTGGACATAGTCGTCGACCGATTTGAAAGTCGGATGCCCGCCGTGCTTTTTTATGAATTTGTCGGCAAAAGCATCGATCTGAAGCGTCGAGACTCCCGGTTTGATATAAGTTTTAAGTTCATGGTAAAGTTCTGCAAGAACGTGACCGGCAGCTTTGATCTTCTCTATCTGCTCCGGAGTTTTGATGATGATATCTTCGCACATTTCAGCCTCAAAAAGCAAATTAGCAAAAAACGGGCGATTATAGCCCTAAATCTGCCGGTTGCAAGGTTGGAAAAATTGAAAAGACAAAAAAATTACAGCTTTTTGAAAAATTCAGGCCTGTGAAAGTCGGGTCTTTCGCTTTTTATTTCGAAAAGGGTCATGTAGTGCGGAGAGGGAGATCTGTCGGCGCACTTGTAAATGTTGCCAGTGAGGGAGGCCGGATCTGTCCGTCCGCCGTTGAAAACGAAGACTTCTTTCGGGATCGTGACTGAAAGAGTGTAGCTCGTTTTTTCGTTTTTTATGCCGAACGGTCTGTTCCCCAATGTCGAAGAAACTGTGATCTTTTCAATGGTCTCCGGGTCAAGTAACACTCTTTCATAGCGGTTTTTCCCGTATTCTGCGAGTATGCAGCCGGTGCAGCTGATCTCGAAATTGTAGTAGCTCTTTCCGTCGAAAGAGAAAAAAAGTTCGGAACAGCTGTCTTCGTAAACCCTTGAATTTATTTCCGAATATACTGATCTTACGCTTGGCTCGGTTATGCGGAAAGTCGCAGAGATCCCTTCTTCCGCCGCTTCAAGATCGCATGAAACTTCAAGATCTTCAAGCGGTCTTTCCGCCCATGCCTGTTTTAAGAAGTACAAAGTCATCACTCTTTTTCCAGAAAATCGGGAAGTTTTTTCTCTTTAATGTTGAAATAGTCGTCGTAAATTATGATGTCGTAGGCTTTGCCGCCGTAAACGACTTCCGGGAATCCGGTCATTTTTCCGAGAAACTCTCCGTTTTCAGTCTCAAAAAGGTAGAATGATATGTCGGATGGTGTCAGGATGTTCGTCCTCTTGAAGACTGTGTAGGAAGTATCGCGATGGACGAGTGTCACGAATATTTCCGGATCGTCCGTCCCCTTCGGAAAGGTGTAAGTCAGCTCCTTTTCGAGAGAACTTGTCGAATATTTTTCTACGGTCACCTTTTTTGCTTCCGCTTCTCCGGATTCTGTGGCTATGTAAAATGTGCTGCCTGAAAATCCGGTTATGTTGATGACTTTCACATTTATGTCGGAAGAATGCTCGACTATCCTTTCGCCGGTCGAGATATCGAAAATATAGACTTTGTCGAAGTAGTTCCCCGCGCTTTCAGGATCCTGTGATTCGAAGTTCCTGACTGTGAAGGCTGCGAGCGAGACTTCTTCGCTGCATGAGAGTATCGTTGTTCCGGTCCGCGGGTAATTCCAGTATTCCTGACCGTTTTTCACGAAGAGGACGGAAAAGAACTCGTCGCTCTGTGCGATCACGAATCCGTCGTTTATGCAGCGGACTTTCCCTTCGTAGGGCTGCAGCCACTCGCTTTCGCCGGTCGTTAAGGCAAGACCGTCGATAAAAGCGTAATCGACGAGCAAAGTCTCCGGAAAAGTGTGGAAATCGTTGAGTTCTTCAAAGAGTCCGGTCTTCCAGGCCCTGCTGCCGTCCGAAAGTTTGAGAGCCGTTATCCCCGATCCTTTCGTGCCGTAAAAGAATAAGTTGTCCTCGATCTTGAATTCTGCGGCAAGGGTCTCTTCGGCGTCCAGTGCGTTTTCCCAGATCTTTTCGCCGCTTTCGATGTCGAAGGCGCATACCGAATTTTCTCCGCACAGTGTGTAGACTCTGCCGTTTTCAACGATGAATCCGATGGAATCAGGCGAAAAGACGAGTTTCGATCCGGTCTCGAAAACTGTTTTGCCGCTCTCTGCATCAAGAAGGCACACAAAATCCTTTTTGCAGTTGCAGGCGAGAAGACCGCCGAAGATCTTTGCTGCCGGAGTCACCGGATGTCCCGAAATATTCCTTTCCCACTTTTCCGAAAACGGAGAGAGCTTCGAAGCAAAAAGGAAGTTCTGCTGGTCTTTCTGGTATATGATATACAGAGAATCCTTTTCGGAAGTGTGAAATAGCATTTTTCCGTTTTTGTGAAAGGTCTCGCTGCACGAAATGCAGAAAAAGAGCGAGAGAATCAAAGAAATCAAAAATAGTTTGTTGATAAGCGGTTCTTTTCTCATTTTTTTCTGTCTGCTGACAATAATTTATCTTCTTTTATGAAAAAACTTTTTTTGCTGTCAAGCGCTTTTTCGAGTTGGATAGTCCTTGTCGCCGAAAGCGTCCTGAATGTGCCGGATATATCGAAGGGCGCAGTCCAGACTCTTTCGTATGTGTAGAGCAGAGGATCGACAGTCTGACCGTTCTGCATGACTGTGAAATGAAGGTGCGGAGCCGTGGAGCGCCCCGTGTTGCCGGCGCCGGCTATGATCTCGCCACGCGTCACTTTTCTTCCGTTTGTCGTGAGGAACCTGTTCAGATGTCCGTAGATCGTGCGCAGACCGTTGCCGTGGTCAACGACTATCGCCTTTCCGAGACCTCCTTTCTCTCCGGCAAAAATGACTGTCCCGCTTTCAGCCGCCCGCACCGGAGTGTCGATTTTTGCAAGGACATCGACTCCGCTGTGGAACTTCTTGTACTTGTTGAACGGATCTTTGCGGTTCCCGTAGTAGCTCGTTATCCTGCCGCTGTCTATCGGAGCCCGGAAAAATCCCGGAGGCGAGAGGACGACAGTGTGTCCCGAAACGAAGTAGTCGCCGTAGATATAATCACGGAAGGCCGTCATCGTGAAGTCGCCCAAAGTCTCGCTTTTGACGGAAAAACCGAGTATCCCGTAAGTTTTCACGAGGATGTCGTGGTCGAAGATCCCTTTTACCATGAAGGTTATCGAATCGCCGGGCTTAAGTTTGTCGAGAATGCCCCAGTCCCAGATGAGACGCTCTTTGGCTATCCCGTAAAACTGAGGATCGTCGCTTGCGAGCGAGTTCTTTATCGTGTAAAAACGGATCATCGTCTTTTCTTCCAGCTCTATCGGCTCGTTCTTCCTGACATACTCGCGTCCGTGGCGGACAAAGGAGATCTTTTCCCCTTTTGAATTGTTCTTGTAGTGGTGCAGGTCGTAGGAGATCGTCCTGTTGCCGGAGGTCGTCACGGAAAAAACATCCCCGTTCATGAATTTTGTGAGCCCCGCCTGCTGCCGGTAAAGCTTTTTTGCGCTGGTCCATGTGTCATTGCCCAGGATCTCGGCGAAAAAATCGTCGTACTTTGTTTCCGGGACCTGGAGATGAAACGTTTCCGTCATCTTTTTCCCGCTTTTATTGTTCCAGTCGACATTGATGTTGACATCCTTCTTCAGCGATTCGAAGTATGCGAAGACGGATAACGCCGCAATGATCGAAAGTGCAATGACTGTCAGGAGCGCTTTTTTCATGAATTGCCGATTTTGTTGGATATTCTTGTTTGAGACGCAGAGTCGAAGAAGTGAAGTCTCTCGTGCTTCAGAGAAAGGCTGATCCTGCTCCCGATATCGAAGTTCCTCGCCTTTTCAGATTCGGTCTCGACTGTTATTCTGACATCTTCCGAGACCGAGACGTGGATGAGCGAGAGTCTTCCCAAAGCTTCGACGATCTCTACCGTTCCCGTGATCTCAGGATCATTTTCAGCAAAAATAAAGTCCTGCGGCCGAGCTCCTACGACTATTTTTCCAGGATCGAAAGAGGTCTCAGCCGGAACTTCGATCTTTATGTTTTTGCCGCTCAGGCAGAGGTCTTCCCCGTTTCTTTCAGCCGAGAGTTCAAGGAGATTCATCGAAGGCGAGCCGATAAATCCGGCGACGAAGAGATTCTGCGGAGTGTCGAAAAGTTCCGCCGGAGTCCCGACCTGCTGGATTATTCCTTTGTTGAGGACTACGATCCTGTCGGCAAGCGTCATCGCCTCGACCTGATCGTGAGTGACATAGATTATCGTGGTCTTCAGTCTTTCATGAAGTTTCTTGAGTTCGACTCTCATCTGCGTTCTGAGCGAAGCATCAAGGTTGGAGAGCGGCTCGTCAAAAAGGAAGACTTTCGGATCTCTGACAATGGCGCGGCCCATTGCGACGCGCTGACGCTGACCTCCGCTCATCTGTTTCGGAAGCCTGTCGAGAAGGTGAGTGATGTCGAGCATGCGCGCGGCTTCCTCAACTTTTTTGTCGATCTCCGCTTTCGGCATCTTTCTCATTTTGAGGGCGAAAGCCATGTTTTCACGCACTGTCATGTGCGGATAAAGGGCATAACTCTGGAAAACCATCGCGATGTCGCGGTCTTTCGGAGCGATGTCGTTGACGATCCTGTCTCCGATCCTGATGTTTCCGCCGGTGATCGTTTCCAATCCGGCAAGGGTGCGGAGCAGAGTCGATTTGCCGCAGCCTGACGGGCCTACGAGAACAAGAAACTCGCCGTCTTTCACAGTAAGATCGATCCCTTTGAGGATCGTCGTTTCCTCATTGTATTTTTTGACGACTTTTTCAAAAGTAACGGATGCCATTTGTCCACCTCCAACAAAAAACCGGCAATTATAGATAAAATTTAAATAATATCAAAAGTTTGGTGGAAAAATCTTGAACAAATGCAGTTTGCGGCAGTTAGTTGCATAAAATCTGTTTGTTTGTAAGATACCATGTGTGTTTCTTTTTTTGGAGGATCAAATGAAAAGACTTCTTTTTATCAGCATCGTGTTATCGCTTGTTTTCGCAGTTTCATGCGGGAACGACGATAATTCCTGCGAGCAGAACGAAGACTGCGCAAGCGGTTTCGTCTGTGATCAAAGCATTAAGGAATGTGTCAGTGAAGACGGCGGCGAAACCAATGAGACCGAAGGCGGCACATCTGAAGGGGAAGTCCCGGAAGGTGCCGCTGAAGGCACCGAGATCCCTGACAGCGATGCGGAAACTTCGACCGGAATTTATGTCACATGCACTCCGGGCGAGCGTATGGACTGCTATGAAGGCCCGAGCGGGACAGCAAATGTCGGTCTCTGCAAAGCGGGTTACAAAGAGTGTGTAGAGGACGGATCTGACTGGAGCGAATGCCGCGATCAGATCCTTCCGATAGCTGAAATATGCAGCGACGGGATTGATCAGGACTGCGACGGCAGTGATCTTACTCCGGAAACAGCTGTCGATATCGACGGCGACGGTTACACCTACTGCAGCGGCGACTGCTGCGAGACAACATGGGACTGTCTGGTAGAGCCTGAAAGAGTCAATCCTTCCTCATTTGAAGTTCCGGACAACGCTACGGATGACAACTGCAACGGTCAGGTCGACGAGGTCGTATCAGCGTGCGACAGCGGGATAAACCAGGAAACGACGGAAGCTATGGATATGGCGAAGTCAATGGATCTCTGTCCGTTGGCGGATACCGATACATTCGGCGTCGTCAGCGCGAAACTCCTTTTCCCCGACGGGACGGAAGGCGAGATCCCGAAGCAGCAGTACAGTGTTCTCACGCGGTTCGGGAATATTCTTGTTCCGAAGGCCGGGAATTCGTTCCTTGCTTTTTCTACCGGCAAGGTAAATGTGGCAAGTTCTGAAGAGCTGAGTATCGACAACAGCACTTCGAGCGGCGCACCTGATGACTGGTTCCAGGCGAACGGAGGAGTCAGCTTCCCGAATTCCCCGGCATGCAGCGGCGGTCTGATAAATACCGGCAATGATCCGGGTAAGCCGCCTGTAAATGACCCTGTTATGCTTGAACTTACGATCCGTGCTCCGAAAAATGCAGCGGCGTTCGGTGTCGGCGTTTACTACATCAGCAGCGAATTCCCGCAGTATGTCTGCCAGTTCAACGACTTTTTCGTCATGCTTCTGGATACTGCCTTCACATCGACAGACCCGGATCTGCAGAATCCCTCCGATAAAAATATCGCGATGGACAGCTTGAAGAATCCGCTTGGGATAAACCTTGCAAAATCGGGGCTTTTCAATGTCTGCTGCCCGAGAGCGGCTTATCCGAGCTGTCATGGTGATGAAGAACTCAAGGGAACGCCGTTCACGACTGCGGGATGCAATGCTATGACCATGACGGAAGCCCACGGCGCAACGGGCTGGCTCGAAGTCAGAGGCAACATAAATCCAGGAGAAGATTTCAAGCTCAGAATGGCTATCTGGGACACGAACGACCATCAGCTCGACAGCATGGTCATTCTCGACAACTTCACCTGGTATGAAATGGCTCAAAAACCCGGTATCGCTCCGAAATAAATAATGAGACGTGTTTCCGCGTCTCTGCAAATCTCATTCATTTGACTTGTCGGATATAACTCGTAAAATTCAGCGGTTTTTGTTTTGAGGTTCAAATGCAGGTCTTTCCTTTCAATGTTACTGATGAAGAATACGCCTCTTTGATGAAAAAACTTGAGGTCTCGGAGTGCGGCTCATCGATAATGCGCGGCCGTTTTGCTCTGGAAACGTTCGTTGTCTCCGATATTTCGACTCCGGCAGCGAATGTCGTGAAGCAGGAAGTCCTCTCGCTTGGCGGCGAGGCTGCTGTTCCTGCGCACGCCGTAAACTGCTCGAAACCGAAAAGCGGATTCATTTTTTCACTGAGACGCGATAAGATACCCGCTTTTGTTTCACGGATGAGAGCTCAGTGCTGGAAACTGCCTCAAGTCGCTGATTTTATTGATAAGTTCGTTGCATCGCAAAAACCGTGGTTTTCTTTTTCTCACCCCGGGATCGACACGACGCGGCCTAATATCATGGGAATACTCAATGTCACTCCCGATTCTTTTTCGGACGGCGGAAGCTGGACGGATATCGATGCAGCCATGAAACATGTTTCCGAAATGCTTGAAGACGGTGCCGATATTATTGATGTCGGCGGCGAATCTACGCGTCCGGGAAGTGATTCAGTTGATGCAGAAACTGAGAAAAAGCGCGTTCTCCCTGTGATCCACGAGATAAAAAGACAGTTTCCCAAGGCTGTGATCTCGATCGACACTGTGAAAAGTTCTGTCGCGGAAGCTGCAATAAACGCCGGTGCGGAGATCGTGAACGACATCAGCGGACTTACTTTCGATCCCGAAACGGCTTCAGTCTGTGCGGCTGCCCAAAAACCGATAGTGGTCGGCCACATCAAAGGTCTGCCGAAAAATATGCAGGAAGATCCGGTTTATGAAGATCTGTTCTCTGAAATGCTGGATTTTTTCAATAGAGCGAAAGAGACGCTGCTTTCAAAAGGTCTTCCTGAAAGCAAGATCATGATCGATCCTGGGATCTGTTTCGGAAAAACTCTTGAGCATAATCTGGCGATAACGAAACATCTGGAAGTCTTCTTCTCATGCCTTGATCCTGTCGTGGCCGGTTTCAGCCGCAAAAGCATGATCGGAGCAATTACCGGCAGGACCAGTCCGCTTGAGAGGCTCGCAGGAACTGTCGCGCTCGACACCATCGCTTTGGAAAAGGGCGCCGCCGTGATCAGAGTCCACGATGTCAGGGAAGCAAAAGATACTTTGGAAATATTCAACGCTTTAAAGGAGCCGTCATGTTAACTTTTTCGGAATTTCTGCTGGCTGTAGCGGGAAGCGATTCTGTTCCGCTTTTCATTTTCAAGGCGGCAGTCGATTTCTGCTGCATCTACTTCATTTTTTATCTCTTTTTTGTCGAGATCAAAGACAGCAAGTCGATCAGGGTAACGGCGGGTTTTGCTCTGCTCGCCCTTTTCTACATTTTTGCTCGGATCTTCGACCTTACAGGGATCACATGGTTTCTGGGCAACTTCTTCTTCTACGCTCCGGTGCTGATAATCGTCGTGTTCCGCAACGAGATCAAGAACATGCTCGCTTCGATGAGTATTTTCAACATCACGATGAAGCAGGAGGAGTATGCGGGCGAAGAGGACATCATCAGTCACATCGCGAACGCCATGGACTATCTCGCTTCGGTGCGTGAAGGCGCTCTTGTCGTGATCATGCCTTCGGAAGACGCAAAACTCGGTGCGATAGCCGAGGGAACGGAGATCGATTCTCTCATCACGAGAGAGCTTCTTCTTACGATATTCAAGAAGAATTCGCCCCTTCACGACGGTGCTGTGATCATCAAAAACAGAAGGATCTCAAGAGCTTCGGTATTCTTTTCGCTCAGCACGAACCCTGATATCGACCCGAATTTCGGAACAAGGCACCGCGCGGCTTACGGTATCAGCGAAAAAGTCCCTGATGCGCTCGTTATCGTCGTCAGTGAGGAGAGAGGCGAGATCTCGCTTCTTCACGGCGGCAGAATAACCCGCGATCTCAGCAAGGACGCGCTAAAACAGCAGCTCGCAAACAAAATTTAGGAGAACGGCATGATAACGACTTCATCTAAACAGGAATTTGTGAAAAGGATCTTCAAACACAATCTCCGCGAAAAACTTCTCGCAGCGCTCTGCACGCTCGTGCTCATGCTTGTCGCTGTCTGCCTGAGGCCCGTAAACAGAGTCTATTCCGTAAAGGTCAGCACGAATATCTCTTCCGACCAGATACTTGTTTCGGGAAATGCAGGGCTGGTCGAAGTAAAAGTGAGCGGCAATTTTTTTGAATTGCGTAAAATAAAAAGTGAAGATCTGGTGATGAATTTCGATTTTTCTTCCGAAAAGGCTGGAGAGATCAGTCTGAACATCGGAGAAAAGGAGCTCCCGGCGGTCTTTCTTCCGCTGGATGTGAAAAGTGTTTCTCCGCAGACCCTTGTCTTCATAACGGAAGAGAAAAAGGAGGAAACTGCACCGGAGGCAGCGGCATCAAGTGAAGAGGCCGTCAATGAATCCGCGGATCAGGAACACGGGGCGAATGAAACGGCGGCTCCGGCAAAAGAGGAAAACGGCGGGAACGAGGAAAAAAATGAATAAAGAACCGCGTGTCATCTGGTTCACAGGTCTTTCGGGCGCGGGAAAGACGACGCTCGCCGAAAAACTGGCCGTGTATCTCAAAAATTCAGGAGTCAAGTGCGAACTTCTCGACGGTGATACGGTGCGCAACATCTTTCCGCAGACAGGATTCACCAAAAAAGACCGGGACGAACATGTCAAACGGATGGGATTCCTCGCTTCGATGCTTGAGAGGAACGGCATCACAGTGATCGCATCCTTTATTTCACCATACCGCGAATCACGCGATTTCGTCCGGAAGATGTGCAGAAATTTTGTCGAAGTCTATGTCTCGACTTCACTTGAAGTGTGTGAAAAACGCGATGTCAAAGGGCTTTACAAAAAGGCGAGACGCGGGGAGATCACTTCATTCACAGGGATCGATGATCCTTACGAAGCACCGCTCCATCCGGAAATCACGATAAACACAGCGGAAGAGACCGTTGAAGAATCACTGGAAAAGGTGACAGGCTATTTGGAAGCCGTATAGCGAAAGCAGACTGCGGCTTATATGATGCGGTAAAATTGAATCATGGAGGATCCCTTGACCGATTACAGAATCCTTTTGAAACAAGCGGCCGAAATAATCGAAAGCGAGCCTTGGTGCGTCGCGGCTCTCAGCAACATTTCTTCTCTCGTCATGGCGAGTCTGAAAGACCTCAACTGGGCGGGATTCTACCTCGTGAGAAACGGCGTGCTTACGGTCGGACCTTTTCAGGGAAAGCCCGCGTGCATACATATCCAGCCTGGAAAAGGGGTGTGCGGGACGGCACTTCTTAAAGACGAGACTCTTCTTGTTCCCGATGTCCACGAATTTCCGGGGCATATCGCCTGCGACAGCGCGTCGAACTCTGAAATAGTCGTGCCGATACACTCAAACGGCAGGGTTATTGCCGTTCTTGATATCGACAGTCCGCTTCTCGGCCGTTTTTCCGAAGCCGACAAAGCGGGACTCGAGCAGCTTGTGAAACTTTTGGAAGAGAAGGGCGAGTGGAGTTGAATAGTGGCAAAGCCGCATCTTTCATTTTATCTGGTTTTGTTTTTCCTGCTCATTCCGCTGTTTAAGAGCTTCTGTGCTTTTGCTGAAGAAAATCAGGATGTTAAGAATGAACAACTTGTGTCGTCGGTAAAGTTCGAAGGTCTGGGAAGGACAAAGGAATCCTATATGCTCTCGTTACTCGGAAAGTATGTCGGGACCCCCGAAAGCCGCATCGACCTGCATGAAGTCAAGGTCACTCTTGAGGAGCTGGAACTCTTTTCCGAAACCGAAGTATCGCTTAAGAAAGATGAAAACGGCGCGACAGTGCTTTTCATAAAAGTTAAGGAAAAATGGTCTTTTATTCCGGTCCCTTTTTTCATGTATTCAAGCTCGACAGGCTTTATGGGCGGGGCTTTCGTGATGGATACGAACGCGTTCGGGATCAGAGACAACTATGTCGTTGGCGGAGTCTTTTCCAAAAATATCCAGCTCGCTCTTATGACCTACAGCAGACCTACGCGTGATATAAAACACCCCGGTTTTACGGTCGGAGCCTCTTTCACCCGGCGTGACAACGAGGAGAAGGATCTTTCGGGCAGAAAAATATTCGAATACAACGCAATGGGAGGTTCGGTTTATGCTGCAGTGAGCGATAAAATCACGGCACATTCAAAGATAAACGCCGGTCTGCGCTACAACTATACCAATGCCGCCGTTAAGAAAAAATACGCGGAATATAAAGAAAAGATCAAGTCTTTTCACGCAATTACGCCGGGAGTCGGCTGGGACATCAGCTTTCCGTCGCTCAACGAATGGTTCATGTCTGTGAAATCGTTCAGCATAGACGGCGGCGTGACTCTACTGACTTCGGGAAGCTGCGCGGAATCTCTCGGTCTGAAGCTTTCCATACAGCATCCTCTGCCGGTTACGCGCCTCAGGGTGCTCACCCAGTACGCGCTTTATTTGTCGAACGATCTTCCGATCCCGCTGAGACCGTCGCAAATGGTCGTAGGAACGACGATAATGCCCGACAAATTCCACGGTACCAAGATGGGAGGCGCGAATTTCGGCCTTGAAGCCGGCATTCTGAACACAAAATTCGTGATGTTTTCGGCTTACGGGCTTCTGGAACAGTTCGCCGGAGAGGATTCCGACGGAAGTTTCGTAATGAATTTCGGCTATTCGGCCGGATTGAAAATGTATCTGAAAAAACTGGCAGTCCCTGCGATCTCGGTCGGCGTTTCGCACAATCTGATGCAGAACGAGATCAAGTTCTCCGCAACGATAGGGATGGGAGGATTTTAGCCCTTATTTCGAAAAATCCCGGCTCTGAGATCCGCCGGTTTGCCAAAAAGGAACAGAGTTCAGGAACATAAAAGCGTAAACGGTGCGGATAATCCTTGCCAATTTGTTCAAACTGCCTAAAATTATGCAGTTTTTTTGTTTATTAAGGAGATGGAAATGAAAAAGTTTTTTGTTCTTTTTGCTCTTTTGACGGCCTTTATTTTTGCGGCCTGCACCGGAACGGTGTCGAATCAGGCCGAAAAGAACGACAAGAAAACGGAACAGGATCAGGTGTCTGCATCTGGATCAGTGGAGCAGGAAAACGAAACAGAAAAGGAGGAAACGGTGAAAAGCACAAAAGCTAAACTTCTTTACATGGGACATGCGAGCCTCCGCATCACTACAGCTGAAGGGAAGGTGATCTACATAGATCCTTTCGCCGGCGACGGATACGGGCCTGAGGCCGATCTTATCCTTGTTACCCACGCCCACTTCGACCACAATGCTCTCGACAAAGTGAAAAACCGCAGGAGCGACTGCCGGACCATCACTTGGAAAGAGGCTCTCGACGGCGGAAAACACCAGACTTTCGATCTCGGATATGTGAAGATCGAAGCGGTGGAAGCGGGTTACAACAAAAATCACGACGTGAAAGAGTGCGTCGGCTATATCCTTACATTCTCCGACGGCGTATCGGTCTATGTTTCGGGTGACACGAGCAAGACCGAGCAGATGCCGGCACTGGCGGAACAGAAGCTCGACTACGCTTTCTACTGCTGCGACGGCGTATACAACATGGATCTGCCGGAAGCGGCCGAGTGCGCGAAACTTGTCGGAGCGAAGCACGATGTCCCCTATCATGTCGTACCGCCGAAGGACGGAAAATATTTCGACAGATCCAGAGCTGAGCAGTTTGATTCGCCGAACCGCCTGATAATCAATGAAGGTGAGGAGATAGAACTGGTATCAGACAGCAAAGAACACTGATCCAAAGCGAAGAACAAGTTGAAAACAAAAAAACTGACACGGTGTCAATTTTGTTTATTCTGACGCGGTGACGGTATGATCTTCATTTTAGAAATTTTAGGAGAAACAGATAAAAAGGAGAAAACTTATGTTCTCAAAAATGTGGAATGAAATTTCTGCGCACAAAGTGCGTTATTCAGTGATTTCAGCGGTTCTGGTGCTTGCAGTCGTGCTCTTTGCGCTTTTCGGAGTTTCCTACATCAGAAGGCACTTCCAGACTGTGAATATCGACCGTGAACAGGCGGCTCGTACCGAACAGATCGACATGAAAGGGAAAAAGGGGATCATCGTTTACTTCACCAGAGTCGGAAACACCGATTTTGCAAAGGATGTCGATGCGGTATCCAGCGCCTCTTTAATGAATGACGGCGGAAAACTTGTGGGAAACAGTGAACTTTTGTCTAAAATGATCGCAAATGCCACGGGTTATCCGCTCTACGCGATAAAGACAAAAAACAAATACCCTTCAAGCTACGTCGACACCGTCATCGAAGCCACCAAAGAGTTCCAGGGAGAAAAGCCTGTTGAACTTGAAGGCGCCGCACCGGATCTTTCCGGTTATGACACGGTCATTCTGGTCTATCCGCTCTGGCACTGGACGCTTCCCGTTCCTGTGCAGAAATTCCTGACTGAAAATAAACTTGAAGGCAAGACCCTTTATTCTCTGGTAACGCACGGCGGCAGCGGTTTCGGAAACGCGATCAAGGATACCCCGAAATGGACCTCGGCAAAGGTAAGTCCTCTGACGCTTTCGGTATATGACGATGAGGTCACGGTCTCACTTCCTAAAGTTCTTGAATGGGTGAAAAAAATCGCTGACAATTGAACCAAGAGAGCCGGCAGAAGGAGAGATTCGCAGGAATCCTTGCGCTTTTACGGCGAAATCGCGGTGCTTGTCGCACAGAAGCGCGGCATCAAAAACAAGATCGCACTTCTCAAGCTTGAAGGATTTTGCGGTTTCCTGCATTAAATTGACACGGTGTCAGTTTTCTTGTAATTACGATCCTGACACGATGCCGGCAAACTCTTGCAATATTCCGATAATTACGTTAGTATCGTTCCGATAATTGTTTATTATTCCGATAATCGAGGTCGAAAGATGAAAACTGACGGAACTTTTTTAACTGTTGCTCAGGCTGCAGGGAAATGGAATATATCTGAAAGACGCATCAGGGTCTTGTGTTCCGAAGGGAAGATCCCGGGTGCTGTGCAGCAGGGTCGCGGCTGGAAGATACCGCTTGATGCGATGAAGCCTTCAGACGGCAGGATAAAACGGACTGAAAACCTGATCTCCGTGATTGACGAAAAAAAGCGGCTTTTGGACACGCTGCGCCCGTTTACGCAGGGAGAACTTGAACGCCTGAATGAAGAATTCGTCACGGAATACACCTACAATTCCAATGCGATAGAGGGAAACACTCTTACTCTGCGAGAAACGGATATGGTTTTGCGCGGTCTCACAATCGACAAAAAGCCGCTTGCCCACCATCTTGAAGCGATCGGTCATAAGGAAGCGTTTGATTATGTCGTTTCGCTTGTGCAGCAGAATGAGCCGCTTACGGAAAGAATCATCAAGGAGATCCATTACTTAGTGCTGGCAGATAAAAAAGAGGACAGGGGTGTTTACCGCCGTATTCCCGTAAGCATAATGGGGGCGGCGCACGAGCCTGTTCAGCCTTATCTTATCCAGCCTGAGATGGAAAAACTGCTTTCTGATTATGCTGAAGACAAAACTCATATCGTTTCCCGCCTTGCACGCTTTCACATTGAATTCGAGGCGATTCATCCGTTCATAGACGGAAACGGCAGGACAGGCAGACTTCTTGTAAATTTGGAACTGATGAAGGCCGGATTTCCGCCAATCGACATAAAATTTGCCGACAGGGTTTCTTACTACAATGCGTTCGATGAATACCATGTCAGGCACGATCTCGGTGCTATGGAACAGCTTTTTGCGAGGGCGCTGAACGAGCGGCTCGATTTTTATATTTCTCTAAGGAAAGAAAATAACTGACACGATGTCAAAATAAAAAATTGATACGGTGTCAGTATAAATCACTTAACCTGTTCAACCAGATCTGCAATGGTTGTTTTGGAAAGTTCTGTTTCAAGCGCATTCTGGGCATTGTGCAGAACGGGGTCAAGGACTGTGTGGATGTTTTTTCCTATCGGGCATTCTGGATTGGGGGAGGGATGAAAGTTAAAAACTTCCTGTCCGCACTCGGTATCATTTATTGCATGATAAACGTCAAGCAGACTGATTTTGTCGGGGTTTTTCGCCAGATGTGATCCGCCGACACCGGCTGTTGTCTCGATCAGCCCTGCGTGTTGGAGCTGAAGCAGGATTTTTCTGATTATGACCGCATTGACTCCGGTGCTTCCGGCAATGAAATCGGATGTTACGCGGTAATCGTTTTCAAAATACATGATGCACAGAAGTGTGTGCACCGCCGCAGTGAAACGGACTGTGATTTTCATTGATCCCCTTCTTAAGCAAATCAGTAAAAGGCAGAACATTAAAGTATTCTGCCGAACCCTATGTTTTTACCAGAGAAATTCGTTTTTGTATATAAAAAAACATCGCCGATATCGCCGTTGATACATAGTGATCTGTTTGAAATTTCCGACGGAACGACCGCTTCCCCGAAGTTTACGCAGACATAGAAAGCGTTTTTGTTGAGCGTGGTCATGCGCCAGAACGGATATTTGATGATCATAGGAGTGTTTCCGCCGACTCCGAGTTCGAGGAAGAGGACTTTCCCGTCTTTCGTGGCATTTCTTGAAACAAGAAAATTTTTGTATCTTTCTGACGCCGCGTACCAGCCTTCATCCTGCACGAAAGTGTTGTCGGAACGAAGATTCATGCTCATCGGCTTTCCGCATTTAGGGCAGTGAGGAACAAGTTTGGACGGGATTTTCATATCGCGCTGCTCTTCAAACATAAGCCTGATTTCCGCTTCGTTGTCGTAAGTCTCCTGATGACACGGCTCGCTGCACTGGAACAAACCATAATCTCCCTGCATGTAATAAAGGCGCGATTTGTCGAATCCAGCTTTCTGAAAACAATGGTCGACATTCGTAGTTATGACAAAATAATCCTTATCTTTCACAAGAGAAAGCAGATTTTTGTACACAGGTTTCGGGGCATCCATGTAGCGGTTTATCATAATGTAGCGGCTCCAGTATGCCCAGAACTCCTCATAACTCGGAAACGGGTAAAAACCGCCTGAATACATATCGGTAAAGCCGTATTTCTTAACAAAATCGGGGAAGTATTTTTCAAGCCTTTCCCCTGAATAGGTCAATCCTGCCGAAGTCGAAAGTCCGGCACCTGCTCCGATGATGATAGTGTCGTTTTCTGCAAGTACCGATTTCAGTTTTTCAATCTCTTCCATAGAGAATTCTCCTGTAAATTACCTCATCTTTTTCAGAAAAGACGTTGAATACGATTTTCATTCCGTCTCCGCTCTGTTCTTTCCATTTGCGCACGGTGTCAACGGCAATTTCCGCCGCCCTGTCGGCAGGAAAGCGGAATACGCCGGTTGAGATACAGCAGAATGCGATAGAAACACAGCCGTTTGCTTTCGCAATATCAAGGCAGCTTTTGTAGCAGGAAGCGAGCAGATCGCGGTCAGTTGCGGTAAGTTCTCCTCTGACGATAGGGCCCACGGTATGGATCACGTATTTGCTCGGGAGATTGAATGCAGGCGTGATTTTTGCCTGACCTGCAGGCTCTTCGTGTCCCTGTTTTTGCATGATATCCGCACACACAGCACGAAGCTGGATCCCTGCAAATGTATGTATGCAGTTATCGATGCACAAATGGCACGGCTGCCAGCAACCGGTCATTCCGCTGTTAGCCGCATTCACGATGGCGTCCACTTTGAGAGTCGTTATATCGCCGCGCCACAAATAAAGTTCGTTGTCGGCAGAGTGCAGATCCGCAATATCCGTGATTACGTGCGAGCGGTTTTCTTCCTGAAGATATTCATCTTGTATTTTCAAAAATTCATCGCTTGCGGGAAGCGGCGGCCTGACATTCACTAAAGAGCGTAAAAGATCTTTCTGCTCATCATCAGTCTGCGGAATTTCAATCTCTTCATACTGCGGATTTTCTTTAAGAAGATATTTTATCAGAAATTCTCTTCGTTCTCTTTGTGTCATGCCGCCCTCCAAAAAACTATTCCCTTACAAGAGAAATTCTCTTCTGTATATTATTTCCTTTTGTGATTTCTTCAATAAGTGCAGCAGCGTAGTCGGCATAGCTGATGATGCTTTCGCCTTTCGAGTTGAGAGTGAGTTCCTCTCCGCCCCAGATCCATTTTCCTGTTTTAGGTGCTTCAGCCTGAAAGTCTCCGGCAGGGCTGATGTATGTCCATTTGACATCGTTTCTCTTTCTCAAATCTGCCAGAGCAGCCGCCATTGCACATGCAAGCGGTTTGAAGATGTCTGGAAAATCCGGAGTTTCGGAAACGGTCATGGTGTGTTCCTTGTTTACATAAAGGCTTCCTGCGCCGCCTACAACGACAAGGCGTGTTTCGGTTCCGGAAAGCAGATCGCAAAGGTGAGAAAGCGATTTTCCGTGGTTCGGAAGCTCGGCTTCTACCCATGCGCCGAAAGCGTCAACGACAGCATCGAAACCGGCGAGATCATTTTTTGTGAGCGCGAAAATGTCCTTCTGAACAAAATTTTTTGCCGCGCTTTTGTTCTCCTCGCGGGCGAATCCCGTAACATCCATACCTGCCGCAAGTGCTTCCGCGACAACAAGTTTTCCGACTTTTCCGTTCGAGCAAATAACTGCAACTTTCATAATTTCCTCCATTCAAAAATTAAAAAAAACTTCGGCAAAGAATCGTTGTTCTTTGTCAATTACAACTGTGCAAATATAAACGCTTTTGATGTAATGTCAATAGAACATCGTTGTTTTCTTTGATGTTTTTTCAAATATTGCTGAAATTGTTAAAGAAAAACTATCCGGAAGATCTTTCACATTTGTTCAAGATGACGATTTGCTGGCGTGCTGTCCGTCTTCCTGTAAAAAAACTGACACGGTGTCAAAATACAAAATTGACACAGTGTCATTTTTATTTATTCTGACGCTGTGACGTGATAATGTTCGTTTTAACTAAAAGGAGGCTTTTATGAACGGAAACTTTGTTTATTCAAACCCTACAAGGCTTTATTTCGGTGACAAATCCCTTAATTTCCTGAAAGACGAGCTTGCCAAATACGGCAGAAAAATCATGCTGAGCTACGGCGGCGGTTCTATCAAAAAGAACGGGATCTACGACGCTGTCATGGAAATTCTCAAAAGTTCAGGCAAGGAGGTTTTCGAGGATCCCGGCGTTATGCCGAATCCGACTGTTGAAAAACTGCTCGAAGGGTGCAGGATCGCCCGTGAAAACGATGTCGATTTCATTCTTGCGGTAGGCGGCGGCTCTGTTGTTGACTATGCGAAAGGCGTTGCTGTATCGGCCTGGTATGACGGCGATCCGTGGGAAAAATACTATCTCAAAATGGAAGATCCGGCAAACAGGATCCTTCCTCTGGGATGCGTTCTTACGATGGTCGGAACAGGAAGCGAAATGAACGGTGGATCGGTTATCACGAACCATGAGCAGAAACTCAAAATCGGCCATGTTTTCGGCGAGGAACTCTACCCGAAATTCGCGATTTTAAATCCGAAATACACTTTTTCGATCCCGAAAAGGCAGATGATCGCTGGATTTTTCGACATCATGTCGCACATAATGGAGCAGTATTTCTCTGGCGACGACGACAACACTTCCGACTATATCGCCGAAGGTCTCATGCGCTCGCTCATCCACTCCTCGCGCATCGCTGTCAAAAATCCTGAGGATTACGAGGCGAGAAGCAACATCATGTGGATCGCGACATGGGCACTCAACACCCTCATCGGAAAAGGAAAACCGCAGGACTGGATGGTCCATATGATCGGTCAGTCGATCGGAGCGTTCACCGATGCGACCCACGGAATGACTCTTTCGGGCGTATCGCTTCCTTACTACCGCGTTTCCATGAAAGATGCGCCGTGGAAATTCGCCCGTTTCGCAAAAAATGTCTGGGACGTTGACTGCACAGGCAAAAGCGAGGAGAAAATCGCGGAAGAAGGACTTCAGGCGATGGAAAACTGGATGAAGGAACTCGGTCTCTGCCTTCATATTGCGGAACTCGGCGTTACGGAAGAGATGTTTGAAGGGATCGCGAAAGGGACTTTCCTCATCAATTCAGGCTATCACAAGTTCACGAAAGATGAAATCGTTCAGATTTTGAAAGAGAGTATGTAATAAATCGGAATGATAAGTGACACAAAGTCAGAATAATGTTCGCAACTGATTTTCCCATTAAACCAACAAAGTCTTTGTAATTTTTCTCCAAAAACCTTGCCATTTTTTGCCCTTTCTTTATTATACTTTGCGTTGATTTTATGCACCTTTCATTTCGAGGATTCCATGAAAAAAATCATTATTTTCGGACTTTTTTGTTTGTCACTTATGATTCTTGGCTGCGGAGACAGCGGCAATTCTGGAAAAACTACCGATAACGGCAACGATTCAGGTCGTGAAATGGGCTCGCTTTACGGTGAATGCTATCCAAACGAAACCTGCGACAAAGGACTTGAATGTGATGTTGAGAACAATATCTGCATTAAAGAGTCTGAAAACTCGGAAAATCCTGACGACACAGAAACTATATCGGAAAACACGGAAGACAAAACCGATACAGATTCGGAAATTTCAGACAATGAAAGTGATTCGACAACAGATTCAATGAATGATTCTGGAGATTCAACAAACGATAAAGACACAGGAACTTCTGACTCAAGCGATTCAACACCGGATGCAGATACATCTGACACTGGAGATAGCAGTAATAATTGCACTCCCTCTGGGACTTGCGCTACTATTGATGGCAATACTTGGTCTTCTCTTGCACCTGAAAAAATGAAATGGTCTGAAGGTATAACTTATTGTTATAACCTTTCGGAATGTGGTTTTAAGGATTGGAAAATGCCGAACATAGATGAATTAAGAACTCTTATACAAGGTTGTTCGGGTTCTATTACAGGTGGTGCTTGTCCGATTTCTGAAAAAGCCGATAAACTTGCTCAAAGTGATTATCAAATTGGCAATTGTGTGTGTGAAATTAATGATTATAATTTAACTATCGGTCACAGCAAACTTTGTGACTCAACCGACGATTTATCTTATTGTTATTCATCTTCTAAGTTGTCAAATAATTCAGATTTTGTATGGGTTATTGATGTTAATCATGGCACTATATATTATGATGATCATGTTAGCGAGAATTATATCCGTTGCATTAGAGGAGAGATTGTTCCAGAAGATGGTGGAATGCCATCTTATACAAATGACAATGAAATTTCTGAATGTAGTCGAACACAAACTATACTCGGAGCACCGTGTAAAGACTCATCAAGCAATTTAATATGGTCAACAAAAGCTTATAGAAGCATGAATTGGCAAGATGCTATAGATTATTGCAACAAGCTTTCAGGAGGAGGTTCAAGCAATTGGCATCTGCCGACAATCAGCGAACTTAGAACTTTGATTCAAGGCTGTACTGCCACAGAGCCTGAAGGTGAATGTGCTGTTACAGATGCTTGTTTGTCTTTATCTGATTGTTATGCAGCAAATTGCCATTCCTGTTATTCCAGTGATTGTAACAAGTTGGGAGAAGTAACTCCTTTTTGGTCTTCTTCAACTTTGTTGGAAGACTCAAATTATGCTTGGTACGTTGATGAAGGTCGAATCGGGCATGATCTTAAAGATTCCATTTATGGCAATAAATATTTCCGCTGTGTAAGAAATGCGAATTAAAACTATAATTATGACAAACCAATGCGGAATATTGAGGACACGTTAGAATACAAGAATGATTGAACATGAAAACATATATCGTAATGCAAAGAAGCTCCGCGCTAACAAAGATTTCCAACAGCTTTTAACCCAGGGAAATATTGCTTTCTACTCAGGTTGTGAAGTTACTCAGATTTTTTTGTTTGATCAGTTAAATAAAAAAGCTATTAACTATTTTACATTGTTTGCATTTGATGAAATTGACAAGATTGATGATAAACCTCGTTTTTTATTGCCTAAATTAAAGAAAATAGATTCTCGTTATTCGTTAGGAGTTCAACAGAAAAGAATTCCCATTGATACTGCTAAACGGGTTTTTGAAGATATTCAAAATGGAATATTAAACTACGATGAATCTTGTGAAATTTCAAAGCGTTTGGTTCTGTTACCCAAGACCTATGTTCCTGCTTCTTCTGAAGTTTTTCCAGTATTGCTCAACTTGCTTTTAAAACCAAATTATTGGGGAGATAATTACATAATAGAATTTTTTGATGAATCAAAAGAACTTTTTGTTTCAGACAAAAATGCACGAAGTAAATTTGATCACATAAATAAAATAGTGAAATCAATTTCAGCAATAAAAATGGATTTGTCAACGGCACACGACAGGATCGGTAATATTATTTTTCAATTTCCGATTACAATTTTAAAAACGAAAATATCTTCAGAAAAGGATTCAGTAAATTTGAGAATCCAAGCGCGATACCATCCTAAAGTTTCGAAGGCCAAAAATTTACATATCGAAATGTTTACGACCTATGACAATATTATTTCAGGTTTCAATGCAATAGATACAGACTCTAAAGAAATCAATAATGTTTTGGAAGTAGGCGACGATAATAATCTGAACATTATATTATCAGAAAAAGAAACAGGGTTAATACTTCGCAATTCAAAAATCATTTTTTGTAAAAGTGCAAGTTTTTGCGGTCATATTGGAACCGGAATGGAGCCTAGAACTATCCGCTTTAAAGATGGTAAAGAGAAAAAAATAGAGTTATCATATTCACATAGGTTTATTGTTCCCGATACTCGTGAAAATAATTACTACAATATTATATCAAGGCGCAATCAAAATAATGAAATTCTTTTAAAAAGTGGAGATTATAAACTTCTGAAATCCAACCAGAGAGATGATGCTTTAGAATATATTAGAAAAAAAATTCGAAGTCATAGCAATGCGGCAGAAATCTGTTTATGGGATCCCTATCTAACAGCCAAAGATATCATTGAGACATTGTATTTCGAAGACACGGGTATACCATTCCGATGTATAACCAGTTATCAGAAGTCAAAAACTTTAGGATCTCATATCCAATCTTTTGAGCAGTTTTGTGTGGAACAAAAAAAATATTTCGAGAATCATTCAAATAATCTTTATATAAAAATGAAATTTTTAGCTCAACATAACAATTATGGTTGGAAATTTCATGACAGGTTCTTAATTTTTGTTCCTCAAGCCCCTACTGATTTACCTATAGTTTATTCATTGGGAACATCAGTTAATATCATTGGTAAAAATCACCACATTATTCAAAAAGTAACAAATCCTAAAAAAATATTGGAAAATTTCGAAGAATTGTGGAAATCGCTGGACAATGAGAATTGTATTGTAACCGAGTTTTAGGAGTGTTTTATGAATAAATTCTTGGCTGAAGACTTGAAGAATGTTGATTTTATTTCGAGTTTGTATGATGCATTTGTCTCTATAAATATAAATAAGAAATACGACGAACTATCATCACATGATTTTTTTAAAGAAATTTCCAATATTATATTTAATTATTCATTAGTATCCTGCAGACAAAATACAAATTTAAATAATGAGCAACTTACAAAAACAAAAGAATGTCTCGTGATTGCTGTAAGATTGTTTGATGAAGCTTGTGAAGAAAATAATTGGGGAAAACTTCTGATATCACTGCGTATTTTTGATTTTTTTGACCAGGATTATGGGCTGATTGAAATATCAAAAATTTCTGAAGATTTAAAAAATAAAATTGTTGGCATTTTAAAAACAACAGATTTTGAAATAAACATTCTAAAAAATGCCCAATATCACGAAAAGAGAATGGTTGAAATTCTTCATAATGCAAAAATGGATGCCGACTATTCACAAATAATTAATATCTTTGACATACAAATTTGTTGTTCGGATGCTTTTTATTATGAAAAAAGCACATGGAGATTTTTGATAAATTTTGCCTTTTACCTTGATAAGAAAATTATGTTAGATGTTCTAAGCAGTACGAATGGATGTGAGAAAATAGAATTGTTTTTATCATCTTTAGATAAAGAATTTTTTTGTGATATGTCTTTTGCTTCCGAGTTGAAGAATAATTATCTTCTCTTGCGGGTTTTTAAATACTGGTTGCTTTCCCTTGAGGATAAATATGTGAAATTTAATAAGTTAGAAGAAATTCCTGATTATACAGATTACTTAACAAACATGTTTTTAAACTCAAATTTACATCTTGAAAATTACATCGAAATTTTACGAATATCGCATCTGAAAAGCTATAATTATCTATTGGGAAGACTGATTGCCTTGCACGAGAATTTTTTACACATTTACTTGAATCACATTTCTTTTGGAAAAGATGAAACTCAAGCATTTTCTTTAGGTTTTTTAGAAAAAACAGACTGCTCAACGGATAATGCTGTAGCTAAAACTATAGAACAAATAAAATCCAAGTTTTTGTCACACGAAATACATTCATATTCCAACATAAATTCTGGCACCGGTTTTTTAGATTTGTTTTTTTATTATTTCCGCATAAAAAATCCAGATAGAAATGCTTATTTAAAAACTTTAGCGGAGTATTCAGAAAAAATACTGTCTGAACAGAACTCTTGTAATCATGAGGCTGTTACATCGGTGTGGGTAGATCTTTATTATTTTTGTTTGTCCAACATTGTAGGAAAATATGTTTTTTCTGAAAATGAATTGAGAACAGTAATCCCTGCATTGTTTGATGAACGTAATGAAGTGATTTACGATATAAAATCGTTAAATGTAATGAGAACACTTTTGATGACACCAAACAAACAGATAAAAATAATAATTAAGCCGTATGTTTTACTGCAATATTTAATTGAAGTCGAGGAAGAAGAAATGATAACTAAGGAGCCGACCCAATGACCAACATAATTGACACTGTCACGAACCTGATTTCGCTTCCGCACGAATACGAATGGCTCGATTTTAAGGAAAACTGGTTTTCAAAGGATGAAATCGGCGAATATATTTCCGCGATTTCCAACGGCGCGGCTTTGAGCGGGCGGGAATACGGCTATATTGTCTGGGGAGTGAACGACAAAACGCATGAAATAACCGGAACAACGGTTAATTTCGACAAGGATATCGAGCACGAACCTTACAAACATTACCTTGCACGCAACTTAAAGCCGAGTCTTGCGTTTGAAGTCGATGAAACCGAAATTTCCGGCAAAAGAGTTGTTTTGCTGACTGTTCCTGCCGCGAAATCCGTTCCGACTAAGTTCATGAATCAGACATTTATCCGGATTGGTTCAAGCAAAGAGAAACTTTCAAAATTTCCGGAATGGGAAATACGTCTGCTGAATGTGCTTTCAAACGGAATTCCTACTATCGTGAACACTGCCGCACCCGATTATGCGCAGGATCTGACTTTCGAGAAACTCTTTTTGTATTACGGTGCAAAAGGGATCAGACTCAGACGGGACACCTTTAAAAAAACGCTCAAACTGCTGACAGCGGACGGCCGCTACAACATAATGGCACTCCTGCTTGCCGATTCAAATGATATTCCGATCCGCGTTTCTGTTTTCAGCGGAAAAACCAAGGCAGATACTCTTTTTTCCGTGAAAGAATACGGAAATTCCTGCATTTTGTATTCCATGGATAAAATACTGGAATACGGCGACGCGATAAACATCATTCAGGCTGACGAACGCGGGCGGATCTCGGAACGCAAAGATGTTCCTCTTTTTGATTACGAGGCTTTTCACGAAGCACTTTTGAATGCTTTCATCCACAACAAATGGCTTGCAATGAATGCGCCGATGATAAGCGTGTTCACCGACAGAATAGAAATCGTTTCCCACGGCGGGCTTGGAATTGAACAGGATCTTGAAGGTTTTTATAATGGAGTCAGCATTCCAGTTAATGAAGCACTTGCCTCGATTTTTCTTCAGCTCAGGCTTAGCGAGCGTTCAGGGCGCGGTGTTCCGACAATTGTCAAGGCATACGGTCGCGATTCAATCACTATCAAAAAGAATTTTATCGTAGTTACAATTCCGTTTAACAAGATAGATGCTGCACCTTTTGAATTGAATGCCGGAGAAGAAGGGAATGTAGAGGGAAATGAAAAAAGTGACCAGAAATTGCACCAGAATTGCACTGTAACTGCACCCAAAACTGAAAATTTGCACTGTAATTGCACTGTAAATGTTCCGGAAATTGCACTCAAAACATTTATGGCGCTAAAAGAGAATCCACACGCAACAGCGAAAGATTTAGCTAAAACGTTGGATTTATCTTTACGTACTATAAAAAATCATATAGCAATTTTAAAGCAAAACGGTTGCATTGTCCGTATCGGCAGTGATAAATCAGGTCACTGGGAAATTGTGGAAAAATAACTGTCAATCCGACCAAATAAAAATTGACACGGTGTCATTTTTATTTATTCTGACACGGTGTCGAAATGAGGTTCGTTTTTTCGGAGGTTTATGAAAAAGATTGTAACTTTTGTTTTGGTGTTGTTCATGCTTTTCGTGACATCGTGCGGAGTTGAAGCCGCTGATTCCGAGAAATCGTCTGAATACCAGAATGGTCAGAATTCCCAATCTGAAACGGAGGCTGCTATGAAAATTTCAATCACAATAAACGGAAAGGACAAACTATCCGCGACACTTTCGGACAACTCATCCTCCAAAGCTTTTTATGAATTGCTGAAAAAGGGCGAAGTCACTGTTAAAATGCATGATTACGGCAACTTCGAGAAGGTCGGTGACTTACCGCAGTCTCTGCCGCGCAATGATACACAGATTACGACTAAACCGGGCGATATAATTCTTTATCAAGGTAATCAGATTACGATTTACTACGATACAAACAGCTGGAATTTTACTCTTCTCGGCAGAATCGAAGGCAAAACGCAGCAGGAACTTAAAACGATTTTGGGCGAAGGTGACGTGACGGCAGTATTTGCGGTTGCTGTGGCAGAAAAATAATTGACTCGGTGTCAAAATAAGTTCGTTTAATTTAAGGTATGGTGTTAACGATGAAAAGAATAAAAACAGTTGTAAATATTCTGATGACACTGCTTCTGATGGTCGTGATGGCTTATCACTATACCGGTCCGATGTGGCATGAAATAACGGGAACGGCTATGTTCGTCCTTTTTATCGTCCACAATGCACTGAATTACAGGTGGTACAAGTCGCTTGCAAAAGGCCGGTACAATGCGGCGCGGGTCTTCATGCTGGTCACTAACTGTCTGCTTATTGCCGATATCCTGCTGCTCATGCTTTCGGGAATAAGCATGTCTTTCTATGTTTTCAAATTTCTTCCCGATTCCGTTTCGATCCCTTCGGCGAGAAGCATCCATTTGATCGCATCTTATGCAGGATTTCTTCTGATAAGTTTCCACATCGGCCTGCATATACGTGGTGTGTTTGGGAAAATATGTAATAAAATCAAGCTGTTTTCTGAAAAACAAAAGGGACTCGGCTTTATCCGGGTTTTGTTCGTTTTGTCGGTTGCTGCGGCGTGTTTCTACGGGGTATATGCTCTGAAGGAGAGAAATTTCTGGGGATATATTTCAGGCAGCTCGATGTTCGCTTTTTTTGATTATGAGGAGCTGCCGCTCTGGTTTTTCCTCGATTATGCAGCGATCATGTTTCTTTTTGTTATGTCTGCGTTTTTATTGCAGAAACTGTTTGCGATCGGATTGAAAACAATAGCAGGAAACGCGGTCCGGAACATCACGGAACACAAAATGCGCTATTCAGTTATTTCTGGAATTCTGGTGCTTGTTGCAGTGCTTTTTGCGATTTTTGGAGTTTCTTATATCAGAAGGCATTTCCAGCCGGTGAATGTAGACCGCGCCGAGGCGACTCGTACTGAAAGGATAGACATGAAAGGAAAGAAAGGGATCATCGTTTACTTCACAAGAGTAGGGAACACAGCCTTTGCGGACGATGTCGATGCCGTTTCAAGCGCATCTCTTATGACCGACGGTGCAAATCTCGTCGGAAACAGCGAACTTCTCTCTGAAATGTTAGCAAATGCAACAGGTTATCCTGTATACGCAATAAAAACGAAAGACAAATACTCATCAAGCTATTCCGGCACAGTCAGCGAAGCAGGGCAGGAGTTCAGAGGGGAAAGAAGTGTCGAACTGGAGAACGATGTGCCCGAACTTTTGGAATATGACACCGTTATTCTGGTCTATCCGCTCTGGTGGTGGACGCTTCCGATGCCTGTGCAGAAATTTCTGACTGAAAACAAACTTGAGGGCAAAACACTTTATTCTTTGGTCACTCACGGCGGCAGCGGCTTCGGCTCAGCCATTCAGGATACTGCAAAATTTACTGCGGCGAAGGTCAGTCCCGATGCACTAGCAGTCTATGACGACGAAGTTACGGGAGCACTGCCTAAAGTCATCTCCTGGCTTGAAAAAATTGCGAATAACTGACACGATGTCGGAATAGAGGTTCCCGTGCAGCAGCGCAAGATCATTCATGTCGATATGGACGCCTTTTTCGTTTCAGTGGAGGAGCACGATAATCCCGATCTGAAAGGGCATCCTGTGGTAGTCGGGCATGACGGCCCGCGCGGAGTGGTCGCAACTGCAAACTATACGGCTCGCAAATTCGGGATCCATTCGGCGCTCCCTGGTTTTGAAGATCAAATACAGTGATTTCAGGCAGACGACACACTGCCGCAGCTGTAATAAGCCGATCGAGACTTTTGAGGAGATCTTTTCCATTACTCGTGAGCTGCTTGATGAAGTCGACGTGCGGCATCCGGTGAGACTTCTGGGGCTATCTGTCACCAATCCTGTTCAAACTGAAGATCCAGGTTTTCCGCAGCAGATGACCTTTGACTGGTAAAAAGGCAGCATGTAAGAAAATCCAACATGATAACTGACACGATGTCAAAATAAAAAATTGACACGGTGTCAAAGTATCAGCTTTAAAATTTATGTAAAATCAGTATGTTATCAACTTTTTTAAAATATTGACTGAAAGTCATTGACTTTGAGTATGAATTTGTTATTGTCTTCGGCGGAGGTGGCTGATATGACTAAAAGACAGGAACAGGCTTTGAAAACAAAGGAAAAAATTTTGAAGGAAGCGGCGAAAATGGTGGCGGAGAACGGCGTGGACAATCTTAATGTCGATGCTCTGACGGAACGCTGTGAGGTCGCAAAGGGGACTTTCTACACTTATTTCAAACATAAGGAAGACATCGTTTTTGAGATCTGCCGTGATCTGTTTGCGCAGATAGAAGAGCGTATGCAGCAGATGACCGGTAAAAACATCGTTGAAAAACTTTCCTATTACTTCGACGAGTTCATGAAGGAGGTCGAAAGATACGGTGTCAACATTACAAGAGCATGGATCAGGGGTGTTATCGATCCGAAAAATGCTCCGGAAAACTTTGACAGCAAAAAATGGCAGTACGATGTCGAAATGCTTGAAAACATTTTGAAAAACGCTGTCAAAGACAAGGAATTGAAGAAGAATACTCCGGTGGAACTGCTGACACACATCATTATTTCACAGCTCTACGGCATGATGACGGTGTGGTGCATGTCCGACTGCGAGTTTGAACCGAAGGAATGGACAAAAAAGTTCTGCGATGTCCAGCTGAAAGCTATTCTTGAAAAATATTTGGTTTAAAAGGAGAAAATCATGCAGAAAGTAAAACTCAACAACGGTATCGAGTGCCCTGTTATCGGCATTGGAACTTTCATGATCTCGCCTGCTGATGCGGAAGTGAGCGTTCGCGAAGCACTCAAAATGGGTTATGAACTGGTTGATACAGCTGCGGCGTATCAGAACGAAAGAGCCTGCGGGCGCGGTATCAAAACAAGCGGTATTCCTAGGGAAAAAGTATTCGTCTCCACAAAACTCTGGCCAAGCGAATACGAAAACGAAAATGCGGTCGATGAAACGCTTGAACGTCTCGGCCTTGACTATGTCGATCTTCTTTTCATCCATCAGCCGGCTGGAAACTGGCTTTCCGGCTACAGACTTCTTGAAAAGGCATACAAAGAAGGCAAGGCGAAGTCGATCGGTATTAGCAATTTCGAGGGAAAATACCTCGATGAGCTTCAGAAAGAGTGGGAGATCGTCCCGCAGTTCATTCAGGCTGAGGCGCATCCTTACTTCCCGCAGGGAGAACTTAGAAAAACTCTCGACAAGTACGGCATCAAGCTGATGAGCTGGTATCCGCTCGGACACGGCGACAGATCGCTCATCGAAGAGCCTCTTTTCAAGCGTCTTGCTGAAAAATACGGCAAAAGCAGCGCGCAGGTGATCCTCCGCTGGCACATCCAGATGGGTTTCGTAGTGATCCCCGGCAGCAAAAATGTCGCTCACATAAAGGACAATCTCGACATCATGGATTTCACTCTCACTGATGCAGAGATGGCAGAGATCGCTACTCTCAACAAAGGTGTTAGATATTACACCAGAACGGATGAAGCTCTCACAGGATTCGCACTGTGGCACCCCGAATATGAAAAAGCATGATTTAAAATAGAGGAAATTAAGATGGGAAGGATCATTTTTACGATTTTTGCAGTTGTTGTATTAGGCATCTGCCTTACTTTATCGGCTAAAAACACAAATACGGAGAAAAAAACAATGGAAAACACCAACAAAAACCGCAAGGTTCTCGTCGCATACTTTTCGAGGACAGGCGAGCAGTACTCAGTCGGCAACATCACCGAGGGAAACACCGCGATAATCGCGAAAATGATAGCTGTGAAAACGGGCGGCGACCTTTTTGAGATCAAGGTGGCAAAAGACAATTACCCGAAAGGTTACACCGCGCTCACCGAGTATGCGAAAGAGGAAAAACAGAAGAAGGCGAGACCTGAGATCGTCGGAAAAGTGGCGAAATTCGCGGACTACGACACTGTTTTCATCGGCTATCCGAACTGGTGGAGCGACATGCCGATGCCGGTATATACATTTTTGGAAAGCTATGATTTTACTAACAAAAACGTCGTTCCGTTCTGTACCCACGAGGGAAGCGGAATGAGCGGAACCGAAAACAACGTCAAAAATGCAGCTAAAGGCGGAAAGGCTCTGAAAGGTTTCTCGATATACGGCCACACCGCGCAGAACGAAAGGGCGGAAGCCGAGAAAAAAGTTTCGCAGTGGCTGAAAGAAATAGGGTTTTAATTGACCAAGCTTGGAAAACAACGATTTAAGGAGGTTTTCATGCAATACACGGAATTGGGAAACACGGGGATCAAAGTGTCGCGCATCTGCGTCGGCGGAATGAGTTTCGGAGAAGCGTCTGAGAGGTTCCACCAGTGGACTCTGAATCAGGATGACACACAGAAAATGATCGAACATGCCTACAGTCTCGGCGTGAATTTTATCGACACTGCAAACTGCTACAGCTTCGGTACGAGCGAAGAATACATCGGAAAATCGCTCAAGAATCTCGGGATCGGGCGCGATAAGGTAGTGCTTGCGTCAAAAGTCTACTTCAATGAGGGCAAGCTCTCAAAAGCGGCGATCCTGCGCGAAATCGATGGAACATTATCGCGGCTCGGTACGGACTATCTAGATCTTTATCAGATCCACCGCTTCGATTATTCAACTCCGGTAGAAGAGACTATGGAGACGCTTGACAGTCTTGTCAAAGCCGGGAAAGTAAGGGCTATCGGTGCGAGTGCGATGTACGGCTATCAGTTTCACAATATGCAGATCGCGGCGGAAAAAAACGGCTGGACGAAATTCTCAACTATGCAGAATCACTACAATCTTCTTTACCGCGAGGATGAACGTGAACTTATTCCGGTATGCAGACAGTACGGAGTTTCGCTCATTCCTTACAGCCCGCTTGCCGGAGGTCATCTTGCACATAAAGGCTGGGAGTCGGGAAGCAGACGCTCTCAAACAGACAAAGTTATCCGCGACAAATACGATTCCGAGATGGAAAACAACCTTGAAATCATCGCAAAAGTGGCTGATATGGCTGAAAAATACGGAGTTTCTATGACTGAGATCGCGCTCGCATGGCATTTCACGAAGGGAGTGGCAGCTCCGATCGTCGGTGCAACAAGCATGGCGCATTTTGATGATGCAGTCAGGGCAGTTGATCTGAAACTCTCGGAAGATGATGCAAAGACACTCGAAAGTGCCTACAAACCGCACAAAATAACGGGTGCACTCAGTGAAGAAAGCGGCGACAAGAATTTCGACAGAATAACAGCAAAGAAATGATAAAAAACCTGACACGGTGTCAAAATAAAAATTGATACGGTGTCAACTTTCGAGTAGTTTCACTGCAGGCATGGTGTCAGCACAGAGTGCTCTTTAGAATTTAATTAGGAGATTAGTCATGAAAGTATTGCTTTTCAACGGCTCGCCGCACAAAAACGGCTGCACATTCACAGCTTTGGAAGAGATAGCGAAAACATTGAAGGAAGAGGGGATCGATTCCGAGATATATCAGATCGGAACGGGTGCGATCACCCCGTGCAAAGGCTGCGGAGCGTGCGCGAAACTCGGCAGATGCGTAACTACTGACGACGGCGTAAACGATTTTGTCGACTATCTCGGCAAAGGATTCGACGGTTACATTTTCGGCTCTCCTGTCCACTACGCTTCGGCCTGCGGCGGGATCACGGCCTTTTTGGATAAGGCTTTCTTTGTCGCTTTTGCTTCAGGACGAGGAAATCTTTTGAAACATAAACCTGCTGCTGCTGTAGCGAGCGCAAGACGTTCCGGAACAACAGCTACTTTAGATCAGCTCAACAAGTATATGACTATATCTGAAATGCCGATAATTTCGGGAAGATACTGGAATATGGTCCACGGTCACACTCCGGATGAAGTGAGACAGGATCTCGAAGGAATGCAGAATATGAGGATCCTGGCGAGGAACATGGCGTGGCATCTTAAATGCCGCGAGGCAGCTGAAAAGGCGGGAGTCCAGCTTCCGAAAGAAGAAGAGATCGTCTTTACGAATTTCATAAGATAAACGGTGATCTTGGCTAATGATATTTAAGAAAAAACGAATGATTGTTGTTTCGATCCTATTTTCCATCCTGCTTGTTTCAGGGCTTGCAGGCGTGCTCTTTTTGAATCAGCCGAGTTTCGGGCGCATTCCGCAGGGAAAGCGGCTCGAGCGCGTCAAGCAGTCGGCTCATTACGACGGAAGAGAGTTTGTAAACGAAGAAAAAACGGTCACCATGACTGGAGACCGCGGTTTTTTGGAGGTCTGGCGCGATTTTCTCTTCGGCGACAAGTCGAAAACGGTGCCAAGTGAACCGATGAAAGTCATCAAAACCGATCTGAAGTCGCTTCCCGGTGAGCGTGACTGGATCGTCTGGTTCGGTCATTCCTCGTATCTGATGAACCTTTCCGGCAAAAAAGTGCTCGTAGACCCGATATTTTACAAGGCGTCTCCTGTGAGTTTCGTGAACAAAATGTTCGACGGAACTGATGTCTACAAGCCTGACGACATGCCCGACATCGATTTTTTGGTGATAACGCACGACCACTGGGATCATCTTGACTATCAGGCGGTGAAGGAACTTGAGCCGCGTGTGAAAAAAGTCGTGACCGCTCTCGGTGTCGGCGAACACTTCGAATACTGGGGATATCCGGCGGAAAAACTAACTGAACTCGACTGGCGGGAGTCTGCCGATTTTGGAGACGGATTCAGCGTTACCGCGACTCCGGCACGCCATTTTTCGGGGCGGGATCTGCACCGCAACAAGACTTTGTGGGCATCATTCATCTTTTTTTCTCCGAAGCGGACTGTCTGGATCGGCGGAGATTCCGGCTACGGCAGACACTTTGCCGAAATAGGCGAGAAATTCAAAAATATAGATCTCGCCATCCTCGAAAACGGCCAGTACAACAAGGACTGGTCGCAGATCCACACTCTTCCTGAATTCCTGGCAAAAGAGATGACTGAGCTCGGTGCAGCCCGCTACATGACAGTGCACCACTCACGCTTCTGCCTCAGCAGCCACGACTACAAAGAACCTCTTGAAAACGCCAGACGCGCCGCAGCGGAATCAGGAAAAGATGTTCTGATTCCGCAGATGGGCGAAGTGAGTTATCTGGAATAAAACTGACACGGTGTCAGGATGATCGTTCTATGAAAAAAGGAGTCAAACATGAAAAAGATTTTCATCGCATTTTTGGCACTTGCTCTGTGTAGCATCTGCCTCAATTTATCGGCTAAACCTTCAAACACGGAGAAAAAAACAATGACAAAAGTAGTTCAGACTGCGGGGCGTGACAACCTCGGCACTTTCGCGCCGGAATTCGCCCATTTCAACGACGACGTTCTCTTCGGCGAGAACTGGAACAATCAAGACATTTCACTTAAAACGAGGAGCATAATCACCGTTGTCGCACTTATGTCGCAGGGTATAACCGATTCTTCTCTGAAATACCATCTCCAGAACGCGAAAAACAATGGTGTCACGAAGGAAGAGATTGCGGCGGTCATAACCCATACTGCTTTTTACGCAGGCTGGCCCAAGGCGTGGGCGACATTCAACCTCGCAAAAGAGGTCTGGAACGAAAAAACTCCGGCTTTGACCGAAAAGGATAAGTACGCACAGACGATAATGTTCCCTATCGGTGCCCCGAATACGGCTTATGCGAAGTATTTCATCGGACAGAGCTATCTTTCTCCGGTTTCTACCAGCCAGGTGAAGATTTTCAACGTCACTTTCGAGCCGAAATGCCGCAACAACTGGCACATCCACCACGCGAAAACGGGCGGCGGACAGATGCTTATCGCGGTCGGCGGCAGAGGATTTTATCAGGAATGGGGCAAAAAACCTGTCGAAATGAAGCCTGGAGACGTCATCAACATTCCGGCAAATGTCAAACACTGGCACGGAGCGGCTCCCGACAGCTGGTTCTCGCATCTCGCCATCGAAATTGACGGTATGGAAACCTCGAACGAATGGCTAGAACCTGTAAATGATGCGGAATACGGGAAACTGAAATAAAAGGAGGCTTAAATGAAAAAAATTCTCATTGTTTTCGCGGTTTTAGTGTTTGCGCTGATCTCATGCGGCGACAAACAGGAAACGAAACAGGAAAATGCGGAAGAAACCAATGCGGCTCTGCAGCCGTTAAATGAAAAGGAGAAAGCTGTGAAAAAAGAGGAACATTACACATTCAAGCTCGCGGAAGGCGTGGTACGCACGAAAGTCCGCTTCAAAAACCACTTCGGAATAGAGATTGTCGGTGATCTTTACACTCCGGCGAATGCAGCACCTTCAGGAAATGCGGCGATAGCGGTGAGTGGTCCTTTCGGCGCGGTAAAAGAGCAGTCGAGCGGTCTTTATGCCAACGAAATGGCGAAAAGAGGCTTTATCGCGCTCGCTTTCGACCCTTCGTTTACAGGTGAAAGCGCAGGAGAGCCGCGTTACATGAACAGCCCAGACATCAATACCGAGGATTTCATGGCAGCAGTCGATTTCCTCTCTACTCGTGACAATATCGACCCTGAAAAAATCGGCATTATCGGCATCTGCGGCTGGGGCGGAATGGCTCTGAATACTGCCGCGATCGATACGAGGATCAAGGCGACTGTTGCAAGCACGATGTACGACATGAGCCGAGTTGTCGCAAACGGATATAACGATAGCGCGGATTCTGCCGATGCAAGGAATGAAGCGCGAAAGGCATTGATGGCACAGAGAATCGAAGACTTCAAAAACGGGAGCTACAAACTTGCCGGAGGCGTCATTGATCCGCTTCCCGAAGACGCTCCGCAGTTCGTGAAAGATTACTACGCTTACTACAAAACTCCGCGCGGCTACCACGAACGCTCGCTCAATTCAAACGGCGGCTGGAACATTACGGCGGCGACTTCGCTTCTCAACACGAAACTTCTAGCCTATGCCGATGAGATCAGAAGTTCAGTCCTTGTGATCCACGGCGAAAACGCCCACAGCAGATACTTCGGCGAGACCGCATTCAAAAAACTCAAAGGCGACAACAAGGAACTGATGATAATTCCCGGCGCGAACCACGTCGATCTTTACGACAACCTTGAAAAGATCCCGTTCGGAAAGCTGGACGAGTTTTTCAGAAAGAATCTGAAATAGATAAAAGTAAAAACAGGAGAAAACATGAAAAAAGTATTGATTTTATCGGGAAGTCCGCGAAAGGGCGGCAACTCTGACACGCTCTGTGACGAATTCATGCGCGGAGCGAGGGAAGCTGGAAACGAAGTCGAGAAGATCAGAGTCAGCGAGAAGAAGATCGGCTACTGCACAGGTTGCTACTACTGCCAGAAATCGGGCGGAGTATGTGCGATCAAGGACGATATGAATGAAATCCTTCAGAAAATGATCGATGCCGATGTCATCGTGCTAGCAAGCCCTGTATATTTCTACTCGATCGACGCTCAGCTCAAAGCCGTGATCGACAGAACAGTCGCACGCTGGCTTGAAGTCAAAAACAAAGAATTTTACTACATCGCAACTTCCGCAGACGAAAAACGCGAATCGCAGGAACGCACGATCGAGTGCTTCCGCGGATATGCCGACTGTGTCGAAGGCGCGGTCGAAAAGGGTGTCATCTATGCGACAGGTGTCTACCAGATAGGTGAAATCAAAAACAGCCCTGCACTGAAAGAAGCCTATGAAACGGGGCTGAAGGTGTAAAATTTACACTGTGTCAAGATAAGTTTATTCCTTGCAATTTTTATGCCGGAACAGGATCGGTGTCGGAACACGGCAGAAAATATTTTATTGACATATGTCAAAAACCAGCTACCTTTTCGCGGGAGGTTCACGATGTCAAGACCCGCAAGATGCCGCAGAATTGAGAAATCACCGCTTTTCAGGAGCTTTTCTCCGGATGATGTCGAGACGGCGGAAAGTGTCTTCATGACTGTGGATGAATTCGAGGCGATGCGCCTTCTGGATGATGAAGGGCTTACGCAGGAAGCGTGCGCTTTGAAGATGAATGTCGCCAGGACTACGGTCACTGCGATCTATGAAAGTGCGCGGCGCAAAGTTGCCGATGCCCTTGTCCGCGGAAAACGCCTTCTGATCGTGGGCGGATGTTGTGAATTTGCTCCCGTGGAACTGCCTGACAATATTATGGAGAAGAAGATGGAACACAAAAGAATTGCGGTAACTTATGAAAACGGCGAGGTTTTTCAGCATTTCGGACACACTGAAAACTTCAAATTCTACGATGTCGAAAACGGCGCGGTCGTCAAAGAACAGATCGTTTCTACGAACGGAAGCGGCCACGGCGCACTTGCCGGATTTTTGAAGGCAGCTCAGGTCGATGCTCTGATCTGCGGCGGAATAGGCGGCGGCGCGAGGATGGCTCTTGACGAAGCAGGGATCGCTCTCTATCCCGGTGTAAAAGGATCTGCCGACGAAGCTGCTAAAGCTCTTGCGGCCGGAAAACTTGAATACGATCCCGATTCTCACTGCACTCACCACGAACACCATGACCATCACGAAGGCGGCTGCGGCGAACACAGCTGCGGAACTCACCACTGCTGATTACAGCAAAAGTAAAAATACGGAGGATTTCATGAAAGAAGAGTGTCTGGTTTGTAAAAAACCTCTCGAATATCTTGAAAGCGATGTCCTCATGGAGTGCGCGATTTGTCATAAGAAGGAAAACAGCAAAACCCGTTGTGTCGCGGGGCATTATGTCTGCAATCAGTGCCATACAGCAGGAATGGACAGCATCATAGGTCTGTGTCTGAATGAAACATCAAAAGATCCTATAAAGATCCTTGATAAGATGATGGCTCTTCCGATCTGCCACATGCACGGCCCTGAGCATCATGTTATGGTGGGCGCAGCACTTTTGACGGCTTATAAAAACGCAGGCGGTTCTGTTGATTTTGAAGCTGCGCTGACAGAAATGGTAAGTAGAGGTAAAAAAGTCCCCAGTGGAGCGTGCGGATTCTGGGGTGCGTGCGGTGCAGGCATCAGTTCAGGAATGTTTGTCGCCATAATTTCCAGATCCACGCCTCTGGCGCAGGAACCGTTTGCCCTTGCACATCGTATGACCGCAAAATCGCTTGGAGCTATCGGCGAGATCGGCGGTCCGCGCTGCTGCAAGCGTGATTCTTACCTCTCCGTTTTGTCAGCTATTGATTTTATAAGAGATAACTTCGGTGTCGAAATGGAAAAACATGAGATTGTCTGCACGCATTCCGCTCAAAACAATCAGTGTATCGGAAAACGATGCCCGTTTGCAAGAAAATAACTGACACGATGTCAAAATAAAAAATTGACACAGTGTCATTTTTATTTATTCTGACGCCGTGCCGTGATATCTAAAAGTATTTTTGTGATGGATATTATCAGGGAGGGAATGAAAAGTGGCGATCCGCGCATACAGTGAGGATTATCTGGAGTGTGCGGCGACATCTCTTGCCGTGGCTTGCGATTATGCGGTGAATGTCTGCGGAATGAAACCCGATGATTTTGCCGATATTTTTGTAATATCCGGCGAAGGCGGCAAGTTCGGCAGAGGAAACCCTTCGGTCGTGGCAGGGAAATCGGGGATAGAGCTGGTCCGCTCAATTGTGGAAAAAGTCGATCCAGCCGCGGACTTCCGGAACCTGTGTTTTCCCAGGACCGCTCTCCTGAATACTGGGCAGGCTGGGCTTTGGCGCACTATCAGTGGCATTCGGCAAAGAGTTTCAAAACGGTTTTCGGCAAAGTTCCGCTTTCTGAAATCGTAAAGATGTACAAAGTCTACCACGAAATGGATATTACAGCTTTCATCGAGGTGATGGATAAGAAAATTTCGGAACGTTCCGTCAGCACAAATTTAAAGAACATCCGTGAAAACAGAGGAATTTCACAGTCGGAGCTTGCAGAAATGTCGGGCGTGAAGCTGCACTCGATCCAGCTTTATGAACAGAGAGTGAATGATATTGACAAGGCTCAGGCGCAGACACTTTTCAAAATCTCACTCGCGCTGGGCTGCAAAATGGAAGACCTGCTTGAAAATCCGGCAGTATTGCCATAGTGAAATGGAAAGAGATAAAAATGCAACTTAAAAACGGAGGGAACAAATGAGTATTCAGGAAAGAGCTGAAAAAGGTGCGGCATACAAAGCCGAGGGACGTTACAACTGCACAAGATCGGTACTGGCGGCATTCAGCGACATCGTAAAGATCGATGAGAAGGAGCTCGCCTCGCTGACAGCAGGATTCGTCGGAGGAATGGGAAACATGGAAGGGACCTGCGGTGCACTTGTCGGAGCGATCATGGTCGCAGGGATACTTTCCGAAGGGCAGGGAACGCTCAAATATTCAAGGATCATCGTCGATAAATTCAAAGAGCTTTGCGGCGCAACAATCTGCAAGGATCTGAAGGGAATCGACGGAACTCACTACCTTTGCAGCTGCCCCGACTGCATCAAAAACGCGATTTTAGCTGTGGGCTGCGCATTCAGCGATATCGATTCCGGCGAAGCGAAATAAGTTTTTATTCTGAAAAAGCTTAGGAATTTCTTTCTGGATCAGGCAGTTTGACAAGTTCTTCAAGTGTGCCGAAGAGAGCCGCCGGTTCTATCGGTTTGCTCAGATGCGCGTTGAGTCCCGCCTGAAGGCTGCGCTGGACATCGTCATCGAAAGCGTTGGCAGTCAGAGCGATGATCGGAATGGTTCCTGCATCCGGGCGTTCCATTGAGCGGATCACTCTTGTAGATTCAAGCCCGTCCATCACAGGCATACGCATATCCATCAGAATGGCGGCGTAGTATCCAGGATCGTGCGATGCGAACATTTCAGCTGCGATTTTTCCGTTCTCCGCTGTATCGACTTCGATTTTGCGCATTCCAAGGATCATTTTCACGATCTCGGCATTTACCTGTACGTCTTCGGCCAGCAGTATGCGGCATCCGGTCAGATCGACTCCGGTACTGCCGTTTTGTGCCGCTTCTCCGCCCGCTGTTTCAGAGCCCTTTGCAGCGGATTCTGCAAGAGTGACTGTTACGGTGAAAGTAGTTCCTTTCCCTTTTTCGCTTTCCACGGAGATAGTTCCGTTCATCAGTTCGACAATGCTTTTTGTGATCGCCATGCCGAGACCGGTGCTTCCGTAACTGCCGGCCGCAGAAGAATTTTCCTGGCTGAAAGTGTCGAAAATATGAGGCAGAAACTCTTTGCTTATCCCTATTCCGGTATCACTGGCAACGAATTTCAGCACAACTTTTCCGTCAGAACGCGAATCTTCCGCGACTTCGAAGTTCACCGACCCGCCCTCAGGGGTGAATTTGACGGCATTTCCAAGAATGTTGATCAGGATCTGCTTGAGTTTCATTGCATCGCCGACATAGCACTCGTCAAACTTGCCGTTGAGAGTGCACTTGTATGCAAGCCCTTTGTCTTTGCACTGCCCGCCGATTATGCTGTTTACCTGATCTGTTGCCCTGGAGAAGTTGAAAGGCTCGTTCTTGAGTGTCATCCGCCCTGACTCTATACGGCTCATGTCAAGGATATCATTTATGATTTCAAGCAGATGGCGGGCGGAAACCCCGATTTTTTCAAGATGTTTTTTCACTTCACTGCTTGCCGTAGGATCGCTGGCGGCGATAGTGTTGAGCCCTATGATCGCGTTCATCGGAGTGCGGATCTCATGACTCATATTTGAGAGAAATACCGTTTTTGCCTTGTTGGCACGTTCCGCCTCTGCCAGTGCAGCCACCAGAGCCTTTTTGCTTTCAGCGAGCTCGTCTTTCTGCGCCTGCTCGCGAAGTAGCGATTTTTCAAGCTTTCTGCGGTATTCCTCCTTTTCGTCCTCAACGACAAAAGTGTGGAGCAGGCATGTTCCGACCATATATCCCATCGCGTAGAAAGGCCACAGCGGATAGATGATCTGGAATGCTATCAGAACGATCATGGCGATCCCGAACAGACCGATTGTAAGATTCCTCCGCCGCACTTTTCCCTTGGTTCTGATGGTGACATGAAGCGTATAGGCCGATGTGAGCAGAAACATCAGGATCTGGATGGCAAGAGTGACATGTCTGATACTTTCCGCGTGGTAAACGCCGTTTTCATCGAACCAGAACATGACAGGATGAAAAATGTTGAGCGTTATCACAATGATTTCGAACACGAAAAACGCCCATCCGGTATACCGCAGTATTTTGTCAAAAACATTTCCTCTTTCCAGATAATCGACTACGTACTGCGTCCACAGAAGCACAGCAGCCGCCATTGCCACGAAATAGAGCGTCGTATCGGCGAATTGTATCTTTGTCATCCGGTATTCGTCGAAGACACCCCACAGCGCATCGGTGACATAGTAGCACAGCACTGCCATAAGAAACCAGCAGTAAGTGTGCCGGGTGTCCGCAGTACCGTCCGTTTTCCGGGTCAGAAACACATCCCTGTTTGTTATCACCAGTATGATTGCTGCTAAAATTCCTATTATTGAATATGTCATATCGCACCCGTTACATTAAAAAAACTGCGGGATAATACAGTAAAGCTGCCGATGTTTCAATATAAAAAACAGGCTTGTTTTTGACAGAATATCCGTGTGTCAAGTCACATTCCTAAAAATTGATAGTTTTTGGTCCTTCCGAGAAACTTGAGAAGACAGCTGTCGCGTTCTTGAAGTAGAGGACCTGCGTGTTGTCGTCGTTTTCGTTATACATGCCGCGCAGTTCGGGGTAGTTGTCGAGCATGTGCTTTTTTGCCTCGATCCGGTCATCGTTCACAAGTTCGCCCGAAAGTCTGAGCCATCTTTTGCCGTCAAAGCAGCTGAGTTCCGCTTTTGGATTGGCCGCAAGCTGCTTCGAGACATTTTTTTTCTTTCCGGTCTGTATGTAGAGTTTTCCGTCGAAAATGTCGATCGTTCCGAACGGTCTGACTCTCGGCTGGCCGTTTTCCTCGACTGTAGCGAGGTAGTAGGTTTTGCACTCTTTGATGAATTCGTAGACGCTCTGCATTGTTTCCTCCTTAGGTTCTTCTTTTGCCGGGCTTTCTGCAGCCTTTACTTCTTCTGTTTTTTGTTCCGCGCTTTTTTCAGCGGGCTTTTCTTTTTCTTCGCCGTTCTGACACGAAAAAACGAATGTTAAAGCAAGGATGAAGACAAAAATCAGTTGTTTTTTCATGGATCCCCCTTTTATTGGAACATATTTCCGTTGTTCAGCAGCATATCGGGGTCAAACACTTTTTTGACCCGTCTCATTTCGTTTATCCCTTCTTCGCCGAACATCATTTCAAGATATTTGTGCTTTAGTTTTCCGATGCCGTGCTCCGCCGAGACTGTCCCTTTGAGTTCAAGCGCCTTTTTTGCCATAAGAGCATAGATCTCTTTGGCCTTTTCAAGTTCATCATAGTCCGCAGGGAGCATGTTTATGTGAAGATGGTTGTTGCCGATATGGCCGAAAACGGCGTGTTTCAGACCGCTTTTTTTGAGTGTTTCGCGGTAGAACGCCGCAAGTTCGTCAAATTTGTCATCGGCAACGGCAAAATCGGTGCCGAGTTTGTGGACCTTGGGATAATTTTTCCTGATTTCCGCGATCGTTGCATTGACGCTCTCGGGAACGGCGTGACGGAAAGCCTTTATCCTCTCAGTCTCGGAGTTTTCCCATGCGCACCATGAATCTTCCGGATGTTCAATGAGTCCGGAAGCCTCCTTTTCAAGGGATCCGGCTGCATTTTTGTCCATGGAAATGTCAAAGAAGACCGCTGAACGCTGGTTTTCCCTAAATTCCGGAATGTCAAGGGTCATGCAGCCGCTTTTGATCCTTGAATCTATCAGATCGAGTCCCGATTCTCCGATAAATTCGATGAAATCGGGCGAAAGAGCGCTTTTTTTCAGCTTTTTTACGAATGAAAAGGCATCGCTGTCGGAAGGGAAAAACTGGACTACGCTGAGAGAGGGTGTTTTTTTCTCAAGCCAGATCTCCAGTTCGGAGATGACTCCCAAGATACCTTCGGAACCTATGAAAAGATCAATGATATCCATGCCTTGCTTTGAATAGAGCCCCGCTGCGTTTTTACAGTCGGGCATTTCGTAGGCACATCTTTTGAATCTTTTTCCTGCAAAATCGAACTCTCCTGAAGCATCGGCGAAACATTTCCCGCGCTCTATTTTCTGCACATTTCCGTCGGGAAGGGTTACGACCAGCGATTTTATCCAGTTCCGCGTCGGACCGAACCTGTAAGTTGCCGCCCCGCTCGCATTTGTCGCCGCAGTGCCGCCGATCTGCGCGCTCATTTCGGTGGGATCGACGGGATAACACCAGGTGTCGGGTGAATCTTCAAACGATCTCAGAGCATTTTCGGTGAGTTCCTTGAACTTTGAAGTCTCTTTCATCCGCAGAGTCTCGGCGATCTTTGAAAGAGTCACGGCCGCCTGAACTTTCAGGAAAAAACGACCGTTCTTAAAGCCTAAGCCTATGATATTATTGAATTTTTCCATCGAAATAACGACCCCGCCGAAAGGGACAGCCGCGCCTGTTATCCCTGTGCCGCCGCCGGCTACGGTCGCTTTGAGTTTCTTTTCGGCGCACCATTTTAAGACAGCGGATATCTCCGCTTCATTTTCCGGAAAAAAGACAGTGTCGGCATATCCGCCGCCCATTTTGCTCTCGTCTTTGAGGAACCTGTCGTCTTCGGCAGCCCTTCTGCTCTCGATGGATGCGATACCGGTCATATTTACACCTTCAAAACAAAAACAGGCGATCATATCAGATTTTTACGGAAAATCCATCACTTATTTGACTCTTTAAAATTTTTAAGTATAGACAATCGGTTTTTTTGATGTTTTGAGGAATGCAAGATGAGATTTACGATCGTTTATTTAGTGCTCGTTTCTTTTACTTTCCTTTCTTTGACTCCGGCAGGAGTGTCGCTTGCCGAACTTCGCGCCGATGACGGTTTCGAACTTGACGAACTCGATCTCGGACTTGAACTTGAAGAAGATGAAGAGGAGGAATCCGGGAAAGGATCTGAAGACGAAGAGGAACCTTCTGCTGATGAGGAAGAGTCCGAAGTCGAAGAAGAAGCGCCGGCTCCGAAGCGCCAGTCGAAGAGCAGCGGATCCGAAGACTATGTTTCCACCAGCAAAAAGATCATGGCAGTCTATATGTTCGAAGATTCACACACCGCAAAAAGTGCTTCGCATGTCACCGCGGCTACGGCGTCCCACCTTGCGGGATCGAAAGATTACGACTATGTAGGAACTGAAACTTTCCTTTTTGCCTCACCCTCATCCTGGTTGAAAAACGCAAAAAGGGATTTTGAAGAAGGAAAGGCGCTCTACAACGATCTCGGTATCGAGGAGGCGATCGAAAAATTCAAGTCGGCTCTCAAGACCGTCGAAAACAATATCGACAAAGTCGGCGATATGACTTTCCTCAGCGAGGTCCTTTTCTACCTCGGCGCGAGCTATCAGCTCATTGAGGACGATGATATGACTGAATTCTATTTTTCGATATACATTTCGATAAATCCGGATTCAAGACCTTCTGATCCCGCTTTTTCAGATGAAGTTATGTCGGCTTTTGACGATGTCAAGAGCAACCGCAGGGATGCCGGACAGGGTTCTGTCAGAGTTCAGTGCAACGAAGACGGCGCGCTTGTTTTCATTGACGGCAGGATCGCAGGCATGACTCCGGTGATCCTTCGCGGGATCAATGACGGAAAACATTATTACCGTATCCACAAAAACGGTTTCCGCGATGCCGGCGGCTCTGTTGCTGTCCGTGAGGGCAAAACGGTCTCCATCGAAGAAAGCCTCAGAAAAAATACCTCGGCTTCCGATATCGCCGATCTTGAAGACGCGATGAGGTCAGGGTTCGGCGGTGTCACCATGATCCGTAAGGCGACAGATATCGCGCAGGACAACGGTCTCGACAATGTCTTTATCGTCAAAGCGTCGCTCGGGTCTGATGAAAAGCTTAAATACCAAGGCTATATGATTGACTGCAACAAAAAGGAATACAAAAAATCGGAAGCGGTCTTCAGTCTCCCGGAAAAAGGCGAGGCGGACAGGTCCGCGGCTCTCAAAGAGTTCAACAAGGCACTTGTAGACGATCCTTATGAATACAAAGCCATATCGGATCTTATCATGGAAGAGGCTGAAATGCTCGGACTCTCCGAGAAAGCTCCGGCTGCGGAAGAGAAGGAAGACAAGGAAAAGAAACCGATCTACAAGGAATGGTGGCTTTGGACAGTTGTCGGTGTCGTAGTGCTTGCAGGTGTCGGTGTCGGCACTTACTTTGCCGTTACATCGGGAAAGGACGGAAGCAGCGGCGCCACTTTGGATGTGAATTTTCAATAACGGAGGAGATAATGGCTAAAGAAAACAGCAGTAAGACCGTGGTTCTGCCTGAGATCGACACAAGAACGATCGAAAGAAAACTTAAAAACGGCGAGATAACCGAAGCGGAATACAAAAAATTCCTCGACAGCCTCGAAGAGTGCTCTGATTATGACACGATCAACGAAGACGCGCTCATCAAAGAAGCCAATATCAAAAGAAATTATTAGAGGTCTTTATGGATAACGACACCAAAGCGGAACTTTCATCAGTAGTCGATCCGTCGTTCGAAAGCCTTGTATCTTCTGTTTATTCGGCTGTCCTGCTGAATCTCGGAGAGATAAAAGTCAAAGGTGTCGGCGGGATGAACGAGAATCTCGAGATCGCCAAATTCAATATCGGACTTCTCAAGATGCTTGACGAAAAAACGAAAGGCAATCTGACTGAAGAGGAAAATTCCTATCTCCAGGGTGTGATCCTCAATTCTATGGAAAAGCTGCGTGAACACTCTCTCTGACAGGCTTTGTCAAGTCATAAAGACAGCCGGAGCGGCCGGCGGGACAGCCAGAAAGTTCTTTTGCTCGCCTGAACTTAAAAAATCTTTCAAATCGAAGTGCGATCTGGTGACGGAAGCCGATGTCACAGTCGAAAAAATGCTTCTCGAGACTCTGAAAACAGTCGATGACATTGATTTTTTGAGCGAAGAGTTCAACCCTGAGACAGGACTCTCAAAGCCGTGCTGGATAATCGATCCTATCGACGGGACGACAAATTTCGTCGCAGGGATCGCTCCGTTTGCGATATCGATCGCGCACTACGACGGCAGGGAAGTCGATCTGGCGGTCTGTTTTCTTCCGGTTACCGGTGAAATGTTTTCAGCTGAAAAAGGGCGCGGAGCGTGGCTTAACGGCGAAAAAATACATGTCAACAGCGAATCGTCGGCTATAAACTGCGTCGGTGCGACCGGTTTTGCCGATATAACGCAGCACGGCGGAACGGGGACTCTGCCTGTTTTCTGCAATATGGTGCAAAAGACCCGTGCGATGAGGAGACTGGGCTCGGCCGTTACAGATCTTGTCTATACTGCATGCGGAAAATTCGCGTTTTTTTATGAGGCGGGGCTTTCTCCGTGGGATGTGGCGGCGGGATCTCTGATCGTTAAGGAGGCCGGCGGCATAGTTACCGATTTTTCAGGCGGCGGGAACTACATTCTGGGAAAAACGATAATCGCATCGAATCCGGAAATGTATGATTTTGTTAAAAATGAGATAGAGATATCATTGAAATAAGCGGGTGGACATGAAAGCACTTATTTTGGCAGCAGGATTCGGAAAACGGCTTCAGCCGATCACCGACACGATACCGAAATCCATGCTCGAAGTGAACGGTGTCCCGTTGCTTGTCAACACCCTTAACAATTTGACATCGTTGGGTATTTTTGACGTAGGCATAGTTGTCGGGCACATGGCCGGCTACATTCGCGAACATATCGGGAACGAGTGGAAAGGCGCGAAGATAACCTACTTCGAGAATCCGCGCTATCTCGAGACCAACAACATAGTGAGCCTTTACAACGCGCTCGATTTCTGTAACGACGATATGCTCATGCTCGAATGTGACATTTTCTATCACAAGGAAATGCTCGAAAAACTGATCGCGGGAGAGGGTGAATGCTCGATTTTGGTAAGTCCGTTCGACCCTGAAACTATGGACGGAAGCGTGGTCAGAGTCGATGGCGGCAGAGCGGTCGAACTGGTGCTCGGCAAGTGGCAGGGCGAAGGATTCGACTACACAAACACACGGAAAACCGTCAATATGTACCGCTTTACAAAAAGTTTCGTCGGAAAATATATGCCGCTGATAAAGTGGTATGTCGAAAATATGGGCGAAAACAGCTACTACGAAAAAGTGCTCGGAAGCCTGATCTACCTTAGGGAATGTGATTTCAGAGTCGTCGAAGTCCCGGCTGAAATGTGGTGCGAGATCGACGATGCGGAAGACCTTGAAAGAGCAAGAAAAAAATTCGGACGCTAAGTGCATTCTGATTCCGGAAAAAGTTCGGGAACAACAGCTCAAAATTTGTTTTTATTAGGAAAAACACTATAATAAAGCGTTTTTGATTTTTGAGTTTGGGGCCAATGTTCGAAGTCGTTCTCATAAATCCCGAAATTCCGCAGAATACAGGCAATATCGCACGCACGGTCCTGTCGCAGAAATGCAGGCTGCACCTGGTCAAGCCTTACGGTTTCAGGCTCGATACGGCGGCTGTGAAAAGGGCAGGTGTCGATTACTGGAAATTTGTCGAGATAACCGAATGGGATTCAAAAGACGATTTCTTTGCGGCAAACGACACTTCGAAGATGCACTTTTTCTCGCAGAAAGGGAAGCTACGCTACGACAAGGTCTGCTACAAAAACGGCGATTTTCTTGTTTTCGGGTGCGAGTCGGCCGGTCTCGGAGATGAGATCCTGTGCGAATATGCGGATCAGACGCGCTTTCTTCCCATGCTCGACGGCAGAGTGCGCAGCCTCAACCTTGCCAGCGCGGCGACAGCGGTTATTTTTGAAGCGATGAAACAAACAGATTTTTTTGAGGGATAAGATGAAAAGGCTTCTTGCAGCTTTCAATATGAACAATCCTGATGAGAGGAACCGCGCGTTCCTTCTTTTCGCATACAACTTTCTGGCCACTTCCATCATGGTCATGGGCAGGATCGTCAGAGACACACTGTTCTTGAACAAGTACAAAGGCGACAGGCTGATGCTTTCGTTCATGTATATCGGAGTCGCCATACTTGTTTCGACGGCAACATTCTTTTACACGAAAAAAAGTTCGTATTACCGCATGGACAAGCTGATAACGGCCACTTTTTCGATCGGAATAATATTCGTCCTGATATTTGTGGGGCTTGTCAATAATGAGGTCTCCGCCGCTTTTTCGGCGCTTTACATTTTTATCGAACTTTTAGGGGCGTTCATGATGTTCCAGTTCTGGTCATTCACGAACGAACTGCTTGATTCCCGCGAGGCTAAAAGGGTCCTCGGCTTTGTCGGATGCGGCGGGATCATAGCAAGCATGGCTGTCGGCGGAACGGTCGGAAAACTGGCGGCTCTACTCGGAAAAGTGCAGTATCTCCTCTTCATAAACGCTCTGTGCATGTTTGCCTGCATCATGATAGTCCGCTTTATGGGAAAAAGGTATCAGAGCCGTCTTCAGAGAGGTGTCGTTTCGAAGAGTCTCACTCCGAAACAGGCAGCCACGGCGGCCGCTTCTCAGGTAAGCATTTCGAAAACGCCTTACGTCAAGTATATCGCGATAATGATAGCCTTGATCTATGTCGTAGTCACGCTTGTCGATTATCAGTTCAAGGTCGTGGCTTCCGACAAGATAACCGATCCGCAGAAACTTGCCGCTTACTTCGGTTTCATCTATTCGGTCTTCGGCGGAGTTTTCTCGCTCTTCTTCCAACTCGTGGCGACATCGCGTCTCTTGAAGTTCAGTATTTTTATGAGTCTCGGCATCCTTCCTGCGATACTCACTTTGAGTTCGATCTTTTTCATTGCTGTTCCGCCGGATCTTGTCATGTTCGGTCTTGCGGCTCCGCTTGTCGCGATAACGATGGCTAAATCGGGTGACAGCGCTTTCAGATATACGATAAACGATGCCGCTATCCAGCTTTTGTATATCCCGCTCGATCCTAAGGTGAAAAGCAGGACGAAAGCGATAATCGACGGCATGGTCAAACCGATTTTCATCGGCGTTTCGGGCTTTATCCTTCTTGCCGTAAGCTACCTCGGAAAGGCAGGGATCGTCTCTTCCGACGTCAAACTGATATCGTGGATCGTGACAGTTATCGGTATTCTCTGGCTCGGAACTATCGTGGGTATCAGAGGCCGCTATCTTTCCGTCCTTATCGACAACATCAAGAAAAAACGTTTCGGAACGAACCAGCTCACGATGCAGTCAAACGTGCTGCAGAGTATCGTTCAGAAGGCGATAGAAAGCGGGGACGACGAAGATCTCTCGATGGCTATCGACATGGTCGAAAGTTCCGGAAATTCGGCTTTGGGCCGCGATTTTGTCGCGCTTCTTTCAAAGGCGACACCTAAGATCAAAGTCAAAATACTTTCGCTCATGCGGCGCATGGAAAGCAGGTATAACACTTATAACATATTGAAATTGTTCAAAGAATCTGATGAGGAAGTTCTCCGCGAAGCAATACTCACCTACGGCTACATCCAGATGGATAAGTCTGTGAAATTTATCGCTCCTTTCCTTGAGAGCGACAAGATCATGATAAGGGAAGCTGCAGTCATCGCGCTCATCAAGTATGCCGGAGTCGTCGGAGCTATGACGGCCGGATCGTATCTCAAGGCGTTCTTCGAATCTGAAAACGCGACCGACAGGGCTGCGGCAGCCTACATCCTGGGCGAGCTCGGGCAGAAAAACATGGACCAGCAGCTTTCGGCCCTTTTGAACGATCCGAGTCCGGTGGTCAGACGCGCCGCTGTAAATGCCGCTTTGAAAATAGACTCCAACGTTTTTATCCCGAAACTTTTTTATATGCTTTTCGACCGTGACGTCAGTTTCGATGTCGCGAAAGTGCTCTCAAAACTCGGAGAGAAGATCATCGGACCTGCTTCAGACATCCTTTCGAACAAGCTTGAGAGCTACAGGCTGAAAAGCGAAGTCGCAAAAATGCTTGGTGACATCTATACTCAGGAATCGTTCAGGCTGCTCGTCCTTTCGCTCGACACCGAAAGCGATGAACTGCGCAACATCGTTCTCAACAGCCTTAAGAAACTTCTTTCCAAGATCGAAAAGGCTTCTCTCGACAAAGATACCCTCAAAGTCATGCTGCTGAGAGAGATCTACCAGTATTTTCAGACACTTTACTTCTCTGTTCAGATACGGAAAAATTTGAAGACAGACTGTCTGACAGATGTCATGGCGACAAAGCTCGACAACTGCTATCAGCGTATTTTCTCAATACTTTCGCTGATGTACGGCAACTCGCTTTTTGACAACATTTATTTCAACATAACCAGAAAGTTCGTTTCGCCGTCCCAGCGTGCGAACGCCCTCGAGATCATCGACACGATCGTTGACAAGGATATCAGGCCCATAATCGTTCCTTTGATCGAAAGTAAGACCGAAGAGGAAAAACTCACTCTCGGCTACCAGTTCTTCAGCGTGAGACGGCTTAAGATAGCCGATATCGTTGAGACTCTTCTTTCAGACGATTCGGAATGGGTGCGTTCGGTCACGCTTTACGCCATCGCTCACGAGCATATCACGGAAAACTACGGCAGGATCCAGATGTTCCTCTACGATCCGAGCCCGATAGTCCGCGAGGCTGCGCTTTACGCAATGAGTCACATAAACATAATGATAAACAAAACAGACGCACGCTATCTTTTGAACGATACTGACGAGTATCTCTGCAAATACTCCCGCTCTGTTTTGCAACCGGAAGTTTAGGAGGAAATATGCTTACACGGGTCGAAAGAGTGCTCGCACTCAAGAATATCGAGCTTTTCCACGACATCCCAGGCGAAGTCCTTGCCGACATCGCGGCGCTGCTTGAAGAGGAGACTTTTGAAAAAGGGCAGTATATCGTGAACGAGGGCGATCTCGGAAAAGAGCTTTATATGATAGTTAAGGGCGAAGTCGAGGTCGTTGCAGGGGGCAATGTCGTCGCAGTCATGAAGGAAGGGGCTGGATTCGGCGAAATGGCGCTTATCGACAGCCAGCCGAGAAGTGCCGATATAATCGCGAAAAACGATGTCCTGGTCTTGAAAATGGAAAGCGACGACTTCCTTGAGATCCTCAAGCAGCGCGATGAGGTCGCACTGGGCGTCATCAGAGTGCTTACGGGCCGCATCAGGGAACTTAACGCGAAACTTGCCGAAAAATCGGGCAAAAAGGAAAAATGATCGGAAAAAAGAGTGAAAAACGGCAGATAGTCTGGTGGAACCTCCTTTCAATGCTTGCGATGACATGGCTTTCTTTCATGCTCGTCAACGCCGAAGGCGGTTTTTTGTTCTACGGGATGATCGCTGCGCTTTTCATTTGTGTAGGGATTTTTATAAAGCGCGCCTACGTTTTTTTCGGCATCATGATCTTGATGCTGGTATTCGTTTTTATTGTCAAAGACGGTTTCTTCGGCAGTTTTTCTGGGGAAAACGGCGGATTCGACTTTAATTTTTTTATCAACAGCAATAACTGAGAGCCATGAAAAAACTTTTTTTACTCATCCTTGCCGCACTTTTTGTGTTCAGCTGCGGCGGTTCGAAAAATGATAATACCGGAGACCATGATCCGGATACCGACATTTCGGATGCAGACATTCCGGATTCAGATGATCCGGACACAAAACCGGCAGGCGGAGATTCTGATACCGATGATCCGGATACAGAGCCTGCGGATCCAGATCAGGATACTGATGGACCGGATGCAGATGGACCGGATGCAGATGTTTCTGGAAGCGATGATGATACCGACACGGAACCTGCAGGACCGGATACCGATACTCCGGAAAACGACGATGACCCCGACAGCGATACAGAATCTAATGATGACGATGACAATCCGGTAGTTTACGATACTTCAAGAGTCGAATGGAACGGCAAAGTCGGAACGGTTTCGGTTTCAGGTGATGAGCTCAGGACCTACACTCTGACAACGAATGCCGAACTTCGCGACAACTATCCCGCATCAAAGCAGCGTGTCGTGACTGAAACTGCCGGAAGTCCCGTTCTTCGCAGCGGAAACGATATGCTTGACGCGCTTTTTGCTCTTGCAATAACGGAACTCAACGAAAACAAAGTCTCGGCGATAAGCGACTACAGCATGAACAACGGAGATCAGGTCCCATGCGACTGCTTCGAGACCGGAGCAAACTGGCACTATGTCTGGACGCGCGATACAGCCTACGCAGTTCATTCCGCTATAGCTTTTCTTGAGCCGCAGAAATCGAAAAATTCACTTGAGTTCAAGATCTCCAATCGCAAAAGCGCAGCCGGCGGCGGAAACCTGCAGATAGTCCAGGATACAGGCTCAGGCGGATCGTGGCCTGTAAGCACCGACCGCGTCGTCTGGGCGATAGGAGCCTTGGAGACTCTCGTAAACCTTGACGGAAGCGACTATGAGACATTTCTGGCGGAGTCTTACGAAGCTGTAAAAAACACTTTGGAAGCCGACAGACAGTATGTTTTTGACGAAAAGGACGGCCTTTACCGCGGCGAGCAGTCTTTCCTCGACTGGCGCGAGCAGACTTATCCGAACTGGACTGCCGACAATACTGTCCACATCGGTATGTCGAAGACTCTTTCGACGAATGTTCTTCATTATATGGCGCTGCATGCCGCCGCGTCTATGGCAGTGGAACTTGGAAAAACCGAAGAGGCACTGTACTTCGCAGGACAGGCTGATGATTTGAAAAATGCAATAAGATCAAACTTTTATCTTGCCGACAGAAAGACTTTTTCAAGCATGAAGACGACTTTTCTTGACAGTTCTGCAGTTGACAAGAGAGATCTTCTGGGCGAAGCGCTGGCTATTCTTTTCGTTGTAGCCGATGACACGCAAAGTGCGGAGATCATCGCTGAATATCCGGTGACCGAAGCAGGTCCGGCTGTAATTTTCCCGCAGGAACCTAAAACAAGGATATACCACAACCGCGCTATCTGGCCTTTCGTTACTTCTTATGCTCTCAGAGCGGCCGCGAAAGCAGGAAACGACAAATTTTATGAAAACGCTTTTCTTAGCCTGGTCAGAGGAGCTGCTTTCAACCTTTCAAACATGGAAAACCTTGAGTTCACCACTCTTGACGCATGGCATGAGGATGCCTGGACAGATTTCCAGGGCAGAGAGATGAGCGGACCTGTCGTAAATTCAAGGCGTCAGCTCTGGAGCGTCGCCGGATTCCTTTCGATGGTCCTCGACTCGATCTTCGGCCGCAGTCAGAGTTTGATACAGTTTACGTTCTCTCCGAAAATTCCGGTCAATTTGAGAAACACGTTCTTTGCCGGAAGCAGCGAAATAGTTCTCAAAAACCTGAAATACAAAGGAAAAACTCTCACGCTTAAAATACTCCTTCCGCCTAAAAACGGCGAAACCAGAGGCTTTTATGTTCTTAAATCGCATAAAATCGACGGAGTCAGTGGGGATATCCTGACCGGCAACTTGAAAGAGGGAAGTGTGATCGAAATGGAACTCAGGCTTTCCGATGAATCGGGAGAGATCAATCTTGTTGACTGCAACGCCGATCCGAACAAGTGCTGGGCGCCGCTTCCTGTAACGATCCCGCTTGATCCTTACGGTGTGACGCTGGAAAACGGCAGGTTGAAAGTCGCTTTCTCTGCTTCGGAAAACGCCGTTTCATACAACATCTACCGCGACGGCGTAAAAGTCGCGTCAAACGTCCATACGACTTCGTGGGTCGATGAAAATTCCGGAGGTCATTCAACAAAATCATATTGTTACAGCGTTGCCGCGGTAAATTCGGGAGGCTGGGAGAGCCACCACTCAAATCCTGTCTGCTACTGGGGTGAAGGGTTCAGCAGGACGCAGATGCAGTTCTGGGCGGACTCCGCTTTTGATCAGACTCCGAACGCATCAGACCACGGCAGAGCGCACTTCGCCGACTGGGGATCGCCTGCTGACGTGCTTTCCGTTTCAAATATCAAGCCTGAGACGAGCGGAACTTACATCGTGACCATTGAATACGGCAGCGGACGCCCGATAGACACAGGCATCACTTCATGCAACAAGATCATTAAGATTACGGACGAAAACAGCAATGTCGTTCTGGAAAAAATGGTCTTGATGCCTCATTTGGGCGGCAGCTGGGACAGATGGGGCGAATCGTCGTTCGTCGAAGTCGAACTTTCAGCCGTAAAGACCTATAAAGCCGAAATAAAAGATGCTTTCAACATGTCCTATTTCGAACATTTCGTTCCCTACACGGCCGGTATCGGCGGCGGGACCGATGTCTATAACAGAGCGAACGTCTCAACACTCAAATTTTTGCTTAAAGAGATAAAGAATTAGATCTAAAATCTGATCCTTTTGATAGCGGCACATCTTGCCGGATCAAGTTCAAAATCGGCGATGATCCCTTCGATCCTTATGTCGTTTTTTGCCGGAACGAAATGCTGCGGAATGTTCGAGAGGTATCCCGTGATGCTCTCTTTTTCGTTGAAACCGATGACTGAAAAGAATGAACCGCAGCGGCCGAGATCGGTGATGTAGCCCATCTTTTCGTTTATGATCTTCTCGTCGGAAGTCTGGACGTGGGTGTGAGTGCCGAAGAAAAGTTCGATCTTATCGGCAAGATAGAGCCCGAATGCCTCTTTTTCGGCGGTCGCCTCGGCGTGAAAGTCGAGAACGATTATGTCTGCACCGTCAGAGCGCAGTTTTTCGATCTCGCTCAGAGCTTTTTTGAAAGGGGAGTCGATAGGGGGCATGAAGACTGTTCCCAAAAGGTTGAGAACACCGACTTTTATCCCCGTTTTTTCGTGAGTCATCACGACAGAGCCTTTTCCCGGAAGATCGTCCGGATAGTTTGCAGGACGCAGGACGTAAGGCGTTCTGTCGATGAATGAATAGATCTCGTTTCTGTTCCAGATGTGATTTCCCGAAGTTATGACGTCAACTCCGCATGAATGCAGAAGGTTTGCGTGCTTTTCCAAAAGTCCCATTCCGCCGGAAGTGTTCTCTCCGTTTGCAATTACAAGATCTACCGAATTTTTTTCAATGATCTTAGGCAGATTCTCTTTTACGAAATTTCTTGCGTGTCTGCCTACGATGTCGCCTAAAGCGAGGATACTGAACGTCATTTTACTGCGCGGTTGCTATAACTCTGGTTTCTCTGATGACGATGACTTTTATCTGACCCGGATATGAAAGGTCGGTCTCGATCTTTTTCGCGATGTCTGTCGCAAGGGTGTAAGCGTTTTCGTCATTGACTTTTTCGGTATCGACCATGACTCTGAGCTCTCGTCCTGCCTGGATCGCGAACGATTTGTCGACGCCCGGGAAGGAGTTTGCGATATTTTCAAGGTCTGCAAGTCTCTGAACGTAAGCCTCGGCCATCTCTCTTCTTGCTCCGGGTCTTGCGCCGCTGAGTGCGTCAGCCGCCGAAACGATGAAGTCAAGAACGGTCTCAGGCTTTACTTCGCCGTGGTGAGCCGCGATCGCAGCGACGATCCTGTGCTGCTCGCCGTATTTTTCCGCAAGTTTCGCACCGATCGAAGCGTGGCTCCCTTCGATCTCGTGGTCGACTGCTTTTCCGATATCGTGAAGAAGTCCTGCGCGTTTCGCGTTTTTGATGCTGTTTGCGCTGCAGCCGAGTTCAGCCGCGATCTCCCCTGCAAGGAAAGCCGCTTCAACAGAGTGTTTCCAGACATTCTGGCCGTAGCTCGTTCTGTATCTCAGACGACCGACAAGAAGAACGAGTTCGGGATGGAGCTTGTGGATCCCGAGGTCAAAAACAGCCTGATCGCCGGCTTCTTTGATAGCTTTCCAGACTTCTTTCGTGCATGCATCGAAAACTTCTTCGATCCTGCCGGGGTGTATCCTGCCGTCGGCGATGAGTTTCTGAAGCGTGAGGGATGCGATCTGACGTCTGATCGGGTTGAAGTTGCTGATGACTACTGCTTCAGGCGTATCGTCGATGATGAGATCAACACCCGTTACCGATTCGATCGCGCGGATGTTTCTTCCTTCGCGGCCGATGATCCTGCCCTTCATCTCGTCATTCGGAAGGCTGACGGTCGTGACTGTGTTTTCAACGACATATTCGCCCGCATAGCGCTGGATCGCGGTCGAAAGGATCTCTTTGCTCTTCTTTTCGGCATCTTCGACCATCGCGTCTTCGATCGCTTTGATCTTTTTTGCGGCGTCGTGTTTAGCCTCGTCTTCTATTTTCTGGATGAGTACTTCCTTCGCCTCGTCCTGGGTCATTCCGGCGATCCTTTCAAGCTCGGTATTGACCTCGGTGAGCTTTTCCTCGAGCTGAACACGCTGCTTGTCTAAGAAGATCTCGTCGTCTTTCTGCTTTTTTTCAATAGTTTTAAGCTCTTTCTCTTTGACGATGTTGAGTTCGTCGCGCTGGGTCAGCTGTTCCTCGCGTTTGTTGAGCCTTCTTTCGCGCTCTTTGAACTCCTTCAGAAGTTCGTTTTTTGAATTTTCTGTCTCTTTTTTGCCTTCAAGAACGATTTCCTGTGCCTTGATCTCGGCCTCTTTCACAACTTTTGCAGCTTCGTCTTTAGCGTTGCTGAGTTCTTTGTTGGCTTTTTCCATTTTTTCTTTGAAAACGAGCGATCTTGACATCGCCCAAAGTGCGGCACCGAGCAAAATTCCAATAATAAGAAAAATTATTGAATTAAGCATTTTGTTCTCCTTTTCTAACTGTTTATAATAAACCTCTCCGGAGTTGCGACTGCGTCCAGAGATTCGTCGAAAGGCTCGGAAAAACCTTCTCCGACGATCTGAAAGTCAAAAGCGACTCCGAGAGTCCGTGCATTTTTGTTTTTATATTTGAGCGTCGAGTCGTAAAAACCGCCGCCGTAGCCGATGCGTTCGCATTTTTCCGAAAAAGCGACCCCGGGAACAAGAAAAAGATCGATATTTTCGATGCCTGTCCTGTTGAGAGTCGTCTTCGGTTCAGGAATGTTGAAACTTCCTTTTTCAAAATTGTCCAAGGATGCCGCTTCGTAAAAAGCGAGTTTTTTCGTTCCGTTTTCGACTCTGGGAAAGACAAAACGCTTGCCTTTTACTTCAAGCAGAGCCATCAGATCTACCTCGTTTTTTATCGGAACATAGAGCGCAATGATCTTGGAATTTTTAAAAATATCCAAAGAAATCAGACGATTGACGATTTTTTGACTCAGAAGGTCTATCTCTTCGGCACTCAACTTTTTCCTGAGTGCCAGAACATCTCTGCGCAGATCAGATTTTTCCAATTATATAAAAGCCTTACGGCTCCTCCGGGAAAAATATATATAAACATCCGGCTCATTCGTCGGATGAACTTGGTGGGAAAGTATTAAAACTGTATGGAAAAGTCAACTTTTCACTAAAATGATGTCTGACGCAGAGGCCGAAACCGGATCTCCCGCCGTTTTTTTGATGATTTTCGCTGGACCTCGCTCTGTATCCCGACAAAAAATGCTCACTTGCCGCCGACTTATTCCTTGACATTTTTAAGCTAAGATTTATCCTCGCGCATTATTCGTTTCTTTAATTTTGGAATAGGTGGAATCATGACAAGAATTGAAAAACATCCCGTCCTTGAAGTTCCTCAGGGTCAAAAAGTTGTCGAATTTACTTTCGACGGCAGGAAGATGACCGGTTACGAAGGAGAGGCGGTAAGTTCCGCTCTTTTCGCGAACGGCGTGAGACAGTTTTCAGTCCACAGACACGGAAACGCTCCGCAAGGTATTTTCTGCGCAAACGGCCAGTGCAGCCAGTGCACGGTGATCATTGACGGACTGCCTCAGAAATCGTGTATCACCCCTCTCAAAGCGGGAATGAAGATCGAAACTCTCAACGGTGTCCCCAGACTTGCCGAAGACGACAGACCTGTCGGACACACCGAAAGACGCAACGAAAGCTGCGATGTTCTCGTTGTCGGCGGCGGACCAAGCGGCCTCAACGCGACGATCGAACTTGCACAGCTCGGTTTCAACGTGATCTTAGTTGACGACAAGGCACGCCTCGGCGGAAAACTGCTGCTCCAGACACACAAATTCTTCGGCAGCGAGGAAGACTGCTTTGCGGGAACGCGCGGCGTTGACATCGCACACATCCTCGAAGAGAAAGTCAGAAGCTTCAAAAACGTCAAAATATACACCGAAACAAGCGTTATCGGCGTTTTCAAAGACAAAAAGGCGGGTCTTTTCGTTGAAAACAGACACTATGTCCTCGTTGACTTCAAAGGACTTATCCTTTCAAGCGGCGCAAGAGAAAAGTCAGTCCTTTTCAAAGGCAACGACCTTCCGGGCGTTTACGGCGCAGGCGCTTTCCAGACGCTTGTAAACCGCGACCTTGTCAAAGCTGCCAGGAAAATACTCATCATCGGAAGCGGAAACGTCGGTCTTATCGGCGCTTACCACGCTCTTCAGGCTGGTATCGAAGTCGCAGCCATCGTTGAGATCGCTCCCAAGATCAACGGCTACAAAGTCCATGCCGACAAAATAAAGAGGATGGGCGTTCCGATATATCTCAGCACGACGGTGATTTCGGCTGAAGGCGACGGAAAAGTCGAGAGAGTCACAGTCGCTCAAGTCGATGAAAAATGGAATCCGATACTCGAAACGGCGAGGACCTACGAGGTCGATACGCTCCTTGTCGCGGTAGGCCTGAGCTCGGCTGACGAGCTTTATACGCTGGCTGACCAGTATAAATTCAACGTAATGAAGACCGGAGACTGCGACGAGATCGCTGAGGCTTCTTCGGCTATGTTCGGCGGCAAGATCACCGGCAGAAAGATGGCGGCGGCTCTCGGCAGAACAGATGCTGCGATCGATGAAAGCTGGCTCAAAAAGGCGGCGGTACTCAAATCGAGACCTGGAAACACGAAAGAGCCGGAAAAACCGGTCATCACGGCGAAATTCCAGCCGAAATTCAGCTGTCTCCAGGAGATCCCGTGCAACCCGTGTACCACAGTCTGCGCCAAAAAGGCGATCAAACTCAAAGGTGATACCGGCACGATCATGGATACTCCTTACTTCGACGGCGAGTGCATCGGCTGCGGAATGTGCGTTGCTGCATGCCCGGGCCTTGCGATCGCCCTTGCAAAGAAAGTCGACGACACGAAGGCCGAGATCGTTCTTCCTTATGAATTCAACTGCGATTTCAAAGAGGGCGACAAACTTCCGCTCACCGATATCGATGGAATTTTCCTTGAAGAAGGAACCGTCATCAAGACCGCTTACAACAAAAAGTACAAGACGACTCTCGTCACTCTCAGCGTCTCAGCTGCGAATGTCGCGGATATCGCCGGAATCAGATACCAGAGCGAAGAGATCACTAAACCTCTTCCCAAACCCGATTTCACCTACGCTCCTGAAAACAGCATAGTTTGCCGCTGTGAGCATGTTGATGTTAAACAAATAGTTGATTTCATTAAGGAAAACAAAGTAAGAGATGTCAACCAGCTCAAGCAGATCAGAGTCGGGATGGGCGCATGCGGCAGCAAGACATGCAGCGTCCTCATGCCGATGATCTTCAGGATGGCGGGCGTAGACTGGAAAGAAGTAACTCCCGGAAGGAAGAGACCGCTCACCGTCGAAACTCCAATGTACGCAATTGTCAACGAGGAGGAAAATTAGATGAAAAACTATGATATTCTCATAATCGGCGCAGGCAGCATCGGAACTCCGCTTGCATACAACCTTGCTAAAAAAGGAAAGAAAGTGTGCGTCATCGAAATGAACGCATCGACCGGAAGAGGCCAGAACAGAGCTGCTATCGGCGGACTCAGAGCGACATTCAGCGATCCTGCGAAGATCAAGATATGTGCCGTTTCGATCAACGAGATCAGCCACATGAAGGAAAATCACGGAATCGACGTCGACTGGGTCGAAGGCGGATACATCTACCCGATTTTCGAAGAACAGACCGAGAAAAATTTGAAAGAGCTCCTCAAGCTCCAGAAGAGCATGGGGCTCAATATCGACTGGGTTTCGGCTGACGAAATCAAGGAAAGAGTTCCCGGAATACGCCCCGAAGGGCTTAGAGGCGGAACATTCTCGCCCAACGACGGAAGCGCTTCCCCGCTCAAGACGACAGGTGCTTTCTACAAGCTCGCAAGAGAGTGCGGAGCTGAGTTCAACTTCCACGAAAAAGTCGTTTCAATGGAAGTCAAAGGGGGAAAGATCGTTTCAGTCAAAACCGACAAGGACACCTACTGCGCTGACCTCATCATAAACGCTGCAGGTCCTTTCAGCCGCGAGATCGGTGAAATGTGCGGAGTGGACATTCCCGTTTATCCTGACTGCCACGAAGGCGGTATCACCGAGCCGGTCGAATACTTCCTCCGTCCCATGGTCGTCGACATCAGACCCGACGCGATCTCGCTCAACTACTACTTCTACCAGAACTACGAAGGCCAGTTCGTTTTCTGCATCACACCGAAACCTTCGATCAAAGGGACAGATATCGACAACACGAGCAACTTTATGCCGCAGGTAGTCGGAAGAATGCTTTCGCTCTATCCGAGACTCCGCAATATCCGCATCAGAAGGACGTGGAGAGGTCTTTACCCGATGACTCCGGACGGTTTTCCGATCGTCGGAAAAACGAAAGAAGTCGAAAACATGTTCCTTGCGACCGGCATGTGCGGCCAGGGCTACATGATCGGCAGCGGTCTCGGCAAGATCTTGTCGGAGATCATCGTCGACAACTCTCACGAATACGATTTCATCCTTGACCAGCTCACCCTTTACCGCGACTTCTCGGGCGACGAGATGCTGAAGTAGGAGTAAGCCATGTCGTCAAAAAGCCGTCTCGCAGCACTGCTTTTGTGCGCTTTTTTCGGTGAATTCGGTTTTCACAGATTCTATGTCGGAAAGATCGGCACGGGGCTTATCTGGCTCTGCACGGCCGGCGTTTTCGGAATCGGCTGGGTAATCGACCTTATCTTCATAATCTGCGGCGAATTCAAGGACAAATACGGCGCCAAACTCATCAATTGGTAGATTTTTCTTTCAGCATATCGATCTTGTTTAGAAATTCCTGTGCGGTAGTTCCGTCAAAACTTGAAAGATTGTCCGTTAAGACATTCTTTTTTTCGAGGAAGAAGAGCATCTCATAGATTTCATCGGCCGTGGCTGACGGTATTTCAGCCGAGATTTTGGGAATGAGCCGCTGGACTATCGCCGTGTGGCGCAGGTCTTTCTCTGCAAAAAGATTGAGTTTCGGGATAAGTTCAAGGATCTTGCCCAAAATTGCGAATTTGTCCTCGAAAAATTTCTGCAGCATCGTTTTGAACCAGTCGGGCAGAGTAGAGACATCGACCGGATCTTCCGCATAAAGCGATTCGTAGTAGCCCATGATCGTGTTCTCCAGAAATTCACTGACAAAAGAGTAAAGTTCAGTTTCCCTGAAGAGCCCGCAGAAGAAGGGCGCAAACGCGAATGCGGCTGAATTTTTGTAGAAAGAAAATTCGGCTATAAAATCTTTCGATATCGTAAGTTCTTGATTTTCTTCGTGATGTTTGCTCTTTTGCTTCAAGGCTCCCTTCTTGAGAAGCGCAGATGTGAGTTTCGAGCAGTTAACATCGAGGTTGTTCAGTGCGTAAGCCGTTTCGATGCCGGGAAGAGTGTGCAGGATCTCGACTGTCCGCTCCATTCTTTCGATCAGATCCTTTATCGTAAGGCTCTCAAATGCCATGAAAACAGCCGAAAATATCGCTGAAAAACTGATGACCGACGATTTTTCCTGCACTTCGGCGATCCTGAGCGCCGTCTCTTCGGTGAATTTCGTGTTCAGCATGATCGGCTGCGAAAATCTGACATAGACGGGGCCGTAGTCGGCTCTGAAAAGTGTGAAGACTTTTTTGAGGAAATGTTCCGATTCGGGTTGCTTAACGCCGTGTTTCTCCCGGTTGTAATCCTCTATTTCCTTGAGTTTTTCGTAAGTTATCGAGACAGGCACGATGTAGAGCTTTCTGTTCGTCGTCTTCGTGATCTCGGCAAGCATTTTGAGCATTCCGGTCCTCGGAGAGCGCACCATTCCGCTTCTCGATCTGCCTCCTTCGATGAAAAATTCGATGTTGTATCCTGCGGTGAGGATCTGTTCCAAGTAGGTCGTGAGGATCTTTTTATAAAATTCATCGTCTTTGATCTTACGCCTGATGAAGAAGGCCCCCATTTTGCGCAGGACCGGCGAGAGCGGGAAGAAGTCGAGGTTGTCTCCTGCAGCAACAAGCGGGACTGTAACTTTTTCGCGGTAAAGAATGTAGTTGAGGATCAGGTAGTCGAAGTAGCTTTTGTGGGTCGGAACGAAGACGGTGTTGGTCTCGGGAAGTGCGCACAGTTTGCATAAGTCATTGATCTCATTGCTGGAATAGACAAATCTGGAAAACCGTGCGTTCAATATTTTCCCGAGGAAATATGAGAGGATCTCGGCGTAAAGCGGGCTGTATTCCGATGACATCGACTTCATCGTTTTTATTGCCGAGCGCTTTTCCTCTTTTGAGTCGAGCTCCATTTTGAAGAGAGTTTCGTTTTTGAGGTCGAGCCAGTTTTTGAGCGCCGCTCCGACGACGTTTCTTTTTGATATGTCCATCAGGTCGCACAGTTTATGGACGAAAATTTCTTCCGAATCTTCGAGTTTTGCCGACGACGAAATGCCGATCCTGAGCGTCAGTTTCCTTCGTTTCAGCATGAACATGAGAAGTTCCCACGAGGTCGACCAGAAGTTGTAGCGGCCGATGAGCTGGTTTATCCACTCCCAGCGGTGTTTTTTGTCCAAATTTTTATCCCACAGCGTGATGACGGGAATTAAAGTCGCCTCCTGATGCCTGAGTTTGCGGTAAACTTCGGCAAAAACCGGATCGATGCTCAGTTCTTCGGGCGAATCGACCGGAATGTAGAGCGATTCGATGAACCTGTCTTTGATTATCGACGACCTGAAAAGGGAAATGAACAACATCCAAAGTTCGCCGAGCGGCCTGAAAAAACGGGTCTTCGGTCCGAAAGAGTGGGTCGGCGGAGTGATGCCGTTTTCGATCATGAAGCCGTTCAAAAGAAACTGTTCGATCTTGCTGTTGCGCCCCGAAATGTAGATCTTAAGGCGCTTCTTGTCGTTTTCGTCCTTGTTTTTCAGTGCTTCAAAACCGGCAGGATCGGGAATTTCCACATCGAATTTCCTGAAAAAATAGCGGTAGATCCGCCTGTGGAGTCCGTGTGCGAACGAACCGACGAAATTACGTGAGTAGAAAAATCTGCCGTTTCCCATAAGACCTTAGAATTTGTGGATATATTCAGGCATTCCTACGACTATTTCGCCGTTCTTGTTGTTGAAAACGCTGTTCCCGAAGCCGCCTTCGGGTGTTGCCGGCTGGAATCTGCACGCTTCGGGCTCCGAGATCGTTTTGTTGTTTATTGTTGCGCAGTAAGTCATACCGCCGTTTCCGAAGTATTTGCCGCCGATAACGATGAGATCGGTGTCGGCAGAGAGCTTTATCGTGTCGAAATCGGAAATGCTTCCGTTCTCTGAATAAAATGTCGACGGGAACGAAAAACGGCCTCTTTCAGCGAAGTTTTCAGCGGGATCGTAGAAGTTTACCGTTCCGTAGTTTTTGTCTTTTGTGGCTAAGACTGCAAGATATTTTTTGCCGCCGGTTTCGATGATTTTCAGCGCGCTGCCAAACTGCGAATCAGCTTCACCGAAAATTTTGTAAGTTGCTCCGTTCTGCCATTCGGTGCCGCTCAGATAAATGTAGGCGCCGCCTGAATTTGCAGAATTTCTGCTTTCTTTCAAACCCCAGCCTGAAACTGCCAGATCAGGTTTGGAATCTCCGTTGAAGTCATGGACAAGCATCGAACTGCCGAAATACTGCTTGTTTTCCTCGACTTCGGGAAGCAGTACCCAGCTTTCGTTCTCGGAAAGACCTGCGGAAGTTCCTTTGAAAAATGCGACCATTCCCTGACTTCCGCCGCCTGCAAGTTCGGGACCTGCGTTCTGTCCGCCTGCAAAAATATCTGCAAAACCGTCACCGTCGTAGTCGAGACAGGCAAGAGACTGGCTCATGCTGTCGGCTTTCTGTATATATTTTGATGAAAGGCGTGAAATAGAGGAAGCTTCTTCTTTCCAGCCGTCTGAAGTGCCGTAAAAAATGACGATCTCGCCCGCCGCATAAAGCTCTCCGAAGGAGGTGAGATGCGAAGAAACGGCCAGATCATCGAGACCGTCGCCGTTTATGTCGCACGGACCAGCCGCGGTGTATCCGAAGCCGGCCTGCACTGTTTTATCGGGGTGGTTCAGGACGAAAGCTGCATCTTCAAGTTTTTCGACCTTTTTCACTTTTTCGAAAATGTAGAGTCTGCCGGTCGCATTGTCCCAGTCGAAAGCGGGGATCGACTCATGTATCGCACTCACTGCCCAGTATTTTTCACCGAGGGAAAACATGGAAAAGCCCAAGAATCCGCCGTTACCCAGAATGTTTCTCGATTTTGCGTTTCCCGATCCGTCGAAATCTGAAAAAATATAGATCCCGCCTGTCTGAAGTTCCTCGAAATCGCCCTCTTCATCAGGTGTCTCATCGTCGTTTTCTTCAAAATCATCATCTGAGACAACGATCTCGCTGTCTTCTTCTGTGTCTTTGTCCGGATCTGAATCAGGATCTTCATCAGGCTGAACAATGTCGGAATCTTCCGGCGGCAAGTTCCCGTCAGGTATTTCGTTTTCTTCATCTGACGAACTGCCGCATGCGATCAGCATGGCGCAGAGCATGATTGCGAGGATCTTAAGAAAAGCCGGCATTGTTTCCTCCAAAAAAAAGACAATAAAACGAGGGATTATATATATAATTAAAAATTTTAAAAATTTGACACATCCTTTTATTCCCGTAAAAGTTTGCGGCTTTTGTTTGCTGAGGGAAAAGAGTTGGCGGAAATTCCGGAAAATATCGTTTTTGAGATGATGATGCGTGCTGTCGGGCTTTCAAAAAAGGCGACGGTGAAGACTTATCCTAATCCGAAAGTGGGAGCTGTCATTTTTGATGATGACGGTAAAATTGTTTCGGAAGGCTGGACGCAGGAATACGGTTCCGACCACGCCGAAGCCGACGCGCTCCGAAAGATCAGTTTTAAAGCTGATGGTCTCAACATGGCTGTAACGCTTGAGCCCTGCAACCACTACGGAAAGACTCCGCCATGCGCGAAAGCTATATTGGAAGCGGGTATCAAAAGAGTTTTCGTCGCAAAAGAGGAAGAAAACGCAAAAGCCGGCGGAGGAATGGATTTTCTGAAGCAAAACGGCGTGAAAGCCCTTTTGGTAAAGGGTTTCGCGGATGAGGTCGAAGAGATAAACCGCTTCTTTTTCAAAGGTGTCCGCACTGCTCTTCCGTGGGTAACGGCAAAAATAGCCCTCAGCAGCGACGGATTTATCACCGATAAGGTGGGAGAAAGGTGCGTCATTACTGGACTTGAGACTCAAAAATATGTCCACGAATTAAGAAGCGGACACACGGCTATCGCAGTCGGCGCAAAAACCGTGAACATCGACGATCCTATGCTTACGGTCAGGCTCGTAGAGGGTTTCGACCCGCAGCCGGTCATTTTCAGCCGCGATCTTTCATTGAATTTGAATGCAAAAATCATGGAACGCTCGCCGATAATCGTCACAACCTCTCCAAAGGTGCATGAAATCAAGGCCCAAGGGGTAAAACCGCTCATTTTGGAAAGCGGATCTTCACTCAAAGAGGCACTCACTCAACTTTTCGCGGAACACAAAATAAATTCGATCCTTCTCGAAGGCGGTTCCGACCTTGTGAAAGCCTTTTTGAAAGAAGCTCTGATCGATGAAATGCAGCTCATAGTTTCTCCCAAAACCTTCGGAACGGGACTTCCTCTTTTTGATGAAGAAACTAAAAATATTTTTGAAAACTCCTTCAGCTTGAATCACTCGGAAAAGCTGGGTGAAGATACACTGAAAATATACCGAGGCAGCAGATCCGACGGCTGTTCAAAGCTGTTTGTCTAAAATTTATTTCTAAGAATTTCTTTTCAAAAACTTGCCAGACAAACGGCCATGTCGCAGTCATCGGAGGCGGAAACATCGCGACCGCAAGGCTGCTCAGGAAATAATCGGGCTGTTTGAAGAATACTTTTCTTCAACATTTTTGGCAAAATTAGAACCAAAAATTTTTGTTTTTTCTTATAATTACCCGTTTTTTCACTTGACGCAAACTGAATAAAAATTAAACTATTTAACAGGATTTTACATAATAATTCTCAGGAGGTTCAAATGCCAATCCATTTAAGACTATTTTTAGGTGTTTTGGGATTGATTTTCTTGGTTTCCTGCTCCTCATCAAAATCTGAAAACGACACCGACGTTCTTCCCGATTCTGATGATTCGGAAACCATTACTGACGATGATTCAGACTCTCAAGAATCAGAGATTATTGATGATTCTGGTGAGGATGCAGATTCCGACACACCAGAAAAAGTGGAATGTCTTGATCTTCGCTACAACGAAAACACGATCAAAACACCCTTTCCTTTCAAGGATGCAAACGGTAAACCGACATTCTGCCGCCCCGGCTGCGACACGCCGACTGAAAATGATCCGCAGTGTGTCCGTAACATCTGGGAATGGGACAACTGGGAAGTTTATCAAAATTATTTGAAAGATCAGGAAAAAGATCCGAACCAGACAAAGTCACGTTCCTGTTACCCGTGGCCGTGTAAACTGCCTGATATGCACGCAAAAACAAAAGAAACTTTAGATACTTTCGTCAGCAGTTGTGATCGTCTGCTAACAGTCAACGGATTTAAGGTAAGTATGGGGACAGTATGGACACACGGCATGTCTGACGGTGTTGCCGGAATGCGGTTTCAGAACTATGACAGCCGGATAGTTGAGTATGACCCTGAGAAAGACGAATATTCGAGTATCGGCATGTCAAGATATCTGTCGTTCAACGAAGGCCGCTATATTACAGAAGTTTACGACAGTGCCGGCAACCCTGAAACTTACAAAGTTTTTACTGTTTCCATATTAAAAACAGACAATGGTTATTTTTATGAACTGATCAACGCAAATTACGGAAAATTCTCAAATCCGCCGTTTGCAGGAAAAAATTGGGTCTTACTGCGCCTGTCTGACAATCGAACCATGTATGCTTCATCCAAAGATTGGAGATGGCATTATCTTCGCGGCATAAACAACTCTGCCGGAGAAGGCAATATTGTAGGTGATCATCTGACTTTTATCACGAACAACCGCGAACTTTATTACTGCAACCTGCGTGAACTGCCAACACACATTGACGAATGTTTTAAACTCAACCGCAAAGATGAATCCGGCAATGAAGAACTTGGTCACAGTCCGAGAATCGACATTGATAATGAATACCGTGTTGTCTATAATGTTTACGGAACACCGACTTTTGTTGAAGTTGATCTGAAAGACTTGAATAATCCCAAATATACCGAACATCAAGTTGAAAAAAGCAGACCTCAGGCAAGTTTGTTTGGTCCCAGCATGCTGAACGGGAATCGAGTTGTTTATATTGAATCAGATCCGAATGACGACGTCGGCTGTTTTTACCGTTTTGACAAACAGAAAACATACTGCCAGACAGGAAACAATTTTACGACTGATTCAATAAAATTGATGGGCTATAATGTTTTTTGGGGGAAATGGCATTTGTGGAAAGAAATAGGCAGAACTTTTGCAATCATGCGTGACTGGGAGTGTTACTGTAAAGAAAATAATATTTGTCCGTTAGAACCTGCAACGGAAGAAGAACTTAGCCGCAAACCCTTGCCGCTAAAACCGGTTGCATCGAAAGTAACGCCAGAAATTCTGGAAAAAATCGAAGAGGAAAAAGTTCTGCCTAAATTTGACGGAAACGGAGTTTATTTCTGCACCATCACGGAGAGGGAACTCGGACAATTCG